>CAWHJM010000021.1:0-29865 GCA_963829615.1 uncultured Chloroflexia bacterium
TGAGTTGAATCAATATATGACGGATTTCCGCAATCCTGTGAGCATTTTCCTGGTATGAAATTAGATCAATTCCTGAAAACGTATTCAATATAAAGCAGAGGTGTCCGGCGTGATCGCCGTCATAGGCTTCGGCTACGCGTTTGCCGCTGCCGGTTATGATCATCACCAGCGCATTGCCGGGCGACTAACGAGTCCGGTTGACGATTTCTTGAATGATGGGGGACAGGTTAGGTGTACGCTGGTCGATGCCTGTTGCACCCACAGATGTCCATGCCGGAGGAACCCAAGCGACCGCTGCTGTTGCTGGAAGAGATCTGGAAGATATGTTCCGGGCTGATGTTCCGAATGCGGCCGCATTATCAATGGCCTGGCCCGCGGATGGTGAGAGAAGTTGTTTCGGAAGAGGTTTCATCCACTTTGAACTGTAGATAGGCGTTGACAATGGTTGCGCCCTTGGGGATAGTCAAGTTGACGAAGCGCATCCCGACCACCTGGTTGGAAGTGTCGAAGACCAACTCGAGATCGGAACTAGTGCGATACATGGAGCCTGAGGAGGTTCTTCCTCAGCGTCATCGTTGTTTGCTGCCACTCGGACTTCCAGGGTGGTGGAGAAGCAAGATTGGTAGGAGTAGGTGTGAAGGTGGCAGTGGGGGCAACCGTTGATGTTCGGGTTGGTGTATTAGGTGGCGGCGTCGTTGTGGGAGTGTAGGTGAAAGTTTGTATTGACGTAGCTGTTGGGGTACGAGTTGATGTATTGGTTGGTATAGGCGATGTAGGAGTGGATGTGGCGGTTGATGTGATCGTTGGAGTTGCCGGGGAGAGTGTCCGCGTATAAGTCGGTATAGCCGTTGGGGTATATACCGCTGTAGCTGTTGAAGTCGGCGCAGATGTATATGTTGGTTGTACTTGCATAGAGTATTCGATGTGTAGCAGAGGCCCTCCGGCGTGATCGCCATCATAAGCTTCGGCTACGCGTTTGCCGCTGCCGGTTATGATCATCACCAGCGCATTGCCGGGTGACCAACCAGTCCGGTTGACGATTTCTTGAATGATGGGGGACAGGTTAAGGTGTACGCTGGTCGATGCCTGTTGCACCCACAGACGTCCATGCCGGAGGAACCCAAGCGACCGCTGCTGTTGTTAGAGATCTGGAAGATATGTTCCGGGCTGATGTTCCGAATGCGGCCGCATTATCAATGGCCTGGCCCTGGATGGTGAGAGAAGTTGTTTCGGAAGAGGTTTCATCCACTTTGAACTGGAACAGCAGGCGTTGACAATGGTTGCGCCCTTGGGGATAGTCAAGTTGACGAAGCGCATCCCGACCACCTGGTTGGAAGTGTCGAAGACCAACTCGAGATCGGAACTAGTGCGATACATGGAGCCTGAGGGCTTCCTCGAGCGTCATCGTTGTTTGCTGCCACTCGGATGTCCAGGGTAATGAGAGCAGATGGGCTAGTAGGGGTGGGTGTAAAGGTCGCGGGTATCGGCGTGGAAGTCCGGGTGAGGTTTAGCTGGGGCAACTGTCGGTGTTCGAGTCTGAGTGTTGGATGGCAGTATTGTTGTGGGAGTGTAGGTAAGGGTTTGTATTGGTGTAGTTGTTGGGGTACGAGTTGATGTGTAGGTCGGTATTAGCGTGGATGTAGGGGTGAAAGTGACGGTCGATGTGGTTGTCGGGAGGAGTGTCTGAGTATAAGTTGGTGTTGCTGTCGGAGATATACTGCCGTAGTTGTTGGGGTACGAGTTGATGTGTAGGTCGGTATTAGCGTGGACGTAGGGGTAAAAGTGACGGTCGGTGTAGTTGTTGGCGTTAGGGTTGGTGTTTTCGTGAGGGAGGAGTGAAAGTTGCAGTTGGGGTGGTTGTTGGTGTCTGCGAATAAGTTGGTGTTGCAGATGGAGTATATGTGAAAGTTGCAGTCGTAGCCGGTGTAGGTGTATAGGTTGGTGGCTCTTGTGTTCCAAACGAAATTTCGTACAACTTGCCATCGTTTTCATTAGGATTATCAGCATTATCGACACCGCGAGCGACAACGAAAATATTTTTCTGATTAGGTGTTGTACTGGAAGGAGCATAGGCTAGGCCTGCCGGTTTATTTGCTCTCGTACTGGAAAAGTCGATGTAACGTAATATAGTTCCGTCTGTCAGGGTTTCTGGAATGACAGACTGGCTGCCCATGATAAACAGATGGCCGTTATCCGGGTTGTACTCGATCCCCTCGGGGTCATAGAGATTAAGGCCGTTGTATCGAAATGGGTTACGTGATCATCCCCTGTCGGCGCGATGCCATCGAACACACCGTTGTCCCCTGGAGTGACATGGTAAACTTCCGCCGTGCCATCTACGATGAACAAATCTCCGTGTGATGTATCATAGGTGATCTCCGGGTCTTGACTCCCAAAAGCTGATGTCGAGAATTTTGTAACGATGTCATCTGACGTGCTATACAGGTTGTCAGGGCCGGGATTTAATTCCCAGAGTTTAGAGCATTATCGTCACTGAAGAAAAGGTGTTGATTGGTTGGATTGTAAGCAATATCTGTAGGCTCATCTGAAAAGGCAGGCCAAGTGGTGTATGTATGAAACACGGCCCCGGACAAGGATGTCTCAAAAATATTTTTACCTTGCCAATAGCGGCTCATCTCATTGACTTCGCTGTCAGTGATCAAGAGCGAGTTGGAAGAAGGAATATAGGCCAAGCGACAGGGATCAGGGCTGTTTGGTGTCCAAAGCGAGTATCGGTGGTGCGAACTAACGTTGCCACATCTGTAGTAACTGCTTGAGCCGCGTTAGGCAAAGCACGCAAGGTGGGAGTTGTATCCAGGGCCAGTTCGCTACGACTCGACCCAGTACTGGGCCAGTATCCGTAATGTATAGATGGTTGATCGAGGTTGCATCCGTTGGATCACCACTGGCCAAAGAGCAGGCTTTGGGGTTCGATAAACCCGATCCCTGGAAATATCGATTGTGGACACCAACTGACCATTTGATGTCAGTTCATATACTTTTTGTTTGGTTGAGTTGAGGAGGTAAAGGTTTCCGTTATCGGGTTTCAATGCTAGACTGACTATACCCGTCTTACTCAACTTCGTTCCAGAAATTGCCCCACCTTTGATGACCTGTGCACGGTTAATATTGCCGTTGATATCCGGGATGACTTGAATAATCTGCAATGTAGGACTATCTAAGAAAAACAGGTTTCCTGTGCGTGGATCAACGGCCATGGCACGCGGCTTGTTCAAGCCTAATTGCCCAACCGGGTAGCGGGTAAAATTGTTTGCTAAAAGGTTTAAGTATCCATCTCCTCCCCTTTTATCTCAACCAACTCATTGTTTGTTGTATCAAGGAAGAAAAAGCGGTCATACTGGCTGTCATAGACCATGCTGGACGGTTCCACCGGGCCTAGGTTGGTATTAAATGAGCGATTAAACTTACATAAGGGGTAATTACACCAAGATTAGTCTGAGACGAATTACGCAACTCGGCCAGGATAAATAGATTTGACTTCGGAAATATAAGCAAGTCCGGCTGGGTGGACTAATCCAAGATCACTTGTTTCAAGAACCCGAACTTCTCTGAAAGGTATCCGGAAGGGTCTTGAGGCCGGGCCAGACTGTTCTTTGCTGGAATTATAAGTAAACCTATAACCAGAAGTGCGGTTGCATATCTGTGCGCTTTCATGTGACCTGCCTTTTTTTACTAAAAGACATTTTTTCCCTGATCACATAGTTAACATTAAAAGCCCATTCTATACTGTTCATTATTGCACAATATGATGTGGCTTTTCAAGTGGTATTGAAAGGAACTCAGTAGAATTTTCTTTCAAAATGCTTTATCGTCAAGATGCATTTCTTTGATCAGGTAAATCAAAGACACTGACTTATCCTCAATATCGGGATGAGTTAAATGTTTAATCCTTATTATTTTTACTTATGCTTTCAGGGATTGTTGGTATTTCTCCATCCCGGGCAACAGGGTGGTATGCCATTTCCATAACCGAGACATCAACGACGTCGGACTGGCTTCCGCTTTCTTCCGCATGGGACAGGTTTCGCATTTGTGTTCAGACATTGTTTCTCCTTTTCTTGTTAGCAGAATGGGCTTACATCCGAGTAACACGTAAGAAGCTGACTGCCAGGGCGGCGAAGGTCAAAATAACGGTGGCAATCCCAATCTGCATGTGGAAGCGGATGCTGTCGTCTTGTCCGGTTAACTACAGAAGAACGGATCCACATCCCACAGATCATTGTGGACAGAATTGAGCAGTGTCTAGAGAGCCATGAGAGTAATTTCTAGGGTTTTCATGGTTTATTCCTTTGTTGTGAGAATGTTGTCGATCAACATGTCAATCGTTGAGTTTCGTTGTTCTTCGTCTGAAGATATTCATACCAGCATAGGCGTGGAAAGCGTCGTTGCGTATGGATGCGAGTTGTAGCGGTGTAATGAGTTGGAAAGCCAACACGCGTAGTTCCTTTTCGGTTTTGGTCATGCCGAATATTTCGCGCAGGATAGGAATGATCATCTGGGCTACGGAGAAGTTTCCATGCTGCAACTCGAACGAAATGGAAACCCTGAGTTGAGCAGGGAAGCGCACACCAGTGGCGGATGTTTCCTTGAGCAAATTTCTGAGGGCGGAGTACAGGATTGTCCTGCTCTCCTGATTGGCTCCCAGCCATTGAGCAGCGACTTCGCTCATGGAACCACCGACCGCTTCGTTGAGCAAATTGTCCTTGGTCTGAAAGTGGTAGTTGATCGAAGCCGCACACCGACCTGGGCGCGTTCCGCGATCTGGCGCACGGTGATGGTTTCAGGCTCCTGCTCGTTGAGCAGTTCTATCGCAGCCTGGAGGATACGTTTTTTGGGGTCAAGTTCTGGAGCTGTCATAGAAATTCCTTTGCTTTGAATATGTTCTGAATTTGTTTTGAACATGTTCAAATTATACGCCGATTTTGGGTTTTGTCAAGGGCAAAATGACCGTGTCTTCCCTTTTCGAGTAGAATGTTTGCAGTTCAATGAAAAAGCAATTTGTTCTTGAATGCCCATTCTTAGGAAGGGGTAAAACCTGCGAAACGATTATTCGTTCTTTACCAGATTGGTTTGGAATTGAAGAAGCTATTCAGAATTATGCTGACGAGATTAATCTCCTGACCGACATTCCTCGCAAATGAAAATGGAAGTCCCATCGGCTTCATCACGTTGAAACAACACACCCCTTACTCAACAGAAGTATATGTGATGGGAATTATGCCAGATCAACACCGTAAAGGTATTGGGCGGACTTTGATGGAGCAAGCCGAAGTTTATGCCAAAGGAACGGGTGTGGAATACTTCCAGGTCAAGACTTTAGGGCCGTCCAATCCAGATAAAAACTATGTCAGAACGAGAGCATTTTATTTGGCGATGGGTTTTCGTCCACTTGAGGAGTTCACTCAAATATGGAATGACCAAAATCCGTGTTTGAATTCCCGGTCAAACGGATTTAGTTCAAGTGAACATTTGGTTTGAAAAGAGGTAACCTATGGAAATCTCAGACTAGTTTTGCGGCGGTCGAGTCGCTGAGAAATTCTGGCAAGAGAATTGAGTTATGATCGGGTAACATTTGTTTGTCTTTTAATGATTGACCGTGGCAAATGCAAAAGAGGTGTCACATGGAAATCTCAGAACGTATTCAAAACTATTTGTCCCTGTTGGAAATCCGCCAGAAATCAAGGCGTTGGAATGTAACTTTCTTGGGCGGAATATTTATCATTTCAGTCCTCGCCACGTTAGCTCTGGGTTTGGTAACAGGCTTGAGCGGCAGGTCCGTGTACTTAATCACTGGGGTCGATATTGCTTTAGGCCTCAGTTTCATCGCGGCCTGGGTCAGGCTTGAAATCGTTCGAAGCTCGATTGATTTGCTGAACAACCTTCAGCCTTAATGGTGAAGTTGGCAACAGACTTATCTTCACAAACTAACATAGCCCGGTCGTGGATTACATCCAGTCACTTCGAAAATACATTGGTCACGCGCCTGTCCTTATGGTCGGTGCGGCAATTCTCATTGTAGATGACCGAAACCGCTTACTGTTGATGAAACGCTCAGACAGCGGCTGCTGGGGTCCGCCCGGTGGGGCGGTGGAACTGGGAGAAGTGGTCGAGGATGCTGCCCGTCGCGAAGCGCTCGAAGAAACGGGCTTGCTAGTTGGCGAGATGTCACTTTTTGATATTTTCTCCGGCCCGGAGTTGTATTACAAATATCCCAACGGCGATGAAGTTTATAATGTCACCATCGTATATCTCGGCCATGATGCGACCGGCGACATTCATCTCAACGGCGAACACACAAAATGGCACTGGTTTGTTTCGGCCGATATTCCTGATGATCTCAGTCCCCCCATCAAACCTGTCATTGATAAATTCAAACAATCCATTTCCAAAGGATAGAAGATGCCTCACCAATCTTTCGCTACCACTACCCGCGGACTGGACCGCAACGCCCCGCCCATGCGCCTGTACGAAAAGGCCAAGAAACTCGGCATCTGGAATCCCACTGATATTGATTTTTCCAAAGATAAAGCGGATTGGGCAACTCTCAAGGATGATGAGAAAGACTTGATCTGGCGACTGTTGGCGATGTTCGTGGCGGGTGAAGAAGCCGTGACCCTCGACCTGCTTCCGTTGATCGAAGTCATCGCCCGCGAAGGCCGCCTCGAAGAAGAAATGTTCCTGACAACCTTCCTCTTCGAAGAAGCCAAACACACCGATTTCTTCCGCCGCTTCCTGGACGAAGTTGCGCTCCCCTCTCCGGACGAAGTCGGGGGAGGGGGTGATTTGACGCACTATCACACTGAAAATTACAGCCAGCTCTTCTACACCGCCCTCCCTGAAGCCCTGCTCAACCTGAAAGCGGACCCCAGCCCTGCCGCCCAAATTCGCGCTTCGGTGACCTACAATATGGTTGTCGAAGGCGTCCTGGCGGAGACTGGCTATCACGCCTTCTTTACCATGCTCGAACGCAATGACCTGATGCCCGGTTTGCGCAAAGGCATTTCCCTGCTTAAGCAGGATGAATCGCGACACATTGCCTATGGCGTTTATTTGCTCTCTCGACTCGTAGCCGAACACCCCGATTTATGGGAAATGCTCGAAATCACAAATGAATAGCCTGTTGCCGTTTGCCATCGGTGTGATTGGGGATGCCTTCGCCGCCTATGAAGTCGTCCCTTTTGGGCTGGTGGAAGATGACTTCATCAACTACGCCATGACGCAATTCTCCAAACGATTCGCACGCTTGGAAATGGCCAAAAGCCAATCTCTGGATGAATTGAACCGCACAACAAGACAAGTCATCGAAGCGGAGGATGCATAACGATATGTCACTCACCCCCTGGAAGATTTTAAGTTCGAAGTATCTCTACAGAGCGAATGGGATGGCCCTGCGGATCGATCAGTGCGAAATCCCGAATGGGAATATTTTTGAGCCATATGTCATCGAAACCGGAACGTGGGTGAATATCATCGCGCTGACAAAAAAACGAGAAGTCATCCTGGTCAAACAATATCGCCACGGCGCGGGGAAAGTCATGTTGGAAATTCCTGCGGGTGTGATGGATGCCGAAGATGAAAGCCCTCTCCAGACGGCACAGCGAGAACTGCTGGAAGAGACAGGTTATACGAGCCAAAAATTATCGAAGTTGGAAAGACTTATCCCAACCCGGCCACTCACAACAACCTGACCTATTCCTTCCTGGCGCTGGATGCTGAACTGGTGGGCCAGCAAGATCTGGATGAAACTGAAGAAATCGATGTTTCTTTGATGCCGTTTGATGAGTTCATTTCGTTGGCTAAAGAAGGCGGTCTGCCGCAGGCTCTGCATATCTCCGCGCTTTTCTTCGCTCTGGCATATATGGAGCGTAATCCCTGAGTCATGGCTCCTTCAAGGATAGACATCGCTTTCAAATATCTACAACAGGTAGGACTTACTCAGGCAGCCTTGTTTGCTTTGTACAGACTTGGGTTGAAGACGGGACATTACAGGAGAGTAGGGAGTAGAAGAGTAGAGACCAATTGTCAACTTTCTACGAATCTTTTTCTCTCTTCCTGACCGCGATCAACTTGTCCAAACGCTTAGTGAAGATGGACAACGCGCCCTCCTTGCCCAAGCGGATGAGATTGTCGCGGGCAAATTTCGTATGTTTGGCGGTGAACCGGTCAAGCTCAAACTCACATTCGGCCAGACCCTGCATCACTGGACAGCCTACGAAACTCAAAAAGTCTCAATTCCTGATTCCCAATTTCCAATTCGCGATATCAAATTCATCTGGGAACCTGCCCGCTTCGGTTGGGCCTACACCCTCGGTCGTGCCTATTACCTGAACCAAAATGAAGCCTATGCCGAAGCCTTCTGGAAATATTTCGAGCAGTTCAGCGGCGCCAATCCCCCCAACCTGGGTCCACACTGGATGAACGGGCAGGAAGTCGCCATCCGGTTGATGGCGCTCGTCTGGGCCGGTCAGGTTTTCGAAACGGCGGCAGCTTCGAGCGTAGAAAGACGCGCGCACATTGCGGATTCCATGGCCTCGCACGCTGCCCGCATCCCGCCCACGCTTGTCTATGCGCGCGCGCAGAACAACAATCATCTCGTCACCGAAGCCGCCGGCCTTTACACCGCCGGGCTGGCCTTGCCAGATCATCCCGATGCGCCCAAATGGCGCGCGCTCGGCTGGCGTTGGCTCAACTGGGCCTTTAGACATCAGATCAGCAGCTATGGGGAGTACATCCAGCACAGCACCAACTATCACCGTGTGATGCTGCAATCGGCGTTGTGGGTGGATGCGATCAAGGATGTAGACTGGCCGCGCCTGACGCAGCAATCGTTGGGACGGGCGACGCACTGGCTGTTCTCGCTGCTTGACCCCGCTTCAGGCCGGACCCCTAATCTGGGTGCCAATGATGGCGCATTAATCCTGCCCCTGGCCATGACTCCGTTTAACGACTTCCGCCCGACGGTGCAGGCTGCGGCGCGAGCTTTCCTGCGCTTCCAGATGCCCGGCGGCGTGTGGGATGAGATGTCGCTATGGCTGGGATTGGACGAGCACGAGAAAGCGTACGAATCGAGCCTGTATCTTGCTGATCATCTGCGTGGACCTGATTCCTGGGCTTACCTGCGAGCGACGCAATTCCCCTCGCGCCTGGGTCACATGGACCAGTTACATCTCGACCTGTGGTGGCGTGGCCTGAACGTAGCCCAGGACGCTGGCACCTATCTCTACAACGCTGACCCGCCCTGGGATAACCCACTCGTGACCAGTCGTGTCCACAACACCGTGACGGTAGATGGCCGCGACCAGATGACGCGTGGTGGTCGCTTCATGACGTTGGACTGGTTCCCGGCTTACTCGAAGAGCGTGGTCCCGATTGACGAGTCCGTGCTCGGACAGGTGGTGGCGTATCATAACGGTTATCCCGGCGTGCGCCACGAACGTACAGTTACGGTCTACGTTGACGAACGCTGGATAATCGAAGATAAACTGATTTCGGATGAACCACATACCTATCGCTTACACTGGTTGTTGCCGGATTGGGAGTGGAAGGTAGAGAACAGAGAACAGGGAGTAGAGATCAGTTTGAATTCTCCACAGGGTAAAGTTGTCCTTGTTTTGCAGACCGAGCCACAACTCTCTAATCTCCATTCTCTACTCTCTCTCATCCGCGCAGGCAAAGTGGTTTACGGCGAGCGTGATGCCCAGCCCTTCGAAGGCTGGTTCTCGCCAACTTACGGGACGAAAATACCGGCGCTTTCGCTGGCTTTCGAAGTACAATCTGATCAGACGATGAAATTCACAACGGAGTTTATTTTTCCTCATGAGAGTTAGGGCAGGGGCTGTCTTGATCGAAGATGGCAAAGTCGCGTTGATCGAGCGTTACCGCGATGGCAGGCATTACTTTGTGTTTCCCGGCGGCGGTGTCGATGATGGAGAGACCATACCGGAGGCCGTCATCCGCGAAATGGATGAAGAAACTGGACTGCGCGTAACCGTCAAGAGCAAGTTGGCGGAAATCCATTTTGGATTGAGTACACAACATTATTTCCTGGTGGAACGCGTCAGTGGTGAGTTTGGCAGCGGTACAGGCGAAGAATACACAGATTCCGATCCCGATGACCCGACTCAGGGAGTCTACATCCCTATCTGGATGTCGCTGGCGGAGTTGCCGGAGCACGAAAACGTGTATCCTGCTGACGTAGCGGAATTGGTCGTCAATTCCATCGACGCTGGTTGGCCAGACGATCCGATCCTTGTGGTAGAACGTCCGAAGTAGACCATGGACGATGGCCCGTAGACTGTTTCTAGTCTCTATTGTCCATCGTCTGCCGTCCATCGTCCAATATGCATATCCTCATTATCCATCAAGCTTTTGCTTCCCTCGACGAGCCCGGTGGCACGCGTCACCATGAGTTTGCGCGCCTGTTGTCTGCGCACGGGCATCGAGTGACAGTGATTGCCAGCCCGGTGAGCTATATTACGGGGAGCCCCCCTCGCCCCTGCGGGGCACTCCCCCCATTTGCGAAGCAAATGGGGGGAGTGCGGAGGAGGGGCCAGGGTGACGGCGAAATCACAATCTTGAGAGCCTCCGTCTACTCTGCTCACCATAAATCCTTTGCACACCGTGTCATCGCGTTTTTCTCGTTCATGGCTTCATCCTTCTGGCTGGGACTGGGCGTCAAAAACGTGGACCTGGTATGGGGCACGTCGCCACCCATTTTCCAGGGTGTGACGGCCTGGGCGCTGGCGCGGCTGAAAGGCGCGAAGTTCCTGTTCGAAGTGCGAGACCTGTGGCCGAAGTTCGCTATTGCTGTGGGTGTGCTGACCAACCCCGTTTTGATCCGTGCGACGGAATGGCTGGAGCGCTTCTTGTACCGTCACGCTGACCGGGTGATGGTCAACAGCCCGGGGTTCCGGGAGCATGTGGAGGCGAGAGGGGCGAAGCGGGTGGAGTTGATTCCAAACGGCGCCGACCCGTCCATGTTCGATCCGTCTGACGAGGGCGCATCTTTCCGGACCCGATACCTGCTGACCGATAAATTTGTCGCTCTCTACGCTGGAGCGCACGGCATGTCAAATGACCTGGGCGTGGTGCTGGCGGCGGCGAAGTTGTTGGAAGGCACGAATATCCAGATCGTGCTGCTGGGCGATGGCAAGGAGAAGGCCAATTTGCAGGCGCAAGCGGACGCGATGGGATTGACCAACGTGACCTTTGCCCCATCGGTGCCGAAGTCGGAGATGCCGGGCGCGTTGGCCGCAGCGGACGCCTGCATTGCGATCCTGAAGCCGCTGGAGGAATACAAGACGACTTACCCGAACAAGGTTTTCGATTACATGGCGGCGGGACGCCCGGTGGCGCTGGCGATTGACGGCGTGATCCGCGAAGTGGTCGAGGCGGCGGGCTGCGGGATTTTTGCCGAGCCGGGGAATCCGTCTGCACTGGCGGAGGCGATCCGTGCGTTGGCGGCGGATAAGGAAAAGGCGCGGGAGATGGGCCTGAAAGGACGCGCCTATCTGGAAGAGCATTTCAGCCGCGCAGCCATTGGGGAGAAGTTATTGAAATTGTTGGATGAGATGGCGGAGTGACCGAAAATTCTCGTCTCTGGTTTGCTCGTTTTCTGATTGGCTATTGTCACAGCCTGGAACTTGCAGGCCGCGTTGGTCTTCATCCTGTGGCCGGAACGCTTCGTTCCTGGCTTCGAACTGACCGGCGTTCCTGGAGCAGCCGCAGTACGTGGAACTGGTATCCTGTTCGTAATGTGGAATGTCCCATATCTGGCTGCGCTCTGGCATCCGCGCAAATTTCGTCTTGCGTTGGGAATGGCGCTGACGATGCAGTTCGTCGGCCTGGTGGGGGAGAGTTTTATATGGGTCACTTTGCCACAGGGACATACCCTGCTGCGCACATCCATTATGCGGTTCATTGCCTTCGATGCCAGTGGGTTGTTACTTCTCGCAGCGGCCTTTTGGCTTGTACAACAGGATGTCAAATTGAAAGTTTGATAGAATACAGCAGTTCGAAACGCGAATTCTGCGAATGAAACAATTTTCACAGTTTTGCATCAAAATAATAATTGCGAATATCACAGTGCGAAGGATATGAGCGCAACACAATTCACTTTAGGAGTATGAACATGGCCAAAGCAGAAATTTTCGCGGGCAACTGCGGATACAACACCGAAGTCGAAGCCACCATGGATGGGAAGGTTGTCAAGCTGAACATCACCAGCGAATGCCCTGCCATGCAGAAGATGGCCGCAGAGTTGACCGAGGTCAGTCCCTACAACGAAATTTCATTCAGGCGTGCCATGCCCACCATCCACGAGGCGGGACATAAATATTGCACCCACGCCGCCTGTCCCGTGCCGGTGGGCATTATCAAGGCGGTCGAGATCGAAGCCAAACTGGCACTGCCCACGGATGTGACGATTAAGTTGTCGAAGACGTAAGTTTCACCACGGAGACACAGAGACACGGAGTTTTTTGCCCGGATTTTTACATCCGGGCTTTTGTTTTTAACATATAATTCTATAAACCAATAATTACACAGCAAATAAAATATAGAGTACGATGTCAACTAACTCAAGATTACTTTTTCTCCTTGGCGCTGGAATCTCACATTCCAGCAGAGATTACCCAAAAACAAGTAGATGTAACCCAAACAAATTCTTTCTGGGGGGGATGTAATCTATCGAAATCAGATGGAATTTATTATCTCAATGAAGAACCGTCTGACCAATTATTTGACCTGATGAATATGTTCCAAGAGATAAAAACTTTTATAAAAAGATAAAAAGAGAAGTCGATTTTTATTATAAAAATATACGAGAAACAAATTATCGAGGATATTTATTATCTTGCTGCGCAAATAAGAGATACGAGAATGGAGAATATGACAATCCTGCTGCTAAACGCGCTAATTGATGAGATATTCCCATCGAAATTGAACCAAATACTCAAATTCCAGATGAAAATAAGAATAAGAGAAAATTGGACATTATCTGAACTTATTAATGAGGTATGTAACTATATTTATGATATAGTATGGCATTCTTTAGTAAAATTCACCAGAGAAAATTGATTATCTATCTCCAATTTTTGATGCATGTTTTGATGAAATCCTTTTCTCATGTCGATATATGCACTTTAAATCACGATACTTTACTAGAGCAATATTTAGAGAAAAATCTTGTTGATAAGAAAATTGAGGTTGTCGATGGATTTGGTCAATCCATAAAATGAATTCTCGATTTTGGGATTAAAGTTTGTTTTTGAATGAAAAAAATAAAGTTCACTTTTTAAAATTTCATGGTTCAATAAGCTGGTTCAAGATTCAAAACGAAAATGGGGAAGAAAGAGTAATAATACCTCCTCGAGGTTGGGAGATTGACAGTGTAAGAGATAATCAAGGTCAAATTCTACGGCCGGCTGGTCGTAGACCTGTATTTCTAGCAGGCACATTCAATAAAATGCTTGGCTATACTCAGAGTATCTTTGCAGATCTTTATTGTCAATTTCATAATTCTCTAGGAAGAACGAACTCATTGGTTGTCAGTGGATATAGCTTTCATGATAAGGGCATCAACACTCAGATTGCTGAGTGGCTATATGCTGGAATGCAACACAAAATAATTGTAATTCATTCGAAACCCGAAACTTTGCTAAGCTCTGCAAGGGGGGCAATTTCAAATAATTGGAAGATTTGGCAAAACACTCAACAACTTATTACTATCCCAAAAATGATTGAAGATATCAATTGGAGTGAAATTTCACCTTACCTGGAGATGAAACAGTAGATATGAATACAGACTACGACGCCATCATCATCGGCTCCGGTGCAGGTGGATTGTAACCAAACCTGACAGGTCTCAGCAGAGCCTTGCCACCCTACGTTTTGTCCACACAGCCAATTTGATAGAGAAACCTCCCCGGAAGACCTGTCAGGTTTTAACTCACAATTGAATTGATAGGAAGATAGATCATGAGCAAAAAAAACATCGAAAGAAATCTCAAAAAGGCATTGCTTGATGACGGTCCACTTGTGCAGGCGCTATTCGAATATGAGTTAGAGGAGTATGTTGAAGAGTACATGAAATCCAAACAAGAAGATAACGATGAATTTTTCTTCGCGATAACAGAGCATAGTAGTGATGTTGCGATGCTCCTAATTGACGAAGAATGATCAAACTTCACATTAATGAAGATGCGCGTACGATGTTAGAGAAGTTGTGGCGTGACGCTTATAAACCGAACATTAAAAGATTGCTCCCTGATATAGCCGGGCAACTTCATGAAGGTTACTTGTTCACTGCGGGTGTAAAGTACACTACTACTGACAAAACGAACAAATAAAGTTTAAAAATCCGTGTAACTCCGTGAAATCAGTGTCCAAAAAATCTTCGCGCTCTTAGTGTGTATTAGCGGTTCAACGAAAGGAAATCCCCATGACAGACTACGACGCCATCATCATCGGCTCCGGTGCAGGCGGGTTGACCGCCGCCGTGCCGCTGGCCCAGGCCGGGCTGAAAGTGCTGGTCTGCGAGCAGCACGAAGTCCCCGGCGGCTGGACGCACTCCTTCACCCTGCAGGGCTACAAGTTCAGCCCCGGCGTGCATTACATCGGCGGCATCCAGCCGGGCGGGTCACTGCGCCGCATCTATCAGGGACTGGGCGTCTCCAAAGACCTGTCCTTTGTGGAACTCAACCCCGAAGGCTACGACCACATCTTCATCGGCGAGGAGCGCTTCGACTTCCCCAAAGGCCGTGAAGCCCTGATCGACATGCTCAAAAGCCGCTTCCCGCACGAAGCCGAGGGCATCGACCGCTACTTCAAAGATCGTCTTCCTGCTCACCGAGGGCGTTGCGCAGGCTCGGTCGTATCAGCGGGGTCAAGGATGCCATAAGGGGAGCAGGCACGGCGTCCGGTTTGCTGCGCTGGGCACGTGCCACCGGTCAGGACCTGCTGGATGCCCATCTCAGCGATCCCGTGCTCAAGGGTGTCCTGTCCGGCCAGGCGGGCGACCACGGCCTGCCCCCGTCGCAGGTCTCGGCCTTTTTCCAGGCCGGCATCACCCATCATTATCTCGACGGCGGCTACTATCCGCTTGGCGGCGCCTTTGCCCTGCCGCGCGCTTTTACACGCGCATTAAAGGATGCAGGCGGGGAACTGCGCCTGAGCACATCGGTGGACAAGATTTTGATCGAGGACGGACGGGCGATCGGTGTGCGCCTCGCCGACGGGACCGAGGCCCGCTCCCGTTATGTCATCTCGAACGCCGACCCCGAAGTGACTCTCGGTAAACTGGTCGGACGGGAGCATCTCAGCCCCAAACTGCGCCGCAAGCTCGACGGCGTGACCTACTCGGTCTCGGCCCTGAGCCTGTTCTTCGCCACCGACATGGATTTGCGCGGTGCCGGGCTCGAACTCGGGCAATTTCTGGTACTACGATCCTTCGACAGGCTCAGGACAGGTTGACGTGGACGAACTGTATGCGCTCGGCCTGACCGACCACGCCCTGAAAGCCGATACCCCGCCGATGCAGTTCCTGACCGTGACCACGCTCAAAGACCCCTCGAAATGCACCCCGCTGACAATGCCAGCGGGGCAGGCCCGGGACATCACACCTGTGAGTCGTTCGTGTTCGTGGGCTACGAAGCCTTCGAGAAATGGGCGCATACCAAATTCGGCCAGCGCCCCGCCGACTACGCCGCCATGAAAGAAGACCTGGCCTGGCGACTGTTCAAGGGCCTCGACAAGCGCGTGCCCGGCCTGAGCAAGCACATCGTTTTCTGGGATTTAGGCACGCCGCTGACCAACGTGCATTATCTCAATGCCACACGCGGCAACCTGTACGGCATCTCCAAATCGCCCAAACAGGTTGGGCCGTGGGCTTTCCCGGTCAAGTCTGAGATCGAGGGGTTGTACATGGTCGGCGCCAGCACCACCAGTCATGGCGTGGCGGGTGTGACCCAATCCGGCATCGAGTGCGCCAAACAAATCCTGGGTGTGCGGACGCGTGAACTGCTTAACCAGAACGGCCCGGAGATCGAGATTTATCCGTCCGAAGATATTTCGCAGTGGCCGGAGCATTTGCAAAAGAAGATTGCAAAAGGCAAAAGCGATTGAACCGCAAAGAGCGCAAAGTCCGCGAAGAAAATCTTTAAAAAACTTAGCGATCTTGGCGTGCTTTGCGGTTAAAATACTCCAACTATGAACGAAGAAAAATTCTGTGACTTTTGTGGGCGTTTCGAGCACGAACTGCCCGAACCCGCTGATACCAAACAGCCCAAGCTGACCATCGACGAAGATGGCCTGTGGGCTTGTTCCGATTGCCGTCCTAAACTGCGCACCGAGCCGGTTGGCGATGGCTGGGAAGTGGAACTGGAAGATGAACTGATGGCCTTGATCGGTCAAAGCGCTGCGACGATCTGCCGCGAATTGGAATTGCCTTTTGCGCCGCCGTATGAGTTCGTGCTGGACGCAGCTTCTGAAATTGGCTCCACTGATGAACAGCCCATGAGCAGTTGGCTGTTTGTCAACCAGTGGCTGGACGGTTCGACTGTCTGGCGCGCGGAAGATGGGCGCGGCCTGGCGATTGTCAAGCCGGATGGCAGTATCCAGGTCAATGCGGATTGGTTTGCGGATTCAGGATGAAAATCATGACACAAGTAATCAACCTGAACGAAAAATTCAAACTTGTTCGATCGAGACAATGGAGTCCCAAAATCGTTGGTGAACTCAACGATTCCCACGTTAAACTTGCCAGGGTACAGGGGGAGTTTGTTTGGCATCACCACGAGAACGAAGACGAGTTATTTTTCGTGGTCAAAGGCACGCTGACCATCAAACTGCGCGACCAGGACCTGACCATCCGCGAGGGCGAATTTGTGGTCATCCCCAAAGGGGTGGAACACATGCCTGTCGCTGACGAAGAAGTCTGGATCATGATGCTGGAGCCCAAGACCACTTCGAATACTGGCAATGTGGAAAACGAAAGAACGGTCGAATCCGAGTGGATTTAATTACCACGAAGGCACAAAGGATCGAAGACACGAAAGAAAAAAGCTTCGAGTCTCTGCGCCTTAGTGTCTTTGTGGTATTGATCTCAAACTAGCGGGGAACAAAACCCTCCTCCCCGGCGTCATCCCAATAACGCCGAAACCCTATCACCCGGAGGAGAACCATGAAAACCAAATTGTTCGCATCCCTTGCTTTGATTGTCGCCGCACTGACAGTCCTGACTGCCTGTGGCGCAGCCGCTGCAACAGCCATGCCTGTTGCCCCCGAAGAACCAGCCGCGCCAGAAGTATTTGCACAAGAGAACCGCGCTGAACCCGCCAATGACTTTGGCTTCGCTGGCGCAGGGGAAGCCGAAAAATCTGCGGTTTCCATACCTACCGCTGGTGTCACCTACCAGACCGTGCCGGATGTCGGAAATGCTCCCGGACAGGCCGCGTCCATTGATCGCAAAATCATCAAAAGCGCGGAAGTCAGCGTGCTGGTCGAAGACAGCGATACCGCCATCGACCGCCTGACGCAGGTCGTCAGTGATGCGGGCGGCTACATCGTCAGTTCGCGGGTCTGGTACCAGGAATACGACAAAGAGAACTACAAATATGCCAGTATCACGCTCGGTATCCCGGTTGACCAGTTCGAGGTGACGATGCGACGCGTGCGCGGATTGGCTCTAAGAGTGACGGATGAAAATGCATCTGGCGAGGATGTCACCGACCAGTTCGTAGACTTGCAATCCCGCCTGACCAATCTCGAAGCCACGCAGGCACGCATCCAGACTTTCCTGGAGGATGCCAAAACCGTGGACGAAGCCCTGCGCATCAACCAGGAACTGGCCCAGATCGAGGCCCAGATCGAAGAAGTCAAGGGCCGCATGAAGTATCTGTCGGACCGGGCCGCCTTCTCGACCATCACAATCACCATCTCACCGCAACTGCCTGAAATCGAGCCTGCTCCCGTTCCCACGCCCCAACCCTGGTCCCCCAGCGCGACCTTGAAAGATGCCACCGAAACGCTGGTAAAAGCTTATCAAGGCATTGTCGAATTCGCCATTTGGGTGTTCGTAGCCGTGCTACCCATCTTAGCTCCGCCTGCTCTGATCATCTGGCTGTTTTTCAAGCTGATACGCCGCAAACCAGCCAAACAGGTCTCCAGCAGCGAGAGTTAATCCAAAAACAGGGCAGCCATCCGTGAGCTGCCCTGTTTTTTCTCTGTGGTTTATTATTACTTGACGACGACTTTATTGGGATAAAACACCATACTCAGATTCTCATCTCCATGCAACTGGAATTGACCGCTGAATTCCTTGCCGCCAACCCAGGCTACATAGATGTACCAACCGGAGGGGACATTGACTTTCATCGTCCCCTCTACCGGATATTCGTTGATGACCGAAGCTCCGTCAGTGGTTGTGCCCTGCAGGGATACGTAGACTTGGCCATTGGCGATGTTGGTTAATTTGACGCTCCCGGTTTGTGTTCCGGGCAGAACACTGCCATAGGAGCGCTGAACCAGGGGCTCCGCTGTCGTCGAAGTCGTTGTAGTTGAATTAACCACAAACCAGGATGAAGAGGATGGAAGATGATGAAGATGGTACATTGAGCACCTGCCCGGCATAGATGCGGTTGATGTCCCAGACGCCCGGGTTGGCAGCCCACAACTGGCTTGTGCTGACGCCATAACGCTGCGCAATATCAGAGAATATATCGCCGGGTTGCACAACATACGTGTTGGTGTAACCAACATTCTGTGGACAGTTACAGTAGTTGCCATCAGGGATTGCCAGAACCTGACCGGCATACAGATACCCATTCGTCCAGGGGTTGGCAGCCAACAAGGCCGAGACGTTGGTACCGCAGCGTGCGGCGACCGCACTGATCGTATCGCCCCATTGGATCACGTAGGTGTTCCCGCAGCCAGACCACGCCTGGGCGCTCCCGACATTTGCGAAGGAAGCCGTCAGGAGAATGATGATAACGATAAATTGGGTAAGGGTTTTGCGTGACATTGTCAGTCTCCTTAGTATGAAAACTTGAAACCGTTCAATATCATCATATGTCAGAATGAAGTGAAATTCAACAGGGAAAATTTGACTACCGGTTTCCTGTGTTGCACGAATCCCCAATTGCGACTATAATACGCCCTGCCAATCGGGGCGTGGCGCAGCCCGGCTAGCGCGCTTGCATGGGGTGCAAGAGGTCGGAGGTTCAAATCCTCTCGCCCCGACCATATATAGGGGTCGCTAATCAGCGACCCCCTTTATATTGGGGGTAATTTCGCAGTTTTCCTCATTTTCAGTTTTTCGTGTGCAATTCGTGTGCAATTTCAACTCCAATGGAGTGACTAAACCATCGATAAAATCGGCAGTTTCTTGCTGCATCCCAGGTAATAGATGACCGTATGTATCCAAGGTTATGCTGACTTTGGAGTGACCCAAACGTTTTGAAACAATTAGTGGGGGAATCCCGTGACTTAACATCAATGAAGCAGCAGTATGTCGGAGGTCATGAAAACGGATCTCACGCAAGCCAGATTTATGAAGTATTTTTTTAAAACTTCTGAGAAGGTTCCGCTGGTTCAATGGTGTTCCAATCATTGATGGAAAAAGAAGGTTATTATCCACCCACTGATTTCCCATTCTTTCTATTTCATTTTTTTGGCTTTTGTGATGTTCTATTAGTTTCTGGATCGTGTTGGTTCCAAGTGAAATCGTGCGTTTACCAGCCTGTGTTTTCAATGAGGAGAAGTAATTATGATCTTCGTAATTTCTCCTTAATTGACGCTGTACTGTAATAGTATTCCGATCCCAATCAACGTCAGACCACTTCAAAGCCAGGAGTTCAGACTGACGCATCCCCGTCGTAATAGCCAGATGAATTAGAGCCTCCAATGAAGTTCCTTTGACAGCTAAGAGCAATTTGAGGTGTCCCGATCATCTCTCGGATAAGGTCGGCATCCGCCTTATCCTTGCCGGAAGTCAGGTCAGCGATCTGTTCGATCGCGCCGTGGTTGACCTTGGGAACGTAGAACTGCATGCCGGGATCCAGGCTGGTTTGCGACCTGGCCGAAGCGAAGGCCGGGAGGGAGGCAATCAGCACGGCCAAAAGCAGGCCGACAACAACGAAACGCCCTAGTTTCCTTTTGGTTTTCATAGTATTTTCCTTTTCTATTTGGAGGGGACTATCTATACTATACATTTTTCCCACTGCGAATTCAACAGGGACTTCCATAAAAACGCGATTGTTCCCTCGAGGAAGGCTGAAGTTAAAAACGTGACAGTCACCTGCCAGGTGACTGTCACGTTCGCTGCAAAAATATTATGCCAAACCGCTAACCAATTTTCCCCACACAGACCTGACCATCCAGGCCGCTAAAAATCCACCTACAAAGCCTGCAAGTAGACCTATCCAAAATCCGGCATGGATACCGAAATATCCCCCTGCCAACCTGCCTGCATACATTGCTGCTCCCATTGTGAGCAGCAGGCCGAGTAAATCGAGAATCAAGTTGCGGGTCATTTTTTCGCGAGTGCATTCTGCTTGTTGGTAAGCTTCCCAGTGCTTGGGAATAATAAAAGCGACTGCAAGCCCAGCGCTGATAATAATGATTATCGTAGGAGTAGCAGGGGAAGATATTTGGAAATATAACCAAGCAAGTAATATAGACGCCAGAAACAAAGCAAATATCTTTAATCTTTGGTTTTTGAACATGGAATTTTCCTGATGGTAATTTACTTGATTAACAAATTTGGTCTTGTGGGGGCTTGATATGAGGGTTCAACCCTTTTATTTTGAAGACAGCCTTAATAAATGTTTGGTATTCTTCCCATAGCTCAGGATGACGAAGATCGAATAAATCAAAAAGTCGTTGGCCATACTGTTTCCAGATAGAAGCATGTGCTCGTATTAGCCATTCTGGTTGACGATGTTTTTTAGCTAGACTTTGTCCCAATTCAGATAGCCGGAAATTATGTATGACCTGAGACCGAAAAAAATTTTTTGCTGCATATTGTGGACTTGTTCCATCTAAGAAATGGAGTGCTGGCTCAATATGATGCCAACAGCGGCATTCTCTTCCTTGCCACTCCATAGATATTTCATCATCTGGCGCGTGCAATCTTCCATACAGAATTCCCATTGAATATCCTAAATTATAATCCCAACCCTCCCAAAAAAAGTTCACTCGACAATAGTTGGAATCATAGATAATCTTTGGTGAAGTTGATTGAAAACGTGTGCTTTCTCTAAACCCCCAGCGTTCTAGATCTAGATAAGCTTTTGCAAGTTTATCCATTTCTTGAAGTGGGTTATCTATTCTTTTATCGTCTGGAATTTTCATAAAAATACACCTTTATTCATTAAGGTTTTACTAAAACGTATGAATTATATACCTCATCGAAAGTGTAGCTATAACCAGCCTCATATAATTCTCGTAGTTCTTTCATTCGATATGGTATATCACCATTAGGTAAAGCTAAAGCATCTAAGATTTCAATATCAGGTGCATTATTCCATATCGCTTCAATGGCGGCCATTTCACGATCAACTTTTCCAGGTTCAATACCTTTAAGAGTATATTCAAAGGGTAAACTCTCTCCGATTTTTGACTGAATTGCTTTTTGATTAATTAACCAAGCAACATCACCTTGATTATCTCCAAAGGCTTCCAACATTGGCCATAGGTCAGGATGCTGACTATAATGAATTGAACTTGAATCAAGAGCATGGCCAGAAAATCCGGTATCGAACGTTGTCCACTTTCCAACTACAACTTGCCCTTTATTTATCTGTTGAACTGAATTTTCGGCGATCGTATTAATCAACTCCTGTTGCCTTAAGGTAAGGTTGTTTGGATCTATTGGGCCTAATGTTATTAGTTCTTTCGTCGCTTGTAGAGCTTTTGCATCTTGACCTGAACGGAGAGCTAATTCAATGCCATATTCTTCTAGTAACGTTTTGTCCCACTTCGACAGTGCCCTCACTGCATCTGGTCCTTGCTCTATAGCGTAATCAAGCATATCCTTATCTATCGTGGTAAACAACTTAATTGCGTCATCTACATCATCTACGGCATTGAACACCTTAATTATTGGTACATCCTTGCCGAGAATGCTCTGAAGATATTCCAACCCTGCCTTAGTTCCTCTTTCATCGACAATTTGAGAAAACTTTTCCGTGATTTCTCGTCTCGCAATATCGTCGAGAGGTAGGTTTATCGGTAAGAATTCATCAGGTTCTAATCCTTCGCTCCAAGCGGCAAGTGCTATCGTTACCCCGGCAGTCAGGCGTTCTTCAGCCCTTGATTTGGGATCATGCAAAATACGCTCTGCTTGCCAAGTGTCATAACCCGTCCAAGCATAATCTACTGCTTTAAAAACAGGGCTAGCAATTGCGCATGTAGTCATATGACCTGCACAAAACGAGGCTACGCTACGAGTCGCTGCCGGTGCAACCGCTCCAAGTGCAAATCCTATTCCAGTTGTAGCTATTGCTGCTCCTCCTGCATACCCAACATTGCGCAAAATATTTGTACTCAGTGAACGTCCAAAATAAGCGTTCAATCCCAATGTTCCAGCTGCAACGGTTCCTCCAGCTATTACTGCTGAACCTGCCATCCATGCAGCTGCGACTAATGGGGTGGCAGCCCCGCCGCTCAGGAGGATTGCTGTAACTCAAACAGCAGCACCAACCGCCAATGCAATTTCAGTTTGGTGTTTGTCAGTCCACTCGATGCTCTTCTCCCACCATGATTTCGGTTTTTGGATGTTTTCAGACGTACATAGCACTGGTTGTACAACGACCTGTGCTGCCACCTCTTGCGCTCGATAGGCATCATAAGCTTCTTGCTCTAGATCGTTAGAGTTCCCATAATCCTGTGGCAAATTCCCGTAAGCCTGCGCTCCCTCTTCGAGCTTTTCTTCCATACGAGTAAAACGAGCAAATTGCTTGCTGGCGTTGATTCCTGCGACCGTTTGAGTTACGAAATCTTTTGCTGCACCTAACGCCGCTCCAATTTTTCCGGTTTTAACTATATTTTCTTTCAATTTCGCCGCGTCTGCTTCTGATAAGCCTAGCCTGCGCGCTTGATTCAATGCAGCCTTGAAGTTCGTTACAGATGCTTGATAAGCTGCTGCAATCTGCTTGAGTCTCTGATTTTTGGCTGCATTGGCGGCACGCCGCGCTGCTTGCTCAGCTTCTTTCCGGCGTGTAATCTCGGCTGCGAAGGCACCAATGGCGGCCGTTGCGGTCGCGCCCCAGAGTATATTGGATTGGGAGTTAGTGATGGGAGAGTTGGATACCCCGCCCGCGTTGAAACTGGCTTTCCCGGCTTGTGCGCTGGAAGGTTGCGCTGCGCCGTTACCTGCGCCGCCGAAACTGATTGTGGGTGGAGTGCTGACTGTTGGGGACTGTGAAGCAGGTGCTTCATCGGTGGCAACAGGCGGGGGAGCAGGCGGTTCTGCAACAGGATCGGATGCTTCGGCTCCAGAAACCAACCCGGTAGTCCGGTTCTCGGATGGTAGTAGCAACCCCTCCACAAAGTTCCCTACAGGAACGACAATTTGTCCCGCCAGCATGCTCTCATTACCAGCGTGATCGCTCACTTTCAGCCAGGCGTAGTATCCATCCCCTGGCGGGGCCAGTTGACCGTCTTTGAAACGTCCATTCCAGTCGATCTCGCCCTTAAATTTGTAGCTTCCCAGGCTTTCATCCCAAGTTACCTTAGGATAACGTTCGTCATCATCTTCGATGACCAAACGGACGCTAGACAGGCCAGAACCATCGTCCTCCAACTTGAAGATAGTAGTTTGTCCCAATTTCCAGGATTCGGGCAAATCGATTGCCGGGGGAACAGTATCCACTTGTATCTGTTGCAAGGCCGTTTTGGACAGATTCCCAGCTTGGTCGGTGGCTCGGAATTGATAGGTATGTGGGCCATCGTCAAATGCCAATGGAGCAGAATAAACGTTCCAACTCCCACCGTCTACGCTGACTTCTATTGTTGCCAGACCGGAACCAGCATCGTTAGCTGAAGCGCTGACCTGCACCGTTGTTGTATACCAGCCGTTTGCGCCCTCTGTACCGGTCAATGAGAAATCTATCACTGGCGCGAGCATGTCCACCGAAAAAGTCTGCGTTCCTTCGGTGATGTTTCCAGCGTTGTCGATCACACGCAGGTTCAGACTGTGGACTCCGTCCGGGAGGTCCAGCGGGCCTGAATAGGCTGCCCAACCTGCACCATCAAGATCATATTCAACGGTATTCACGCCAGACCCGGAATCGGACGCCGAAACGCTGACCTGCACTGCTGATATATACCAGCCGTTCGCGCCGACTGTCCCGTTGACAGACATATCCAATGCAGGTGTGACGGTATCGATCTGGATGGCCTGATTCGTCTCGACAAGATTCCCGGCTGTATCGCTCGCACGCAGGCTCAGGCTGTGTACCCCGTCCGAGAGACTCAACGATCCCGGGAAGCTCTCCCAGCCGCCGTTATCCAGGTTGTATTCGAAGGTGGCTATACCGGAAGCAGGCGCGGGGTCCGAGGCTGAAGCGTTTACGTCTACGGAGGAGACGAACCAGCCATTATTGCCGTTGGTCCCGTTCAGCCAGCCGTCGATCTGGGGTTGTACGCTGTCATGTTGATAGGATGATGAGCCGGAAGCCGTCAGCCCAGAAGCGGATGTGGCGGTAAAGGATGCGCTCCCGCTTCCCTCGGGCAAGGGCACGGAACAGGTGGAAGTAGCTGGGGAGGCAGGACAGGCGAAGGCAGTCCCATCCACTTCGCCAGAGATCATCACATCCTGGCCTTGTGGTTCAACAGCAGTTAGGTCGAGGATAAAGGAACCGGCACACCAACTGTTATCTCCCCACAGATCACAAGTAAGCTCTGCATCGATGGAGGGCGGATCAGCTGGTGTGCAGCCGCTGTTGTCCCATTCGTCACAATAACAATGTATTCTATGTGTTTTGTTGCTCCATTCACAGACATGATCCAGGCAAACCCCGCAACGGGTTGAAGGCGAGGCAAAAGCACGGGGCATGCCGCCACAGACCGGGCGAAACATTTCCGGGAAAAGATAGACCAGGGATACTGCTGCCAGTACGGCCAGGATTGTGATCCAGCGGAGACGAGGCGCAGCATGTCGGCGAAGATGCAAAAAACTTCCCAATCCGATTAAGCCAAGGCTTAACCAGGATAGGGAAGTTGTGATTTGGGTTGGGACTTTCAACCAGATCAGCGTGGTTATCAGAATGCCAGAAAACAATCCAATAGTAATAATCAGGTTGCGAAAATGGCTTTTCGATTGGTGGGTTGATGTAGGTGGGCGCATATGAACCTCCCTCGCTCTGTAGTGATTTTTGCGATGAAAATTACGGTTTTATTATCCAAGGTTTATGGCAATTTTTGCTTAACAATTTTGTCAGAATTCCCTGGTTGTAAAGTTCCTGCAAGGTGACAAAAAGAACGGGTGTTCAATCTTGTCAGGATTCTCAAGGGATGACAAAAGGGATGATCTCAGGGTATTTATCGGGAGGTACAGCTAGCCTTGGACGGACAGTAGAGAGGGTTCGCAGAGAGAACAAAAAAACTCTGTGCTCTGAGTGTTCTGACTTGAAATAGGGGTCCAACGTCGGTCCCTTCGGGGCGAACTTTGTTCAACAATCTGTGATGGCCCAATGGAAAGCCTCATGAATTAACTGTCCATCAGACATCCATTGCCTGCCCTGCCAAACTGTTGTATAGTCAACGTATGAAACCGACCCAAATCTCCCGCCCCCAATTCCCGCCCGGCTACGTGGAGCATCCCAGCTCGGAAGTCTCCTGGGAGTACGTGGCCGCGCAATTGACCGATGCCAAAAACTACTGGCTGTGTTCCGTGCGGGCGGACGGACGTCCGCATTGCGTGCCGCGCTGGGCTGTCTACCTGGACGGCAAAATCTACTACGATGGCAGTCCCGAAACACGCCATGCGCGTAACATCCTGGAGAACCCGCACGTCTCGCTGCATCTCGAAAGCGGCAGCCAGGCCATCATCCTGGAAGGGACGTCGCAACCCGCAGGAAAGCCTTCCGCAGAACTGGCGGGGAGACTGTCCGCTGCCTATAAAGCCAAATACAGCGCGGATGGCTACGCTCCTGAACCGGATCAATGGGACCAGGAGGGATTGTACGTCTTCACGCCGCGCCAGTGCCTGGCCTGGACGGTTTTCAACGAAGATCCGACCAAATGTTTATTTGGGTAGCCCGAGAGGGTGCGTCGTACCGAACAGGTTGATTTGTTCCGTTGAACAGGCAATCCTTCTTGGTTGAGGATTCCTATTCGAAATAGGTGCGACGCACTGTCCAACCCTTGTCAAATATCAAATCAAATGTATCATCATTGTAGATACAGGAGAGTTGATTATGAAAACAACCATTCAAAAGTGGGGCAACAGTTATGCGGTGCGTATCCCAAAATCCTTTATCAAGGAAGTCGGTTTGGAGTATCACACTGACATTGAACTGACGTTAGAAGATGGTAAGCTCATTATCCAGCCTTCACCCGAGAATGCCCCAACTCTGGAAGAACTTCTCGCAGAGGTGAAGCCAGAAAACCTGCACACAGCAGTAGACACAGGCGAATCTGTTGGGAACGAGGTCTGGTGACATGGCTTATGTCCCCGAACGCAGCGATGTAGTTTGGATTACCCTCAATCCACAAGCAGGACACGAACAAGCGGGGCGGCGTCCTGCTCTTGTTTTAAGCCCAAAGCCTTATAACGGGAAAGTGGGGTTGGCATTGCTATGCCCGATTACCAGCCAAGTGAAAGGCTATCCTTTCGAGGTTGCGATTCCCGATGGCTTGCCAGTAAATGGTGTCATCCTGTCAGACCAAATCAAAAGCCTGGACTGGCGAGCACGCAAGGCCGAAAAAGCCTGTACTATGCCCAATGAAGTCATGCTACTTGTGCTTCAAAGGGTCAAAGCGTTGATCGAGTAAGAATTTACCAATGGACTGGAGTTCAAATGATCGACTTCACCACCGAATTGGGCCGTAAGGCAAAACGACACCTCGAAGGGGAATATGTCATCTGGTTTACCACCGTCGGCGCGGACCTGACCCCACAACCCCGGCCGGTCTGGTTCATCTGGGAGGGCAGTTCCTTTCTCATCTTCAGCCGCCCGGATGCGCACAAGGTGGCGCATGTGAAGGGACATCCCAATGTGGCTTTGCATTTCAACACAGATGACAAAGCCGACAAAGATGTGATCGTCTTCGTCGGCGGAGCGGAAATTGTTTGGACGTGTCGCCTGCGCACGAAATCTCTGCTTATTTGAAAAATATCGCAACCGGCATAGCGGATTTGAAGATGACACCCGATGAATTCAGCCGGGAATATTCAGTTGCCATCCGGGTCACACCGACCAAAGTGCGCGGCTGGTAAGGGTAACGTTTGGAACTTCGCTTCAGACTGATTTATTCAGCGCGGACGAAGGTCAGCGCCTCGCCATCGGACCCGGAAATCTGCAACTGACCATTCACGATTTCAAAGCTGCGGGCATCTCCCAGGTATTGCAAGAAGAGTTGCTCCTGATCCATCGATTCCCTCGGGACTCATGCAGGCCATTTCCGTCATATGCAGCATACTAAAAGAAAGCGTCTGACCGGAGCTTTTATATTCGCCGCCATACTGGTTGCAGCCTCCCAACCCGCTGACCTGGCCGTCTTCAAAGCGAATGGTGGTCTTGCTACCCGTAATGGGGGAATATTTGCCGATTGAATACAATTCCCAGGTGGTGCCGTTCAACGGGTCCCCGCTGGTACCGCCACAGGCAACCAGTAAAATCGCAATCCATGTAATGAATGTAAGTGTGTTGATGAGTTTCATAATATTCCTTTCGTCCGTTCCCAGGACGAAGGAAAACGCATTTTTGTTCCGGCGGACGAAAAAGACCTGACAGGTTTTAACAGGTACTTGGCCAACCGCCCTTTTTGTCCGCGCAGTCAACCTCGACAGGGAGACTTCTACTGAAACCTGTCAGGTTTGGAATTTCAATTCGAAATCGCCATCGAAGGTGTAACAGTGATAAAACCCGCAAACGCAAACAGCAAGACTAACATGGCAAGGTAAAAATAACGGTGTACACTAAATTTTTTGTTCATCGGTTGCCCTCCCAAAAGGTACAAAAGTTATTTGTATACTAGCGTTTTAGAATAATAAAAGAACGTGGATCATCTACTCCAAGACCAGAGGGATATTCCATAACTCTAGCCAATTCTTGCTTACTAATCTCTCCCAAAATCCCCCAACCAAATAAATAACGACTATTATCGATCCAGAAAATAGATGATCCTCTCCCTAAAGAAGTAATTTCTCCAAAGATGTTTGCCATATATATTTGATTATTCTCGATAGAAAATAAAAAATGCACATTATCCGAACTCCAACCATCAATTTTGCCTGTCACCTGTTGCAATGGCAGTGGATATAGCAATTGCGATGTACTATCGCGCAAATTGCCAAGGTAAAGTCCAAAAGGAGTATCTGGAGCAAGGGGATTGTTTTCCGTACCATAAATGTACGCGACCCAATTTCCATCCGGTGAAACAGCGTACGCATTGTAAACGGGGGGAGGATTAAGCTTGATCTGGGTGCCAGAGCCGCCAGTCACTGGATAACGCCAGACGCTTCGCCCCACAGTAGCGCCAGCTGCAAAGAGGGGAACTCCGCTGGGTAGGATGATCAATTCCTTCGAATCTTGCGTCCATGCCATTGGAACGATGACATGAGCTTCACTCTGGTCGTAGGTCACTAGATTACGGTGAATGCTCCGACCTTCTACATCGATCACATCGATGTGGTCCAGCGCCTGGACCGCGATCCATTTTCCATTTGGGGCCGCAAGGAAGTTGCCCTCCCTGCCAGGGTGCCTTGAGTTGTTTGATTTCGCCGTTGTCCGTGTTCACAGCGAACAGATCATTCCCAACGATTGGCAGCCAACCAGCTGATTCGAGATCGAAATTGCCCTGCTGGTAGGTGTTGAAAAGCAATAAATGAGTATTGGGCACAAATGCGAGGGAAATTAAAGTAGTGAATTTATCATATGCCTTTCCAAAGGCAGATAGCAATTCAGGGTCAACCAATACCTGTTCGCCCGTACCATCGGCATTGATCACATACACCAAATCCAGGTTGGATTCTCCGGCACGATAGAAGATGATTTTTTGTCCATCATCCGAAAACAGCGGCGGTCGATCCGTACGTTCATTGACACTGAATGTTAGTTGAATGGCTGGTTTGCCGCTATCTTGAACATACAGATTGCCGTTAATGATGTAAGCAACGCGCAGTCCATCCAGCGCCATGAAAGGAAGTGGGGTTTGCGTGGGTGTCGGCGGAAGAGGTGTATCAGCTGGTGTAATCGTTGGTGTTGAGGTGGGCGTCATGATTGGCTCTGTTGTATCTGTTGCGCTAATTCTTGGTATTTCGTTGTGTGGTTGCTCGACGGAAAGTATTCCGCATCCCCACATTGAGAATGGGATGAGCATAACCAAGATTATTATCGTTACTCGTTTTAAATCATTCATCTGCAACATTATATTCACCTCCCGAGCAATTATTACAAATGTATCTTCCTCAGGTTAATTTGGATGAATTCTGAAAATGTTCTGCACCTGGTCTCCCTGGTCTGTCCAGCAGGGCAGGCGTTACGGCGTCGGTCGAGTAGTGCGTAGCCCGTATCGAGACCCGCCGTGGAGCAATTCTTGTTATTTGAAGTTTACTAGGCAATGCTGGTCTCGATATGCCCCTCGGCAGGCACTCGGGGCTACTCGACCAGCGATTTTGAA
>CAWHJM010000022.1:0-224618 GCA_963829615.1 uncultured Chloroflexia bacterium
AATTATGCAATTCACACATTTTGCCAGAGTTTTTCTATTTGGACTTATATGAAGAAAAACATAGAACCCTTCAAATTACTAAAGGGGATGAAAAGCTAATTCAAAAAGGAATACGAGAATATTTACTTTGCCAAAATTGTGAGACCAAACTAAGCAAATATGAGAAATTTGCAAAGGATGTTATTCAAGAAATTCCAAACTTTGAGCGGGATGATAACTTGGGAATTCTATACTCGAATAATGTAGACTATTCTAAATTTAAACTGTTTCAACTTTCAATACTTTGGCGTTCTGGAGTTTCCAAACATGAGGCTTTTACTCAAGTAAGGTTAGGCTCTCATGAAGAAAAACTTCGCCAAATGCTCGTTGAAGACAACCCAGGCAATAAATCAGATTATGGCTGCATTATGTCAATAATTTTAGAGACGGAATTATTGCATAAAATAATCCAATCCCCAACAAGATTCAAAAAAAGGCTTTATGGTCATAATGGGTATAAGTTCGTTACGGGCAATCTAACTTGGGCTTTTATTGTAACTAGCCATCCACCCTCGCAGGCTATGCAAAATTTATTTTTACAAGAATTCAGGCTTACTTCGGGTATTACTCTCTCGTCATGATGAACAGTCGGAGATAATGAAAATAGGTCGAATTTTTCAAGAATGGAAATAGAAAAACTAACTTATTGAAAACATCCGACTTTGATTACTATCTCCCCGAAACATCCATCACGCAGACACCGCTCAAGCCGTTTTTTAGCTTTTGTCTTTTTGTATGAATAGCAGGGATTTGTGCCATAATCAATATGTCGTTTAGTCAGGTTACCATGTTGGAGATAGAACATGAATAAAGATAGTAAAAACAAAACGATCGTCACCGGCGTCGACTACATCGAGAGCTTGCGAGGGCGCAACCTGAAGGTTTACCTGTTCGGCGAATTGGTCCCCGAACCCGTCGACCACCCCATGATCCGGCCCTCGATCAACGCCATGGCGCAGACTTACGACCTGGCGCAGCAACGCCCCGACTTGGCGACAGCGATGTCACCCTTCACCGGCGAGCGTGTCAACCGCTTCCTGCATATTGCTACGAGCGCTGAGGATGTCGTCCTGCAAAACAAGATGCAGCGGCGGTTGGGACAACTGACCGGTACTTGCTTCCAGCGCTGCGTCGGCATGGACGCGCTCAATTCGTTGTACTCAGTGACTTACGAGATCGATGAGAAATATGGCACTCCGTACCATGAGCGACTGAAGAATTTCATAAAAACGATGCAGGCGCACAACTACGTCATCGGCGGGGCGATGACCGATGTCAAGGGTGACCGCAGCAAGCCGCCTGCTCAGCAGGCTGATCCCGATATGTACCTGCATATCACCCGCCGCACGCCGGAGGGAGTTTACGTCCGGGGCGCCAAAGCCCACCAAACGGGATGCATCAATTCGCACTGGTTGATTGTCATGCCGACCCTGCGCCTGGAAAAGGATGATGATGACTTATGCCATCGTGGGTGCGATGCCCGTTGATGCGGATGGTATAACTTTTGTGTATGGACGCCAATCTTGCGACACGCGCAGCATGGAAGAGGGTGGTCTCGATGTGGGCAACCAACAATTCAGTGGGCAGGAAGCGCTGGTCATTTTCGAGGATGTTTTCATCCCCAACGAACTGATCTTCATGGATGGCGAGACGGATTTCGCCGCCATGTTGGTGGAACGCTTTACCAGTTACCATCGGCGCAGCTACGTCTGCAAGAGCGGCGTGGGCGATGTGCTCATCGGTGCGGCAGCGACCGTAGCCGAGTATAACGGCGTGGAACGTGCTTCGCACATCCGCGACAAGCTGGTGGAGATGACCCATCTCAACGAGACCATCTACGCCACCGGGATAGCGGCCTCCTATCAGAGTCATGCCACCAAGTCAGGCGCGTACATCTGCGACGATATGCTGGCGAATGTCTGCAAGCATCATGTCACCAAAATTCCCTACGAAATGGGACGCCTGGCGCAAGACCTGGCTGGTGGTTTGGTGGTCACACTGCCTTCCGAAGCGGATTACCGCCATGAGGAACTTGGTCCACTGTCTGGAAAAGTATCTCAAGGGGCGCGACGATGTGCCGACCGAAGCACCGTGTCCGCATCTTGCGCCTGATCGAGAATATGACCCTGGGCCGCAATGCGGTCGGCTACCTGACCGAGTCCCTGCACGGGGCCGGTTCGCCGCAAGCCCAGCGCATTCAAATCTATCGCCAGATGCAGATATCCTTCAAGCAGCAGCTTGCCAAACGGTTGGCTGGCATCGATCTGCCCGATTCCGTGGTTGATGATCTTGGAGAGATTGTCGATGGTTACTTTTCCCGCGTTTTCGCCACTGAAGAATGAAGACGTCCGACTTCGACTACCACCTCCCCGAATCCTCCATCGCGCAGACGCCCATTGAGCCGCGCGATTCTTCACGTTTGCTGGTGCTCGACCGAGAAACAGGCGAATTGGAACATCGCATCTTCAACGAGATCGCTGACTACCTGAACCCCGGCGATTTGCTGGTTCTCAACCAAACGCGCGTCATCCCGGCGCGCATCTATGCGCGCAAACCAACCGGCGGCAAAGTGGAATTGCTGCTCCTGCGCCGCAAAGATGACCTGACCTGGGAATGTCTCGTTGGCGGCAAGGGGATGACGGTTGGGAAAAGCATTGTGATCCGACATCGGCGTCGGGAATAGGACAGAAATCCAAAGTCAGGAGACTTTGAAATCATGGCGAAATCATGACATTTGAACGGCTCTGAACGCCTGGTTAAATTCTCCGAACCCATCGAGCCGTATTTTCCCAAAGTGGGCAATGTCCCACTGCCACCCTACATCCACGAAAAACTGGATGACCCCGAGCGCTACCAGACTGTCTACGCGCGCGAGCCGGGTTCCGCCGCCGCACCGACGGCTGGTCTGCATTTCACGCCGCGCTTGCTGGATGAACTCAAGGCCAAAGGGGTGAATGTGGCCTATGTTACATTGCACGTTGGACTGGATACCTTCGCGCCAGTCACAGAAGATGACCCTGAAGAACATAAAATCCATACCGAGTGGTGTGAACTGCCACAGGAAACAGCGGATGCTATCAACGAAACGCGCGCAAATGGTGGCAGAGTGATTGCCGTGGGGACGACCTCGGTGCGGACGCTGGAAACGGTTGGCAAACTCACGCATCACTCGTCACCTGTCACGCCCTTTGTCGGTCCCACCTCCATCTACATTCTCCCCGGCTACCAGTTCAAAGTCGTGGATGCCCTGATCACCAACTTTCACCTGCCCAAGTCCACGCTGATCATGCTGGTCAGCGCCTTTGCCGGGCGGGAGAAAATCCTGGAAACCTACGAAACAGCTATTAAAGAGGGCTATCGCTTTTATTCCTTTGGTGATGCCATGCTTATTCTCTAACTACAGATAAAGTGGTTTAATTCTTTCTCATGACTGAACAACTCTACTTCGATGCTCCACTGACCTTCGAATTCACTGCTCAAGTGACCGAATCCCGCCCATTAGACGGTGGCAGGTTCGGGCTGGTCATGCCGCGCACGTACTTCTATCCCACCAGCGGCGGACAGGAGCACGATACCGGCTTCATCGGTGGGGCGAGCGTCTTGGATGTCTACAAAGATAACGGGGACATCATCCACGTTACCGACAAGGATCTCGTGCCCGGTGATTATCCCGCTCGCATCGACCGCGAACGTCGCATCCGCGCTATGCAGCACCATACTGCCCAGCACATCCTTTCAGCTTCCTTCCTCAAGGTGGCGGATATCAACAGCCTTTCGGCCAACATCAACGGTGACAGCCCCTCAACCATCGACCTGGAAGTGGGGGAGGTGGCTCCCGAAGTCTTGCATCGCGCCGAGGAACTTGCCAACAACATTTTCTTCGAGAACCGCCTTGTAAAAACCTATAACGTTACCCAGGACGAGATCAACCGCCTGCCCGTGCGCAAGCCGCCCAAAGTGAGCGGCATGATCCGCGTTGTGGAGGTGGACGGGTTCGACTACACCCCCTGTGGCGGTACACACTGTCCCAACACCGGCATGGTCGGCCTGCTCAAGATCGTCAAGACCGAGCGGGTCAACCAGAAACTGCGCGTGCATTTTGTAGCCGGTCAGCAGGCGCTGGAATTTTTCCAGCAGGTGCAGGACGCGGTGCAAGGCGCGGCTTTATTATTGGACAGTGGTTTGGAAGGTGTGCCGAATGGGGTGGAACGGTTGCAATCCCAATTGAAACAGGCACAGCATGAGTTGGACGGCCTGCGCGGAGTTGTGCTGACGGTGGAAGCCGAAAAATTATCCGCTGCTGCGGAACCTGTGGAAAATGTACGCCTGGTGACGGCCTTGTTCGAGAACCGACCTGCTGCCGAATTGCGCTCGCTGGCGGATAAACTGCGCCGCGAACCGAACCTGGTGACTGTTTTGGCCAGCTTCGACGGCTCAAAACTTTCAGTGGTAGCCGCCTGCGGACAGGAGAGCGGCGTAAACGCGCGCGACTTGTTGCAAAACCACTTGGCACCGTTTGACGGTCATGGTGGCGGGAATGCAGGCTTGGCACAGGGTGGTGGTCCAGCCAACCGCAGCGTATTGGAAGTTTTATTCAAGCAAACGAAAAATTATCTTCATGTCTCTTGAAATCCTGAATAAAGAAATCATTGTTTGTCGCAAATGCCCTCGCCTGGTGGCATGGCGTGAAGAAGTGGCGCATACCAAGCGTAAAGCCTATTTGGATTGGGATTACTGGGGCAAACCCGTGCCCGGATTTGGCGACCCCAAGGCACGTGTGTTGGTAGTTGGGTTGGCCCCCGGCGCGCACGGTTCCAACCGCACGGGACGCCAGTTCACGGGTGATGCCTCGGGGAGTTTCCTTTTCCCGGCTTTATTTCGCGCCGGGTTTGCTTCTCAACCCGAATCGACTTCGCGCGATGATGGCCTGACCCTGAAAGATATGTACATCACAGCATCCGGTCGTTGCGCGCCGCCGAAAAATAAACCAACAACGGCAGAACTGAACAATTGCCAGCCTTTTTTGGAGCGCGAGATTGAGTTGATTCAGCCGAAAGTGATCGTCGTCCTGGGTCGGATAGCATTTGAGAGAATCCTGCGCATATATTCTGAGCCGAAATCCGGCAAGAAATTTGCGCATGGTGCGACATTTCGATTGGAAACGGGTCCCTGGCTGGTTTGTTCCTATCATCCTAGCCAGCAAAACACGTTGACTGGTAAACTAACCGTTGCAATGTTCGATGCTATGTGGACTAACGTCAAAGAGTTGGTTGAGAAAATATAACGGAAGCAGGTTGAAAGTAGAGAAAGATGCGTAATACAATATTCAAAGGGCAGGAAGCCCCCGATTTTGAGTTGTCTGATTTAAACGGAAATCAAATCCGTCTATCCGATTTTCGCGGTGAAAAAGTTGTTGTGCTGGCTTTCCTGCGTGGCTTCATGTGACCGTTCTGCCGCGCGCAGTTAGCGCGTTTGCGGGATGGGTATGCGGAGTTTACCAAGCGGGATGCGGAAATCCTGGCGATCGGGCCGGATTCGTTGGAGAAGTTTGTGAATTACTGGCAGGAAAACAACATTCCATTTCCTGGTCTGCCTGATCCGGAGAAGCGGGTTTCGAAAATTTACAAGCAGGAAATCAACCTGTTCAAACTGGGACGTATGCCGCTGAGCACGGTCCTGGACCGTAAAGGTTTTATCCGTTTTATCCATTATGGGTACAGTATGTCGGATATTCCCGACAACGAGACTCTCGTGCAGGTAATAGACGAACTCAACGCCTCATCAGAATAGTCATGCTAGGACAAATCGCTTTCCTTGGCTCCGGTGAAACCTCGCTCGCCGGTGGCCGTATTTTTGAAACACTGGCTCGCAATCTGCCCCAACCTTTAAAAATTGCCCTTTTGGAAACCCCGGCCGGTTTCGAGTTGAATTCAGGTCAGGTTACCGGGCGTGTGGCTGAGTTCATGCAAACTCGTTTGCAAAATTACCAGCCACAGATCGATATCATCCCTGCTCGCAAACGAGGCACTGCTTTCAGTCCCGATGACCCTGACATCTTAAAGCCCCTGCTTTCAGCCAACATGATTTTCATGGGACCTGGCAGCCCGACCTATGCCATCCGGCAGTTGCGGGACAGCCTGGCCTGGAATATTCTGCGGGCGCGACATCGCCTCGGGGCTACGCTGGTGTTTGCTTCCGCTGCGACGATCTCAGTCGGCGCCTGGGCCTTGCCCGTTTACGAAATCTTCAAGGTAGGGGAAGACGTGCATACCGTGCCGGGACTCAACCTGTTCAACGACTTCGGCGTGACCCTATCCTTTATTCCCGCACTGGAACAATGCCGAAGGCGGTGTGGACCTGGACACCAGCCGCTGTTTTGTGGGGCTTGATCGCTTCATCAAATGGTGCGATCAGATTCCATCCGAAAATACCACGCTGGGCCTGGACGAACATACCGGCATCATCCTTGATTTTCAAAAGGGTGAGTGCCAGGTGCTTGGGGTCAGCAGCGTTTCGCTGGTGCGCGAATGTGACCCTGAGATCTATGCTACCGGGGCAACCGTTCCTTTGAGCGAACTGGGTGAAATACGTGTGCCTGAGAAATTGGATGCAGGCATCCCTGCCGAAGTGTGGGAGATGGTTACTGCGGCCAATGAATCAGAAGATGACGGTCCACCGGAAGATGTGCAAACACTGGTTGACCAACGACAGAAGGCCCGCGAAGACAAAAACTGGGCTGAATCTGACCGCCTGCGAGATGAAATCGCAGCGCTCGGCTGGCAAGTACAAGATACGCCGAGTGGGCCGGAATTGGTAAAAAGCTAGCCCTCCCCCATTTTCGCGAACTTCAGCGAAAAGTGGGGAGGTGGCCGGAGGCCGGGTGGGGGCCAAAATGGGATACAATACAAGAGGCATATTTCACAAGGAGTATCCCATGCGTGCTGTCGATGTCATCATAAAAAAACGCGATAAAAAAGAATTAACCCGCGAAGAGATTCGCTTTTTCGTACATGGAATTTCAAACTGGACGTATCCCCGATTACCAGGCCTCCGCCTGGGCGATGGCCGTCCTGCTCAATGGCATGACCCCCCGTGAAACAACCGACCTGACGCTCGCCATGGCGCAATCTGGCGAAGTGCTGGATATGCATGATGTCGTCGACATCGCTGTGGACAAACACTCTACTGGTGGTGTGGGCGACAAAACAACTATTTCTGTGCTGCCAATTGTAGCTGCTTGCGGGCTCCCGGCCGGAAAAATGTCTGGTCGTGGACTTGGTTTTAGCGGGGGAACGCTGGACAAGATGGAATCTATCCCCGGCTACCGCTGTGATTTGACTACAGAAGAGTTTGTTGAACAACTCAAAAAAACCGGAATTGTACTGAGTGGCCAGTCCAAAGACCTGGCACCCGCGGATGGTAAGTTGTATTCTCTGCGGGATGTCACCGGGACGGTGCAGTCCATTCCCCTGATCGCTTCCTCGGTCATGAGCAAGAAGATCGCAGCCGGAGCGCACGCCGTTGTGTTGGACGTCAAGGTGGGTAAGGGCGCGTTTATGGAAACCCTTTCTGATGCCCGCGAACTGGCCGATTTGATGGTGCAGATCGGGCAACTGGCTGGGCGTAAGGTGGTGGCGCTGCTCTCGGATATGAATCAGCCGCTTGGCAACGCAGTTGGCAACGCGCTCGAAGTCCGCGAGGCGATTGATATGCTGCACGGCGGCGGCCCGGAAGATTTCCGCGAGCACTGCCTGCACGTCAGTGCGCACATGCTGATATTGGGCGAAAAAGCTAAAAATATGACCGAAGGACGCGACATGGCTGAACAGGCTGTTCGAGATGGTAGCGCCTTCGAAAAACTGCGCACGCTCGTCAGGGCCCAAGGCGGTGACGTTGCTTATGTGGACGACCCTGATAAACTTCCTAAGGCCAAATTCGTCGAGGTGATTAAGTCGCCTGAAAGCGGATACCTGGACCAGGTCCAGGCACGCATCGTCGGGGAGGCGGCTGTAGCTCTGGGAGCGGGTCGGGCTAAGAAAGGCGATCCTATTGACCATGCGGTTGGTTTCGTCATCCACCATAAGGTTGGTGATAAAATCGAAAAAGGGTCAGCCGCTGTTCACGGTTCATGCCAATGACGAGAAATTGTTGGCGCAAGCGCGTAAAGAAGTTCTTGGATGCGCATGGCTGGAGCGATATACCTGTTCCGCCATTACCTTTGTTCTATCAATGAATATGGCGTATAGCCTTGCATAAAATTTAAGAATCAGGCATACTTAAAAGGAAGAATATATTTTCTTCATTAGAGAGAAAATGATAATTAGGATGTGAGGAGTAACGGGTATGGCGAAAGTATCTTTGCGCATATACAATCGAGAGATAGAAGGCCTGGTGGATCGTGGTCAGTTGGATGAAGCGATTGCGCACTGCCGCCATATTCTGAACACCTTCCCTAAGAACCTGGAAACTTACCGCATGGTCGGCAAGGCTTATCTTGAGGCCAAGCGTTACGGTGAAGCCACCGACATTTTTGAGCGCGTGCTTATGGCCGTGCCTGATGATTTTGTCGCCCATGTGGGGATGAGTATTATCCACGACGAGCAAAAGGACATGGATGCGGCCATCTGGCACATGGAACGCGCTTTCGAGGTGCAACCTTCCAACGCGGCCATTCAATCCGAATTGCAGCGTTTATTTGGCCGCCGGGATGGCGTCGAGCCCCCCAAAATCCGTCTCACGCGCGGTGCTCTGGCACACATGTATGTGCAGGGTGAGTTATATCCCCAGGCAATTTCTGAGATCAAAGCTGTACTTGAAGAGGATCGCGAGCGGCAGGATATGCAGGTCCTGTTGGCGCGCGCTTATTTCCACGCCGGTCAAAAGAGCGAAGCCGCTGAGATGTGCTCGCAATTATTGCGGCGCTACCCCTATTGTTTTGATGCCAATCGCGTATTGGTTGAACTGCTTCCTGAAACCGAACGTGGCGAGAGCACCCAGGTTTATCGCAAGCGTGTCAACGAGCTTGATCCCTATGCCACGTTTACGACCGGTTCTGTTTTTCACACTGATGAAGTCCCTGATGCTGCTGTCAGTCTTGAACGTTTAGATTGGAATGGTCAGCCGGTAGAAATGGAACCGGAATGGGGCAAATCGATGGGAATTGGACTGGATGAGAAAACGGCCGCTGACGATGAAGAACCAGACTGGTTGAAAACCGGTCTGACATCTGAATCTTTCGGCGCTTCTGCCTCGACTGCAGCGTCCCCGCAGGGGGATGAATCTGCTTCCGCTTCGGGAAGTTTACCCATCCCTTCTGCGGGTGGCGATGATGAAATTCCTGAATTTTTACGTGAAGCGGGTTGGGGCGAAAATACAGGAACGTTTCAGGAGGGCTCCGGTACCTTAGGTTCTTCAGACGAATCTGAAGAACCCGCCCTGGCCGAAGGTGACTTGCCCGATTGGGTCAAAGCCATGGCTCCCACCGGCGCAAGTATGGAGGATTCAACCCCGCAGGCTGGAGCAGACGAAGACCTGACGCAGGATGATATCCCCGATTGGTTACTAGGGCTGGATGATGTGCAAAGCACACCCTCCGATGAGCAGCCCGCGGCGGAGCAAGCCCCGCTAGAAGGGGATTTACCGGATTGGCTCGAATCTATGAAACCGGCAGAAAATGCTTTGCCGGAATCGCAGCCACAGGAGCAGATGATGGCAGATTCCACTAGCGATGATGATCTCCCCGATTGGTTGAAGTCCATTCAGTCGGAAGATGAACAGGCCGCGCCCGGGGAGGTTCCCCAGGAAATGCCTTCAGAACCAACAGAAGAGTTGATGCCGGAATTGCAGCCACAGGAGCAGATGATGGCAGATTCCACTAACGATGATGATCTCCCCGATTGGTTGAAGTCCATTCAGTCGGAAGATGAACAGGTGGCGCCAGGGGAGATTCCCCAGGAAATGCCTTCAGAACCAACAGAAGAGTTGATGCCGGAATCGCAGCCACAGGAGCAAATGATGGCAGATTCCACTAGCGATGATGATCTCCCCGATTGGTTGAAGTCCATTCAGTCGGAAGATGAACAGGCCGCGCCAGGGGAGATTCCCCAGGAAATGCCTTCAGAACCAACAGAAGAGTTGATGCCGGAATTACAGCCACAGGAGCAAATGATGGCAGATTCCACTAGCGATGATGATCTCCCCGATTGGTTGAAATCCATTCAGTCGGAAGATGAACAGGCCGAGCCAGGGGAAATCCCTCAGGAAATGCCCTCGGAAACGCCATTAGAACCGGTACAGGAAACCCCGGAAATGAGCGAGGAGTTTCTGTCCGATTGGCAGATCGGTGACGAAGCAACTGCAGAATCCGTTGCTTTCGATGCAACCGACACTGGCACTTTAGGGACATCAGCCGATGAACAGGATGACGCCATTGCCTGGCTGGAGGGATTGGCAGCCAAGCATGGGGCCAAGCCCGAAGAACTGGTGATGGATCCTGAAGCCCGCACTGAAATTGAACCGGAATGGGTGCAGCGGGCTAAAGCAACCCAGGAACAGGCAGGTGCTGAAATGCCTGTTTCAGAAGAGCAGCCATCTGCTGAAGCCCCTGCCGATTTGCCTGATTTTCTGTCTGAAGAGCAGGCTGAACCAGCTCAGGAACCCGTGGCTGAGTTTGATATGCCTGTTTCACAGGAACAGGCTGCTGCTGAAACCCCTGTGGACTTACCTGATTTCTTAACCAAAGAACAGGCCGTTCCGGCCGAGGAAGTTGGCACCGAAGCTGGACCCGTTGATGTGAGCAACCTTGGCGCGTCGGCGGAAGAGCAGGATGATGCGGTTGCCTGGTTGGAGAGTTCTGGCAGCCAAGCATGGGGCCAAGCCCGAAGAACTGGTGACAGATCCTGCAGCCCGCAAAGAGACTGCCCCCGAATGGGTACAGAAAGCCACTGAAGCCAATGCCGGAGCCCCACTTGCTGAAGAAGTAGCGCCTGCAGAAGAAACGTTGGAAGCTGAAGCCCCGTACGCTGAATTGGAAGAAGCGCAAAGCAAGGAACCACTCCCTTCAGCCGACGCGGATGAAACCGGTATGTGGTTACGTGACATGGACGAAGAGGGTGCTTTTGCAGAAGAGCAGGAGCCAACGGGAAAAACCGAAGAACCAGCTATGGAAAGCGATATACCTGAGTGGCTGCGCGAGATGGAAGGAACTCCTTCTGAAACGGAAGCAGCACCGAAGTCCGAGCAGGAAGCGTCCCTACCCGACTGGTTGCGCGATATGGATGCAGGTCCTTCCCAGGCGGAGAGTGTCCCTGCCTCTCCGTTGGAGGAAGAAGCCGTTTCGGAACCCGCGCAGGAAATCCTTAGCAAAATCGATATCAATACCGCTTCCATCGAACAATTGGCGGAGTTGCCCGGTATTGGAGATTTATTGGCGCAAAATATCGTTGCATTCCGTGAAACATATGGCGACTTTTCGAGCGTTGATGATTTGAGCAATATAGCCGGGATCGGTCCGTCTACTATCGATGAGTTACGAGGACAGGTCGAGTTCCGGGAAGTCGAGGTTTCAGCGCAGCCCGAAGAGACTGAAGCTACCGATTGGTTGCAGAGCTTGGAAGCAGAGTCATCAACGACAGAGGCGCAGGAAACCCTTGCTGACGAAACAACCTCGGATAATCTGCCTTCCTGGCTGGCTGGTTTGGATGAAGACAAAGAGCAGCCGCAACCTGCTGCGAGTGTTGATAGTGATCTGCCAGAATGGTTACGGGATATAAATGAGCAGGCTGGCGAACCTGAGCCAACTGCGCCAACGGATTGGGCGCCTGCTGATGCCGCAGAACCTTCCCAGGACGAGCCAACTTTTCTCACCCCAGAGCCTGAGCCAAAGGTGGAAATGCCCGTTCAAGCGGCCGCCCGCTCCTGAGCCCGGAACCTGAACCCCCAGCGCGCGAACCCTATCGCGAACCTGTGACCCGCAGCCGTACAGGCATGACGGGTATGCTTTCTGCCGTTCAAAATCCGGCTCTGACCGAGGCACAAAATGAGCTTACCCGTGGCAACATCCCCGGTGCGATGGACAACTATGGAAAGTTGATCAAGAAGGGCAAATTGCTGGACGAGATCGTCTTCGACCTGCGGGAGGCCTTGTATCGCTATCCGGTGGAAGTGCCCATTTTGCAGACGCTGGGTGATGCTTATATGCGCGCCAATCGTTTGCAGGATGCGCTGGATGCCTATACCAAGGCAGAAGAACTACTACGTTAACACGTGGGGCGATTTTCCGAAATCGCCCTGCCTATTCTTAAGAATTCGGGGCATGCCCCGAATTTACTTTGTAAATCGGAGGAAATTGTGGAACGTTCACTCGTACTTGTAAAACCGGATGGTGTGCAGCGTGGACTGATCGGTGAGGTCACCTCCCGTTTGGAACGCCGTGGACTGCGTTTAGTGGCGGCTAAATTTATGGCTGTAAGCACGGAATTGGCCGAAACGCACTATGCCATTCACAAGGGCAAACCCTTTTATAATGGCTTGATCGCTTATATTACATCCGCGCCAGTGATGGCGATGGTTTGGGAAGGCCCGAATGCTGTGGCCGCCATTCGTCAGACGATGGGCGCTACCCGCCCGACCGAGGCTGCTCCCGGTTCTCTGCGCCATGACTTTGCCCTGGAAGTTGGCCGCAACCTGACCCACGCTTCCGATACGGTCGAGAACGGCGCAAAGGAAGTCGCCTTATGGTTCAAACCGGAAGAACTGGTAGATTGGACGCGCGCGGTAGATGCCTGGGTGTTCGAGGGGTAGAGGTTATTTCGGCGTGGTCGGGAGACCTACGCCGAACAATAAAAAGCGTGCTATGCCGCGGTCTTCGGACCGTGGCACTTAAAGACCGAAGGTCCCCGACATGTTGTAGCGGAGACCTTTTTATTTTTAACTTCTATCCTATCTTCTGTATCGCTTCTCAAACTCCTCATGCGGGATAACTTCTTCCCCAACCACGTACAAAAATACATAAATCCCGGATGGCCCCATGAAATTGAAGTCTTTGCGGATCGCGGTCAAGGTCTCGTCGAAAACTGCCATGAGAACGTAGATATTTTTGGAACGAACCATACTCTTTTTCTAATTCGAGCATCTTGCGCGCATTTGAGACAATGGCTGCCAGCTTGCGGTAATTGCGTACCACGCGGGTGTCTTTCGTAAGGTCTTCAATATCTTTTTCGTGGAAATTCGCAACGGTTTGAATATCAAAACTGTGGAAGGCTTCACGGGTTTCCGGCCATTTGCTCTCGATCACTTTCCAGGACATGCCGGATTGAAATACAGACTTGCTCATGATCTCAAGATAATCATTCAAAGATTTCGGGATGATTTTTTCGGGTGGGCCTGCTGGCATTTTTGACTCCTTTGTTTCTCTGGCTATACTAATATTTATGACGCAAAGCCGGAAGAAAATATTACGCGTCCAAGTATTCGTCAGGAATTTTCAGTCCTTGAATTTTGAAGAAGGTCAACTGGTCAAAGTAACCGCGCTGGAATACAATTTTTCCATTCTGAATGTGGAAGAAACCGCAACCTCTCAGCCCTAGCGGGTCACTCCATTCCAGGATAGCCCACTCACCATCTTCGAAAAGATTCTCGATGTTACAAACCATCTTTGCACGGGAGAATTCGGTTTCGAACATGTTGCGAATGGCCTCGATGCCCACAAGCGGCTCCATCACCACCTGATGGTTGGTTGCGTTTTGATCGTACAGTTCACAAAGGCCGTCGACATCAGCTTTGTTGAAACGTTCAATCCAGGTTTTGATAACATCGATTGGTTTCATGATCTTTCTAATTCATCAGTTAAGAGTTTGCAAAGTCCACTTTTGTATTAAATAATTTTGGATAATTTCTTTTTCATTCTGCGGTCAGTCAGTAGCCCCATGTTTTCCAAGCGTATCTTTACAACACTCCTCGAAACATTGTATTTCACCTTAAGATAATTTGTTACTTTATAGTAGTTGTCTAAGTTACATGCTTGGTCATCAACAAACAGAATTCCATAGCCCCTATTGTGCAAGTTCAAATCTGCAGCTAGATGAAGAAAATCGGATAGAAATGCATTTTTGGGTAGAAGCAAACACGAGGCGAAGTAATTAGCTTGCCACTCCAAACGGACAATATCTCGAGGCCCTAATTCTGTTAGACGTTCAAAATCGAAATCATATTCTTGACAGTATTCTCTTGTCATGTACTCTGAATGGCCTAAAATCAAATGGCCCAATTCATGAGCAAGAGTAAATCTTTTTCGTGCATTGTTATTTTCATTGTCAGCAAAAATGGTAATTTCAAGCGGATCGAAAATAATACTCCCGAGAATTTCGCGACCATCCGAATCTTTTATATGTGAATTTACATGTCTAACTAAAAGGCCAGTTTCATTTATTTGCCATTCGCAAATAACATCAAGTGATGTCACACCTTCTTGATAGTTAACCTTTTCAAGGACACTTTCACAAAGGATTTCGATCTCTTCCTTTTCCACAAAACTAACAAGTTTTTGTTCTCCATTAACTGTATTTAGTACTTTTGCTAAAAGTTTATTCTGATCCTTATTAGTTTCATCCCAAGTGAGCTGTAAGAAAAATATATTCAGGGAATTAGTATATTCTCCACCTGCATAACAAAAACAATCAAATAAGTGGCTTTGGTAAGACTGGTTGGTTATGCCTTTATAAGCAGTATTTTGTTCTCTAAGTGCAAAATTAGAGGATATAAGCGTTGATGGAGACCTAGTTAGCAGCCATTTAAAATCAGATTGATTGAAATAGCGGAGAAGCCCTATTCCTTTTGACTTTGAGAAGTTAAGAGTACCTTCTTGGAAAGAGTTTGTTGAAGCAAGAATTCCTTTAGTATTTGCCCCCGATATTTGCTGAATTTTTGCAAAAAATTCTTCGGCATCGTCAACCGGAACAGCGTGATTGTAATTTTTACACTCTATCAGTATCAGTATTGAGTAAGTGCTTTGTCCAGGCAAATACACTTCGATTGAAACATCAAAAATAATATTTTTCTGCCTGTCTTTCGAATAATATCCCTTTTTTAAATAAATTTTACAATTCTCGTTTTTCACGATAAAGCGTCCGGAAGATATCTCCCCTTTCATCAATTGGAAGATATCTTCCTCAAGTTTATTTCCCTTTGTTGTTGTTTTCATAAGCCTTGGACTTCTTATAGCCTAACAACTTCATTTTTATTGGAATCATTCTTGATCAAATACTGAATAATCCAGACATCAATTGCACCGCTGGTAAGTGATAATACTACTGTACTCTTAGCAACACCTTTCCCTCGTTCCATAACTCTTCCAACTGGTAATAGGCGCGCTGGTCAGGTGAGAAGAGATGCACGACCACGTCGCCATAGTCTACTACCAGCCAACCTTCGCGAGCTTCGCCCTCTTTGCGGCCTTTTTTCTTGTGTTGTACGCGCATGTCGTCCATGACCGCTTTGGCCAGGGCGTCCAGCATGCGGTCGCTGGTGCCGTTGCATAGCACGAAGTAATCGGTGAAGGTTGCGATGTCTTTCAGATCGAGCAATAAGATGTCTTCGCCCTTTTTTTCTTCCAGGGCGTTGACGATGGAGCGAGCTAGTTCAAGTGCGTTCAGATGTCACCTCGTAAATTATTATCGCGCAGAGCGAAATGAAGTCGAAAGGTACTGGAAGGCGCTTCACCCTTTCGGGTACATGCGACTACGGGCTACGCCCTCCGCTCAGCGCGAAGTTAGTTCTTTAACGGCGCGGAGAAAAGCCGGGTATAAACCGCGCCAGACGGTTTCAAATCGCTTTTGAAGAGATGGACGGCAGCCACCCGCATAGTTCCCAGCGAGCCAACCTGGGTCTCTTCCAATGCGGCACGGATCTTTTGCATGCCGGTGGAGCTAACGTTTTGTTTGATGCGTCCGATTGTCAGGTGGGGAGAGAAGGGACGCTTTTCGACGGGATACCCCAGTGTAGCGGTAGCAGCTTCGATCCCGTGTTGAAGCGCTTCGAGCCCGGCCGGGGCCTGAATCCCGATCCAGATCACGCGCGGTCGCTTGGGGTTGGGAAAAGCCCCCAATCCTCCAAATGTCATTTCGAAGGCCTGGTGTTGGCCAACTTCCACGCTGAACATCTGTGACAGCAGTTCCAGATTGGCGGGCGAGACATCGCCCAGAAATTTCAATGTCAGATGAACGTTGCTCGAAGGTACCCAGCGCACCAAGGAAGGGTTGAGCGCAGCCCGTATGCGGGCCGTCTTGTTCTCGATTGCCTGGTGGATTTCAGAGGGGATTTCAACAGCGATGAACGCGCGCAACAAGCTCATAGACTACGTTGGCAGGTCTATGCCTGAATTTCCAGTTGGTTGCTCCTGCATAACCTGATCGACAGATTTTTTCAAATCCAGATAGCCCACCGGTTTTGTCAGGTAAATCGTTGCGCCAGCTTCCAGTCCTTCGCGGATGTCGGAAGGCATGCTGCGAGCCGAGACAACGATGACAGGCGTGTCCTTCAGTTCCGGATCGCGGCGCATGAAACGCAGCACTTCCAGACCAGAAATATCTGGCATCATGATATCCAGGATGACCGCATCGGGCCGCTCTTTGGCAATCAGAGAGATGGCCGGGGTGCTGCTGTAGGTTTTGAGAACCCGAAAACCGCTGACGCGCATCATTTCGGCGAACAGCTCGGCGGCATCCGGTTCGTCTTCGACAACGATCACTGTTTTCTGGTTTTCGGTCATGAACGAGGAACTCCTGTCTTCGGTAAAAATAGCACAAGATGTATGAAAAGGCAAGAGCCTCTGTGGTTGATTCGAAAAGGTGCTCCTCATGCGGTGAGAGAGGCGTATCTTGTAAGAATCATTTAGGAATAGTGGTCTAAACCGTACAAGTGCCGCAACCGCATTAAATTGTAGGGTCACTTTGAAATTTTTCCTTGGTAAGATGTCAACAACCCTACAGCTTTAGATTGTTACGGTACAAGTTTACTGGAGGTAACATGAACGAATTAAAGGAATTCCGTGCCAGCAAAGATGATTTTTTTGCCAGTCACCCGCAGAGCCCGCTAACACCTGAGCAAAGGCGGGATTTTCATGGACTGCATTATTTTGACGAAAACCCGGATTTGAAGCTGGAAGTGAAACTCGAAAAATTCCCGGAACAAGACCAGATCACGATCCAGACCTCGACGGGTCAAACCCAGACCTATGCCCGCTACGGAAAATTCGAGTTTTCTGTGAATGGACAGGATGCTGAACTGACCCTGTACGCCAGTGAGCACGGATACTTTTTGCCGTTTGTGGACTCCCTGGCCGGTGAAGAAACCTATCCCGCGGGACGCTACCTTGAACCGGACCCTTTGCCTGGTGATCGTTTCCTGGTGGATTTCAACATGGCCTATAATCCGTACTGCGCCTATAACGAAATGTGGTCCTGTCCGTTGACGCCCCCTGAAAATCGCTTGAAGGTGCCCATTCGGGCTGGCGAGAAGATTTTCCATAAATAAAAACAGGCTGCCGAGAGGCAGCCTGTTGATTTATCAGGGATGTTGTTAATCGGAATTGGTACCTTCCAGCACGCGCAACAAAGCCTGGTACTCCTCGTCGCATTCGCGGCACATGTCCAGGTGGCGGCGGATGAGCGGTTTAAGGCCGGCGACATCTTCCCCGCGCTGGTTGGCTTCGGCGTACTCATCCACCAGGGCAAAGACCTCATCACACGAGAGTTCTTCATCGTGGGTTTTTTGCAGTCTATGCATGATGTCGGTTACCAAAGCACCAGTAACTTCGGGTTCGCCGCGTAAACGACGGGTAACTTTTTTGAAAAATAGCTTGATATTCATGAGGGCCATTGTTTTGACGAGCATTTCAGTAGCTTTCTTACCCTTCCTCAAAAGCTGCAAGAACTTCTTGCGCATCCAGTCCTTCTGTTTGTAAGCGCTGCTTGAGACGCAAACGCGCATCGTGCAGAAGTTTATAAAGCGCATTGCGGTTGGTTTTGAGCCGTCTTGCAGCCTCTTCCATGGGCATACCTTGCATCCCCAACATGATCAAGGCGCGCCGCTGGCGTTCGGTCAGTTCTTCATCGATCACGCGGCGGACGCGTACCAGCATATCGGAGCGCTCCGCAGTCTGTTCGGGCGTCGGATGCGCATCTTCCAGGATGCGGGGTGAGACCGGGACCTCTTCGTTGTCCACCATCTCATCTAAAGACGAGTTCCTGCCAGCGTTTGCGGCGTAACTCGGTCAATGCGATCCGGATAGCGATCTTGTGTACCCAGGTGGTGAACATGCTGCGTCCTTCGAATGTGTGCAGTTGGTCCAGTACACGCAGAAGAGTCTCCTGGGTCACTTCTTCGATCAGGGATTCGAATTGTGGGGAGGAGGGGGAAAGCCAGCGCGAGAGCGCAAAAGGTAAACCGCGTGCGATAATGGCACGCAGGTCTGCCAGGGCGGCTTCCCGAGTTGCACCCTCAGCACGCAAGTCGGAAAGCCATTGATCGTTAGTGCGGGTTGTCATGTGGGAGAAATTATAACTTATGAGGGCCTTGAAATTGAAAGAATGATGCAATGAAATAAATGCTTATATTTTGTACAATGGCAATATAAGCTTTAGAGTATTCCCAATTCCACAATTCCATTACAAACCAGCTCGTGATGGTGTGAATGTTATCGAACAATGTGATAAGTGTCTTTCCGTAAATTTGATTATCGTAAAAGCTTTTATAATTTACGGTATTGCGAATCTAAGACGTATGTGGTGAGGTTAATGGGCAAATTCAAAAGCGTTTTTTGGAGGATTATCAAACAAAAAACAGTAAGCCACCAACCAACCGGTGATGATTCAAAAGCGTCAGGAGCAAAAAAATGGGCTTGGAACCGACCCCAAAAGCCATGGGTTGTCGTGTTGGATCTGACCATTTTGTATGTTTTATTATTTCCGCTTCTCAATGCTATCCTAGGCCCGGTTTCAGCTGCTTTAATTTCCGTTCCGGTCGCATCAGCAGGTTGGTATTTTGGCATCCGGACCGGACTTATTGCCGGTCTGTCAGGTGTTGTATTGAGCTCATTGCTTCTGTATGTATATGCTGACTTCGGTTGGCATGAGCTTATCGATGGTTCGCCAGGTTTTGCCTTGGTGATCGTAATTGCCTATATTGCTGGCTATTTACATGATGAAGCTTTTGATCGAAAACGTGTTAGTGATCAGATCGCTTCCCGCGAACGTTTTATTGCTCTGATAAGCATCGCGACCAGAAATATTATTGGCGCTAAAAATCCGGAAGATGTTTCTTATCGCCTGATTTCTCACCTGACAAACCTGTTTGTCGCTGATTATGCTTATCTCGTTCGCTGGGATGGAACAAAGAAACAAGCTACGCTCGTAGCCGCTACCAAACCCCTGGATCAACCTTTCTCCCCCACTATACTGAAACCCGATGAAGCAAGCATTGTTATGACTGTGTTGCAGTCTGAGCGTCCCAAAGTCATAGAAGATGTGCAAAGTTCGACTTATATTATCAATCCCTCGCCTTTCAAGGACCTTGCGCTTCCAACAAAATCAGCGCTTGTCATGCCCTTGATCACAAAGGATTATTACTTTGGCGCTGCAATCCTTGCATTCGATTCTCCGCGTAGTTTTACATCAGAAGAGATCGTGTACATTGAGTTAGCCGGTATTCAAATCGCACTTGCGCTTCGGTCTGTTCAGCAACAACTTGAATTAGAAGCGCAATTCAAAGAGGCGAAAGCGCTTGCCGACATTGAACGCGCCCTAAGCGAATCGGAGCGCATAGGCGTTGATGAAGTGCTCCAACTTATCGTCGACTCGGCCAAAGATTTGATTCCGAAAGCTAAAAATGTCATCTTGCACCTGTTGAATGATGAAAAACAACTACTTGTGCCTCGAGCAGTAGCAGGTTACCGTGAAAAGACTAAGGGCGGATTAAATATGCGCCGGGGCGAGGGAATTGCCGGGACGGTTATGGAAACCGGGAAAGTGATTACTGTTTCAGATGTTCACACTGACCCACGTTTTCTAAACCAGACGATACCTGTTAAGTTTCGTTCGCTCGTTGTAGCGCCAATACGGAGCAAGGAGGGATGTATTGGGACGATCAGCATTCAGAGCGACAGCCCCAATGCTTTTGATAAGAGCGAGGTTACCCTGCTTGAGCAACTGGGTACCCAAGTTTCTATCGGGATTGATAATGCAAATTTATTGGAAGCAACCCGACAAAATTTACTTGAGATCGATATCCTTTATCGCATCAGTCAGGGCCTGGCCGGGTCTTTGGATCCGGAACAATTGATGAAGGAAGTGGCAGACCTGCTGCGGCAAAACTTCGGATATCATCACGTTATGGTGTTTGTGGTAGATCAAGAAAGCGGAAACCTTATTGCCCGCCAAGGGAGTGGAGAAGTTGCCACCGAGTTAATCGAGCAGGGATATCAAGTGCCGGCTGGTAAAGGTATTATTGGTCATGTGGCAGATACTGGCAAACCTTTTTTAACAAATGATGTAGAAAAGGTAGTCTTTTATTTTCATCATCCTCATCTGATCGATATAAAGTCTGAATTAACGGTACCTATCATAATCCAGAATCAGGTTGTGGGGATTCTGGATGTTCAACAAACATCTCTCCACCCATTTACCGAACATCAATTGGATTTGATGATCGCTGTTGCTGACCAATTGGCTGTTGCATTGCAAAAAGCAAACATTTACAATAACCTGCAAGCTTCCCTGGCCCTTGAAAAAACGATGCGCACCCAAATGATACAAAACGAACGGTTGGCGGTAGCCGGACAGTTGCTGGCCTCCGTTTCGCACGAGATGAACAACCCTCTGCAAGCCATCCAGAATGCTCTTTTCCTGCTCAAACAAGAAGAAGATTTTTCGGCGCAAGGGAAGCAAGATTTGGAGATCATCCTTTCGGAAGTGGAGAGGATGGGGACTTTGCTGAACAGGTTGCGTGCTACTTATCGTCCTATCCACTCAGACGATATTGAAGAGATTCAAATAAATGATGTCGTTGAGGATATATATACCCTTACATCCACTCACATGCGCCACAACGATATAATATTTGAGTTTCATCCGGATCCCAGCTTACCCATTGTTCGAGGCGTTACTGATCAGATTCGTCAGGTAGTGTTGAACTTATTTATCAATGCAATCGAATCTATGCAACCAAAAGGGCATTTGACCGTCTCCACACAACAATCTTCTGAAGGGGATCAGGTCTTGCTCTCTGTCGCAGATACGGGAACCGGAATTGATCCCGAAATACTTCCCAAGATCTTCGAGCCTTTTTTCACCAGCAAGAAAACCGGCACAGGCCTGGGATTAAGCATTACATCCGATATTATTCACCAGCATGGTGGTGAGATACAAGTTGAGAATAACGAGCAAGGCGGAGCCACATTCACAGTTCGGTTTCCGACAAACAGGATGGGATAATTATGCAAAGCGCAGGCCATATTCTTATCATTGATGATGAAGCGTCTTTACGCCGCACCTTAGCGCGCATCATGCAGCAGGCCGGTTTTGAGGTTACTACCGCTGCCAGCGGACAGGAAGGTTTGGCTTTCCTCTCACAACAATCGTTCGATCTGGTGTATTTGGATATTCGCATGCCAGATATGAATGGGCTGGAAGTGCTCAAAAAAATCCATTCGGAATTTCCCGAATTACCGGTCATATTGTTTACGGCCCAACCTGACATGAATTCCGCGGTGGAAGCTCTTCGGCATGGGGCGATTGACTATCTGATGAAACCGCTCCAGCCACAGACCTTGATTGACCGCACGCAGGCTATTCTTGCCCAGAGGGAGAAAGAGCGCCGCAAGACGTGAGATTCAATCGCAGATCAAGACATTGCAAGCTGAACTGGGCAAACTTGATGGTGAGGAGAATAGCCAGCCAGTTTTGTCAAGCTCTAAGGAAGATGCAAACGAGCGCTTTCTCATTCGTGGTGATATAAACCTGGACTTGCATGCCCGGCGCTTGAAGGTAAAAGAACAGACAGTCGACATTCCTCCGACCACTTTTGATTATTTGGTTGTGCTGGTGCGGCATGCACCCAAGGTTGTCGATTACCAGACATTGGTAGCAGAAGCCCAAGGATACCAGGCTGAGTATCGGGAGGCGCAGGAACTGGTTAAATGGCATGTTCATCATATTCGCCAGGCGATTGAGCCTGATCCCAGAAAACCTGTTTATCTAATCAATCAACGAGGCATAGGCTATCGTATCGTAGCAGATTAACCTGCGGGGGTAAGTGAAACGTTTCCTAAACGGGAACCATTTCTGGCCCAGTCGGAGGCGACTTTTCGTCCTCCAACTTTTGCCAACTCTTTCATCCATAATTCAAACTGCACAAATCGATAATATCAAGGACAATGTAAACAGAATCTCTGACTTTCCTTACCTTAATGAAGCGGGTAAACGTCAATCTTATTCTGGAGCATGAGTTCGTCATGCTGAGATTTGAATGAAAAGTGTGAACATTACAAGATAGCTACTGGATGCTTTAAATTTTAATGACCGACCAAACAGGAAATCACGATACAAGGGTTTTGTCTCAAACAGATTCGCTAAAGGTAAGCGAAGATAGTTTACGTTGGCTTACTGATAACATGCATGACGTTATCACCCAAATTGGTCCAGATGGAACTATTCTCTATGTCAGCCCTTCCCATAAATGGGTGCTTGGCATGGATTCAGATACAGTAATTGGTACGATGTATTTTTGAGCGCCTGCATCCGGACGACATGGCGGAGGCCCGGACAATGTTTTCCCGGGCAGCGGCAGATGGGAAGAGCCCCGATCCATTCGTGTTACGCTATCAACATGCCGATGGTCACTATTTATGGATGGAATGTTCCAGCAACATTCTTATAGATGAGCAAGGCAAATTCAATGGCGCTGTCCTTTCCAGCCGGGTGATGTCACCCAGCGAAAAGAGATAGAGAAGTTGCTCTGCAGAAGAGCGAACTACGCTATTGCCTGTTGGCCGACAATGCCAGTGACGTCATCTGGACAATGGATATGGACTTGAACCTAACCTATGTCAGACCTGCTGTGCACAGGCTGCGAGGCTCTTTCCCCGAAGATGCATTGTCACAAAATATCAATGGTTTTCTCACCCCGGAGTTCTGCAGAACACGCCAGGCAATCCATCACAGAAATCATATCCCTTGCAGAGACAATGTCACTACTGGAACTCAGGCGCGAACAACGTACACTTGAATTGGAGAAGCGTCGACGAGACAACTCAACCATTTGGGTGGAGATCGGCTGGCGCTCCTTTTGGACGAACAGGACAAACCAAGGGGGATCGTGGGCGTCACACGCGATCTTACGAACGTAGGAAGGCGGCGGGTGAACTGCGCCTGCTCAACTCAGAATTGGAAAGACGCGTGAAAGACCGGACGGCAGAACTGATCGCTGAAATCGCCGAACGCAAGCGCATCGAGGCAGCGCTACGGGAAAGTGAAACACGCTACCGTGCAATCATGCAGCAATCATTGGAGGCAATTTACATCCATGATGTAGAAACTCTTCGGCTGCTTGAGGCAAACCCCGCCTTCTTAACTCTTCTCGGTTACGATGCTGATGAAATAAAAAATTTGACGCTTTATGACATCGTAGCAGCAGAAAAAGATACTATAGCTTATTTCCAACAAGCGATATTGAACAGTGAAGGTTTCACTCTTGGCGAGCGGCTGTGGCGTCGAAAGGATGGCACAATCGTTGAGGTTGAGGTAACTGCGAACAGGATCCAACAGGGCGAGCGCAATATGATCTTTGTTGTGGGGCGCGATATCACCGAGCGCAAGCGTGCTGAAATGGCATTGCGGGAAAGTGAAGAGCGCTATGCAGTTGCTATACGCGGCATCAATGATGGTTTATGGGATTGGAATCTGAAGACAGATGAAGTCTACTTTTCTCCCCGTTGGAGTTCTATGCTTGGTTTTGATGAGGGCGAAATTGGGAATGCCCTTGATGAATGGTTCGGGCGGGTACATCCGCAAGACCTGCCACAACTTCAAACTGCCATAGGCTTTCATATTGACGGAAAAACTCCCCACTTTGAATGTGAATATCGCATCCAGCATTCAAATAAAGAATATCGTTGGGTACTCAGTCGTGGATTGGCTGTACGCGACAAAGAGGGAAAAGCCTACCGGATGGCCGGATCGCAAACGGATGTCACCGATCGCAAACGAACGGAAGAACGCCTGTCTTACGACGCTCTTCATGACGCGCTAACCGGTCTCCCTAATCGTGTGCTTTTCATGGACCGCTTGAGCCAAAGGCTGGAATACACTAAACGACATCCGGGAAACCTGTTCGCGGTAATGTTCGTTGATTTGGACCGCTTCAAGGTTATCAATGATAGCCTTGGACATCTTGTTGGAGATAAATTTTTAGTCTCTGTAGCTCGCCAGTTACAAGCCTGTTTGCGCCCTGAAGATACCATTTCCCGTTTGGGTGGAGACGAGTTTGCAGTTCTGCTGAATGAAGTAAATGAAGTCAGTAACACAGTCCGCGTGGCTGAAAGAATCCAGACACAGTTGAAGTCTGCTGCCATGCTCAAAACTGTAAATCGATCCTCCACGGCCAGCATTGGTATTGCCATGTATAACGGCAATTATGCTGAAGCCCAGGAGATGCTGCGAGACGCCGATTCGGCCATGTACCGTGCTAAGGTGCAGGGTGGAAACCGTTATCAAATATTCGATACAACGATGTATGAAAACGCTCTTTCCATATTGCAATTAGAGACAGATTTGAAGCTGGCAGTAGAAAAGCAGGAATGGCAGGTTTATTACCAACCTATTGTTTCACTTGAAAACGGTGAAATATCTGGCGTTGAGGCTTTGCTGCGCTGGAACCATCCGCAGCGGGGCATGGTCTTGCCTAACGATTTCATTCCCATTGCCGAAGAAACCGGGCTCATACTGCAAATTGGCGAATATGTGTTGCATCAGGCCTGTGCACAAGCCAAAATCTGGCGAGATAACGGCTATTCAAAATTATGGATTTCTGTCAACATTTCGGGGCGTCAATTTCAGGATAAGACTCTGGTCAAGATGGTCAAGCGAGTATTGAATGAAACAGGGCTTCCCAGTGATGGTTTGCGCCTGGAAGTCACTGAGAGTGTGGCCATGAGGGATCTTGACTACAGCATTAGTGTCCTGAATGATCTTAACAAGCTGGGGGTAAATATATCCCTGGATGATTTTGGAAAGGGTTATTCCTCCCTTAGTTACCTGAAACAATTTCCTCTTAAGGTTTTGAAAATTGACCGTTCGTTTATTCAGGACAACGATACAAATAAAAGTGGTGAGGCGATCACCTCAGCCATTATTTTCATGGGACAAACCCTTAATATGGAAGTTATTGCTGAGGGAGTGGAAACAGAAGAGCAGCTAAACTTTTTGAAGTCACAATTCTGTGATGAAGTGCAGGGTTTTCTGTTCAGCCGGCCTATGCCTGCTGACGAATTAACTAAATTGTTGAATAGCAGGAAAACCTTCATGAAATGATAGCTTAGTTGCATGTGGGTAGATGCTCATAAAACGTGTAAACCCTTCAAAATTGACTGCTTCCTGATTATCCCAACTTTTGCCAACTCTTCTGTCCATAATCCAATCTGCACAATCTTCAATTTCATAGAAAATAGGAGAAGCTAACATGACCGAACAAACTTCTCCCTCCAATCTTCCGAATGCGCGCGTCCTGATCGTGGACGACCATCCCAATACGGCTTTAACGCTCTCGCGTGCCATCTCCCAATTAGGGCCAAACCTTGAAGTGATTTCGGCTACCAATGGCAAAACTGCATTGGAACGCGTCAAAGACGGCGCCGTGGATTTGCTTATCACTGACATGATGATGCCCGAAATAAACGGGTTGGAATTGATAGAAAAACTGAAATCACACCCGGGGGGACGCCCGAGTTACACGATATTGATCACAGCTTATGATGTTCCAGGGTTGCGGGAGAGCGCCCGGCGACTAAAAGTGGATGAAACGATCATCAAGCCCGTGCGGCCGGAACGCGTATGCCAGCTTGTCAGCCAGGCGCTCGAAAACATGGGAAACCAAAACCTGCCCCAACAGGAAACAAAGTCGCAACAGCCTTTCAAAATCTTGATCGCCGACGATGTGCCGGATAATATATTGCTGCTCTCGCGTTACCTGGAAAGTGAGGGCTATTTGTTCATCACCGCATCTGACGGCGTGGAGACACTGGAAAAAACCCGCTCAGAGATGCCCGACTTAATTCTGCTTGATATCAACATGCCGAAGATGGACGGGTTCGAAGTGCTTGAAGAAGTCCGTATGGACCCGGCCATCGAACATATCCCGGTGATCATTCTTTCAGCGGCGCGCATTAGCCATACTGACATGCAAGCTGGCCTGAACCTGGGCGCGGATGATTACGTGACAAAACCCTTCGACCGGCGCGAATTGCTGGCTCGCATTCGCACAAAACTGCGTGTCAAAAAAGCCGAAGATGTTATTCGTCAAAGAAACAAAGAATTAAGTGTACTGCCCGAGATTGGCAGAGAACTAAGCGCTATTCTGGATATTAATGAGTTGGCAGATGTCGTGCTCCGGCGTGCTGTCGAGGCGCTTGGGGCCATGGTTGGGCATGTCATCATTCTCAATCGGAAAAGTCCGCTTCACAAAAAGTACCACCTTGACACAACTGACGCGTCCAACTTTGACTTCCAATTGCCTCCGTTAAATGAGTTTTTGGAAAATATCCGGGAGACGCGTCAAGGCCTGATCCTGGACGACGCAAACAAAGATCCGCGCTGGCAGGCATTACCCGAAGACCCGACCCGCTCAGTCATCATGATCCCGATGTTTGGCCGGCTCGAGCTGATAGGCTTGCTCCTCCTGACTCACGAACAGACGGGATATTTCAACTTAGAGCATCAGCTTTTATTCCAGGCGATTGCCAGCCAAGCGGCCATTGCGGTAGAAAATACGCAATTATATGAAGTTTTGCTGCACGAACAACAACGCTCAGCTGCTGTTTTGCAGGGCGCAGCGGATGCCATTTTGATGTTCGATGCAGATGGATGTCTTTCTTTGTTAAACCCAGCGGCGGAAAAATTGTTCACAGATTATGAAGCTAAACTTGGCCTGCCGCTTGCCCGGGGCTGTGGCTACGATGCCTTGATCGAACAACTGGAAGAGACATACACATCTGGAGAATCGAAAACAGAAGAAATTACATGGCCTGACCAGCGTGTCTTCACAGCGTTATTCACACCGGTTGAGAAGGGGGGATGTGTTGTCCTCCTCCATGATGTTTCCCATTTCAAAACACTGGAACGGGTCAAAAACGAATTTATTTCTACCGCTTCGCATGATCTTAAAAACCCAATCATGGCGATTGCTGGCTTTAGCCAACTGATCCCAAAGATGGGACCGCTCGACCAGAAACAATTGGAATTTGTCGAACGCATCCAGGCTGCCGCAGGACACATGCAAGAACTGGTGCAAAATTTGCTCGACTTGGCCAAAATGGATATGGACGTCGAGTTCAAAACAGAAAACGTAGATTTGAATGCTGTGGTGGCCGAAATAGCGGACGAATTCCAACTCCAGGCGGAAGCCAAAGGACAGACGCTCCGCTTGAAGAAAGCCAAAGGCCAGCCTGAAGTCCAGGGAGATGCGTTGCAATTGCGTCAGGCCTTGCGCAACCTGGTTGGCAATGCCATCAAGTACACACCCGCCAGTGGTTCTGTCGACCTGTCTGTCAAGGCAGAAGAGACTTCGGTTCTCATCCGGGTAAAAGATAGCGGTCATGGCATCCCCGCCGATGACCTGCCATTCATCTTCGACCGCTTCTATCGCGTTCGCAATGAGGCCGTCAAGGATATTGAAGGCAACGGCCTGGGATTGGCGATCGTCAAATCCATTATTGAGAAACACGGCGGGCAGATCAGCGTGTGAAAGCGAACCTGGAAAGGGTTCTTGCTTTTCTTTTACATTTACCTCTTGTCCCAATTGAAACATAACCGGCTCAATTCCAGAAACAATTTCTGGTTGAGCAACAATAAATTGAAAAAAAGGAGCAATATCATGTTGGAAAAAAACAAATTGCAAGTAAATTCTCGAAAGATCTGGATTCCGTACATAGGGATAATTCTATTGATGTTATTTGTGCGCGGTTGCGGTGGAATCGCAAGTTGAAAACATGCACTTCAGCCTGTAAATTACCTATGATGGATAAGGTTCTTGTGTAAAAAAACCTAAATTTCAACGAGAGATAAGAGTTAAACATTTCATAACAAGGAGTATCAAATGAAACAGAACATCTTCAAATTTGCCTCAATGCTTTTTCTTTCCATCATGCTACTGCCGTTTACGGCATGTGCCCCCAAAGCCAAGTCTTATACCATCGGTGTTGTCAGCCCGGCTTCCTCCATGGAGCTTGTGCTTCAGGGTTTCAAAGAAGGTATGGCCGAGCGGGGGTTTGTCGAAGGGGAGAATGTTACGTATATTTATAACGGCCCGCTTGGTGCTGACTATGAGAAGTTAGAAGCCGAAGCGCAGAGTTTTGTGGACGCAAAGGTTGACTTGATTTTGGCGCTTGCAACCCCGGGAACGAAAGCTGTACAAAAGGTGACTGCTGGAACAGGGGTACCTGTGGTCTTTACACCGATTAGTGACCCTATTGGCGCTGGTTTTGTAGAGACAATCAACAGGCCCGGTGGCAACATGACTGGTGTCCGTAATGGTGGTTTTACACCCAAGAATCTGGAGTGGTTGAAAATAATTGTTCCTAGCATTGATAAGATCTACGCCCCGTATAACCCCAACGATCAATCAGCGTTATTTGCACTTGGCTTACTCCTGGAAACAGCTAAAAAATTGGATATTGAAGTCGTGACGCCAGAAGTCGAGAGCGCTGATGGTATTCCCAATATCATCGCTGAAATGCCAGAGGATATTGATGCAATTTTCTGTATGTCGGATTCAATGATTCTTTCTCGGGTTGCTGATTTTGCCGCTGTGGGGATTGAACGCAAGATACCGGTCACTGCTGTCAGCCTCGCACATGTTGAAGCCGGTATTTTAATGAGCTTTGGCAGCGAGTTCAACACAGTAGGTAGACAAACTGCGAACGTCGCAGCTCAAATCCTAAATGGAGCCGCCCCGGCCACTTTACCCGTAGAAGAATTGAGTATTTTCTATATGTGAATCAGAAAACAGCAAACTTAATAGGTATCACTATTCCTGATGATGCGTTGAAAGCCGCGGCAGAAGATCGTCCGTTAACCAATCAAACAAATCCATGCGAGGGGTTTACACCCCTCGCATGGCACCATTTCATTTGCAGTGATTCTAAGATTATTTGTTCCAAATCAAAAATTTCAAGATCGACATCTAAACTGGAGAGTGTGTTATGAGTGATATTGACCCTCAAACCGTAACCAAGAAAAAAGGTTAATAGATTATTTTCGTTGGTCGTGGACGGGCAGTCTCCATAGACAACTGGCAATCAGTTTTCTCTTGGTTGCAGTGATTCCATTGATCCTCTCTGCTATAGCAGTGTCATATCGCTCATTCTCCACACAGGCTCCCCTGGCATTGGAAACGCAAAGCCAAATTGCAAAGCGCGTGGCTGAGCAAACAAAAAACTTTATCAGTGAACGTGAACGTGACTTATATACGCTTGTTGACGTAGGTGACTTTGAAAAATTAAACCGTGAAGACCAAACTACCCTCCTACGCAACCTGATTGCAACTCAAGATGTTTATGATGAATTGGTGTTAGTTAATCAATCTGGTAACGAGATTGTCCATGTTTCTCGCCTGGATGTAGTCACGCTAGAAGATTTTGCAAGTCATGAGGGAAAAGAAGAGTTTGAAATTCCAAAGCAAACTGGTAAAACTTATTTTGGCACAATCTCCTTCAGCGATGTAAATGGACAACCTTACCAGATCATATCTATCCCTATCAACGATATAACCTCTGGTCGGTTGAAGTACGTTCTGATTGCAAATTTCCGTTTCAACACCGTGTGGGATATTATGGCCCACGCTGATGTGGTTGGGAGCGGTATTGTTTATCTGGTTGATGATGCAAATCAAGTTGTTGCACACGCCAACCCCTCTGTTGCTTTGCAGCAAAAAACTACAATCTTACCAACCGAAAACGGATATACCACTGGTCTCGATGGGGAGCCAGTAGCCATGGCACGGGAGGATATCGTACTTAACGGGCGTACCTTCTCCGTTGTTGCCGAACAACCCAAATCAGAGGCATTGAGCTTACCCATCAACAACGCAATTATTTCTGGCGTCATTGCCTTAGTTATGGCATTGCTCGCGGGGTTGATTGGGGTCGGTGTGGCTAATTTCATTACAAATCCAATTGGCAAATTATCTGAAGCTGCCCAAGCGGTTAGTCAAGGTGATTTTTCCCGACAAGTTTTGGTTGAACGTCAAAATGAGATTGGTACTCTGGCGATCGCCTTCAACAGTATGACATCCCAATTGCGTAATTTGATCGGGAATCTTGAACAACGCGTGGCTGACCGCACCAAAGCGCTGGCGACTTCTTCAGAAGTCAGCCGCCGTCTTTCTACCATCCTCAACCAGAAAGAACTGGTCATCGAGGTGGTAGAACAGGTCAAGGAAGCCTTTGGGTACTACCATGCGCATATCTATCTAGTGGAAGGCGATGAATTGGTCATGGCAGGCGGAACCGGTGACGCCGGGGCTGTCATGCTGGCGGAAGGCCATAAGATTCCCAAAGGACGCGGCCTGGTAGGTCGCGCGGCGGAAAGTAACGAGCCCGTGCTGGTGCCCGATACAACACAGGACCCGGAGTGGTTGCCCAACCCGTTGTTGCCTGAGACCAAGTCCGAGGTTGCCATCCCGATCTCAGTCGGTAACCAGGTATTGGGCGTGCTGGACGTGCAACATGATGTAAACGATGGCCTGGGGCAGGAGGACGTTGATGCGTTACAGTCCATCGCCAACCAGGTGGCAGTCGCTATGCAGAATATCGAATCTGCTGAAACAGTAACCAAACGTGCAAAAGAGTTGGAAACGGTTGCCGAAATCAGCACGACTACGGCTACCATTCAAGATACGTTCGAAATGCTTGCAACCATGGTGCACCTGACCCAACGCGGTTTCGGTCTATACCATGCCCACGTCTTTTTGTATGACGCAGATACGGAAAAACTGCAAATCGTGGCTTGTGGTTATAAAGAAGGGGACGAACACGAAGGCACACATGGTACCAGCTCGATCCCCATTGGTCAGGAACAATCCTTAGTAGCACGCGTTGCACGAACCAGAGAACCTGTGATTGTCAATGATGTACGCAGCGAGCCCGGTTGGTTGCCCAATCCATTGTTACCCGACACGCATGCAGAACTGGCTGTGCCCATGATCGTAGGTGATAAGCTGCTTGGCGTGTTGGATGTGCAATCAGAGAATCGGAATGCCTTTACCGAAGACGATGCCAATATACAGATGACACTGGCCTCCCAGGTTGCTACTGCGCTGCAAAACGCACAGTCCTATGCAGCAGCGCAAAAGCAGGCCGATCGTGAAACGACATTGAACACCATCGTCCAGAAGATCCAGGGCACGGCGACGATCGAGGAAGCCATGCAGATCGCAGCCCGCGAACTGGGCCATGCGTTAGGTCGGCGCCAGACACTGGTTGCGCTCGACGCGGAAGCATTGTTGTCTGATAGTAAAAATAGAAATTAATAGTCTAACAAATGAACAACTTTCCGAACAGGAAATTATTGGATTTTGAAATCTCTGACTTGAGTAAGGAGAGAGTTCCATGCGAATAACCAGAAAGCTACTTATCCCTATGTTGATTTTTATCAGCTTGATTATCGCCGGCCTGATAACGTATAACACTGTAGTTTCTGTGCGGCAATCTAATGAGGCTGAACAAGGGCGTTTGGAAAACATGAGCGAAGTGTTTCTTGCGCGCCTCAAAGCGAAGGAGGATTTGGCTGTGGCTCTGGCTTTCGATGTAGCCAACAATCCTGAGGTACAAGCCGCCTTTGCCGTCGAAGACCGCGAACGCCTAATTGAGTTGACGCTACCAGCATATAAAGTTCTTGATGCTCAATTCGACATTCCTCAATTCCAATTTCACCTTCCTCCAGCTACATCATTCTTGCGTCTGCATAATCTTGAGCAGTATGGTGACGATCTTTCCAGTTTTCGCTTTACGGTACTGGCAGCTAATGCAGAAAAGAGAGTAGTTAGCGGTCCAGAAATCGGACGTGGCGGGTTAGGTATCCGCGGGGTAGTCCCCGTTACTTATCAAGGCAGGCACATCGGTACAGTCGAATTCGGTACAAACGTAGATTTAACGTTGATTGAAGAACTAAAGAGCGAATTTGGCTACGATATGCAAATCTTGTTAAGCCGTGGCCCTGCCGAAGTTGCAACTTTTCAAGGTGCGACAGGGGAAAGCCAAGGGCCAATCGATGAGCTTTTACTCCAGGCAAGCACGTTGAGTACTCCTATATTTGCATCAGCAACAAATTATATGCAGGCGCTTGCTGGAAATGCGAGTATTGAGGACGTCAGTGCTGACAAGCTTGAATATGCAGTTTTCAGCACTCCTTTATATGATTATTCGGGCAACATCATTGGCGTGGTCAATATTATTTCTGATCATACATCGATCGCGCAACAGCAAAATGCACAGGTAATTTTATCTGTTGGCATCTTGCTGGTTGCACTGCTGGTTATTGGTCTCGGCTTTGCATTTTTTGCCGGACGTGCACTGCGCCCAATCGGTGAGCTAACTTCTGTAGCCAGTTCTATTGCTGCTGGCGACTTCAGTAAAAGGACAAATGTCAAGAGCGATGATGAGCTTGGTACGCTGGCTCAGGCTTTCGATACTATGACAATGCAGTTGCAGGAGCTTTTTGGCACCTTGGAGCAACGCGTAGCTGACCGTACCAAGGCGCTGGCTACCTCGGCAGAAGTCAGCCGCCGCCTGGCAGCTATTCTTGACCCGCGCCAACTAGCCAGTGAGGTGGTCAACGAAGTGCGCTCTGCCTTCGATTATTACTATGCTCAGATCTACCTGCTGGACGAAGCTGGTGAGAATCTGGTCATTGCGGGCGGTACGGGCGAGGCAGGCGCCACGATGTTGGCACGCGGGCATTCGGTCCCGAAAGGCCGCGGCCTGGTAGGGCGCGCGGCAGATGCCAATGCGTCTGTGCTCATCCCGGATGTTTCACAGGAAGAGGGTTGGCTGCCCAACGAACTGCTGCCTGAGACGAAGGCGGAAGCCGCGGTCCCGATCTCCGTTGGTAACCAGGTGTTGGGTGTGCTGGATGTGCAGCACAATTTAGTGAACGGCTTGACGGCAGAAGATGTAACCCTGCTGGAATCGCTTGCTGGTCAGGTAGCCATCTCGCTGCGAAACGCGCGCTCCTACGAACAATCCAGCACGCAGGCGGAATTGTCGTCGCTGGTCAACGTCATCGGCCAGAAGATCCAGCGGGCCACTTCGGTCGAAGATACGCTGCAAATCGCCATCCGTGAATTGGGTACGGCTATCGGCGCTTCGCGGGTGAGAGCCAGAATTGGGGACGCCTCAACTGCCGTAGCAAGCGAGCCTGTTGAACCTACTGTGCAACTTGTAGCGGGAGTTGAACATGAAGACACGCCCGCTGACTGATCAGCAGTACTTATCAGGAGTTTCCAAATGAAACAATTAAACCCCTTAACTAATGAAGAAGTCTCTGCTGAAGACACAGCGAGAAATGGAGTGATGCAAATGAGTAAAATTGAGCGCTCAACTTCTCCCCAGGAAGAAACTACCCAACGCTTGTTTTGGGGAACGATCATATTAACGGGAACCTTACTGTTATTGTATGCATTGGTTTTTACTTTCCTGCTCCAAATAGAAAGTAAAACACCCATCGTTTATATCTCTATGATGTTTTTTATTTTTGCCACCGCGACGAGTGTGTTAGGCATTGTGTTTACTCTCCGCCACCAGTACAAGCTGGGACTCAACCTCACATATTACTCGTTTCTTATTGTGATGCTAATAATTACGTCATCTTTTATAGGGCGCGCCCTTCCAGGTTCGTTTTTGCTCCTGATTGTATCTGGCATAGCGATTGGTTGGTTATATCCACGTCCATCGCGGCGCTGGCCTATAGTCGCTGCTGTGGTGACATTGATGCTGACCTGGGTTGTTGAATGGCTCAACCCGGCCTGGAGACAACCCTGGGGTACGCTGCCAATCGGGCCTATTATTGGGATTGTCCTTGGGCTCATATTTGCCGGTTTCTTACTACGCCGAGCATGGAGCGGCAGTCTGCGCAGTAAGATGATCGCCGCCTTCGTGGTTACCGTGGTGGCCTCAGTAGGTATCGTGGCTTTCTTGACCAATCGCTCGCTAAATGCCAGCCTGACCGAGCAGATCGGCGCCAGCCTGTCCACGCTCGCGAACACCAAAGCCATCGAAATCGGCCAGGCGGTGGATCGTGAAGCCGACATCCTGAAGGCTCTGGCTTTTGACAAGGCGATCCAGGATGCGGCCCAGACTGCCAGTTGGTCGAGTACCCTTAGCCAGGCTGAGATCGAACAACTTGATCAACAGTGGCAAGCCGCAGATGCTGCTGATAATAATGGCGACCTGTTGGTGGCGGGCGTACTCAATAACAGCCTATCCTCCGATCTGCGTCAATTCCAGGAAGACTTCCCCCAGCATATCGAAGTTTTCGTCACCGACAAACAAGGTGTCAGCATCGCCAGCACTAACCGCACCTCCGACTACTACCAGGCTGACGAAGAATGGTGGCAGATTGCCTACCAGGAAGGCCTATATGTTGGCCAGCCGGAGTATGACGAAAGTAGTAAAAGCCTCGCCATTAACATGGCCATGGCCGTTCGGGCGAACGGGAGTGAAAATATTGTAGGCGTCCTGCGCACCACGGTTAATTTTGATACATTGGCGGATTTGCTGGCTGCCGGCTCGTTCGGGCAAACCGGCCATACCGATATCTACCTGCCCAGCGGGCAGGAACTGGCCCTGGAAGCCGGAGATGCTGGCGCCTATGATATGGTGATGAAAGCACCTGAACTCGATATCAACGTACTGGCCCAATCTCAAGAACCTTACTTGGAGATTTCTCCTAATAATATTCCCACACTTGCGAGTCAAACCGCGGTGAGCACCATCGGTGACGTGGCCGAAGACAAAAAGACGATCGCCAACCTGAATTGGCGCGTGGTGGTTTTCCAGGATCAAGCGGAAGCCTTGCGACCGGTCCAAACCCAGACGCGCAACCTTCTGCTCTTGACGCTTGGTATTACCATTATCGCAGTTATTGCTGCCATTGGCCTGGCGCAAGCCATTTCTGGCCCTATCGTTCGCCTCAAAGCGGTCGCTGAAAAGGTTGCTTCAGGAGACCTGTCAGCCCAGGCTCAAGTGGAAACAGGCGATGAGACCGGCGCCCTTGCAACCACGTTCAATACCATGACTGCACAACTTCGCGAGTTGATCGACACGTTGGAAGAGCGCGTGGCGGAGCGCACCCGCAACCTGGAACTGGCGGCTGATGTTGGCCGCTCCGTCTCACAGGTGCGCAACCTGGACGTTATGCTTAAAGATGCCTGCGAACTGATCCGTAGTGAATTTGATCTGTATTATGTACAGGTATACCTGACTGACGCAAGCCAAATGCTCTTGCAATTGCAAGCCGGTACTGGGGAGGTCGGAACGCAATTGCTTGAACGAAAGCATCGTTTGCAACTTAATACAGGCTCGATCAACGGTCGCGCGGCAGTAGAGAAACGCACTGTGGTGATTTCCGACACCGCTGAAAGCGCAACCTTCCATCCGAACCCGCTATTGCCTGACACCCGTGGTGAAATGGCTGTACCCTTGATCGTCGGCGAAAAGGTTGTAGGTGTGCTGGACATGCAAAGTAACCAACCCGGCGCGTTGAACGAGGAAGCGCTGCCTGCTTTCGAGGCGCTGGCCGGGCAACTGGCTGTTGCCATCCAGAATGCGACCCTGGTAGCAGAAGCGCAAGAGGCGCGTGCTGAGGTGGAAGAGCAGGCTCGCCGTTTGGTGCGTACAAATTGGGATGAACATCTGGATGCCATCCACAAGCCGGAACAGCTTGGCTTCCTGTTCGATCATAACGAGGTCACTCCGTTGGTAGAAACGGAAGAATCTCAGTTCACGGCTGAAGGCCAGACCGTATCAGCTCCCATCTCTCTCTCTGGTGAGACACTTGGCTCGCTGGTGGTTGAAGTTGATGATGAAAACCAGAGCGAACAAACCAGCGAATTGGTTAACGTCGTGGCCCGCCAGGTGGCGCAGCAAATCGAAAACCTGCGCTTGCTGGAAAGCGCCGAGCGCTATCGTTTCGAGGCCGAACAGGTTCTTCATCGCCAAACGCGCGAAAGCTGGCGGGAATATGCTGGCACCAAAATCGGTGAGAGCCTGGGTTACCTGTACGACCTGAATGAAGTTCGTCCGTACAACAACGGTCATAAGACCGATGAATCCGCGCTTACACTGCCGCTTAAAGTCCGCGACGAAGCGGTTGGTAAATTGTCGATACAGGGCCTAACGCCTGATGATAGTGAATCCTTCGAGCTTGCCAGCGCCGTCGCCGAACGCCTTAGCGCACATATTGAAAGTCTGAGACAATATGACCAAACACAGTCTGCTTTGACCCAGTCAGAAAAACTATTCGATGCCAGTCGTAGCTTGACCCAGGCGGCGAACCTGCAAGAACTGGTGGAAGCTACGGTTAAAACGCTTGACATCCCGGCAGTAAACCGTGCTATTTTGGCAACGTTTGACTACGATACAGCGGGTGATTTGGAGCAACTGAACATCGTTGCGAACTGGTGGAATGAAAGTGGACATGAAGTCACCCCGCTTGGAACGCGCTATTCGCTCGAAGTGATCAAGGTAATGCCGATGTTTGTGAGCCCTACACCGGTCTTCTTTAACGATACGTTCACAGATGAGCGCGTGGACGCAACAACTATGGATCTCGTCAAAAAGTTGAATCTTCGCGCTGTTGCAGTTCTGCCTCTTGAATCTTGGTTCGCACCAGATTGGCGCCTTGATCCTGGAAGCTGAAATACCGCACAGCTTCACACCGGCCGAAACTCGCTTGTTCACGTCGCTCGCGCCACAGATCGCCACTGTGTTGGAGAACCGCCAGCAGTATGAAAAGGCACAGCACCAGGCCGAGCGCGAGGCTATGTTGAACACCATCAACCAGAAGATCCAGAGCGCCACTTCTGTGGAGGCCGTGCTGCAAATCGCCGCGCGCGAGCTGGGTCACGCCCTGGGCGCTCCAATGACAGTCGCTCAGTTAAGCATGAAGGATCGCAATTAACGGTAACAGGCTCAGGAGACCTAAAACCATGCCTACCGACAAACATCGTACACCAGTCAACAAACTGCCTGCGGAACCCAGGGGCAACGGTTCAAAGCCGTCTGCCCAAACCAATGGCCGTTCTCGCAAGCGGGTTAAAAAGCTCTTTGCGGATATCGAACGCGTTGCTTTGGCTCCGTTTGCTGATTGCGAGGAGAAACTTGTAGAACACACCAAGAGCCCATTCGCGAGCGATGAAGCCGTGATTCCCCCGGCGCTGTCGGAGGATGCAAAAGTACAACGGGAGCTTGAAGCATTGCGTGCGCGCGTGCAAGAATTGGAATTACAACTCCAGAATGGCCAGAAACCAACGTCTACTCCAATGCTGTATGAAAAGGAGCAGGTAGGGTATAGCTATAAAAATGCCACTTTAGAGCCCTTGAGATTTTCAAAGTATGAGCCAGGTTTTGACGCCAAGAATGCGATTCGGGCCCCACTGACCACTACCGGACAGGTGGTTGGTTCAATGTATATTGAGCCTTTGCCAGAGCGAGAATGGGAACTGGAAGAATCGAACTTAGTCGATACCGTGGCCCGGCAAGCCTCGCTTCAAATCCAAAGCCTGCGCCTGTTGGACTCAGCCGAACGAGCGCGTACTCAAGCGGAAGAATCCACCCGTCGCTATATGCATGAAAGTTGGGCGTCCTATATGGATGCCATTCACCAGAACGAACGCATTGGCTACTCATATGACCAGGCTTCCGTTGCACCTTATCTGGATGATCCTGACAGCGAAGACAGTTTACAAGAGACAGTCAAGGTGATGGATGAACAGGTTGGTACCTTGTTCCTCACGCCTGACCCAAATCGCCCGTTGAACGAGAATGATAAGAAACTGATCGCTGCGGTTGCCAATCAGATGGCACAACAGGTCGAGAATATCCGCCTGCTAGCTGACGCTTCACGCGCACGTGCTGAAGCCGAGGAAGCCACCCGGCGCTTGACACAAGAAGGCTGGGAAACCTTTACTTCACAACAGGCTGAAGATACCCTTGGCTTCACCTATGATACTGTTCAAGTAAAACCGTTGAAAGATTTCTCTTTGTTGCAGAAAATGGTACTTACGGTGCCTCTCGAAATACGCGGCGAAGCCATTGGTCAACTGTCCATAGCAGGCGAGGAAAAAGTCTCCCCAGAAGCTGTTTCGCTGGCCAAAGCCATTGCGACCCAGGCCAGCATACATTTGGAGACTCTGCGGTTGAACGAAGAGCTTCAAATACGCGCCGCCGAATTGCAAGAGTTGGACCGCCTTAAATCGGGCTTTCTGGCCAATATGAGCCATGAACTGCGCACCCCACTCAACTCGATTATTGGTTTTGCAGATGTTATGCTCATGGAGTTGGATGGACCATTGACAACTCACATGAACAACGACCTGAAGTTGATCCAGAAAAATGGTCAGCATTTGTTACATCTGATCAACGATGTGCTGGATATGGCCAAGATTGAATCCGGACGTATGAACCTGAACCCTGAAAAATTCAGATTGCATGATGTGCTCGATGAGGTCAATAGCATTACTTCTACGCTAGCCAGTGAGAGGAATACCTCGCTCTTTATTGAAGAAGATTCAGACCAGGAAGTGGAAATCTACGCTGACAACACCCGTCTGCGTCAGGTAATGATCAACTTGGTCAACAATGCCATTAAATTCACCGAGAAAGGCAAGATCGCCATCTGTGCTACAAAGCAGGACAGTGCCACCGTGTTGATCACGGTCAAAGATACCGGTATTGGTATTCCACCCGAAAAATTGGAAGATGTGTTCCAGGAATTCACACAGGTAGATACTTCCACCACCCGAAAAGTTGGCGGCACCGGCCTTGGCCTGCCTATCAGCCGTCGTTTGATCACGATGCACGGTGGACGACTATGGGCTGAAAGCACAGGCGTAGCGGGAGAAGGTACTACCTTCTTTGTGGAACTTCCCATTGAAGCCCGCATCACTGAAGTCAGTTGAAAAACGGGAAAAGTAATCATGGCTACGCCCAAATATCTTGAATGTAATCTCTGCGGAAACCAGCAGCCCTACGAACCCTTTTCGCCTGCCATCTGCAAAAAGTGCGAATCACATTGGATGGAGGCTCGTTACGACTACAAAGCTTTCAAACGCGAGATATTGCGTGGACTGCCTGAACGCCCATTTAACATGTGGCGTTATCAGGATATTCTGCCACTGGACGACCCCGCTTCAATTGACTTATACCCGGCTGGTGGCACCCCCCTGTGGCTATCTCAGCGCTTCGCACCCGACCTTGGGCATGATTCCGTTTACATCAAGGATGAACGCTACGGCCCGACCAGTTCTTTTAAAGACCGCCAGGCTGCGGTAGCAGTAGCTGCCATGGTTGAAAATGGCATCGGCGAAGCGGTCATTGCTTCCACGGGCAACGCGGCCGTTGCTTATGCAGCAGCCTGCGCGCGGGCTGGGATTAAGCTCTGGGTTTTTATGACCAGCCTGGTTCCGCAGGAGAAGTTGCGTGAGACAGCCCTGTTCGGTGCAGAGGTGATCCGGGTCAGTGGTAATTACGACCAGACCAAGCAAATCGCATCCCAGTTCGCTCAACGCCGAAACCTGTTTTTAGACCGGGGAGCAAGTTCCATTCCCTCGCGCGAATCGATGAAAACCATCGCTTATGAGATTGTTGAACAGCTCGGTTGGCGAACTCCAGATTGGTATATTCAAGCTGTTAGTGGAGGTATGGGTCCGTTGGGCGTTTATCAGGGCTTCAAAGAACTTTACAGTATGGGCCTGATAAGTCACATTCCCAAATTGGCTGTTATCCAGGCAGAAGGTTGTTCACCCATGGTGCAGGCTTTCAAGGCTGGGAAAGATGTTGCTGAAGCGGTGATTTCCAATACGCGTATCATCATCCTGGCTACCGGCGATCCGGGCAAGTCCTACACCTACCTGTGGAACCTTGTCCAAAGCTATCGGCGGCCTGATGGAATCGGTCACAGATGCAGAAGCCTTTGCTGCCATGCGCGCCCTGGCAAAGAGCGAGGGCATGGCGGTTGAACCTGCTACGGCGGTGGCCTTTGCCGGGCTCGAAAAAATGCTTAAAAATGGTGACATAAGCAAGGAAGAGCTTGCGGTTGTCAATTGCACTGGCCATACCTTCCCGGTAGAGAAACACGTACTTGGGGATCAGTTCGCGGTGGATGTAGAGTTGAGCGATGGTCAGGCTCCCGCTCCCCAAGAAGGGCTGCAAGCCGCCTTGGAGAATTTGGACGAAAAGACAACCAGTGTTTTACTGATAGATGATAACGAGGATGCGACCCTGCTTATCCATCGTCTGCTGGAAGCGCGAAAAAACTATCGTATCTTTGTAGCCAAAGACGGTTGGGATGGTTTGGCCCAGGCTCGGCAAAAACTACCCGACCTGATTGTCACAGATTTAATGATGCCTGGCATAGATGGTTTTGGCCTGGTTGAAGAACTGCGGCTCGATCCGCGCACACAAAATATTCCCATTGTAGTTGTCAGCGCCAAAGATATTACCCCAGTAGAGCGAGAGCGGTTGAACGGGCACATCGAGGCTTTGTACCAGAAAGCATCGTTGCCGCCTCGAAAATTTGTTGACCAACTCATTCAAGTCATCGAGGACAAATCTGGAGCATAAGGAAGTCATTATGGGCAATACCATTTTATATATTGAGGATAATCCCGATAACATGTTGCTGGTTCAGCGTGCACTTGAATCGCGTGGATACAAGCTGCTCAAGGCTGTAAATGGCGTAGAAGGTGTTTCTATGGCGGAAGGGAATATGGTGGATCTGATTTTGTTGGATATAAACCTTCCTGACATAGATGGCTATGAAGTAGCCCGACGGTTGCGAAAAAGTAGCAAATCGGGTTTGGCATATATTCCGATCATTGCGGTTACGGCGAACGCGCTAAAAGGCGACGCAGAAAGAGCCCTTGAAGCTGGTTGCGATGTGTATATGTCCAAGCCGATCAACATTCGTGAACTTTGGGCAAGAGTCGAGGCGTATGTACCATCACCAATATGACCGATAGAAATTTCGGTAGCATACTCTTAACGTAAGCAAGCAACAGGAGCGACTTAATCCCTGTTGCTTTTTATGTCAAATTGATTGAAACTGTTTTAGTTAGGACATATGAATTCGCAAAAAGAGCCCGCTTATTTTCGGGCTCATCCCATTCAACTGTGTAACTCCTAAGAGTATGAAGTTGGTCATTTATTAGGATGTTTTTTTGCAGCAGGCCTGCGCATCTCAATCCTTGAGAAGTTCTCGAAAAATGCAAAGGAACGGAAGGCTGGCAAGTGGGGATCACCATCAAGAATATTCTCTGCATAGGTATCCATACGCGGGTAACGTGTATATAGATGTGACAGAAGTTGCGTGCCCACTTCAACCGGGGAACCCTGTTCAGTGTGCATGACAAGATGGCTAAGAAAGAATTTTTGAATGCGATAGACTACCCAGCCACTTTCGCCGTCAGGTAATTGAATTCGCATTCCATTTACATCCGGGGAATTTTCCATTGATTCAATGGCATTGATCCAGGTCAGGTGGCTGGGATAGGTTTGTAGAGTTTGTAGCGTTTCTTCTCTATCCAGCCATTTTATGTTTCCGCTTAGTGAAGCAGAAATAGAACGTGGCGCCCGGCGCATGACGAGATATTCATCCGCGTCACGAAAACCTTTTTTCAAAAATAATTGATGGGCAGGCTCGTTGTTTTTTATTACTTCCAGGTGGGTCTCTTCCAGGTTCAAGGCTTCGGTTTTTTCCAGCATATAGTCCATCATGGCGGCACCAGCGCCGCTTCGACGTGTAACCGGCAGCACCCCCAGGCGTGTGATCCAGGTCCGCTTTTCCCGCACCCCTAACATGCCCAGACCGAGCACCTGACCATCGGTAGAGCGCGCTACACAGGAACATGATAAATCGATATTGAAGTCGCGTATGTACTCTGCCAGGCGATCAGCATTCATTGGCATGGGAACCAGATAATCTACTCTGGTTTGGTTATACAGATCGGTTAATTCTTGGATTGTAAATTGCGCCGCCGATATTATTTCAATCGTCATGAGGATTTAGCGCCCAATGCAGTATCAATGATTTCAATTAATTTTGTCAGAGAAATTGGTTTGCATAGATACCCATCCAGCCCATAGGCCTCAACGGTGTGACGGGCCACTTCTTCCGGCCAGGCGGTCAGCACAATGATGGGTATATTTTCGAGCGTTGGTTCGCTTCGTAGCCAAACGGACAGAGTTTGGCCGTCTGAATCAGGCAGCCCTAAATCCAATAGGATCAAGTCTGGTTGAGCGCTTAATGCCATCTCCAATCCCTTTTCGGCATTATTTGCGCAGAAGAACTCGTGTCCTTGTGAAGCAATAATTTTTTGGACCAGGGTTAAATTGTCCTCGATATCCTCGATGTATAGAATCTTTGCCATACCTGCTCCTCTGTGGTGGCTGCTAATGAGGCTTTATCAATGCGTAAACTTGTCGGAGAAATAGATTTCGAACATTCTACCACTCGAGAGATAATCCTCAATTTCAAAATCATATGCGATCCAGCAACTATGAACTTATGAAGGAATTTAACCAGGGGAAAACGAAATAGGAGAGTTTATACTGGCGGAAATACTGTGGAGCATATCTGTGACGGGCGCAGTGCGTTAACGGCTACATGGGAGGGGCAGGAACTATATAGGATCAAGCCGATACTCAACAGGAAGAAATGCAAAGCAGGGCTACAAGACGTAGCTGTAGCTCGTCCGCGGCGAAGTGACCGCCAGGGACTGAATTCCCCGGCTAAGCCTACGAAGCCCGTTTTGCAGGCTTAAGCCCCGAACGGGGCTTCCTGTGTGTAGCCTGGGGGTTTTCCCCAGACAATTGGCATAGATGAATTTACAACATTTGAATGTTCCCTGTGACGGGAGATTTTTCTCATTTCAAGTATCAGTACTTCTGCGGTACATTTTGGAAAAGACGGAATTTATACCCATATACAATCATCCCCCTCACGGACACGGGCTGGCTCTTTAGAGCTTCCCAGGGTAGCGGATCCGAACGGGCAACCAAACATGTAAGCGAGCTCAATGCCTTAAAAGCTTTTTCGGCTGGCCCAAACGTCACAAATCTATTTTTGCCAATGTATTAATCGGGATTTGCATGGTATTCCCTTGTGATCAGGATTTCCACGTTCATGCCCAGCCGCAGCCTGCCCTCGTTTAATGGGATCGCATTTTGCCCGAACATGGCCCCGCCTGCCTGCTTCCGATAGGAGGCCAACGTTTTGAGCGGTTCCTTGCTTTTGACCAGCGTTTCTTTGTCGATGGTAGTGACCATACAGCGCGCGCACGGCTTGACCACTGCCAGTTCCACGCCGCCTATTTTGATGCGACTCCACGTATCCTCGGCAAACGGCTCACAGCCCTTGACCACAACGTTCGGGCGGAAACGGTTCATCGGGAGGGGCGTTTCCAGGCGCGAGTTCAAATCTGCCAGCGACTCTTCGGACGCCAGCAGGATCGGGTAGCCATCCGCAAAGCCAGTATGATCGTCAGTGTTGATAGCGTATTTCTGGTTGAGACGACGCAGGTAGCCGTCCGCAATATGCACCAGCCGCACGGACGCTCCCAGCCAGTCCGAAAACCATTCGGCGGCTGTTTCGCCCTGGTCAACCGCCGGTACACCCTTGCTGTGCCAGATGTCCACCGGGCGGGTCGGGCCGGATGTCAGGATGGGGATGGTGATGCTGTCTATCGCAGGAGTGGTGAGAGTCAGCTTTTCGCCGGAAATGGATGGGGTAACGAGGGCAAGTTTGGGGTGTTCCCGCTGCGTGAGAAAGCGTCCCTCGGGCGTGACCACCATCATCCGGCGGTCATGTTCCAGTCCCATGCGTTCCACGTTCGAGACGTCCACTGCATGCCCGCGACAGGCTTTGATCGGGTAGTAGATGAGTGCAGAAATCTGAATCATGCGGGCTATTTTACTCTGATATCGATTGCCACCGCACCTTTGGACAATACTCGTAACGGATTGATCTCGACCTCAGCAATTTCAGGATGTTCGGCTGCCAGATGCGATAAATTGACCAGTGCCTCGGCTACCGCGGACCTGTCAACAAGGGGGATGTTGCGATAACCATCCAATTTTCGGCCTGCCCAGGTTTTGCGCATCATGGACTCAGCCTCAGCCTGTGTCAATGGCCCCAGAGCAAAGGCCACGTCCTTGAGCCCTTCCACTTCGACGCCCCCCGACCCGAACATGATCAGCGGCCCAAACTGCGGGTCTTGCAGCGCGCCCAGAATGACTTCCTGGCCTTCGGGAACCTGTCGTTGCAAATACACGCCTTCGATTTTTGCATTCGGCCTTGCAGTGCTGGCTTTTTCTACAAGCTGCGTATAACCATTAAACGCTTCTTGCTCGCTGGAAACATCCAGCAAAACCCCGCCAATGTCGGATTTGTGGGTAATGTCCGGCGAAGCGATTTTCATCACCAGCGGGAAGCCCAACCCGCGCGCGATGGCGGTTGCCTCGTCCGCGTTGGCTGCGAGTTTCATCGGTGCGGTTGGGATGCCATAAGCGGCAACCAATTCCTCAGGAGCCGATGACCCTGAAGGTCTTTAAGACCTTTAGGGTCTGTTCTTTTCGTGTTCCTTCGCCCGCCCCGGTGTTGCTGGTCGGGCCGGGGTGCCCTTCGTGGATGAGCCATTCTGCCCGCTTTGCCAGAATCCCCAACGCCGAAGCGGCTTTCTCCGGGAACGTATAAGTAGGAATATCCGCCCGCTGGAAACGTTTGGCGGCTTCCTTGACCAATTCTGAACCAAGCAAGGCTATCAAAACCGGCTTTTGCGAGGCGTGGATGAGGGGGATCAGCACATCCGCTACTTCCTCGGTGTGGTACATGGGTGGCGGTGGCAGGATGACCAGAACCGCATCCACGCCTGAGTCGGCCAACAAGATGGACAGACATTCCGCATATTGTGTCGGGGAGGCCGAAGCCAGCATATCGACCGGGTTGTGGACGTTGGCAGCGGGAGGCAGCAGCCCGGTCAACATTCTGATTGTTGTTTCGGCTAAATCCGCCATGTGCAGCCCGTTGACTTCCAGCGCGTCGGCGGCGATCACGCCGGGGCCACCTGCGTTGGTCAGCACAGCTACATTCCATCCTGAGCCGTCGCCCTGAGCTTGCCCGCCCCGGTAGAGCGAAGCGGGCCGGGGTCGAAGGGTGGCAGTGCCACTTGCCATCGGCCAGGCCGCCAGCGCCTGGGCCCAGTCGAACATCTCTTCGGCGGAATCGGCGCGGAAGATACCGGCCTTCTCGAAGGCGGCCGCATAAGCTGTGTCAGAGCCGGCTAAAGCGCCCGTATGCGAGGCAGCAGCCCGCTGTCCGGATTCGAAGCGTCCGACCTTGAGCGCGATGACCGGCTTTACCCGAGTGACATCCTTTGCTACGTCCACGAAGCGTTTTCCGTCCCCAATCCCTTCCAGATACAGCACAATGACGTGCGTGTGCTCGTCCGCGGCCACCACCGGCAGCATGTCCGTCTCGTTGACGTCGGCCTGGTTGCCCAGGCTGATCAGGCGCGAGAAGCCGAAGCCGTGGTTGCGGGCCCAGTCGATGATGGCGGCGCAGAAGGCCCCGGAGTGCGAGACGAAGCCGATGTGACCGCGAGCGGGCATGGGCGGGGCCAGGAAGGTGGTGTCGAGCGGCAGGTGCGTGTCCAGGCTGCCGATGCAGTTGGGCCCCACCATGCGGATGCCGTGCTTGCGGGCGACTTCCAGACAGCGGGCTTCGAGCGCGGCGCCCTCCGGCCCGGCCTCGCGGAACCCGGATGCGACCACGATGGCCGCACGGATGCCGCGCTGACCGCAGGCCTCCAGCGTTTCGGGCGTGGCGGGCGCGGGCACGATCAGGATGGCCAGATCGACCGGGTCGGGCACCTGCGACAAGTCGGTGTACAGCGGACGGTTGAACAGCTGCCTGTTTTCTGGCTGACGAAATGGATCGCGCCTTTGTAGCCGCTGTAGACCAGGTTGCGGGCTGCGCCGTAGCCCAGCTTTTCGGGTGAGGTGGATGCGCCCACGACGACCACGCCGCGCGGGTTGAAGAAAGGGGTGAGGGGGGAGGACATGGGAGTATTAAACCACAGATACTCTTTCGGCGTAAACGGATGAACGAGGCTGATGGATTGCTGTTTGACAAAAACGCCCAGACGATGAATTGTCAGGCTAAAGCGAAAGTCCGTCTTGAAGCGGACTTAACCGTGCATCAGCCGTCTTCAGACGGCTTCGTAAAACTAGCCGTTGGGTTTACCCACCGGCGGGCTTTGTGAACTTGGTGAACAAAAAATCGCCCATTGTAGAGTTACTAGGAATGACTATAATGATTATAGAGCCTGGAGGTGACATTATGTCTGCACCGTACGATGTACTTTCTGCCATTTATAGCCTGGCGTTGTTGCTTGCGGCAATTTTGGCACTTTGGCTTGCGGGGAGAATGATCTTACGCAACATTTCTCAAATTCGCGGATTTAAAGACGACTTTGCCTTGAAACGCCCGCTGATATTGATGATGTGGCTGGCTCTCGGCGGACTGTTTGTCATCCCCTTGATCGATCTTATCGGAATCATCGATGCGTTTGTAGAAACCTTCGTTCCTTTGTTTGCCATCCCTGCCTCGCAATTTGTAACCGCCTCGGGAATGGAACCCTCGTTGTTTACAGGCATGAGGGGAGCGCTACTCTTGCTGGTGTATGGTTTAGCACTCTGGCTTGGGTTAAAGGTCTTACGTATTTGGAATATTCCAATTGATTTGTCAATTCGAGTAACTCCATTTGAAAAAGTATTTATGGTTTTGGTATTTGGGGGATTGGCTCACAGCGCAGTGGAAGAAATCGTGTTTGGCGTTGTATTCACTGGGGCCACGGCCTTGTCTTTCCACTTAGGTTCACAACTTGCGGGCTGGGGCATCAGTTGGATTTTGGGTCTGCTTTTGCTGGGGTTGATCCTTTTGATCATGCTGAATCGCCTCGATGCGCGTCTTGAGAAAGACAACCCGCAGTAAAAGCCTTCGTATCACGAGGGCGCATCACACCTGTCTCGTGGATATTACCGATTAAACGGATAAACCTAAAACGAAGGCCAGTCCCATTTAGAAAGGTGCGACGCACCCTCTTCACACTTACCATCTGCAAGTACGAGGTCCTACACCTATCCCAATGCACCACATCCTCCAACTCGCGCCGTCCACCCTTCTGCGGCGTGGCGGACAGCACCTCTTCCTCGGCAGGATACCCAAACGAGAGCGCAAGCCGCAAATGCAATTCGGGTGGAAAGCCCAAGATCTCGCGCGCCTTCTCCGGCTCATAGATCGAAGCCGGGACCGAGCCCACGCCCAGTTCCCAGGCGGCCAGTTGCATGTAGGCCGCGGCCTGCCCGGCGTCGAACATGGTCTGGAATTTTTCGGTTGGGTCGGGCGTCAGGATGGCGACTCCCAGCGCTGCGCCGGCCAAATGTCCCGCAAAGGTGCCGCACTCCGAGAGCGCCTTCAAAATGGCCTTGTCCTGTATGGCGATGAATTGCCAGGGCTGGGTGTTCTTCGATGACTGCGCCCGCCGTCCCGCGTTCAGGATGGCGTGGATGACATCTTCGGGTAGGGGTTTATCTTGAAAATTGCGCACTGCGCGTTTCATCCGAATAGCTTCTGATACGTTCATGGTTCCTCCTATTTTTCTATGTCATTGCCTGCACAGTGCGCGCAGGCACGCGTGCGAGCCCCGGAGGCCGTCCGCCCCGTGAGGGCGTCGGCCCGAGACGGGGGCGTGGCAATCTCAGCGCTAATAAAATCACTTGTTTCAGATTACTTGAACTCCGCGTCGGCTTGCAGCCTCCTCGCAGTGACATGGTTGCTACACAGAGTATAATTCATTCAATGACCGAAACACCCTCCTTTCGACCATTTGTCATCCCCACCTTGATTCTCTTCTTCGGGGGCTGGGGTGGCGCGGCGGCGCTGGTGTTCCTCACCGAACCGCTGGTCTGGATGCGCTGGGCGCTCTTCGCGCTGCTCTTCCTGGCGCTGACCGGCACCGCCCTGCCCATCGTCTACCTCTTCCACCTGCGTTTCCCCTCCGACCCGCCCGCCGGTCCGCGCGTCTTCTTGCGACAGGCGCAATGGGTCGGCGTCTATGCCCTGGTACTGCTCTGGCTGCGTTGGGGGAACCTGTTGACCTTGTGGCTTACGCTCGGACTAGCTGGTGGCTTGCTGGCCATCGAATGGCTCATCCGCCTACGCGAACGCTCCCGCTGGAACCCGCCCACCCCCGAATCTGATGACGAGTCTGCGTAACTTACCCTCCGTCGAATCTCTGCTTCAGAACGCAGCAGACTTGATTGATTCTTACGGACGTCCGCTGACGCTGGACGCGCTACGTTCCACGCTGGACGACATCCGCACGCGCTTCAAACGCGGCCCTGAGCTTGCCCTGCCCTCGGACGCCGAAATCCTGTCCCGGGCCGCATCTCGCCTATCCGCGTGGACACAGCCAACTCTCATCCCGGTCATCAACGCTTCGGGCGTGATCTTGCACACCAATTTAGGCCGTGCTCCGCTCTCCAAAGCCACCATCGCTGCTATGAGTACTGTCGCGCAGGGCTACTCCAATCTTGAATTCGACCTTGGCAATGGCAAGCGCGGTTCGCGTCTGATCCATGCCGAATCCGTGCTGCAAAAGCTGACCGGTGCTGAAGCCGCGGTAGTGGTCAACAACAACGCTTCGGCGGTCATGTTGACGCTGGCGGCGCTCTCGAACCGCAAACGTGCTATCATCTCACGCTCGCAACTGGTCGAGATCGGCGGCGGCTTCCGCGTCCCGGACGTGATGAAGCAGTCCGGCGCGAAACTGGTCGAAGTGGGGACTACCAACCGCGTACACCTGCACGACTACGAAGAAGCCGTCTCCGAACCGACAGGCGTGGTCATGCGCGCGCACCGTTCCAATTTCAAGATCATCGGCTTCACCGAAGAACCTGAGTTGAAAGATATCGTCGATGTCGCCCACAAAGCCGGTGTAGTTGTCATGGACGATCTGGGCTCCGGCTCCTTTCTGGATACTGCCAAATACGGATTGGCGCACGAACCGACCGTGCAGGAATCCCTGGATGCAGGCGTGGACGTGGTCTGCTTTTCGGGTGATAAGCTGCTGGGCGGTCCGCAGGCGGGGATTATCGTGGGGCGCAAAGATTTGATCGCCAAGATCAAGAAGCATCCACTGGCGCGTGCCGTGCGTGCAGACAAGGTCGCGTTGGCCGGGATCACCGCCACGCTGTTGCACTATCTCAAAGACGAAGCCGAGCGCGAGATCCCCATCTGGCGGATGATCTCGATGGAACGGGAGCAGGTCAAGGCCCGGGCTGAAGCGTGGCAGAGACGCGTTGGGACAGGGGGAAGTGGTCGAGTCTGAATCCACGGTGGGCGGGGGCAGCCTGCCGGGTGAGTCCATGCAAACCTGGGTGTTGGCGTTAGATGTCAAATCTCCGGACAAATTTATGGCGAAGCTGCGCGCTTCCAATCCGCCCGCTCATCGCCCGCACCGAAAACGACCGCGTCTTGCTCGACCCACGCACGGTCTTGGTAGAGCAGAACGAAACACTACTCTCTATTCTCAAATCTCTACTTTCGGAGTGATCATGAAATCTGATATCGATGCTTTAATGGAAAAGAAAAACTTGGATGCGATTCTGGTGCTCGGCAATGCCGAAAACAACCCGCCCATGTATTATCTGACCGGCGGCGGACACGTCAGCGCTGCAACCCTGATCAAGAAACGTGGTGAAGGAGCAGTTTTGTACTGCAACGATATGGAACGCGACGAGGCTGTCAAGTCCGGGTTGGAAATTCGACTATACAGCAAATTCCCTGTGCAAGAGTTGATGAAGGCTGCTGGCGGGGATCTCAGCCGAGTACCCGCTTTGCGGCTCCAGCGTATCTTCGAAGATATGGAACTGACACGCGGACACGTTGGTGTGTACGGGAACGTGGAAATTTCCAATACTCTCTCGATGCTTACGGACATGGGAGAGCTTTTGCCGGAGATCGAAATTGTGGGCGAGCCGGGCATGGACTCGATTTTTTTGCGTGCTATGGAAACCAAAGATGAATCTGAAGTTGAACGTATTCGTAAAATGGGCGCCATTACTACAGAAGTTGTCAGACTAACGGCTGAATATCTGACTTCATGCGATGTCCGTCAGGATGAAGTTCTTCTGAAGGAAGATGGTACGCCCCTGTTGCTTGGCGATGTTAAACAAAAGATCAACCTGTGGCTGGCAGAACGTTCAGCAGTTCCTTCTGAAGGCTATATCTTTGCGCTTGGCCGGGATGCTGGTGTTCCGCATTCAGTCGGCAACCCGGAAGATCTGATGCGCCTGGGGCAAACCATTGTCTTCGACCTGTATCCGCAAGAACAGGGTGGCGGCTATTTCTATGACTTTACACGTACATGGTCACTGGGGTATGCCTCCCCCAAGGCGCAGGAGCTGTATGACCAGGTGCAGGAAGTCTATAACCAGGTTGTTGAGAACATGGATTTGAATGCGCCCTTCAAAGAATACCAGCGTATGACCAGTGAGTATTTCGAATCGAAGGGACACAAATCGCCGTTGAATACCATTTCACCGCAGGATGGCTACGTCCACAGCCTGGGGCATGGCGTAGGCATCAACATTCACGAGCGTCCCTTTAGTGGATTCCAGGTGAGCGATGATCATCGCCTGGCTCCCGGCGTGGTCATTACGGTTGAACCGGGGTTATACTATCCTGACAAAGGCATGGGCTTCCGCATCGAAGATACCTACTGGGTGCGCCCGGATGGCAAGATGGAACTCCTGGCCGATTATCCGTATGATTTTGTGTTAGAAATGAAGAAATGGAAAAAATAGTGATGAGTGAGAAGTGAACCGTGAAAAGTGAAAGAATCACTCATCACTTCTTACTTCACGCTTCTTACCTTTATTTGTGAATGGCACCTAAAATGACTGATACTAAAACCCGCCCGAATCCTTGCTATCGAAACCTCCTGCGACGAAACCGCCTGCGCCGTGATCGAAAACGGACGCGAATTATTGGCCTCCACGGTGGCTTCGCAGATGGAAATCCACGCCCGCTTTGGTGGCGTTTTTCCCGAAGTGGCTTCGCGCCAGCATGTGCTGGCGATCACCCCGGTCATCGAACAGACGCTTGGCAGACGCCCATTTGAGCCTGGGCGAAGTGGATGCCATCGCTGTCACGCGTGGACCGGGGCTGGCCGGTTCACTGGTGGTGGGAGTCAACGCTGCCAAAGGGTTGGCGCTGGGCGCAGGCCTGCCGTTGGTGGGCGTAAATCATCTGGAAGGACACCTGTACTCGGCCTGGGTTTACAAGGCAGGTGAAACACCGCCGGATGAGCCGCAATTCCCGCTCATGGCGCTGCTGGTTTCCGGCGGGCATACCCAACTTAACCTGATGACCGGTCACCTGGAATACAAACGCCTGGGAGCCACTCTGGATGACGCTGCGGGAGAAGCCTTTGATAAAGTCGCGCGCATGCTGGGGCTGAGCTATCCCGGCGGCCCATCGATACAGCGCGCAGCCGAGAACGGCGATCCGCATCGCTTCAACTTTCCGCGTGCCAAACTGGATACCCCCTGGGATTTCTCATTCAGCGGTTTGAAGACAGCCGTCTTGCGCGAAGTGCGTGGTCTTGAAAGGAAAAGCAATACCCTTCCAATCACTGATCTGGCGGCTTCTTTCCAGGCAGCGGTTGTGGATGTGTTGTACGCAAAAGCGATGGCTGCGGCCAGAGAACATAAGGCCAAAGAGATTCTGGTCGCTGGTGGTGTTTCAGCCAATCAGGCCTTGCGTAACGCTTTTCTCAATCAAACTGAATTTCGAGTACATATCCCGCCCATTTCCCTGTGCACTGACAATGCAGCCATGATCGCTGCCGCTGGCTATTACCGCTTCGCCCATGGCCAGACATCCACGCTGGATATGGATGTCCAGGCCACCTGGTCATTATCGTAAACTAAAAAATTGCGAAGGTTTGATCCTGTAAGATAGGGCCTTCGCAATTTTTTGATTTAAAACCCAAACCGCGTTTTGGGCTGCCACACCCGTACGCGGTTTGAAGAGGAGAATGCAATTTCAATTATATGCAAGCAGATAAATACAACCTTATAAGAGTTTAAATATCCGATTAGTGTTTGCTTACCTGTCTATTAAAAACCCAAACCCCGTTTGGGATGGCCCTATCCCGACGGGGTTTGCTTGGGGAGAATGCACTGTTATTATCTCGTTATCAGGTTAATAGAACCTGAGCAAAACATAAACGTTGGATTAGAGATTTGGTAATTCAAGCCAGTACGAATTGGATATCTTTTAACGTGACCGGACCTTCTCGCAGGATGACCGGTTCCGTGCCCAGACAATTCACCACCGTAGATGGGACACCTCCCGGCGTCTCGCCTCCATCCAGGATGAGGGGGATGCGTCCGTTTAATTGGCGGCTCACTTCCTCGGCATTCTTCGGGCTGGCCTGTCCGCTGATGTTGGCCGAAGTTACAGCCATGGGGCCGGCCGCACGCAGCAAGGCCCGCGCAACCGGATGATCGGGCACACGCACGCCAACCGTCGGCGAAGCGGAAACCACGTCAGGTAGATTTGGATGCTTTGGGATGACCAGAGTCAACGGTCCGGGCCAGAAGCGGGCGGCCAGTTTGGCGGCAATGGGTGGAACCTCCACGGTTACTTTGTCCAGGTCTTCCGGTCCGCCAATCAAAATGGGGATGGCCTTTTCGACCGGGCGGTCTTTGGCGGCATAAATACTTTCTACGGCCTTCTCGTCGAATGCCAGCGCACCGACGCCATACACGGTGTCGGTTGGAAAGGCGACCAAGCCGCCATGCTTTAATATTTCAAGCGCACGAGAAATGCTGTCGTCTTTGTCAGTGGGGAGAATAATTGTTTCCATAGTTTTACAGTAAGATTTCTAACAGTCTATCATGCCCGGCCAAATCCTGGTGCAGGTGGAACTCCGCGCTGTCAAAAGCATCATAGGCCAGCGAAAGGGCCGACATGCCCTGAGAGGCTTCAATCTCCAGCAAGATCATCCCGTTAGGAGCCAGCCATTCGGGTGCAATGTGCAGCAATCGTCGGACGATGTCCAGTCCGTCTACACCGCCATCCAACGCCAGGGTTGGCTCGCGGCCATAGACGCTCAATCCTTGCAAGGTTTGGGTCGGGATATAGGGCAGGTTGGCGCAGATCAGGTCAAAATGCAGGTAGGTTGGAAGTGGATCGGGGTGGGGAGGCAGCAAGTCGCATTGGACGAAATCGATTCGTTTCGCCACATTGTGCCTGCGTGCGTTGCGATGGGCGATTTCCAGCGCCGGACGGGAGATGTCAGTGGCCATGATTTTTGCATCGTAGATGTTTTTTGCGATGGCAACCGCAATGCAGCCGGAGCCAGTGCCTACGTCCGCGATGGTGCGGCGCTCCGGTGCGGCCTGGAGCCATTTGATGGCGCGTTCCACCAGCAATTCTGTTTCAGGGCGCGGAATCAGCGCATCGGAAGTGATCTCAAGATCAAGGCCGAAAAACTCCCAGTGACCGAGCACGTGGGGGAGCGGCTCTCCTGCTTCCAGCCGGGAGACGGCTTTTTTAACGGTGGCAAGCTGAGGGCGGGTCAGAAGCGTTTCAGGATGAGCCTCGATCCAGGTGCGCGGTTTGTCCAGGATGTTTGCAAGTAGGACGCGCGCATCCAGTTCCGGTGTGTCGCTCACAGCCGAGAGCTGCGAAATGGTCTGTTCTAAAAAAGCCGAAATCTGGGGCATTTTCAGTTCCCCACTTTTTTGAGCGCCAGCAGGGACAGGTATTCGAAAACGACGTTGGAGGCCAGCACGGCGGTAATGTCGCCGTGGTCATAGGGCGGCGAGACTTCGACCAGATCGAAGCCGACCAGGTTCAGGCCATACAACCCGCGCACAAGTTGTAATAGCTGGTAACTGCTCAAGCCGCCGACTTCGGGCGTGCCGGTGCCAGGCGCGTAAGCGGGATCGGCAGCCTCGGCGTAGTCGTTCGCGTTGCTGACCGGGCCGCGGATGCCGATTTGCACGTACTCGCCTTCGCGGATCTTACGCGGACCGAAACGCGCGCCGCTGCGATAGGAGACACCGCTGTCGAAGGGGACACCCATCACGGTAACGTCAACCCCGTCTAAGTCGCGCGTAACCGGCAGACGCATAAATGAAGGGATACCCATAAAAGGTTGCAGGTCAGCGCCGAAGGCGGGATTATCGTTCATCTTATCTCCATCAAAAAAATCCGCAGATTTGGCAGATGACGCAGAAAAAATAAAAATCTGTGAAATCTGTGCAATCTGCGGATGCTCTCGCAGCAGGTACGAACTACTCTTCGGCTTCTTCGTCAAATCCGCTGCTGGCCAGCCGTTCGGCTTCATCGCGTTGGGAAAGCTCTACAATAAACTCATCGATCGCGCCTTCCATTACGCCGGGCAGGTTGTAGGATGACAGCCCGATGCGGTGATCTGTGACGCGATTTTGCGGATAGTTGTAGGTGCGGATCTTTTCGGAGCGTTCACCTGTTCCCACTTGTGAACGGCGCGTCTCTTCCTGGGCGGAACGCCGCTTCTCTTCTTCGAGCTCGTATAAGCGCGCTCGCAAAATGGACATGGCGCGCAGCTTGTTCTGCAACTGCGAACGTTCATCTTGGCAAGCCACCACCATGCCGGTGGGGAGGTGAGTCAGGCGCACGGCGGTCGAGTTCTTCTGCACGTTTTGCCCGCCCGCGCCCGCAGATTTGTATACGTCAATGCGCAGGTCGGATTCGGGGATGTCGATGTCCACATCCTCGACCTCAGCCAGCACGGCCACAGTAGCAGTGGATGTGTGAATACGCCCGGATGATTCGGTCTCCGGGATGCGTTGAACACGGTGCACGCCGGATTCATATTTGAGCCGGGAATAAGCGCCTCGTCCTTTGATCAACAAGATGACTTCCTTGTAGCCGCCAATGCCGATCTCGTTCTCAGACAGGATTTCCGATTTCCAGTTGTTGTTCTCCGCAAAGCGCGTGTACATGCGAAACAGGTCGGCAGCGAAGAGAGCGGCCTCATCGCCACCGGTCCCGGCGCGGATTTCCATAATGACACTCTTGTCATCGCGCGGGTCTTTCGGTACCAGCATAGACTTAATCGTTTTTTCAAGTTTCTCGGCCTTCGGTTCCAGTTCCTCGATCTCAGCTTGGGCCAGCGCGAGCATTTCTTCATCAGTTTCACTCTCAAGAAGCGCGCGCGCTTCCTCGATCCGTTGTTGAGCCTGGCGATACTCGCGCGCCTTTGTGATCAACGGCTCAAGATCGACGCGTTCCTTGTTGATCTCAGCGGCGCGTTGATAGTCGCCGCCTGTTTCTTCCAGGTCGTGGCCGAGTTGTTCGTAGTGTTGTTCAATTCCAGCGATTTTTTCGAGCATAGTTTCCTCTTGTCGTTGCGAGGAGCGAAGCGACGAAGCAATCTCCAGTTTGGTTGAGATTGCTTCGCCCCCCGTCTCGGGCCGACGCCTTCGCGGGGCGGACGGCCTGTGGGGCTCGCAATGACATGATACAGAATAAAGCGCGGCTTCTTCTGCCGCGCTGCGGGATTATACCACTGACGGCTATTAGAATTTAACCAGGGAGAGCGCCATAGACAGTACTAATAAAATCGATACTACAATGATCGCAATTCGCAGGTTTCTTTGATAACGGGTTTGGCGTTTATCTTTTTTCGAATTTTTCTTTCCTTTTGCCATTTTACAAAACTAACCTTTCTGATGTTTTTCGAAGGCTGCCTCGATCACCTTCGATAATTCTTCAAGCGTAACCGGCTTCATCACATAGCCATCTGCGCCAAGTTCCATAGCCTGGTCGACTGTTACATCGGCGGCTTCTGTCGAGAGCATCACAATTGGCAACTCTTGCCATTCCGTGCGGCGTCGTAAAAACTCTAACAAGTCCAGACCACTGACTTCGGGCATATTGATGTCAAGAACGATCATGTCCGGACGCTCGCCTGCCAGCAGGGTTTGAGCTGCGCTGCGGGCATTCAAAAAACGGGTGGTCTGGCAATCGAGCAATTCCAACATCATGCCCATGGCCTTGGACATTTCATGATCATCGTCAACGATCCACACTTGTTTCATAGTCGGGTTACTCCAGGTGTGTTTTGAGTGCTTCTGCAACATTTGCTGGAACGACAGTTGTCAATTCGCCGATGCTTGCTTCTCTTATCTTATCAATGGAGCCGAAATGTTTCAAGAGGGCTTTTCGCCGCGTTGGCCCGATGCCGGGGATTATATCCAGTTGGGATGCCAATCCCAACTTTGAGCGTTGCTTGCGGTGGGCGGTAATCGCGAAACGATGCGCTTCATCGCGGATGCGCTGCACTAGATACAGTCCCTGTGAATGACGTGGCAACAATGTCGGCTTCGACTTGTTTGGGAAGAAAATCTCTTCTTCTCGCTTTGCCAAGCCTACAACGGGAACTTTGTCAGACAATTCAAATTGATCAAGGACTTTGACGACGCGGCTGAGTTGACCCTTTCCGCCGTCGATGATGACCAGGTCTGGCAAAAAGGAGAAAGACGCATCTGGCTTGGCCCCGGGTTGCATCCCGCTGAGCGAAGTCGAAGCGTCTTGGGCCGCTTGCCACCTGCGAAAACGCCTGGTTAAGACTTCCTCCATCGACGCAAAGTCATCCGGCGCGCCGGGCACGGATTTGACGTTGAAGCGCCGGTATAACTTCTTGCTGGGTACACCCTGCTCGAATACCACCATGCTGCCGACAGTGGCTGTTCCCTGGGTGTTGGAGATGTCATAGCACTCGATGCGGTTGGGCGGTTCAGACAGCTTGAGCGACTGCTGCAATTCGGCCAGCGCCTGTTCCTGCTTGTGCGTATCGGCCTGCCATTGCTCGCGCAGCGCGGACAGGGTCTCGGTCGCATTCTCGGCTGCCATTTCAACCAGTTCGTGCGGCTGGCCTTCGCGCGGCACGAAGATTTCCATTTTTTTGCCGCCACGCCGGGCACGCAGCCACTGACTGATAATCCGGGCTTCCTCGATCTCCTGCGGCAGCATGACCTGTTCCGGGACGTTGGCCGCTTCCGTATAAAACTGCTTGACAAATTGCTCCATCACTTCGGTGTCGCTGGTCTCTTCGGTGCCTTCCAGGATGAAGTATTCCCGTCCGATGAGTTTGCCGCTGCGGATAAAGAAGATTTGCACACAGGCTTCTCCGTCCGCGCGCGCCATGGCAATCACGTCTAAATCCAGATAATCGGTGTTGAAAACGATCTTTTGCCGCTCGACGATGGCCTGGATGGCTTTGAGTTGGTCGCGGACGGCGGCTGCTTTCTCGAAGCGCAGATCTTCGGACGCTTTTGCCATTTCTTTTTCCAGGCGCTTTACAATCGGGTCAGATTGGCCGTTCAAGAAATCCTGTAAGTCAGCGATCATTTGACGGTATTCAGCCTGGTTCACAGCCCCGATGCAGGGAGCGGTACACAGCTTGATGTCATAGTAGAGACAGGCGCGGGTGTCGGTCCCGGTGATGTCACGGTCGCAGGTCAGGTAGGGGAAGATGCGGCGCAGCACATCCAGGGTCTGGTGCACCGCCCAGACAGAAGTATACGGTCCGAAGTAGCGCGATCCATCATCCTTCATCTGTCGCGTGACGGTGACCTTGGGGAAAGGGTCCGCCCAATGGATCTTAATATAAGGGTAGCGTTTGTCATCCTTTAGCCGAACGTTGAAGCGCGGACGGTGGCGCTTGATCAGGTTCATCTCCAGGATGAGCGCTTCAAGCTCCGAGCCAACCACGATCCATTCGATATCTGCTATCTCGCGTACCAGCCGGCGTGTTTTGTTGTCGTGGCTCGAATCACTGTGAAAGTATGAACGCACCCGGTTGCGCAGGTTGATGGCCTTGCCAACATAGATGATCTTGCCATCGGCGTTTTTCATCAGATAGCAACCCGGCTTGGTAGGTAAGGTATCCAGGATGCCCTGCAGATGATCAGAGATTTCCATGCGGGTAATTTTAACATATGGTATTCACCCATTTTGGCTCTTGAAGTCGGAATCCGGATGTGCTATAAAAGTACAAACCAATTTACGGAGGATGCAATGGCAGAATATTCGAACGAACCTATGGCTCCAGGAAGCGGCCCTGAAATGTCGCTGATCGATACGTGGATCGCTGCTTTCACAAAACCGAATGAAGGCACATTTGCCAGGATTGTGGCCCAGCCTGGCGCAACTACTTCGAAGGCATTCTTGTGGGTATTTGTTGCCTCGTTGATCACCTCTTTCGCCAGTGCAATTGCCCAGACTGTTTAGCTTTGGGCGGCAAATGGGGTTGCTACGGCAGTATTTACCACCAGAAATCGCAAATCAATTGCCTGCTGGTGGGGCACCCCTCGTTTGGCGTTGGGACCGTTATCTGTGGAGCGCCTGTTGCTGCTGTCTTTTCAGTAATCGGTTTTGCAATCGGTGCTGCCCTTGTACAATGGGTAGCAAAACTATTCGGCGGTACCGGTTCTTTTGAGAAACTGGCTTATGCCTTTTCAGCTATTACGGTACCTTATTCTGTGGTTACAGCGGTTTTGACTACTGTTAGGTATCATACCTTTTGTCGGCATTTTGACGGGCTTAATCAGTTTTGCTTTGAGCATTTATTTAATCGTGCTCGAGGTATTTGCTGTCAAAGCAGTGAAGAGTTGGATACGGGCAAGGCTGTTGGCGCTGTGTTGTTGCCAGGAATAGCGATTTTCCTGCTCATTTGCTGCTGTGTCGTCCTCGGTGCAGCTTTCCTGGTGCCCCTATTCAGAAGCACGTCTGGCAGCGCATTTCTGGGTTTTGGTGGTTTCTAACTTCAAAAAAATTGTTTGGTCACTCTACCAGCCGCCTGTAGATGCAGGCGGCTTTTCTGTGGAAGGTCGCCACGGGTATAATGAGCCAGGTTTTTCAGGAAACAATGATGACAAAGACAAAGGAAATCCTTCTAAATCAATTGCTACGAGAGAGAGCCCTCAAGCTGGCTACGGCCGAGTCTTGCACAGGCGGCCTGATCGCCGATCGTATTACGAACATACCGGGTTCATCCGAATATTTCCTCGGCGGTATCGTCGCCTATGCGTATGAAGCCAAAGTGAAATTGCTGGGCGTTTCCTGGGATACGCTGCAAAAGTATGGAGCCGTGTCAAGGGAAATCGTTATCGAGATGGCGCGTGGCGCGCGTACAGCGTTGGAGGCTGACCTGGCTGTTTCGGTGAGCGGTATTGCTGGCCCTGGTGGCGGGTTGCCCGATAAACCGGTCGGAACCACCTGGGTCGGGTTATCCACCCCGGATGGGGATTGGGCGCGCAAGTTTGTTTGGGAGGGTGATCGCTTACAGAACAAAGCCTTGTCCGCTGAGGCAGCCTTGCAACTCATTTTGGATTATCTGGAGGGCAACCTGTGAAAGTTGTGGTCCTTATTTCGGCAATTACAGAATGGGTTGCGGTCAAAGCAACGCTCGCTCCCAGACGGATCAGGCGACTCCTTACGGTGAGTGTTTCACGGCAACTTTGAAGGGACAGGAGTTTATCTTCTTCCATGCGGGTTGGGGGAAAACAGCCTCCGCGGGCGCGATGCAATATGTGATCGATCACTTTTCTCCGGATTTGACCGTCAATTTGGGGACTTGCGGCGGCTTCGAAGGGGAAGTTGAACTGGAAGATATTGTCCTGGTTGAACGGACTTTCATTTATGACATCGTGGAACTGATGGGCGATTTTGGCGCAGTACCGGACTATTACGCTTCAGACCTGGACTTGAGCTGGCTTCCGGAACCCTATCCTTACCCGGTCCGATGTGGGATTCTGGCCTCTGCTGACAGCGACCTGCCGCCCGAGCAGAATCCCGCAACTCAAAGCGCAGGGAGCTATCGCCGCTGATTGGGAATCTGGGGCGCTGGCCTGGGTGGCGCAAAAAAATGGGGCGCGATTATTGATTCTTCGTGCCGTCAGCGACCTGGTCAGCGAAGGTGGCGGTGAGGCGTACGATAATATTGCATTGTTCAAGGAACGGACGAAGGGAATCATGCGCTGTTTGATCGAGCAGTTGCCGGAATGGGTTGCTGCGGTCAGTTTATAAAACGGGAACAGTTTCAAGGTCCGGCACGAAGCGTATTTGCCCCATTTGGGGGACGTGAAAGTTGTGAAAGTAGAGTAGAATTAGCACAAACATTCTACGCCTGCAAGTGTTAGAATTGTTCAAGGAATCAAAATGACAAAAAATATTGTGCTGACTGTTAACGATCCTATTTTGGATAAGTTAAATTTCAAGTCTTATCAGAGTACCGTTGAACGTCGTTTTGAACGATTTTCACCTGGGCCTGGTGAACCGAAGCGGGAGGAGATCCCAACCCCCTGGGGTGAGCCTCTGACCGCCAAAGCCGGTGATTATCTGGTCAGCGAAATGGATAACCCAGACGATCGCTGGCCGGTGGATGCTGAAGTCTTCGAAAAAAGTTACGAGATTGTCCGACCTGGTTTTTGCGTGAAGAAAGCAGTAACGAAACTGGTCCCACTGGTCGATGTGACCGATGGGGATGCAGATCAAATGGTTACAGTTTATACGCTGGAGGGCCCTGAGACAGTCCGGGCGGGTGATTTCTATCTGGCGAGGGGGGTACACGATGAAATCTGGACTTATCCCAAAGAAAAGGTGCAAAATGTATTAAAGCCCGCCGATTGATCGGCGGGCTTTTTCATGTTTTGAAACCGTAGTATCTGACCTGGATATTTATGGTTGGGGAATCTGGAGTACCTGTCCTACATAGATCAGAGTGGAATCTAGATTATTTAGTAACTGGATAGCTTCCACGGTTACGCCAAACTTGAGCGCGATGCCTCCCAGCGTGTCACCGGTCCTAACCGTGTAAAGAACCTGTGTGGGAGCGGGCGTAACGGAGGCTGTGGGAGTTAGCGATTCTGCCGGTGGTAGTGTTGCGCTGGGTGCAAATGCGATGGTAGCTGTGTCGGTGGCAGTTGGAAACGGCATGGGGGTGTCCGTAGAAGCGCTGGTGGCCGTTACAACTATGATCTCAGGTGAGGAACAATTACATTGATTATCCGGGTTTTGCGTTTCAGTTGGCGTCAGTGTAATAGTTGCTGTCGGCGATGCGGTGGGGGTGATGCTGGGGGTAAGGGTCGGCGTATTGGTTTTTAATTCGATCAGGGTAGGCAGTTCTGGCCCGCCAGTTAATACTACATAACCCGAGGCTGCCAGCATGATAAGAAAGAGCAAAGCTTTGCTTATGTCTGCAAACGTGAAAGGAAACCTGCGTTCCTGACGCCGCCGGTAAGCATCGATCACATCTGCGGGGCTGCTTTTTGCCATGAGAGTGTCCTTCTCGTTTGCACCAAGTTGAGCAGGGCTGTTTTTACTCAGCGTCCTGCGTTTTTTCCTTGGGCGTTTCTTTCTTTTTCGATGTAGGGCGTTTCGTTCGAGTTTTCTCTTCCGGCACAGGTAATGTAAGCTTGGATGGATTGACAATGTCAACTTGTCCGCCGGCATCACGCATCAGATCGATCATATGCTTCACCAGACGAGCATCGTGTGTTGCGTGCAAATCGCCACGTTTATCTTCTATCAATGCGATCAGTCTCAAATTATCCACACCGCGTACCATAGCAGAATACAATGCCCAGCGATTATTTCGCTCAAAAACATCGTCACCCAGTTTGGGGTTGCCAACCAATTCCGTCTGGTAGTGCTCATCTACGAGTGGATGGTTGCGCATCTTGTAAAAGCGTTCTACCCAGGTGTCACCAGCCGCGCTGACAAAATCACGCACATACTGGGGCTCCGAGAACCGGCATGTGCGTTTCAACAGGGATATTACGGGCCACACAGGCTTCGATAAATACCAAATCGCCCCCGGCTGCCATGCCGGCCGTGATGGCCAAGTCATCTGGTGTCGCTTCATATTCGTCCAGCAACCGATCGATTTCCTGCCTGACAATGTTTTGAGTCTTCGATGTTGCCAGGAAAATTGTCATGTTCGGCAAGTCCTTTCAGGGAACTCACAGAATAGCCTGAAAAGAGGAAAACACGTCCGCCGTTGTGAGCGTGTTCGCTGACTTTTTCCACATCTTCAACGTCTTCCGTGTATTCTTCTTTATGAATGCGGGCAAGTTCTTCTTTGAGAACTTGAATAGCGGCAGAAACGTATTCAGGACGCATTTCCAACGATTGCAAGATTTCCAACTGCTGGATCGATGATTCGATGAAGAATAGATTGCGACGTGAGGCAGTCATAGCTTTGCGATAAGCGCGTACAATGCGCTGGATACTGTTGGATGTCATCACCTGAAGGTCAGCTAACGAGACCAATGCCCAGTAATCTGCATTTGGGTTCGCAGCCTGAATCTCGAGCGCAAACTCAAGCGTACCGGCTAATTCGGGTAAATCTTCCCGAATGATAGCAATTTCCGGATCGGGGTCATTTTTGTCATCAAATCTGTCTGCCAGATGCACGAGTATGGTCCCCAAAGTTAACGCATTGATGCCAGGATAGAATTGATCCAGGTCGGTTCTGAAACCGCGTACATAAATCTGGTATGACTTCACCAACCAGTGGTACAACTCAAATGCTGTCCGCAAACGCTTTTCGGGGTCTTTTACCCATTTCCAGGAGTCGGTCCACATTTCTTTATAGATGCGTCCAAGATAGGCAATCGAATCACCGTCATCTGGATGGTCTGCTAAAATGGATTCGATCTTTACAATCGCTTCGTCCACTTTACCGATACGGTTCAAATGGAAGGCTTCTTCTCTTTGGAATGACAGATTATCGGGATTTATTTCAAGGCCTTTACGATATTGGGCTAGCGCCAATTCGTTACGGCCCATGTTCGCCAGTGCCTTGCCGGCAACTCCAACTGCTTCCTCCTTGATAAGCGTATTGCTGATCTCTTCAGTCAGCAGCAGAATATCGCCAATGCGCTTCTGCCGTTGCGCTATGGTTACCCGTCTCTTCCATTCGTTGTATTCTCGCCAAAAGCCAGTTGCCAGGGGAGTACGAAGCGCCTTTTGGTCAGGTTCACCCAGACCTGTCAACAGATTGAAAATAGGACTATGAATTGCATCTCGGTCGGATGCCCAGGTATCATGCGCCAACCGGGCAATGGCTTGGATATCCTGCTCGAGAAAATCGGGATCGGGAACGCCCTCGGAGTTGATGTGGTAAGGAAGGGTGCGCACATTGAAGATGTCAAACGGCATGTACGCGCGACCAGCCTGAATATGGACGACCCCGCGCTTCCGGAAAGCGTGCCGGATGCCCAATTCATAAAATGCATTGGCATTATCGATGCTCAAGTCCGCGATGACTAAGTCCGCTAACAACAATTCCTGGAACATGTCGGTCAAGATATCACCACTGGCAGTCGCTTCATCGGCGCGGAAGGGTTCGAATCCGGCTAACTCAAGAGCTGGCTTGATTAGCGTCTGGTAAATTACATTGAAATCGTATGGCGAGCCATCTCCGCCTTTTTTCTTGCCAAAAGGCATAACCACAAAGGCGTGAGGACGAACTTCCGGACGGAGTTTCTTCTTCTCATCTAACATTGTTGCATCAAGCGGTGATTTGCCCTCGTCAGTCATTCTTTCTGTCTCCTCAGCAGCACCTTTTGCTTCCTTCTCTCTTTGCTCAATGCTCTGTTCAACCTTGTCACTGATAGCATCAGCTACCTGGGCATCTTGTTCTGCGGAAGCTTCAACAGCCTCCACTACCTCGTTGATTTCCGTCTTGAGTTGAGAATCATCTTCAGAGTTCTCATTTTCCTTGCTACCAAACAGCTTTTTCAAGACCATGACTACCCCTTCACTTCTTCAGTGGTTGGATAGCGAGAGAGCAGGTCGTTAAGCACTTCTTTGGGTGTATCTCGACCAATATCAACACCGGAAAATTCATCAGCAATTTGTTTCAGTGAGTCTGATAACTTGGTTACGCGAGCGCTGACCGCTTGGCCGATGGCTGCCAGTTCCTGCTGAACAAGTTCTGAGGATGCCTCTTCAGCCAGTGAGCCTAAAACCTGGTCAAAATGTTCTTCGAGCGTTTCGCGTGCATCATCCATACCCTGTGATGCATAGCTGACAACACTATCACGCATGTTCTTTTTGAAGGCGGCATCGGTCTCTACGGCCTTCTTGAGTACATCGTTGATCAGTTCTGCCTCTTCAAGGGTTTCCTTGGCAAGCACCTCTTGCATGGACTTGATATACTCAATGTTCTGACTCCAGAGTACATCCTCTGTGGATTTGACCATCTGGAAAAATTCGGCATCAGTGCGTTCTTCCGGTTCTAAGATGTTCCAATGATCGTAGATGATCATCAATTCCATGATGACTTTGCTATAATTTTTAATCGTTGGGTCAAGGTTGCGAAGTTCCTGCCAGCCGATTAGGGCTGCGCCCAATGAAGCGGTCACGGCGACCCAGATACTAAATCCAGTTCCCATAGCGGCTAGGAAGGCACCAAGACCGCCAGCAACCAAGATAAATACTTGTAAACGAGTGCGCTCGAATTCAAATCGCTGTACTCTGCGAATATGCCAGGCAAGTTGATTTTCAAGGCGAAACTTGACGTATTCATCGCCGGTTAAATCCTTGAACCCCGGGTCACTATTAGGATCATCGGGACTGTAATAGGGAGGAATTTTTTCTGGCGCTTTTTCGAGCGCCAGTTCACCACTCATCCCGCGATAAACCTGACGTTGAATGTATGTCAGACGCTTTTCAAGCCATTCTCGTCGATCAGGCTTATTCTTAAAGAAGGTGCGATACATGTAAATTTCTTTTTGGATCTCTTCTGCTCCGGCGCGGGAAACCAGCCAATCTCTGCCATTGTAAAATTTGTTAACGAATGCGGCCAGGACTGATGCCGTGATGGGGGTAGCAATCAATAAAATTTTAAGAGCCAGACTTAGTACAGCCGGTAAATAATTTGAGTAAACTTGTGTAACTACAGCAAATAGTGCCGCGAGGACACCCAGAATGGAAATCCATCGGCGCCATCGGTAGTGTGGCTTGGAGTGTTTGCTTGATAACGCATCCAGTTGCGCGTAGCGTGTCCAGGCAATGTTCAGAATGGGTACACTGGGTTGAGGTTCAACGGCCATGTTCGTGCCTCCAAAGAGTATTAATTTCGAAAATCAATTTATTTTTATGCTGTTTCAAGGACCCGTCACTTGCAGGTCAGGACAAATGGGGCGGTATTCTCCTCGAGGGAAAATACTATTCCATTTTTCGGGAGCAGTGTTTTATCGTGCAACGAACCAGGCCGCAATATATCCTTCGGCACCAAGCTTGCCTCTCACATTGAGCCACTGGTTGTTGGCACCGATTTTTTGCTCTCCACCGGGTTCGATAATGGTGAGTTCAGTACCGATTGGCAGATACTCGACCAATGTGGACGGGTCAACGACGGGTTTCTTTCGCAGTGCTACGAATTCGATGGTTGTCCTGACAGTGACTGGCGTATTGGGGTTTGCCGCTGGCACAGCACTAGCAGATGCCTGTGCTGTGGCGCCGCTGGCGTATTTGACATACCAGGCAGCAACGTAACCTTGCTTGCCGGTTACATCTTGTACATTTATCCACTGGCCTGTTACACCAACTTTCTTGATGGTCTGGTCGGTGGGCTCAAGGCTGATGAATTTTTCCGTTGCCGGAACGCGACGGATCAAAGTGTTATCGGCAATGACAGGCTGGCTGCGAAAAGCCACTTCCTCTGTAGGCAGGAGTTCCATCGCTCCGGGCGGAACGGGAACTTTTGCCGCAGACACGGCAGTGGCAGTAGTCGGGGTAGAAGGCGCAGATGCCGTTGAAGGTGTGGAAGCAGGCTGAGGGGCGGCAGGAGCCGGTGGTTTCTTGCTGTCGGACACATACCAGGCAGCCGTATATCCCTGCTGACCGGTCGCATCCTGTACCTGTAGCCATTGTCCTTGTTGCCCAAGTTTCGCTTTTGTAGCAGCTGCATCTTCCAGGCTGAGCAGTTCGGAGCCGGCTGTCATACGCTTCCACAGGTAGCCACCTACGGAGGGGTCTGCCCGCAAGGCCAGATCATCTTCAATAACATACAATTTCAGCGCATTTTTGGGAACGGGAACCGTTTTTGGCTCGGGTGGGGTGGGCGGAATGTTGCCGTCAAACCACAGCACAGCGCTGATCTCGGTTGCAAGCGTTGCGCCATTGTATTTATAACGTTTGGTCAGCAATACCTCTTTATCCGGGCCATCGCCGCCATATTTATAAGGGTCGTAAAGGACATAATCATCGCCCTTTTTCTCCTTGACCAGCACGAAGTGGGTTTGAATACCGGCCTGCTTGTTCCAGTCTACCTGTAAAATGACCGGTTTTCCGGCTGCAACCGCAGCGTCGATCAGCCCAACCGGTGCAGGAGAAGATTCGCACGGCTGCATACTTTTGTACTGCACATGTGGAAATATGTAGGGGATGACCGAGGGGATAAAAAAAGCCCCTTGAAAACCGCCATTCGCTTTCATCTTATCGTTAACGGTTTCAGGAGTCTCGCTGTAGCCCATGCCATTCAGCATCATGGTTACGGAAGTCAACAGGCAACCCCAGCCTCCAATCGTTTCATTGGAGTTTCCCAGCTTGGTGTTTTTCCACTTTTCATCATTCTGGTAAAGATTTTGTGTCTTGAACATTAACCATCCTCCTGAGTGCAGGGCTTTATGGGCTTTAAAGGTAAGAATAATCCTTACTAGTATTCTACACGATTTATATGGGTCGCGAGTAGCATAATTGTAAAAAGGAAAACGATTGCTATCGTTATAGTTTGGTCGCGTTTCTCGAAGAATCCTTAATCGGTCAGTTCTATTTCCATTGAGATTTCACCGACATCCTCGTTGTAACAGGGGACCTCATGAAAACCGATCTTGTGATAAAAATCCAATGCACGTACCTGTTCTGGACTGGTCTGCAAACGGATGCGGATATATCCCTGTTGACGAGCGAAGTCGAACAGTTGGGTGATGAGACGATACCCGATGCCCTGACCGTGATAGGCCTCCAGCAGCCACATGCGCTTGAGTTCGGCGGTTTCATCATCTACCTTACGCAGCGCCCCGGACCCGATAACCTGCTCGCCGTTTAAAGCGACCAGGAACATGCCCCCGGCGTTGAAATAATTGGCCTGTACATTGTCTATATCTTTTAGCTCTCCCGCAGCCTCAAAGTAACGGATGCTGTCTTCCAGCGTGCCATCGAAACCGAAGATGTTGTAGGCTACGGTCAGAATGACATGCTTGGCTGCCGGGATTTCGTCTGGGCGGATAGGGCGGATGATCATGCGGGAATTAACCAGCGTTATATCAATGTCTTTTTGCCGTTTTCCTATGATGCAACAATAAAACTGAGTTGCCCTTATGGTTGTTCCGTGCATAACCTGAGCGTTGCCTCGACATTGTTGAATAATCTGTATCGCGTTTCAACCTCTACAACATACTCGTTAGGAGCAATCCGTTCATAATCAATGTATCTTTTTCCTCTAGACTTGTTCTCAAGCGCATTCCAGGTTTTTGCGTTATACACAAACCAATCTCTCACTTTTCCCCTGGCAACTGGGATAGGCCGGCCATTTTCACCTCGCACGGGGATACCTTCATTGAGAGTAATTTTGTAAGTCATGTGCTTGCGTTGAGGAGGCCAAAAGCAAATTCCTTTCCAAGATAGTTTGCAGGAGAACCAGTACAGATATTTCCATTCAACGACAGTCTGGTTCGGTGAGACATAGCATGCGTCTGCACTGGATGAGATGGGATCGATAGTTGATGTGGTAGAGTGTTGATTAGGCATAAGCGTGTCAATTTTTACGGACTGTGGTGGGTTGAAGACAGGATTCGGGATGATTGGCTTGATTCCAACTGCCAAGAAGTACGTTGTTATTAACGCTCCGAATATGAAAACTACCAATATATTTTTGTTGCTCTCGTTCATGTTACCTTTCGTAGTCCCGGAAAAGTTTGCCTAGTTATATCGCAAAAGGCGGATGTGTGAAATAGGAAAACTGGCGTGGATTTGATCAACCCGCGCCAGTTGTGTTGAGTACGAACTTGTCGATTATCTGTTATGCATCTTGTCAGTTGCCTTGACTACGAGCCGTCTCAACACGCCAGACCATCGTGATGGCTTCGCTGGTCACATTTACGGATTGCAGGCTGCTATCGGACCTGCGCTGGCCGAAATTCTCCAGGCGATTGGCGATGCGTTCGTTCCACAGAGCCACCCGATTCGCTTCCACAGCTTTGCCGTCGATCAGCGCGTTCGAGATGGTAGCGGTCAGATGCCCGCTGCTCACGCCAAGGTCCAGGCGGAAGGTGAGTGTGTCGGTCTGGTCGCTGTTCAGGCGTTTGCGTTCCCCGTTGACATCGATATAACCCTGCTTGAGTTGGACAGTCAGGTTCTGGATCAAGGGATCGGCGATGGCGGCCTGGATCTCCGCTTGCAAACTTTCCGCGGTCATGCTGGTTTCGACCGTCAATGAACCATCATCGTTGCGCGTGATGGTGGCGGCACAGCCACTGACCAGCGTACCGAGTAATCCCACAAGAAGGAAAAGAGCGAATAGTTTCAGATTGTGTTTCATACCGAACCTCCAAATGTTTGAATGACTTACACGCAACATGGTAACGCCTGCTTGTGAATGGGTTGCTATCCGCTTGTAAATTCCATGTAAATCATTCCGGACGTGCTTTGCAGCCTCATTTTGCTATATAATTTAATCAACCCATCTTGGGAAGATTGCTATGACCGAAATCCGTAAACTCCGCGTTTGCTACTCACCGGGATTGAGTATAATAATCATATGCAACAAGATATCGTTATCCGAACTTTGAAACAGAAAAATGCCGAATTGACGAAACAATTCGGCGTGAAATCTTTGCAACTATTTGGTTCGGTAGCGAGGAACGAAGCAACCTCTTCCAGCGATGTGGATTTATTGGTTGAATTCGATCGTCCTGTTGGGTATTTTGGTTTATTTGCTCTCCAAGATTATCTGGAAAATTTACTCGGCTGTTCCGTTGACTTGGGTACCGTCAATAGTTTGAAACCACGTCTGCGTGAGCGCGTGATGGGGGAATTAATTCGTGTCACCTAGAAACTGGCAAGACCGTATTCAAGATATTCTGGATGCCATCGCTGAAATCCAGGATTTCACACGTGGTTTGGATTATGGCACATTCAGTAAGGATGACAAAACCGTCCGTGCTGTAGAAATGAATTTCATTATCATTGGGGAAGTGGCTAATCAAATTCCCGAAGAAGTACAAGAGAATTATCCTGCAATCCCCTGGAATCTGATGCGCGCCATGCGGAACCGTATCGTACATGTCTACTTTCAGATTGATGAGAAACTCATGTGGGATACCATCCAAAATGATTTGCCGCCGCTCATTCCTATATTGGAGAAACTGCTCTAAATCCATCCACAGAGTCTGGGGCGCATAAAGAAAAACTCTGTGTTCTCCGTGCGCTCTGTGGTAAAAAAAGAAATCGTCATGCCCATCCCCGACCGCAAACTCCGCGTCTTCCTATGTCACGCCTCGCAGGATAAGCCCATTATCCGCGAACTCTACCGGCGAACTCAATGCCGATGGATGGATCGATCCCTGGCTGGACGAAGAAAAGCTTCTTCCAGGACAAGATTGGAATCTGGAGATTGAGAAGGTTGTAGAGGATGCTGATGCTGTGATAGTTTTCCTGTCGGATAACTCAGTGACAAAAGAAGGGTATATCCAGAAAGAATTACGAAAAATAATGAATGTTGCAGAAGAAAAACCGGATGGAACAATTTATATCATTCCAGTGCGGCTAAGTAATTGTCCATTTCCTCGCCAATTCCAAACATGGCAGTATGAAAATTACTTTCCACGAGAAAAAGTTATTGATGCATACAAAAGGATTCGAAAAAGCCTGAGCTTGCGCGCCAAATCTTTAGGTATTGATTTAAGCAACTACTCTATCATATCTTCAGAAGAAGAAAACGCCCTTTTACTACAAGATGCGATATTTCTTGCGAGAACAAATGAAACAATATCAATATCCCTTTTGCAAAGACGATTGCGAATCGGTTATACAAAAAGTGAGTGGTTAATGACTCGGATGGAAGAACTTGGAATAGTAGAGAAATCAAAAGAATCTTCATCATCTTGGAACCATATAGTGAAATATGTGGGAGAATAATTCTATAACTCCTGACCGCAAACTCCGCGTTTTTCTCTGCCACGCCTCGCAATAGAAAATCGGATGTCATCTCGACATCCGATTTCTCTTTTACTTTCCTAATCTTGCCCGTTCTTCTTCGATCACGCTTTCATCGAGTTACTTGAGCAGTGGTTTTGCCTGGTTCAACATCTGCCCTGGTTTCAGCTGGTTGGAAGATTACTTTTAAGGGAACGGCAGATGCCAGTTTCCACTCATTGCTACCGTTTTTCATTTCGACTTTAAAATCGTATTTTCCAGCTTCGCTTACAGGCAAACCAGGGAATCGAACTCTGTGTCGGTGTCTTTCCACACCGGATAAATCAATTTCGGCTTCAGAGACAACCTCAGATTTTCCTGATGGGGTTACGAAAGTTACTCTTTCAGTTCCTTTAGCAGGTTTATCGCTTTCCTTCCTTCCCCAAAGTGTTATCAATTCAAGCGGGAAAGGTAAAAACCCGTTTTCTATTGGCTCAGCATTAATGGTTATTTGTTCGACAACATCCTGAATGCTGACATTATTTGTTTCTAAGTCAATGATAGATCGGGCACATAGGACAGACCAAATATGTTCAAGCATATTCTCTCCCATTATGATGATGAATGTTCAGAATGTTCAAAAAATTCGTAGATTTTAGCTGTGGGCCAGTTTGCAACAGAATAGGCTTCCTGAATTTTATTTTCAGCATCTGTGTCAATGTAAATACTCTGAGTGGAAATTTTCTTGAAACTGATGGTGAGATCGGCATCCAAGGCCTTCGCTACTTTCTGCAAAAAATTAACAGAAGGATTGCTCAAACCACTCTCAAGGCGAGAAATATTAGCTTGCTTGGTTTCAGCACGTCTTGCTAGTTCAGTTTGTGACCAACCCTTTTCCATTCGCAATCTTAAAATCTCGTCAGCCAAATCAAGAATTAACTTAAAATTTTGTTCAGTTTCTTGGTATTTTGTGTCATTTTCGAGTTTTCGAAAATATTCTTTATAATCCATGTTTACCTCTTTATTCTTTCGAGATAATCTTTTCTGTACTCAATTGCTTTATCGATTTCGTTAGAGGGCACTTTATTTGACTTCTTTTTAAATCCATGCGTTATTATGAATTTTTCACCATCGAAGAAAAAGTAGAGTAAACGAATATTCCCTTTGTGAGTCCTTTTTCGCAATTCCAGAATATGATCACGCAGTGGAGCAGCGTGAGGACGTTTGAGTTCATAACCATATTCTGCAGAGTCTCCGAATAGCCCTTCTAATGAAAACTTTTTCTTCATTTTCAAGGCTATCTAGAAATTCTTCCGTTGGACATCGCCCATTGGCTTTTCTATAAAACTCAACGATCCATTTTGGCTGCCCCATACTTCCTCATTGGTACTGTATAGCGTATACGCTATACAGTTTAATAGAACGAGTTGTTATTGTCAATAGAATGAATATTCTTGTTGCTATTTGCCCAACCTCGCCCGTTCTTCTTCAATCACACTTTCATCGAGCTTCTTGAACAGCGGCCCGGGCTGGTTCAATTTCTGTCCCGGCTTGAGTTCGCTGGGTTTCCATTGCAACCCCTCGACTGCGCCTGGGCTCCGCTCGGGGAGGATGACGGGCGGTATTTCAAGTCCCGTGTGCGTGCCGAGCGAGTCGCTGATCTCTTCCACGTATTGCTCGCCGAAGAGCGGCGTCTCGTAGCCGAAGAAGCCGTGCAGCTTTTCGGACGTGAACGGCAGGATGGGGGCGAACATCACTTTGAGCGAGTCGATCGCTTTCAGCGCGGTGTAGATGGTCTTGCCGGCTTCGGCTTTGTCTTCCTTGACCTGCTTCCAGGGCGCCATGCGTGTCCAGGTACTGGTTGACGGCGGTGGCCAGTTTCATCGTCTCGCCCAGGGCGGCGCGCAGTTTCACGCCGTCGTACAGGGCGCCGACGGACTCGAATCCGCCATCGATAACGGCCAGCAGCTCCAGGTCTGCGGGGCGTAGGGACGGGGTCTCCCCGTCCGAACCTTCCACATCCGGCACATGCCCTTCCCAATGTTTGTAGCAGAACGAGAGCACGCGGTTGGCCAGGTTGCCCCAGTTCGCCACCAGTTCGTTGTTGTTGCGCGCCACGAACTCGGCCCAGTCCCAGTCGCTGTCCTTCATCTCCGGCATGTTGACCGTCAGGTAGTAGCGCAGCGCGTCGGGGTCGTAGCGGGTCAGCGCGTCGCGTCCCCACACCGCCCAGTTGCGGCTGCCGCTGATCTTGTTGTGTTCCAGGTTCATGAACTGGTTGGCGGGCACATCATACGGGACGTTCAGCTTGTCCCCCTCGCCCTTTGAGGAGAGGGGCTAGGGGTGAGGGTCGGGTCAAAGATTTCCAAGAACTCCTTCCCCGCGCCCATCAACTGCGCCGGCCACAGGGAGGTGTGGAAGAAGATGTTGTCCTTGCCGATGAAGTAGAACTGACGCGCGCTCGCGATTGGTCCACCACTCGCGCCACGCTTCGGACTCGGGCCCGAGCCTGCTCCACTCGATTGCAGCGGAGAGGTAGCCGATAACGGCCTCGAACCAGACGTAGATGCATTTGCCGGCTTCGTCCAGCCTTCCACCGGGACAGGGATGCCCCAATCGAGGTCGCGCGTGATCGGGCGCGGCTTGAGCCCCTCGGCTTCGATCTTGCCAAGCGACTCGCCCAATACCGGCTCGCGCATGTGGTCGGCGCGCTCACGCAGGAACTTCTTGACGTCCGGCTCCAGCTTGGACAGGTCGAGATAGTAATGCTCGGTCTCGCGCAGTTCGAGTGCGCCGTCGCCGGTTTTGGCTTTTGGGTTCACCAGTTTCTCGGGCTCGAGTACGTTGCCGCAGTTGTCGCACTGGTCGGAACGCGCGCCCTCGAAGCCGCAGATATAGCAGGTTCCCTCCACGTAACGGTCGGGCAGGAACTTCTTGGCGGACGGCGAATACCATTGCATCGACTTCTGTGTGAACATGAAGCCGTTCTCTTTCAGCGCCAGGAAAATGGATTGCGAAACCTTGAAGTGGTTCTCGGTGTGCGTAGTCGTGAACAGGTCATAGGTGATGCCGTAGCCCTGGAAGACTTCCAGAAAGGTGTCGTGGTATTTTTTGTAGACTTCTTCCACAGACACTCCAGCCTTATCCGCGCGCGATGGTGACGGGCGTGCCATGCGAATCCGTGCCACTGACCATCAGCACTTTGTCCCCTTTCAGGCGGTGGTAGCGCGCGACGATGTCACCGGGCAGGTGCGAGCCGGTGATGTTGCCGACGTGGATTTCGGCATTGGCATAAGGCCAGGCGATGGCAATGAGGATGTTTTCGGGCATGGTAGACTCCATTTCGGAGAGCTTTCAGCCAATTTAGAGCTTGAACGCTGTTGGCTGCTGATTTTATGGTATTTGCTGATAGCTGAGTGCTAATCGCTGATCGCTATCAACTAACAAACAAAAAGGCTGTCCGCATCACTGGACAGCCCGTGAGATGTGCAAAGTTATTCCTAGCACAAACCCTTTGCTGCCGTGACGCGGCTATACATGTCCATAGGCATGGGCATCATCATAGCCTTGCAGGCCACTTTGGGGCGGGGCAGGGGAAAGGATTTGGTGTTCATTGCCATTAGTTTACGCAATTGAGATGGATTTGTCAATAACCGACCCACGTTACGGCGCAGGCCATGGGATGTCCACCGGCTTAGAGAAGCCGTGCTTCTCTACAGTGTACAGCTTACCCTCTGAAGGCACAGGGCAGCCCGCTTCATCCTTGACCGTGTAGCTGGTGGTGTACTGGTCGGGATAGGAAAACGTCCACCACAAGTAAGCCCCGTTCTGACATACAAAGGCTTCGATCAGATAGCCGCGATCTTTGTCTTTGGTCATATCGACCCGCTCCCAGCTGATCGTGACCTGATCCCCATTTCGGACGGCTGTCACTCCTTTTGGCGGTCCGTATTGGTTATACCCAATAGATTGTAAGTCGGGCTCTGTGTAATAAATTGTGGTGATGTCCCCTACAACGTCTACAACTGAGGGTGCGACCCAGCAGAAATAATTTAACTTGTCGAACTTGATGTACAACCAGGAACTGTATTCAAATCGCCCGCGAACTGTGCCTACGTCGCCCGGATACAAATCCGCTGCATGTAGATAGGCGACCGAAGGACCATAACGACAATGAGCTTGTTTGTTGACAGTCACAGCGGGGAAGGCAAACGTTGGCGTAGGGGTGATCGTTGGCGAAGGCGTAATGCTGGGCGTCAAAGTAACCGTAGGTGTAAACGTGAGCGTCGCTGTGGGTGTGAACGTGAATGTGGATGTCGCAGTTGGCGTAGCAGTCCATGAGGCTGCTGTGGCAGTCATCGCATTGGCCGTCATGGTTGTCTGCATCTCAAGCGATGGACCACAGGCCGATAGAATGAGCAGGAAAAATATTGAGCTTAAAACCGTTTTCATTTTTAGAGGAAATCCAGACATATTGTAGCGAGTGTACGTATTTGAAAAGGGTTTGTCAATAGAAAAAAGAAGCCTCACAAAATGCGAGGCTTCTTTCATTGAGCAGCCAACCTAGTGTTTAACCTTGCGCGGTAGCTCTTTCGCTGCTCCAACCCAGCCCTCTATCACCTTCAACGATGGCAGACGGTTGACCAAGTTCTTTTTGGCGTTGACTTCGGACATCTTGGCCAGCAGATTTTCCGGTTTGCGCTTGGCGAGCTCAACCACCGTGTCCACGCCGGCCTCTTCGAGCAGGTCACTATATTGCTCGCCAACGCGGGGTACGCGGAACAGGTCGGCGCGATTAACCCAGTTCAAGATCAGAGCGTCACCGATGCCCGTTTTTTCCGCGAGATTCTTGCGGCCTTTGGTTGTCGTGCCGGCTTCTAACAAGGCTTCGATGCTTTTGATTCCGACCTTCTTAAGTTTTTCTGCGTAGGATGGTCCGATGCCTTCGATTTTACTGAGTGCTGTCATTCGTTCATCTCCTTTCTTGTGTTACCTTATCCAGGGTACATACAACCCAAAGCTATTTCAAAGTGAAGCTATTCAAAATAAACTCGAAATCTTCCTGAAATGAGTTGAAACTTGTCGGATACGCGTGGGAAGATAAAACGTACAACACCGAATCGTTCACAATCCAGATATCGCGGAATTGCCACCATGGCTCGCCCCACGGGCGTTTGTATGTCACTTCGAAGCCATCTGTCCCTGCAACCGTTGTGTTCCTTTCAGTGTAATCCTGCAAGGTATCCATGAAGGGCGCGTAGGTTTCGCTGACAACGTGTTCAAGGTTGATTGTCTCGGCTAATGGTGTGGATGCCACCGCGAACCAGGCTCCCGATTCCCCCTGTTTCTGTACGCTGGTGACCATGATGATTTCATTGATGCCTAACTGGTAATACTCCCGGCCGGGTTGATAGCGATCGCCCCACAGGTCGGTCATGGTCTGCCAGGTTTCAGGATATTGAAAGGAGAAGTCGGAATCGTCATAGACAGTTGGTCCGGAAGGACCGAAAACGGCACATCCTAATACGATAACTAGCATTAAAATGGCCAGTCCAGTTTTTTGAGTGCGCACTGTATTCCTCCCGACAGATAAACAATTCCTTTGTCAATAATACTTTACATCAAAATAAGATGAATATACAACCCCCAATTCCGACCTTCGGTCTTTTAAATCTGTGACTATAAATATTTTGGTACGATGTAACTGTACGCCAAATAAACCAGCAGGAAGGTGACGCCCAGTACCCAGCGCGGATCGAATTGCAGCCAGGGCAGGTCCATCAGCATAACAATGATACCGAACATCAGACCCCAGAAACTGGCATAAGTCCCGTACCCGCGTTGGAGAAAGAGCGATTCCGGTTTGGGTATGTTATGCTGGGCTTCCTTAAGGATCTTTGCCGCTTTCCAGCGCCTGGACATATCCTCCAGTTCATCCAGATTAGTGACCTGTCCCATGCGGATGCGTTGTCCATCGGCCTGGATGGAATCTGAGTTGATCTGTTCGAATTCCTTATAGGAGAAAAAACGATCGGGCAGGAAGTGTCGTCGCACAACCATCTCATCCGGGAAGCGGATTTCGCGGATGAAGAAGAACGGCACCAGCGATGTAAACAAACCGAAGGTCAGTGCCAGCACCCAAAAGAGCATTGGGAAATGGGCAATGGAGAATGCCACATTGCACATCATGCCGAAAAAAAACACAGTCGGGAGCAGCATGACCAGCCTTATGCGCAAGGGGTAGCGAGGTTTGAAGATCGGGAATTCAGGTTCCATGGGTAACCAGCTTCAGAAGTAAGGAAATGATGACAATTTTACAACAAAAAGTTGCAGCCACGCCGGGCCGGAACTTCGAATACTTTGTGCACGCGCACAGTATGGGCAGTACAGGTTTCACAACTCGAAAGAAATCTTTCCGTGTCTGATAAAGGATTAAAAAAACCCTTCTGGGGTAGCTGGCGGAAAACTCTCAATAAAGTATAATCTCCCCCTAAATACTTTGTTGATCATCCTATCATCGCTGATTCGTTCAGGAGATGATCTATAGAGGAATACATTATCGTGAATAAATGGTCAGGGAAATTCGTTGTCGGTTTGGGCGGAGGCGCTGGGACAGGGAAAGATGATGTCCAAAAAATGCTGGGAAGGTTGGGGGCCTTCACGATTGACTCGGATGAGATAGAGAGCCGGGTTATTCTAAAAGGCGCTCCCGGGCATCAGCCTGTTGTAGAATATTTTGGGGAAGATATTCTGGATCAAACTGGTCAGATAGACCAACTCAAGCTAGACCAGATCGTCCGTTCAGATCGTCAAGCCAGAGACAAACTGCAATCTATTGTTGACCCGCTGATAAAGCAGGCGACGGTCATTTTGCTTCAACGCGCCAAACAATCAGTGGTCTTCATCCTGGCGACTGATTTGAGCAGATTTGATCTGCTTGAACTCTGTGATTATGTTTGGGTTATTACTGCGCCTGAAGAAGTGCGGGTCTCTAACCTGGTCTTGAAAAAAGGTTGGAGCGCAGAGCAAGCCCGGACATACGTCCAGGGGCAATTGGAGGGGGATGTCCAACTTGTACATGCCGATGTTGTTCTCAATAATCAAGGCTCACTCGACGCCTTGTTGGAACAGGTCATAGAGGCCTGGGGAAGACTGGGTGAGCGTGTCGCTCCGGAGCAGAAACCGCTGGTTGATATGGAGGCAGGCTTAGGGCCAGTTTTGAGTCGTATACCGGGTGATGCCCATGGCGCTGCAACTCCATCCATCCGGATTGCAGAAACAGGCACGGAGTCCGTAGCCTCGATTGAAACAAATCAAGAAGCTTTACCCGGTCTATTTTTCAATGGGTTGAGATTGATTGGGCGTCGTATCTTCAATGTGCTTTCGACTTTGCTAGTGATTGCCTATTTGACATCCTGGGGATTGATCCTGGCAGAACGCGGGCGTGATCACCTGCCTGCTCAACCCCTCCAGGCGGCCTGGGAAGCGCTGGTACGGGTCGGGAATTATCTCATCCATCATCCGCAAACCTATTACTGGCATAAGGAAAATGTAGCTGCGTTGCAGGTCGTATCCGAGACGCTGAAAGCCAGCGCCGGGTTGTTGGTGTTATCCCTGATTTTGGCGTTTGCGATTGGCTTGCCGTTGGGGCTTACGGCGGCATTGGCCAAACGTAAGACCTCTTCGGCGCTCGTCATGCTCTTTTCGGTTTTGGGTGTCTCCACTCCCAGTTTTTTGTTCGCGATGTTTTTGTGGGTTGTGAATATCTGGGTGCACCGCACCTTTGATATTAAGGTCTTGCCATCCGGAGGATTTGGTTGGGATGCGCACCTGATCTTGCCAACTATCGTATTGGCGATGCGTCCATTGGCACAGATCGCGCAGGTAACTTATGTGAGCATGCGCGATATCTTGGGACAAGATTATATCCGCACAGCGTATTCTAAAGGGCTGAACTGGCGCCTGGTACGCAATGTGCATGCTTTGCCCAATATTCTCATACCAATTCTGACCACGTTGGGCTCATCCCTGCGTTATTCCCTGGCAAGTTTGCCGGTTGTCGAGGTTTTCTTTGAATGGCAGGGAGTCGGTCTAAAGTTGCTGGATGCCATCCAGCAGGGGAATGCCTCGCTCGTTATCGATCTGCTTCTGTCGCTCGGGCTTTTCTTTTTGTTCGTCAACCTGGTCATTGAGTTCTCCTTCCCGTTGATCGATCCGCGCTTGCGCAGCAATACGGATATGGAGGAAAAAGAAGACCAGGGTACTTTCCTCGGCTGGATGCGGGAAGCGGGCAACACGCTTTCAGCCTGGATGCATGATTTGCGTCAGCGCTTCACTGGTCGGACCTCGGAACTGCCTCCGCTTCCGAGTGATTTGAAACTACTCCCGGTCGATAAGGAACAACCTGGCGTAGAACGTCGCCGCTGGTTGTTGCGCAATTTTCTAAGCAATCCCGCCTTCATTTTTGGCTCTGTGATGCTGGTTGCTCTGTTTGTGGTTGTGCTATTTGGTGAGCAACTCACATCTGCCAACCCTTACCAGGCGAACGGCGTTATGATGATTAATGGCAAGATTGGCGCGCCGCCTTATGCCCCATCCTCAGTATTTCCCTGGGGTACTGACCATATCGGGCGCGATATCCAGGCACTCGTTCTGGCTGGAGGCAAGCGGACTTTAACCCTGGCTTTCTTTGGCATGTTAGCACGCCTGCTGTTGGGCGCAACTCTGGGAGTCCTGGCAGGTTGGCAGCGCGGCGGCTGGCTGGACCGTCTGGTCACGGGTGCTGTGGGCGTATGGGCGGCATTCCCGATCACGTTATTTGCCATGATCTTGATCCAGGCCCTGGGCATCCAGCAAGGGATGTGGGTCTTCATCGTAGCCATATCCGTTGTTGGGTGGGGTGAGGTGGCGCAATTCGTGCGCGGACAGGTTATTACTCTTGAAGCCGCAACTGTTCATTGAATCAGCCCGCTCGACCGGTTCGCGTCCCGATCAGATATTGGTGCGGCATATCATCCCAAACCTTGTCAATTCGTTGATTGTGCTGTCTGCCCTGGAGATGGGCGGCGTCTTGATGCTCCTGGCTGAATTGGGTTACCTGAACGTCTTCATGGGTGGCGGCTTCCGCGTGATGCTGGGTGAAGCCGGGCGGATGATGCCAGTTATAGCTTTCTACTCGGATGTCCCGGAATGGGGGGCCTTAATTGCAAATGTGCGCCAATACTGGCGCAGTTATCCGTGGATGGCTTTGTATCCAGGAATGGCTGTATTTCTCTCGATCATGACATTCAATCTGTTTGGCGAAGGATTGCGCCGTTTCCTGGATGATACCTACTCCAATTTAAGTCGCTTGTTCAATCGTTACACACTGGTTGTAGCAGTTATCCTTGTAGTGATCGTTGCCCTGGTTCTGCAATCGTCAGTGCCCTTGAGCGTATATCGCCCGGAGGGTTTGAAATTTGACGAAAAACGTGTTATGCAAGACATTCAAAATCTCTCTTCTCCCGAAATGCAGGGACGTGAAACGGGCACGCCTGGCGCAACCATGGCAGCTATCTATATTGCCTATCGTATGTCAGAAATAGGTATTTTCCCTGCGGGCGAAAACCATACCTATCTTCAGCATCTGGTCCAGCCTCGCAATCACTTGTTTGAGACGCCCACTTTAACCATTTTGGATGGCGCCGGTCAACCTATTAAGCAACTGACTTACAAGCAGGATTTCGCTGAAATCGGCCGTTTTGCTGGCAGCAGCGGAGATGAACAGGCGCCTGTCATGGGAGTCGCATATGGTCCGACGCTGGATCCATCTTTGAGCGATGAATATGGATTGAGTAACAGCGAGGCCATGGATCATATCGTGATTGTGCGCGTCGAGGATTTAGAGAAAGTCAATCCAAAACCGGTGAAAGGGATTCTGGTCATCGCAGATGATAGTTATCCTATAGAACGCCGGGATTTACAACCCTATAGGTTGATGCCACATGAGCAATTCCGCCCTTATATGCTCATAACGCCCGAAGTAGCTGATGTTTTATTGAAGACTGCTGGTAGCAGTCTGGCAGAACTGGATGCTGCTCGGGCGAGCCTGGGGCCGGGTCAGATGCAATTGACCGGGGAAGGGACACAGGTCAGCATGTCATTGCAGCCGCGTCAGGCAGAGAATTATCTTAATGAAAAATATATCAACGTCATGGGTGTCATTCCCGGGCAGGGACATTTCATGGGGACGGAAGAGCAGGTTATCGTCGTCAGTGCTTATTATGATGGGTTGGGCACAGATCCGCTCGGGACGGTTTATCCCGGCGCAAACGACAACGCCAGTGGTGTAGCCATGATGCTGGAACTGGCGCGCTTGATGAAGGAAAGCGCCTATCAACCTGATAAGACGGTTCTATTCGTAGCCTGGGCAGGCGGGGAACGCCAGGAAGGGTTGAGCGTGGTCAACGTGCTCAATGCGCGTCCGGGTGCGAGCGAGTTGACCGTGGAAGCTGTCGTCGAACTCTCCGGCGTTGGTTACGGAACAGGGAATTCGATCAACCTGGGTAATGATAGCAGCTATCGCCTGGTAAAGCTCTTCCAGGAAGCCGCCTCCCGCTACAACCTGTCGACTACCACACGCGGGCGAAATCCGCACTATGGCATGCCTCTTCCATCGGCGTTCGGTGGGCGCGATGCGATGACCCTGTCCGTTTCCTGGGATGGCTCCGATGCTCTGGCGCACACTCCAGAGGATACGGCAGCGATTATCGATCCGGCCAAGTTGTATGATATTGGCCGCTCGACGTACTTGACTTTGTTAGTCATCAGCCGTGAAACGAATTATTGAGCGGAAGATCCCCCTATATTTATAGTTTGATTAACGCTCGAAACAGGCAAGCATGAACAGGTATAATCATGGACATGATTTATCTGGATTATGCTGCTACCACACCTGTTGACTCCCGCGTCTTGGACGCGATGCTGCCCTATTTCCGCGAATCGTTCGGGAACCCTTCGTCTGTTCACCGCTATGGACAGCGCGCCGAAGCCGCCATAGAAGAATCCCGTGAAACCGTTGCTGCGGCCTTGCACTGCCGCCCGGACGAAGTCATCTTCACCTCCTGCGGCTCCGAATCAGACAATTTAGCTTTGCGCGGCGCAGCGCAGGCCATGGCCGAGAAATCAGGCCGCAAGTGGATTCTGACTTCTCGCACCGAGCATCACGCTGTCAGCAAGACCGCCGAACAGCTTGCAGAACATTACGGTTTCTTCCTCGAATGGCTGGATGTGGATGAGTATGGTGTGGTCACACCAGAAACGGTCGAAAAAGCGCTTTGTGATAACACAGCTATTGTTTCGGTCATGTATGGCAACAACGAGATTGGCACAATCAATCCCATCAAAGAGATCGCTGAGATTTGCCATCAGCATGGGGCCTTGTTCCACACGGATGCTGTTCAGGCGGCGGGCTATTTGCCGATCGATGTGAATGAACTCGGCGCCGATCTGATTTCCCTTGGCGGACACAAATTCTATGGCCCGAAGGGCATTGGCGCGTTGTATGTCCGTAAGGGCACGCCGCTGCTCCCACACGTGACGGGCGGCGGGCAGGAGCACGGCTTCCGGGCGGGAACATCCAATGTGCCCTACATCGTCGGCTTTGCCGAAGCCCTGCGCTTGGCTGTGGAAGAGCGTGAGGAACGCGTTGCGCACGTCAAGCCGCTACGTGACCGCATTATCGGTACTGTACTGGAAGAGATCCCCGATGCGCGTTTGACTGGTCATCCCGAACGTCGTCTTCCCAATCACGCTTCGTTTGCCCTTAAAAGGTGTGGACGGCAATCTGTTATTGCAGATGCTGGATGCTGCAGGGTTTGCCTGCTCGTCCGGTTCGGCCTGTAAAACGGGCAACCCCGAACCCAGCGAAGTGATGGCGGCGATTGGTCTCTCCCGTGAGTGGGGACTGGGTTCCCTGCGTGTCACGCTCGGCAGCGGGGCGACCCCGGAGCATGTCGATGCCTTCTTGCAGGCGCTTCCTTCTCTGGTTGAGAAGGTCCGAAATCTTAACCGGGGATAACAGGGATAAACGTTTCTTGGTTGATGAACGAGTAGCTTTATGGATAAGGCGGAGTTGGACGCAATTACAGAAAGAATTATTGGTGCTGCCCACAAGGTGAGCAATACGTTAGGCATTGGATTTGTGGAAAAAGTCTACGAGAATGCTCATGCTCATTCGTCGCCTTCACCCTTCTCCAACCTGGAAAACAATGTCCTGGAAGTATGCGAAACGATGAATCGTTTATCTAAAACATCCTATTCATCTCCGTTCATCTCTGGTGAATCTTATGTCTAAAGTTGTTGTAGCCATGTCCGGCGGTGTGGACTCATCTGTTGCAGCGGCCCTGCTCAAACAGCAGGGTTATGATGTTGTAGGCATGATGCTGCGTCTGTGGTCTGAGCCAGGCAAGGAAGATTCCAATCGTTGCTGCACCCCCGACTCCATGGCGATGGCGCGCCGTGTGGCTGCAAAACTGGATATTCCCTTTTACGTGGTGGATGCCAAGCAAGTCTTCCGCGAGACCGTCGTGCAGTACTTCCTGGATGGATATGCTGCCGGGGGAACGCCCAACCCGTGCTTGCTGTGCAACCGTCAGATCCGCTGGACGTTTTTGCTAGAACATGCCCTGGCTCTGGGTGCGGACTTCATGGCAACCGGACACTATGTCCGCAAAAAGACCACTGAAGATGGCGAGCATCAACTTTTGCGGGCGGTCGATCCGTCCAAAGACCAGTCGTACGTGTTGCATGTCTTAAACCAGGAGAAACTGGCGCGTGCACTCTTCCCGGTGGGGGAATATCCCAAGTCGGAGATCCGCAAAATGGCTGAAGGGTTGAATTTGCCGGTTTACAAGCGCCCTGACAGCCAGGACCTATGCTTCCTGGCAGGCGAGGACTACCGCAATTTCATCCAGCGCAACGCAGCAGAGATGCTGGCGCCGGGTGAGATTGTCACGCGTGCGGGCCAGACGCTTGGCCATCACAATGGGCTGGCAAATTACACCATCGGACAGCGCAAAGGACTGGGCGTTCAATCGTCTGTGCCGTTGTACGTGCTGGGCAAGGACGCTGCTACGAATACCCTGATCATCGGCGAAGCGGACGAACTCGGCACGGATGAATTGCTTGCCAGGGATATCAACTGGATGTCGGGTAGAGCGCCGCGTGAGCCCTTCCGCGCTGAAGTCAAGATCCGCTATACGGCCAAGGAAGCCTGGGCACAGGTAACGCCTCTCGAAGACGGGAAGCAAGCCAGGGTCCGGTTTGATGCGCCGCAGAGAGACGTTACAGCCGGACAGGCGGCTGTCTTCTACGATAGGGATTTGCTCATTGGCGGTGGGATTATTGTCTGATCCTGCGCGTAGCAAAGAATCTGGAGGGTATGGGCTATGACAATTCCATCTTTGATCTTCGCTTTTCTGATCGCTAGCTTGTACGGCGTGTTGTATCATCTGTTCCGCAATGGCGGATTGGGACGGCTGTTGTTGTTCCTGATTTTTGGATGGGCCGGTTTTGCATTGGGGCATCTGCTGGGTATCTGGCGGGGATGGGTCTTGATTCCATTGGGAGAGCTCAATTTGGGTTTGTCGACGCTTGGAAGTCTCGTTCTTCTAGTACTTGTGGACTGGGTGAGTCGCATTCGAATTGGCGGCTCCTGAACCTTTTCGGAGAACGAGAACGGGGTATAATCGGCTTTTGCTATCCTGACGTAGAGAGAGAATTATGGATTTAATAACTCGACTTAATCGATTTGTTTTTGCATCTAGACACGTACCTGGCCGGTATCATCAGCCAGTATGGTACATGGACGTATGGCCTGCTCTTTTTTGTAATTTTTATGGAGACGGGTTTTGTGGTCACGCCTTTCTTGCCGGGCGATTCCCTGCTTTTCGCTGCGGGGACGTTTGCTTCGCCCGTGATGGGTGAGGCGCTCAATGTGTACGTATTGGTCGGCCTGCTCACCATTGCAGCGGTTTTAGGCGATACCGCCAACTACTGGATTGGGCACTTTGTGGGTGAGCGCGCCTATGGCAGCCGTTGGATCAAGAAGGAATATATCGACCGCACTCACGCCTTCTTTGCCAAACATGGCGGCAAGACGATTTTCCTGGCGCGCTTTGTGCCTATTATCCGCACCTTTGCCCCATTTGTGGCGGGTGTCGGCAAGATGCCCTATGGTTACTTCTTCTCGTACAACGTCATTGGTGGCATCGTATGGGTTCCGCTGTTGACCTTTGCAGGTTACTTCTTTGGCACGCTGCCTTTTGTGCAGAAGAACTTCGAATTTGTCATCATCGCCATCATCCTGATCTCGCTTATCCCGGTCTTTGTTGAAGCCTGGAAGGCGCGGCAAGAAGGCGCAAAAGAGAAGGTTAAAGTCGAGACGCCCTGAGGCGTCTCAATTTTTTTATGAAGAAATGGCTGTTACTCGGAACCCTGCTCTTTTTCCTGCTGATCGTTGCGATTATCATTAGCGCGGATGCGGACCAATTACCCGATTTTTTAGATCGGCTCTATCAATTCCCCGGTGGGGACAAAGTGGGACATTTCATCCTATACGGTATTCTGAGTTTTTTACTGAACACGAGCGCTCTGACTCTATTCTCAAAACGGGATCCTGCCCGCCTCGTTCCGACCGTCAGTCTGCTTCTGTCCATCATGATTGGTCTCGAAGAATGGAGCCAATCCCTGTTCCCCGCGCGGACGATGTCTATCACAGATTTGATGGCCAGTTATGCAGGGGTGACTTTGTTTGCCTACCTGGCCTGGTATTTTAATAATCGGCAAATTACCAGGGGAATGTAAATCCGCGAACATCCGTTTGTTTCAAATTGAATTTTCTCTTGACAAGGTAGGTATTATTTGCTAAACTATACGTAGTTATTTGACTACGCATGTTGATTAGGAGAAAAGCTATGAATAAATCAATGTTTGCCAATCCACCTTTGATAACCATTGGAATCTCCGAAGTCCGTCAGCAACATTGGAAACTGGATAACAATGATGGCAGTCTATGCCATGTTGATTTTCGGTGGCGATGGCGGCGTTGTAGAAAGTAGCGGTGTTTTCGTAGCAGGGCTACTTCCGATTTTTGTTTTTAGCCCCGTTGCTGGCTGGTTATGTGATCACTATGACCGCAAATGGTTGATGGTGATTAGTGAGTCACTTTCTGGCCTGGTGATTTCTGGTTTGATCTTTACAGATCGTATTGAACTTATTTATGCAATCCTGGCCCTGCAGGCTGTTTTTATTTCCATCATGATCCCCGCTCGACGGGCCTCTGTTCCTGATATTGTTGACAAAGATTCGCTCCCTAAGGCAAATGCTTTCTTAGAACAACTTGCAGGCATCGTCAAGATTGTCGCGCCCATGCTGGCGGGGTTGGTTCTCACTATTATGAACCCACATACCGCTATCATCCTGGATATTGTTACTTTTGCGCTCTCAGCTTTGATTCTGACGCGTCTGCCTTCTTTGCCTCCACGCGAAGAAGAGCCAATCATCCAATCTTACGGATGTACCGAGTGCTAAATCTAAGACCTGGAGTGTACTAAAATCATCTACCCCGCTGCGTCTATTGTTTGTATCTATCTTCCTGGCAATTTTTATCATCATCGGCTTTGATGTGCTCTCACCAATCTATGTTCGAGACGTATTAGCTGGTGATCAGAAATTCTTTGGCTTTGCTGTCGGTAGCATTGGATTGGGGACCGTTGTAGCCAGCCTACTGCTTATGCTCAGAAAAAAGGAACGTAGCCCCTGGTTAGATCTGTTGAGTGGTTTATTTATGCTGGGTAACATTGTTTTTGTTATGGCAATTGCTACCTTAATTCCAAACCTTACTCTCATTAAAATCCTTATTCTTATCAGTTGTTTTGTTGGTGGCATCGGAAATGGACTCATGCTGATACAGGTCAACACTTTGTTGCAGTTGCTATCTCCACCTTCTATGTTAGGACGCATGGGTGGTGTATTTCAGAGTACTGCAGTTGCTGCCCAATTGCTTGGTTTGTTGGTGGCCCCACTGCTTGTCCCGGGTATCCTTTCAATGGGCCAATACTTTGGCTTAGCGAGTCTGGCCGTGATTGCCTTGATTATTTTTACTGTTGCAAACTTGCGCAAGCCATCGTTCAAATTGAAAATTGCACAGGCGAATGCCAAATAAGTCCAAATTTCTCGAAGGAGGATTGATGAGCAAAGAAACAACATATCAACCCGGAACCTGGTCCATTGGAAGTTCTATTGCTATGGAACTGGATGTTGCCCTTTCCTATATCACCAAACACCGGACTTTGCCTGTCCCTAGAGACATACTTGGAGTTAAAGAAGCAATCCCTGATGATTGGTTAGTGGCCTGGAATGAATTATGGGGCAAACCTGAAAACTATCAGTCTGTTTTGGAGACAAGCGCACGATTAGCAGGTGTAGTCGAAGGGGATGATTATGCTAATGTGACATTGACTATTCGGGAACTGACAATCGAAACTGCCTTAGAAAACCTGACGCTTCAGACTAGAGCTTTGGGGCTGTCTCCAGATTTAAACTCACCCCCTGCCGAAAGCCTGCAGGATTTATACGAGCAACAGATGATTTTTGCGTATACCCAGATTGGCATGGATGTTTCTCGCGAGAGCGAAGTTATCCGACGCGCCCGGCACGAGATTGCTAACGCTATCCGTGTGATTTCGGGCGGTGATCTGCATACACGATTTTGGCAATTACTTGATCGCTTTTATTATGAGTTTTACCGCTCTTGGCGCGGAACACGCGTCGAAGCAATGGACCAGCTTACAATGCGTGCCCGAACTGCATTGGGCTCTCAAGATAAATTATCGGATATTAATTGGCTGCCAGCGCAGAGTCCGATGTTGAGGTTATCTGAATTGTATGATGCAGTCATCCAGGGAAACCTGCATGTGTTCTTCTGGGTGGAGCCATTTGGCCTGACGGATAGTTGGTCTTTGGCGCCAGGCTATGTAGCTGTTTCCTTTGCTGAAGCAGGTAGTTTGTATGAAGACTTCCAAACTTTAGCCGACGATGTGGCTGGTCGCGCCAAGGCTCTGGGTGACCCTACCCGACTGATCATCCTGCGCATCATTCGCAATTTTGGCATGATCAATACAGATATTGCTAACTTTTTGGGGATTTCCCGGCCGACGGTCAGTGTGCATGCCAAAATTCTGCGGGAGGCGGGATTAATCCAATCACGCCAGGAGGGGCGTTTGGTGCGACATGAGCTTGTAGCATCCGAAGTGCGGCGTCTGTTCCGCGACCTTGAAAATTTCCTGGATTTAACAGAAGAATAAATTGCAACTTTCCTCATCGTTCTGCATCCAAAAATCTAGAATTTTCTTATCAAGGAGCAGAAATGCCTATTTATGAATTTGTTTGTAACGATTGCGCCCATCCTTTTGAAGAGTTGGTATTTGGCAGCAAGATAGATGATGTGGTTTGCCCCTCCTGCGGGAGCGAGCAGGTGAAAAAGAAAATGTCTACCTTCGCTTCGAAGTCAGGGAGCGATGGCGCATCGCTCTCGTTGGGAAGCAGCATTCCTGCCTCGTCATGTAGTACCGGTGGCTGAGGGATTTAGTCTGTTTGGCCGTGTGCCAAATTTTTAACCGAAAAGAGACGGTCAGCCTCGAGCTGACCGTCTCTTTGGTTATAGTAACTCAACTGCTCAATAGCGCATTCACGGCACCAGCCGCAGATGGCTTTCCGCATCTGCCTTGACCGAGGCCTGATCCCACCACATGGGATAGTACTGAACGTCAGCCCACATCGGAGCCATATCAGCGTAGTGCTTGTCGAAGGCGTGGCCGGATTGGCCGGTGGTGTGTAGGGCCAGCGAGGCATCCAGGTTGCCCAAATCTACGATTTCGCGCTCGGAGGGCAGCCAGTCTACTTCGAAGGATTCGCCCACCGTCCAGCCGGTAGCATCGACAACGCTCTTGCTGCCGCCGGTGACGAACGGTCCGCGGTTGAACAAAGCTTCAATAGGGCCAATGCCCGATTCTCCCAATGTCTGGTTGCGGAAAGTAGCGCCGTGTAATTTGCCCCATTGCGGCCATTTGGCGGTGTCCTTGCCGTAGTCTTTTTGCATCTGTTTCACGGTTTCCTCGAAGGCTTGGGTGAACATATCGTCGCGGGTTTCAACCACAGACTCGGAATCTTTATTGTCCCACCAGGGGCTATCCGGTTGCTGGACCAGGTTGCGCATGACCACGTACCAGCGTGAGCCGCCGCCCGGCCAGTAATCTTTGGGCAGGTCGTCTTTGAAGGTGTCGGTCACCAGATTGGCCCAAAAACTTTCGAACAGGGCGGCGGATTGCGAATCGGCGTGCTCCTGGTAGTCCCAGGAGGCCAGGAACTGATCTCGAACGGAAGCAAGTTCGGGGTCCAGTTTGAGCGAGAGCAAGATCGGCGTGAGAACTTCGGCGTTCAGGTTCTTCGAGTCGCCGTGCATGCTCTGGATGTAGGCTGCATCGATCTTGCCGGGGGCGTTTTGGATCATGTCCACGATGCGAGCGGCGCGCTGACCGTAATCCCAATCCTTGGTGATCAGGTAGGGATAATCGCGCGGGTTGGCCTGGTTGTTGGCGGTGGCAATATAGCCGCTCTCGGGGTTGAAGACATAGGGCAATTCGTCGAAGGGGATGTACCCGCTCCAGTCGTATTCGCTGTTCCAGCCGGGGACGGGCAGGGTGCCATCACCCTTTTTGCGGATGGGGATGTCGCCGGGTGTCTGGTAGCCGATGTTGCCCTGCGTATCCGCATACAAAAGGTTCTGCGCCGGGACGTGGAAGTTGCGCGCCGCAGCCCGGAATTCATCCCAGTTCTGGGCCCTGTTGAAGCCCCAGATGGCTTCGAAGGGCGTGGACGGGCTGAGCGCCGTCCAGGAGAGAGCGATGGCGTAGTTTTCAGGCAGGGCGATACCGGCCTTGTCCTTGAAGGGTGTGGCTTCGGGATTCTTTTTGATATCGACCTGGTCCTTGAGGTCGCCATAGGTATCCGAAACGACCGGGCCATGCCGCGTGAGACGGACGGTAAGCTCAACCGGGTCACCGCCGCCAACTTTGATGGTTTCCTGGCGGGTTTCGAAATCCACCCATTGACCGTCCACTTCGTACTGGTCCGGGTTGTCGGGGTTGACCTTTTCGATGAACAGGTCCTGCACGTCCGGGCCGAGATTGGTGAAGCCCCAGGCGATGCTGTCGTTATGCCCGGCCACCACGCCCGGCACACCCGCAAAGGAGAAACCGGTCACTTCGAAGGGACAGGCGTCCGATTTGGGCTGGCAGTGCAGGGCGTTCTGGTACCAGATGGAAGGCATCTGGATGCCGAGGTGCATGTCGTTGGCCAGCAGCGGCATGCCAGTGGCTGTCAACTTGCCAGAGACCGCCCAACTGTTCGAGCCGATCTCCGGTCCGCGCGGACCGAGAACGGAGTCTAGCAATGCAATGTTATTGGCCAGCGGTTGAAAGTCAACAGTGCCTAACTGGTTACTGGACACTGATAATGGCTTGTTGCTAACTGAAGACTGATCCCCAATCACTGGTACGATCACCGGATAGTCTTCAGGATAGGGCGGATAGAGTTCGGCCAATTGTTCAGGCGTGAGTGTCTTGAGCAGGATGGCGCGCTCGATCTCGTCGTCCATATTGCCGCCCAGGTCCCAGGCCATAGCCTTGCCCCAGGTCAGCGAGTTGACCGGCGTCCAGGGCTCGATGGTGTAGCCACGGTTGAGCACACCGGTCAGGATCAGATATTCCAGGCTGAGTTCGACCGGGGTACGGTTCTCGATGTAGGCGTTGACGCCCTCCGTGTAAGCGTCCAGGATGGCCTTTGATTCTGGGTTCAGGTTGGCATACTCCTGCTCCGCTACCTGACGCCAGCCGAGCGTACGCAGGAACGAATCGGTCTCAACCTGCCCCGCCCCGAACATCTCGGACAGACGCCCCGAGCCGATGTGCCGCCAGAAGTCCATCTGCCAGAAACGGTCCTGGGCATGGATGTAACCCTGCGCCATGAACAGATCATGCGTGCTGGTGGCGTAGATGTGCGGGATGCCCATCCCGTCGCGGTAGACGTCCACCGCGCCATCCAGCCCGGCGATGGTTATCTCCCCGTCAGCCTGTGGGGAGGATTGTGGTGCAACTGATTTGGGAACATAACTTTTGAAATAGTACGTGCCAAGTGAGCCCACGAGTACGGCCAGGATGACCACCCCAATGCCAACGCGGGACAGGATACGACCTGCCTTCTTCATTTTTGCTCCTCCAATTTAGCGAATTAAAGCGATTATACTCGGGAAGGAAATAATCGCACTATCTAATCACATCAACAAGGGCCAGATGAAATCTCTTTCAAAAGACGACCAGAGCAAACTCTTCCTTTTGATTGCCCTCCTCCTGGGAGGCATCGTGCGTTTTGTACCGGTCATCATGGCGGGTTTCCCGGTCAATGACGGTGGTATGTTTTACAACATGGTCCAGGAACTGCAAGCCAACCACTTCTTGCTCCCGGCTTTCACGCAATACAACCTGGCCGATATTCCCTATGCGTATCCACCTTTTGGGTTTTATGCTACGGCTCTGGTTTCGAGCTTGTTCCATATCCCGGCTTTGACGGTTGTGCGCTGGCTGCCAGCGCTGGTTAGCACGCTATCGATCCTGGCCTTCTATCTGATGGCCAATGAGATCCTTGGCTCCCGTTTGCAGGCTGCCCTCGCAACCATTTTCTACGGCCTGGTCCCCGATTCGTTTGGATGGGCGATCATGGGTGGCGGGATCACGCGTTCTTTTGGACTGTTATTCCTGTTCATGACTATCGCATTCGCCAACCGCCTCTTCACACGGACCTCCGGCCTGCCTGTGCCCCCTTGGGTACATGCCGCGTTAACGGCTTTATTCGGTGCCCTGGCCTTTCTCAGCCATCCCGAGGTGGGAGTCCAGGCTGCGGCAGCCTGTATCCTGCTGTGGCTCTTCCGTGGGCGCTCCAAACGGACTCTGCTCTGGTCAATCGCTGTCGCCCTGGGCGTTGCGGCGCTGACAGCACCCTGGTGGGGGACGGTGTTGGCGCAGCACGGGCTGGCGCCTTTCCAATCCGCGTTGCAAAGCAGCGATGACGGCACTTTCCATCTGGCGCAGTTGCTGACCTTGCAACTCGGTGGTGGCGTCTTCTTCAGCCTGACGGTGGCACTGGGATTGATCGGTTTGGTGGCGATGTTGGCGCAGAAACAATTTCTGTTGCCCGTCTGGCTGGTCGTGCCATTTTTCGTGGACCCGCGCAGTGGGGGTGGCACGGCCTTGATGCCCATGTCCATGCTGGCGGCCTACAGCTTCGACCAGATATTGGCTCCGGCTTTGGTTTCCCTACGAGGGCGCGAAGGCCCGTGGTTGGCTGACCGATTTGCCACGTTGTCCATGTTGGGGATGGCTTTTTATATGTTTTTCAATTCCAGTGTGTATGGATTGGGATTAGCAGGTGGGAGCCTGTCTGCAGCAGATCGCGGGACCATCGCCTGGGTGGATGCCACCATTCCTCCTGGAAGTAACTTTTTGCTGTTGACAGGCGAGCAATACTCGATGAAAGATCCCTTCCAGGAATGGTTCCCGGCGCTGACGAGGCAGCACAGCCAGACGACTTTACAGGGCGACGAATGGACTCTGGGCGCGGACTTTTTTCCCTTTTATGGCGAACTGGTCGCTTTGCAGCATTGCGCGAATGTGGGTTGTGTCGAGGCCTGGAGTGGACGTACCGGGCTGGGATACGAGTATTTTTTAGTCAAGAAATTACCGGAAGGGGGCAACTCTCCGTTAAGTGGTTCGCTGAATCTCTTGCTGGATTCTGCGCGAAAGGCGAATCAATACGAGTTGATCCACGAAACGGAAAATGCAGTTGTCTTCAAATACGCGCCTTAAAATAAAGTAGGTCACGTTGCAAACGTGACCTACGGATTGTTCTTAAACCAATAGATTTTTAGTTACTCGTTCCCAACAACCTTGGATACCAGTACCAGACGACGTCTCCAGCCGGCTTGCCGTGAATAGAAGCCGACTTGTCCTGCAAGATGGTCGGGGGGTAATACCCGCGGCTGACGATGCCGCCCACCCACTGGCGCTGGTTGACCGCTGTCAGCATGGCCTCGTAAATATCGGATTGCAGTTGCAGGTTCACGGGCGAGGGCGATGCGTCTACGGTTGGGGCGTTGAGCTCTGCCCCATGCAGACATCCGCCCCGTCCGTCCGAGACGCATCCGCTGGCGGCGCCGTCCACTGAAGGATAGTCCATGGCGATGATGATCGGTTTGCCGACCAGGGAGGCCAGCGGCGAGACGTTGGTATCCATCAGGCGACCGGCTTCGTTGACCAGGTCGGTTTTAGATGGGTTGGACGAATCGCTCAGTTTTAAGCCCCATAGCAGGTAAATACCATCGATGTCACTCAGGAAACCGAGCGGCGTGTCCACATACTCATGTTCGTAGGGTAGGGCCCACAGCAGCGTGCCCCGGAAATGGTTGCGCACTTCTGTGATGATTGATCTCCAGCGGGTTTCGGCATCAGCGGGAACGCCGGATGAAGTGGCGCCATCTGCCAGCTTGCCGTTCGGCAAGGCCGGTTCGATCCAATCTCCACCCAGGATCAAGGTTTGCGCACCGGACTGGGATGCCAGGTCAGCGTAGTTGATGGCAAAAGCACGGTAGTGGTCGAACCAGGTCTGCCACCAATCTGCGTTCTTGGGTGCGGAAGCCCAAAAATCACTTGCGTTGGTCATAAAGCGCGGCGTGGGGAAGATGGCAACGCTCATGTTCAGGGCACGCGCCTGGGTTACCATTCGGTAGGTATCGTTCCAGAATGAATCCTTGCCGGGAACGGGCGCCAGGATCAGTGGGGAGGCATCAACGTAGGTCCAGGTGGGTGTCAGGACGGCCGTATTCGAGCCAATCGCCTGGATGTTCTGCATAGCTTGCGGGATGGATGTGACCCAGTTTGGGTGCTGCGTGGGCTGCAGTTCTACGCCGGCTACGAAGGCATTCTGGCGGGCTGTGACTGGCGCACCGACCAGGTTGCTGGGCTGGGTGTTTTCGAGCCAGGCCCAGGCCTTGATGGTGTCCTGGATGTCTTGTGGAGCCAGACTGGTGGTGACCTGCCGCCCATTCGTGGAATCGCCCATGGTGGCTGTGTCATCTGCGATGCCGCATTGACCGGCGCGACAGTAGCGATAGCCGAAGGAACCCAGAATACTGAGCGGGCTATAGAGTTTGTACACCCAGCGGTTGTTGCCAATCGGCCACATCGGGACAGGTTCCGTCCAGCCGTAAGGGTTAAATTGGATGTATATGATGTCGCCAACAGGGGTATTGGCAGGCACATCGGCTTCGAACAGGATCGGCGCGGAACTGCCCGCCTGCCAGGTCTCGACACTTTCATTGATAACGGTGTCTTGCTGTGGCACGATCAACTGGCGCACATTGAACTCGCTGCTGGCTTTATGTTCTGCGTTCCAGAAGCCATCTCCCAGTGTGTATTTGTAACGCACATCCGCTCCGGCGGGCAGGCGCAGCGAGATGGTATAGCGACCATCCGGCATGGCGGTCATGATCGGCATACGGTCGGCGACGGCGCTCAGTCCGCCGCGCAAATCGGCAAAGGTATTCCCAAGCTGGAATAAATTACCAGCCAGTCGTACAGGCGCGCCTGGTAAGGTGTTGGATGGCACGCTGATGTTGAAGGTCACATTGACCAACGGCGCAGATTTCAAGTAGAGTTTGACCGGCGTGTTCAGGTTTTCGAGCACCGAGGCCCCCTGTTGGAAGGTCTGGTAAGTGCCATCCAGCGCATATGCCACCAGATTATGTGTGCCGGGGGGCAGGCCTTCGAGATCGAAATGCCCGGCGGAATCGGTGATGGTCTGCACACCGGCCGCTGTGACCATGATATTGGCCAGCGGACCGCCGCCCTCGGCATAGACTTCGCCTTCGATACTGCCGGTTGGACCCGTAAAAGTTTTGTCGATCCAACTGGCGATGAGATCACGCGTCTCCCCCGGACCGTTGACTTGATACAAGCGATAGCGGACGGCTACATCCATGCCTGTATCTTCCTGTAGTTGGACGTTGGTACGCCGTACATAGCGATACTTTACGATGGAATTGAGCGGGAAGGGCAAGGATACCGCGTAGGTCTGCGGATCGCGGGGCTGCATGGGATAAAATGAGCCGTTCAATGCCAGTCCCGTGATCTCATCCAGGATGGCAACTGCCAGCGTCTCGCCTTCTGCCAGCGGTTCGGGCAGGACGGCGATGAAAGTCACCTGTGCCAGGGGTATGGGTGTCGGAGTTGGTCCGCTGGGGATATCGGGTGTTGCCGTGTTGCTCTGTCCACCCAACCATGACGGCAACTTGATGAGGGATAGCTGGCAACCCGTACTGCTAAAAGCGAAAACAACCAGAAGAACAGATAAACCGAGCTGCCTGACACGCAAATGTAATCGTCTCATTAACCCTCCTCATTAAGCGCTTTTTCTTTTTCTTGTCTTATTCGCCCTCTGTAAGCGATTTTGCTCAAGCCGATACTGACAAAATATAGCAGTGTCATAGGAGCCATTACCAGCGCCATATTGACCGGATCCACGGTGGGGGTAATGGCAGCCGCAAGCACAGCAATTAAAACGATTGCAATACGCCATTGCTCTGCCAGAATTTGTGGCTTGACAAACCCTATGGCGGTCAGGGCATAGATGACCAGCGGAAATTCAAAAGCCACACCGATCCAGAACATCACGCCGGTGACGAAATTGTAATAAGATTGCGGTCGCAACTGTGCCTGAATGCCCATGAAGTTGATCAGGAAGGGCAGCGCGGTGGGCATCATGACATAATATGCGAAAGCCATACCGCCAACAAATAGAAGGGTGGCCAGGGGAATTGCAATCAAACCAAATGAGCGCGAGCGCGGTCTTAGGCCGGGGGCGGCAAACAACCAGAATTCAAAGGCAATATAAGGAATTGAGAGAACCACCCCTGAAAGCAAGGCCACCTTCATGAAGACACCGATCGATTCGGTTACTTCGATGGCTCTGAGCGCTTCCAATCCGCCGATGGGTAGAGCCAGATATTTGATCAGGGGTTGGGTGAAAAGGAATGAGATGATAACCGCCACGGTCAATGCCAGCAGAGAACGTAGCAGATGTTTCCTGAAATCCTCTATATGGTCCCAGAGCGATTGGCGCACATCTTTGTCTGAAATCGTGGTACTCAGGACGTCTGCCAGAGAATGTTCTTCCGGTTCGTCGGTCAGGAATTCATGGAGCTGGCGGTAAGAGCGGAATGGAAGCGTGATAATCCACCACACCAGGCGGAATGGGGCCGTGACCACGCGCCACAGGCTGGAAAAGAATTTACGCATTGTTGTCGGGTTCCTTGTCAGTTTCTTTGGCAGGTGGCGGAGGCGGTTCAGGCGAAGCAATCTGCGGCTCGGGGGCCTCGGCAGCATCCGGCTTGGGTTGAGGCGGTTTGGACTTGGCTGCAGACGGATCGCCCCATGTCCCAAATCCCTTTACGGTTGCCGATTCTTCGATCTCTTTTCCAATTTTACCGACGTCTTTTTCCAAGTCTTCCAGGTTGGCTTCACGCATCAGTCGATTGGGCAGGTTGCGTAGTTCCCGCGAAGTATCACGGAAGGCGCGCCAGCCTTCGGACTTGGTCATGTCGCGCAGGAAACGGCCAATCGCGCGCCCTGTCTTTTCCATATCTTTAGGGCCTAGCACGATCAAGGCAATCAAAATGATGAAAACAAGTTCGGTTGGACCGATACCAAAAATATCCATGTTTATCCTGGGTTCTCCTGTTGTAAGCTCTGACGTATCTCGTGCTGATGATCGGCCAGACTGCCCAGCACGCCATTGACAAAGCGTGGTGCGCTATCAGAGCCGAAGAGTTTGGCTAACTCGACCGCTTCATTGATCGCTACCTTGACGGGCGTTTCTCCGTTCGGCGAGGCGAATTCCCAGCACGCCTGTCGCAGGATATTACGGTCGATGGCCGCGATCTGCTCGAGTGGCCATTCGGGGGCATATTGCGCAATGATTTTATCCAGGATTTCAATCAGGGGGAGTACGCCAAAGATGATCTGGTGCGCGAACTCCGCCAGTTCATCCGTTAAGGGAGTTTCCTCCAGCCGTTCCTTAAAGACTTCGCCTGGAGGGTGTTTGGTAACATCTACTTCGTAAAGTACTTGCAGGGCCAGGCTACGCGCCCTGGTGCGGGATTTCATACCGGTTTCAAGCCTCGGGGCTTTCCTCGTAATCTATATCTTCGATGTGGATGTCAACGTGGCCAACATCCATGCCGACCATTTCTTGCATGGCGCGGGTGACCTGTTGCTGTACGTTGCGGCTGACCTCGCGGATGTTGACGTCTTGTTTCAGTACGAGATAAATGTCAGCAAAGACGGTGTCCTCTTCTACTTCAATGCGCACGCCTTCATTCGCGCCTTTACGGAACAGGCGATTGACTCCGCCGGAGATAGGCGCCATGCGGCTGACGCCAGCCACCCCCAATGCAGAGAGACGGGCGATACTGATCAAAACGTCGGGAGAGACGGTGGTTTTTCCTGGGGGACGATCTGAGTTTGACATATTTCTCCTTGAGTTAAGAGAGTAGAGAGTGGAGAACAGGGAGTAGTTGCTTTCCTGATTACCTATTCTCTACTCTCCAATAATCTTCCTTACATCATCGCCATGCCGCCATCCACGCCCAGCACCTGACCGGTGATATAACCGGCCTGGTCTGATGCGAGAAAGGCGACGGCGTAAGCAATTTCTTCGGGTTGTCCGGGGCGCGCCAGCGGCACAAGTTTGAGCGCGGCTTCCAGCGTGCCTTCCGGCATGGCATCCAGGATTTCGGTTTCCACAAATCCCGGTGCAATGGCATTGACGGTGATCTTGCGCGCCGCAATTTCGCGCGCCAGGGCTTTGGTGAAGCCGATCTGCCCGGCTTTGGAGGCCGAGTAATTGGTTTGCCCGGGGTTGCCCATCTGCCCGGCCACGGATGCGATGTTGACGATGCGCCCGTAGCGCTTGCGCATCATGTGTTTCACGGCTGCTTTCGAGCAATTGAAGGTGCTTTTCAGGTTGGTGTCGATGACCGCGTCCCAGTCCGCTTCGGGCATCATCATGATGACCATGTCGCGCGTGATGCCGGCGTTGTTCACTAAAATGTGCAGATCGCCGAAGGTTTCGACAGCAAATTTCACCAGACTACCCGCAGCCTCGAAGTTGGAAACGTCTGCTTGGAAGGCAGCCGCTTTGCCGCCCCCGGCTTCGATTTCTTTCACCACTTCATCTGCACGCTCGGGCGAGCTGTTGTAGTTCACCACTACCGACGCGCCGCGCGCGGCCAGTTCCAACGCCACCGCGCGACCGATACCACGCGATCCGCCAGTTACAAGGGCAACGCGATTTTCTAACGATAAAGTTTCTGGCATCCTGTGCTCCTTCGGGCTGAATTATACACTGTCATAGTAGGACAAATACCACTACGTGGCACACGTTGTCAATTTGTCTTACGATCTACGCAATCCTAACGCCAGCCCCAACGCGCCGCCAACGGAAATCACACCTGCCCACAGGAAGGCATCCTGCCAGAACTGCATTGGAAACAGACGGATGAGTGTGTCGGAGTATTCGAACAACCATGAATTGCCCTGGAAGAACAATTCGTGGAACAGGGTAAAGAGTTGCCAGAAAGCGACCGCGCCAAACAGACCGAGCACCACGACCAGCCCGATCATCAGCCAGCCGCCGCGCCTCAAGCCCTGACGATAGGCCTGCCACCATTTCCCGAACCAGGCCCAGGCCCCCAACCCTGCCAGCAAAACCACAGCAACGTACCAGACTCTGAGCGCACCCTTGGTCACTACCTTGACGTCGTGCATATGACTGAGTTCGCGCTCGTTGTACAGCGGACTACCATCTGCGAAGGTCAGGTCACCAAGATAGGATATGTCTGCATTGTTGATCAGATAGTCCACAGCGTAGGACGCCCAGTGCAGGCGCTCTTCCATCGTAAAGCCGTACTGGTCAGGCGGAAAGTAGGGCATGCGGTATTCGACGTTGTAGAACAGCGGCGTCAGCAAGATGCGCAATCCCAGCCCCAGCAGGACGATGGGGGTTAAGAGGGTGGTGAGCCAGGAGAGAAGAGAAGATAGTTTTTTATTCATAAAAAATTCCATTCTCCCTGAGCGGAACGACGAGCGGATGCGAGGAGTGAAGTCGAAGTGCGCCCTTCGACTATGTTCTTCGCTAGCGCTCATCACTCCGCTCAGGACGGATAGGTATTATTGCAACGCCTCCACGTCCCCATGTAGCAAAAAGTTGACGATCAAATTATTCGTCAGCCACTCGATGGGGGCTTTGTCGTCGGTGAAGACCTGCGTGGTCTCATAGCCAGGTTGCATGTTGACAATCGTGGAACTGATGGCCGTCAGCAGCAGCGGATGCACGTCACCACGCGTGACGAGCGCATTGTAGTTGTTGAACAGACTGTCTACGCTGGTGGGCTGCTTGCTGGCGTAGACGATCGAGTTGAGCGTATTAGGGATGTCCATGATGTGGATGCAGGGGAAGATCGTCGCAATTGTAGTCGACAATCCATTGATCAGGCTGCGGTCGTTGGGGGCGCGTCCAACGTTGATGGCCAGCACGCCGTCATCCGTCAGGTGATTATAGGCGATCTGGAAAAATTCCTGCGTGGTCATGTGCGGCGGGATGTAGGGCGGGCGGTAAGCGTCCACGGCGATCAGGTTGTATTGCTGGGGGCTGTGCTCCAGCCCCCAGCGACCGTCTTCGACGTAGACGTTCAGGTTGGGCATGGTCATGCCGAAGTATTTGCGCCCCACGGCCACGATCTCGCCGTCGATTTCGAATCCGTCGATCATAACGGGACCAAACACCTCGGTCGCCTGACGCGCAGTCGTCCCGGCGGCCAATCCAACAATGGCAATCCGGTCCACTTTTTCGGGCGTGTAGTCCGGGTTGAAAAACGGTCCCACCAGGAATTGTTCCCAGGGACCGCCGTAATAAAGCTGGTCCGGCTTGTACATCGAATGGACGCCCTGACCGTCGTTCAGGCGCAGCAGGGTGAATCCGTTGATTTGCTGGACTTCGATGTAGTTGTACTGCGACTCGGTTTCGAAAACCTGGCCGGGCGAATTCTTGATGTGGAAATTACCGATAAACAGGAAAGCGGTCAGCAACAGCGCCGCCAGCCCAAAGAGCGTAACTTTCACCCAACGCTTTTCCAGCCCCAGGCCGACCAGCGCCACCAGCAGGATCAGCAGGCCGAAGAGCAGGATGGTGCGGCTGGTGCCGATCAGCGGGAAGAGCAGCAGGGTGGGCAGGAAAGCGCCCAGCACCGAGCCAACCGTGGAGAGCGCGTACAGGTTGCCCGAGACGTTGCCGGCCTGCTCGGCATCGTGCAGCGTGATGCGGATGGCGAAGGGCGAGGTCATCGCCAGCAGCGTGACCGGGATGCTGAACAGCAGCAGCGTCGCCAGGAACGAGGCGGCGATGACGCCCAGGTTGAGCGCGTCCATGGCAGAAGCAGCCGCCAGCAGGATCGGCTGCGCGATGACCGGGATCAATCCCAGCGTGGCGCCGCCCCAGGCCAGGAAGGTGAACATGCTCTCGGGATGCGGGGATTTGTCGGCCTGTTTCCCGCCGATGAAAGTACCCGGCGGCAAAGTAGATCAGGATCAAGCCGATGATGACAGCCCAGACCAGGTTGACGCTGCCGAAGCGCATTTGCAGCAGGCGTGAAGCGCCGAACTCGGCGGCCAGGGTGGTCATCCCGGAGATGAAGACGGTGAAGGCAATGTAGCGTTGCATAGGGGGATTATACGGTAGCTGCCAACTATTCGCAATTGGTTATCAGCTTTCAGCCATCAGCCGGCTTTACTGCGATGTGCAGGGAGAGGTAGCAAAGGAATAATCCACTTTTGTCCAGTCCCGTAATCATATTTATTTTGTGATAAATAACACTATTATTAGAGCGAATAACCCACTAGAATTGGGTATATGACCCTAAAGACGTTAGGGTGGATATATCAATTCTTTATTGGTAACGAAAGAACGAATTGTTAGTTTTGGTGGGAACAAAATAATAAATATCCTTGTTGACAATTACAGGTGAATAGCGCGTAGATAATGTCAGTCTACGCATGAAAGATGAAACGGACTTCCTATAGAACTCTCCGGTTATGACTGTACTGGCCCATTTCAGTGCATACACTGCGTGTCGTTGGAATGTTCGTTCAGGAATACCTTATCAAACGTAATGAGAGATGGTTTTTGGCATTCAAAAAACCTTGGTTACAGTAAGGAAAGGAGGCGCTTCTTATAAAAATACAGCCAATCGCCCATACCAAAAATCACCGACCCCCAAATTTTAAGGAGAATGCTTACTATGTCTGTCAAGAAAATGCTTGTAATACTTGGCACGTTGATCGTTGCTGCGGCTGTATTTACAGCCTGTGGTGGAAGTCCGACTACTGTGCCGGAAGTGCCGGAAACCCCGGTAATGGCGGAAACCCAGGCAGCACCTACAGAAGCCCCTGTGCAGGAAGCTTCTGCGCATGAAGTCTCCCTGCAGCCTGAGACTTGTGGAGTGTGCCACCCTGATGCTGGTGAAAAACACCAGGAATCTTATGACGAGTTGTATCAAGACGGTGTGATTAAGGTAGAAGCTGTGAACTATAGATTCACCGAACCGGGTACAACTGTTGTAACCTTTAAAATGACCCAAAATGGTGCACCGATCAGCGGCGGAGCTGTTGAAAATCTCAATATTTATTTTGCACCCTATGCTGATTTAAAATTCCAGTTTGAGCCGGCTGCGGAAAGGTTATCTCTGAAGGGCAAGTTGAGCTACGATCCTGCCAGCGGCGTAACTACCAGTACGTTGGAAGAGTTGGATCCCACAGCAGATGGTTACATTGACTACACCAATGTCAGCGGTGTGGATGGCATCATTGTTGTGTACGGCTATGATAAACAGGTTGGCAGCCTGCCAGCGCGCATCAAACAGGTTCAATACCCGTATGCGGCCATCTTGCAAACCGGCAAGGGCGTTGACTACGTTTCTCCCGCCAATAACGATGGCTGCGAGAAATGCCACTCGGATCCCTATCTCAAGCACGGTAACATCTACGGCGAGGTCAACGGTGATCCCGCAACCGACTTCTACACCTGTAAGGCCTGTCACCTGGACAATGGCGAAGGCGGCCATCTTGAATGGCAGCTTTTGGTGGATGATCCTGTAAAGGCTGTTGAATGGCTAAATAGCGGCGAAGACTTGTCATGATTTACACCTGAGCAGTTAGAACATATATGCATACAAGACAACGCTCATGAACGATGTGCACATGTCGCATGCCATGGAATTCCCCTATCCTCAGTCCATGTCCAACTGCGTGACCTGCCACGAAGGCAAACTGGATATCGTGTTGTCAGACGCTAACTTCAAGGTGGAAACCTGCAAGAGCTGTCACCCCGTGACAGGTTCAGTGGCACGAGGGAGAAGAGCCAGCATATGATACTACTGGCCTTGCCCTGACGACCATCTTGCCCTCACCGATCCAGGACTCAATGGATTTGGAACATCGGACTGCGCCAGTTGCCACGGTGAGGGAAAAGTGGCTCCAGCCATTCAATCAAATCCACACCGGTTATGACAAGGCGATCTACACTGCCGACGGGCAGAGGTATTCTGATGTTATTACCGTCAGCGTTGACAGCGCATCCTTTGCTGACGGCAATAACTCGATATCACAGTTCAGCGCAGGCCGCTTCCGAGGACATTGAGGGCCTCGATGTGGCTAGCATCTCGCCCTCCGTAATGGTTGGTTTGTACGGCTGGGACACGAAGGACTACATCGTCGGTCCGCACGAGAGATTGACCGACGATAACGGCGACGGCACGATCGATAACAACGATCAGAGGACTTTGGAATATGTTGTGGGCGCAGAGCATCCGCGCTTCACCACGGTATCGGCCGCGGGCGGCAAGTGGGAAGTCACTGCAGACTTGTCGACAGTGGGCTGACATGATCGCCGATGGCAGTGTCAAGAGAGTGGAAATTGCGGTTATGCCGGCTCTGAAGAATGCTGATGACTTGATGCTTGCCCTCAATGCTCCGTCCAGAACCTTTGACCTTGGCAAGAATGATTTTGACGATGAATTCTACAGCCCCATCGTAAAGGTTGTGGATGGTTGTAACGACTGCCACGAGGCGCTGGCGACAACCTTCCATTCGCCGGATCGAGGCGGGAATGTCGTTGTTTGCCGCATGTGTCACATTGTGAAGAGCGGCGCTTCTCACCTGGAAATGCAGTCGCGTTCGATCGATTCCTATGTCCATGCGATCCATATGTCCCAGCAATTCGATGTTGGCGATATCGATTTTGCCGACCCGGTGCAGGCCGATAAAGTACAATACAGAAATCGAGATGCCATTCCCAAAACATGGCGCTACCGATTGTGAAGCATGCCATGTTGCAGGCGCGTACAATGTGCCAGATCAGTCTAAGTCACTGCCTGGTTTGCTCTCTGCGTCTGACTCAGTAAAAGGCTGGGACAGAAAGATCGGTGACGTGCCGTCTTATGTTACTGGTCCCGCTACGAGAGCATGTGGTGGATGCCACCGAGCGGAACTGATCAACGAGGATTCGGCTGGCGGGCTTGCGGTCTTCAACCTGCATACGACACAGGGTGGTTATATGGTCGAGGCAGGCGAGGATGCCAACGGTACGCTCAACACAGTGATCGATCAGATCATGGCAATCTTCAAGTAAGTGAGGAAAGTCAGGTGAGCCTCGGCCCACCTTCAGTCAATAAACAAGGGTCCCGTAGGGACCCTTTGTTTATTGACTAGCCAACAGTCGTCTATACGGGGATGAGACCATGGTCACACCTGACATTATCAAACAATTGGTAGGGCGTTTCGAGAACAACCGCGAGGCGTATCGTTCGAGCAGGTATCAAACGAGACGCAGGTGCAAAGCGCCGAACTCGGCACGCCAGCGTGGTCATCCCAGAGATGAAAACGGTGAAGGCAATGTAGCGTCGCATGGGGTGGATTATACTCGTCTACAAAGATGTGGATTCCCTGTAAGCAGCTTTTGGTTTCTTGGAGAGTGACCATTAACCGCCAAGCCGCAAAGGTTGCCAAGGGCATTTCTTGGCGTTCCTGGTACTTTGGTGGTTATTACCGACAAGGTCGATTAAATTAAAAAGGTGCGAACCAATCTCCGCACCTTTTGATTCACCATCATATTGTGCTACTTTGCGTAATCCACCGCCCGCGTCTCGCGAATCACGGTTACCTTGATTTGGCCGGGATACTGCATCGTTTCCTCGATCTTCTTGGCGATGTCACGTGCCAGGCGGGTAGAGGTCAGGTCGTCGATATCTTCCGGTTTGACAATGACGCGTACTTCGCGTCCAGCCTGAATGGCGAAAGCCTGCTGCACGCCATCGAAGGATGTGGCCAGTTCTTCGAGAGATTTGATGCGCTTAATGTACGCTTCCAGGTCTTCACGACGGGCGCCGGGACGCGCACCGGAGATCGCATCTGCGGACTCGGCGATGACGGCTTCGATGCTTTCCTGCTCCATTTCGTGGTGGTGGGAACCGATGGCATTGACTACCTGTGGATTCACACCATAACGCTTGCAGAACTCCGCGCCCAGCATCGCATGAGTTCCTTCCTGATTGTGGTCCATGGCTTTACCAATGTCGTGCAGGAAGCCGCCCTGTTTGGAAATTTCGATGTTTGCGCCCAGTTCGGCCGCCAGGATGCCTGCTAGTTTAGACACTTCCACCGCATGGGCCAGTTGGTTTTGTCCATAGGAAGTACGAAATTTCAAGCGTCCCATCATGCGTAATACTTCGGGGTGCAGGCCAGCGATATTGGCGTCAAAAGCGGCCTGTTCGCCGGCTTCGGCAATCACCTTGTCAACGGCTTTGGTCTCTTCTTCTACAATCTTCTCGATGTGAGCGGGATGGATGCGTCCGTCTACCGTCAGACGAGTCAGGGCGCGACGGGCAATCTCGCGGCGGACCGAGTCGAAGCAGGAAATAGTCACAGCTTCGGGGGTATCGTCCACGATCACGTCCACACCGGCAGCCTGCTCGAAGGCCTTGATATTGCGTCCATTGCGGCCCACAATACGGCCTTTCATCTCTTCATTGGGCAACGGCACAACCGATGAAGTTACTTCGGAGACGTGCTCCGAGGCTACTCGCTGGATAGCATCTGCGATCAGTTTGCGGGCGCGTTTTTCGCCCTCTTCGCGCGCTTCAGCTTCGATTTGGCGATAGATGCGGGCCATATCAGCGCGGGCTTCTTTCTCAACGGCAGCGATCAGTTCATTTTTGGCTTCATCCTGGGTCAATTGGGAGATCTGCTCCAATTTTTCCACCTGTGTCTCAACCATTTTTTCAACTTCGTTAGCACGACGGTCCATTGAAGATTGGCGTTTATTCAGGGCTTGCTCGCGTTGCTCCAGGCGGTCAGCGCGACCGTCCAGTTCTGAGCGACGCTTATCGAGCCGCTCTGTTTCTCGACTGAGTTCGTGTCGCCGTTCCTTTATTTCTCCTTCGGCTGACTGAACAATTTTCGTGGCGCTCTCCCGCGCTTGCGATTCGATCAGTCGCGCTTGCTCATTCGCGCCTTTTAGAATGCTGTCGGCTTTTTGTTGCTGGTTTTTGAGCGCTTTATCTACTTGATACCTGTGGAACAGGTACCCGGCTGCGATGCCTATAAGTAAAGCCAGGACATCAATTAGAAGATTGAACGGATTCATGATATTTCCTCATTGTTATAGATTTGTTCTTCTCCCTCCGTGTGGGTTTCATTCCACAAGCGCTGGACTATCGGCGCAATAACGGAATAGGAGAAGCCGCGGCGGGCCAAGAACTCGGACATTTTCTTGCGAAACTCGCTCCACTCTTGGACTTTGAGTTTGCGTGCCTTTTTTTGGCCTGCTTCGTAGGCCAGGGCTTCTTCGTCTACTTCTTCAAGTGCAGCCTCGATAGTAGAGTCGTCGATGCCCTTCTGGCGGAGTTCTAGGGCCAGCGCCCGGCGTCCGCGTGGGCGAAAGGTGCTGCGGTTTTCAACCCACGCGCTGGCAAATTGTTTATCATTGGCAAACCCTTCCCGGCGCAGGCGTTCGAGAGTTTCCTCGATGACGATGTCCGGTATTTCGTGTTTGCTCAGGTTTTGCCGAATTTCTTTTTCGGAACGCGCCCGGTAGCTCAGATAGAGCAAAGCCTGTTGCATGGCACGTTCGCGAGCATCTTCGGCTTGTAGCTTTGTGATCTTTTCTTCGTCCAGCGTTTGGCCGACTTGTAACCAGGCAGCTACGATGCGGGCCAATCCAAATACATATTCTCCGTCAAGGTGAATGTTGACTCTGTTTGGATTCCTTTTCTGAACCTGTATCGCTGTAATTTTTCTCATTAAAACACAAGCAGCCAAAAGGCGCTGAGTGGCCTCGGCTGCTGATAGAGTTTGGGTTTTGCATGCAAGCCCCGGGTCTGGGTAGAGGCGGGACGGTACAGGTAGATTAAGTAGCGTGACATTAATTGTCACGACAATTTCCAGTCGCTTGGAGAAGTCGATTTTTCGATTGCTCTGTCCCAAATAAACCAAAATACAGGACGCCTGACTTCCAAAATCTCCTGTTACCAGGATGATCCTACTACAATTTCCAGAATTTCGTTAGCAAACCAGTGGCCGCTCGTTACGCGGCAGAAATTGACTAGATAATAATAGTAAGTATTATACATGAAATTTTCATAAATTCCCCTTTTTGTGCAAAACTATTTACGCAATTATGTGTAAGAATATATGTACTTGCAGAAATCGGATTTAAAGGTGACAAATGGAACTATCAAGTTTAAATAACTCATGAAATAATCAAAAGGTACTGCAACAGGTTGATGTTATGGAGATTGTCGCAGTTACAAAGAATTTTCATCAACATATCTTCACCACTTAATCCGCTTGTGACGCTTGTTCAAACCTGACAAAATTGGAGGACTCATGGCTACATTTACTCGCGAAGATGCGCTTGAATATCATCGATTGAAAGGGAAGCCTGGCAAGATAGAGGTCGTACCGACCAAGCCAATGGATACCCAACGTGAACTGGGCTTGGCATATACGCCTGGTGTGGCTGTACCCGTTTTGGAAATCGAAAAGGATGCCGAACTGGCTTATGAATATACGGCAAAGGGCAACCTGGTGGCCGTTGTTTCGAACGGCACGGCCATCCTGGGGCTGGGAGATCGCGGCGCACTGGCTTCCAAACCAGTGATGGAAGGCAAGGGGGTCTTGTTCAAGAAATTCGCGGATATTGATGTATTTGACATCGAGTTGAACAGTCACGACCCTGATGAGATTATCAAAGTCGTGGCAGCTATTTCACCGACCTTTGGTGGTATCAACCTGGAAGATATTAAGGCTCCGGAATGCTTCTATATTGAAGAAGAACTCAAAAAGATGCTGGATATTCCTGTTTTCCATGATGACCAGCATGGAACGGCTATCATTTCGTCCGCGGGACTTGCCAATGCGCTGGAACTGGTGGGCAAAAAACATGAGGATATTCGCATTGTGATTTCTGGCGCTGGCGCAGCGGCTGTTTCTTGCGCCAACTTGGCAATAAAATGGGGGGTGAAGCGTGAGAATATCATGATGTCAGATAGCCGCGGTGTGATCTACAAAGGCCGTACAGACGGAATGAACAAGTATAAAGAACAGTTTGCGGTTGACACTGATGCGCGCACGTTGGCAGATGCAGTTCGTGGCGCGGATGTATTCTATGGTTTGTCGATTGCCAATGTGTTGACCCCTGATATGGTTAAGTCAATGGCGGATGATCCGATTGTCTTTGCGATGGCCAATCCAGACCCGGAAATCAAACCTGAGTTGGCAAAAGAATCCCGCAAAGATGTCATCATTGCTACCGGCCGTTCGGATTATCCAAATCAGGTCAATAATGTGCTAGGTTTCCCGTTTATCTTCCGCGGCGCGCTGGATGTGCGCGCGAAGTCCATTAATGATGACATGAAATTTGCCGCTTCCGAAGCGCTGGCTGCATTGACTAAGCAAGACGTGCCTGATTCCGTGTTGCGCGCGTATGGCCTGGGCAGTTTGAAGTTTGGACGTGATTATATTATTCCCAAGCCATTCGATCCGCGCGTGTTGCTTTGGGAAGCCCCGGCCGTTGCTGAAATGGCAATGAAGACCGGTGTGGCTCGTAAGAAGATCGATATTGAAGAGTACAAAGAACAATTGGCTTACCGTCAGGGCAAGGGCGAGCAAGTGCGTTACTTCTTCCAGAATCAGGCTCGTTCATCCGGCGGCACCAAGCGCGTTGTCTTTGCCGAGGGGGAAGAGCCCAAAGTGATCCGCGCGGCTGCCCAGATCACAGACGAGAAGATTGGTATCCCGGTATTGCTGGGTCGACCGGAAGTCGTCCAGAAGACTATCGAAGATCTTGGCCTGCCTTGTTGCCCGGAGATCGTTAATCCCGCTGATTTTGAAAGACATGAACAATATGCTCAGGCGTATCACGAATTGCGCGAGCGCAAGGGCGTTACGCTGGCGATTGCACGCAAGCGTGTGCGCGAAGTCAACATCCTTGGTTCGATGATGGTCAAGATGGGCGATGCGGATGCCTTTGTCTCTGGTTTGACGTATGAGTACCCCGATGTGATCCGTCCGGCCCTGCGCATTCACCATACTGCGCCCGGCGCTGCCCGTGCTGCTGGCGTGTACATTATGATCGTGGATGACCGCGTTTACCTCTTTACAGACGCCACCGTCAACATCGACCCGACGGCTGAAGACCTGGCCGAGATCGCTTGCCTGGCGGCCAATTTCGCCAGGAAGATCGAGCTCGAGCCGCGCGTGGCTTTCCTGTCGTTCTCGAACTTTGGTTCAACGCCACATCCGCTTTCGGAAAAGGTTGCCAAGGCGGTGCAGATTGTCAAAGAGCGTTGTCCCGACTTCGTTTATGATGGCGAGATGCAAGCCGATACGGCGGTGGTCCCCGAGATCGTGGACGAACGCTATCCGTTCAGCGCGGTCAAGGATGCCAATGTGTTGGTCTTCCCCTCGCTCGAATCGGCCAACATCGCCTACAAATTGCTGGCGCGGCTTGGGAATGCCAAGGCGATTGGCCCGATCCTGCTTGGGATGGGCGCACCCGTCCACGTGATGCAGACCGGTGACGAAGTGACCGACATTGTGCAGATTGCCTCCGTCGCTGTGATGGATGCGATGGATCGCAAATAAAGCCTTAGATTTACGACTTTAGATTTTAGAAGGGACTCTCGGAAACGGGAGTCCCTTTATGTATGCCTGCATGGGTATAATTGCCTTTATGCGTTCGCTTCTTTATCGCGCCCTGATCCTGCTGACCGTTATCGGACTTGTTTTCACGCCCCCGGTGTTGACCGGGTATTCTGAACAAAAAAAGGCAGAAACAGCCCTGAAGGTCAATGATATTTCGCTTGCTGCTCACGCTTATGAACGTGCCGCGCGCCTGTTGCCCTGGTCCACCGGTTTGTGGGAGCAGGCGGGACAACTTGAGTTCAAGTTGGGAGCCTTCGACAAGGCTATTTCTCTTTTGGAAAAAGCCCGGCAGATGGATACACTGTCCGGTAGTGGCTGGGATATCCTGGGCATTTCATATCTGAAGAAAACTGATGACCTCGATAAGACTTTGAGTATTTGGAAGACCGGATCGGAATTGTATCCTTCTTATTCGTTGCTTTATTCCCATCTCGCGCTGGCTTATTACGAGCAGGGTAACCTCCCTGCTGAACAGGAGGCCCTTGAGCGTTGGGTGGCTGCCGGAGGTGACCAAGATGCCCATGCACATTACCGTCTGGGCCAGCTTTTGTCCGTTAGCGAGCCGGAACACGCATTGCAGGAATTTCTATTGGCCTCGTCGCTTGACCCTCAATATGACTCTGTAGTCGAGACCATGCGCACCACGCTTAATCTGGCCTTGCTGGAAACGAGTAAATCCCGCCGGCTGGTCATCATCGGGCGCGGGCTGGGGTTGGTGAATGAATGGACATTGGCAGAGCGAGCTTTCCGTCAGGCCGTGGCTGCGGACGGAGAAGAATGCCGAGGCCTGGGCCTGGCTGGGCGAGGCCGAGCAACAACTCGGTCAGGATGGACGCGCCGAGTTGGATCAGGCCGTGTCGCTTGATTATAAGAATCCGATTGTCCGCAGTCTGCGCGGGCTGTACTGGATGCGTCAGGGGCAGCCCGTGCAGGCATTGGCCGAGTATAAGTTGGCAGCGATCTACGACCCGGATAATCCCGCCTGGCAGATTTCCATCGGGGATGCCTATGCCCAACAAGGTGATTTGCAGGCCGCGCTGGGGAGTTATCTGCGTGCGACCCAAATTGCTCCTACAGACGCGAAGGTCTGGCGCTCGCTGGCGGCTTTCAGTGCGCAATACAATATGCAAGTCGAGGATGTCGGTTTGCCCGCGGCGCGGAAAGCCGTCGATTTGAATGGGGAAGATCCGCAGGCGCTGGATATGCTCGGCTGGTCACTGGCGCTGCTGGAACGATACGATCAAGCGCAGGTTGCCTTCGAGCAGGCTCTCCACTTAGACCCGGGGCTCGCATCAGCCCATCTGCATCTGGGCATTGTTGCCATGCAAACGGACGATTGGGAATCTGCGCGTGACCATCTCCGGCAAGCGCGCGACCTGGATGCAGATGGCCCGGTAGGGAAGCAGGCGCAACTGTTGTTAAATCAGTATTTCCCCTAAGACCTGGAGTCGAAAGTCTCCTGACCTTCGTATTCCAACGTCTCCAGACGTTGGAGTCCAAACTCTAATGACTCTTGATAAAATCCATCCATGTTTCGTATGCGCTCACTTCTTCTGTTCGTAGTCATTTTGGCTATGGCTTCATTAGCCTGCCAGTTTTCCTCCCCTTTTGTTTCAACGCCAACGCCGGTAGCACAGACCGGTGACACGCTGTTCTACGACGATTTCACCAATCCGGCCACCGGTTGGGAGCGTTTTACCTCCGCTGAAGGGACGATGGACTACGATGGCAGCGGCTATCGTTTTCTCGTCAATGCTTTGCAGGCCAACTTCTGGTCCACGCCGGGTAAATCCTTCAAGGATGTGCGCGTGGAAGTGGACGTTGCCAAACTTAGCGGCCCTGACGAGAACCGCATTGGCCTGCTATGTCGCTTCGTTGAGAACAATTATTATTTCTTCATGGTCAGCAGCGATGGCTATTACACCATCGGAAAATATATTGGCGGGAACGTCATCCAGCTTGGCCAGAGTGAGATGCAGTACAACGAATCTATCCACACCGGTCTGGCGGTCAATCACCTGCGCGCGGATTGCAGAGGCGACACGCTGATCTTTTATGTCAATGGAACGCCGGTTGCGAAGGCAGAGGATAGTGATCTTGCTGAAGGCGATGTCGGTTTGTTGGCAGGCACGTTCGCACAACCAGGCGTGGATGTGATATTTGATAATTTTGTAGTGCTACAGCCGTAATAAGATAAATAGAGAATGGAGATTAGAGAGTAGTAACGCCTATGGATGCCTAATCTCAAATTATCTGTTTTCTACTCTCTGAGCTATGAAAGTTTATTTAGATACCATCGGTTGCCGACTCAACCAATCTGAAATTGAAAGCATGGCGCGCCAGTTCCGCGCGGCCGGGCATGAGATCGTGGCTACAGCGGAAGGTGCAGATATGGCCGTGGTCAACACCTGCGCAGTCACCACGCAGGCGGCGGCGGATTCGCGCGGGGCCGTCCGGCGGATTGCCCGTGCGGGTGTGGACGAGATCATCGCCACCGGCTGTTGGGCCACCCTCCAGCCTGAAAAAGCCGCCGCACTACCGAATGTGCTACGTGTAGTCAATAATGCGCAAAAAGAAGCCCTAGTCCCTGAACTTTTGAATTTGCCAGCCGAATCCTTCGACTTGGAGCCCATCGCCCGCGAACCACTGCCTGGACTGCATCAGCGCACACGTGCTTTTATCAAGGTGCAGGATGGCTGTGATAACCATTGCACTTTCTGCATCACAACTGTGGCGCGCGGCGAGGGACGCTCGCGCCCGCTGGCGGATGTGATTGCGGATGTCCGGTCGGCACTGGATGGTGGTACGAAAGAGATCGTGTTGACGGGCGTGCATCTCGGATCGTGGGGGCAGGAATGGGATGTTCACCTGCGTGATTTGGTCAAGGCCATTCTCAAACATACTGACACGCCGCGTTTGCGCCTGTCGTCGCTGGAGCCCTGGGATCTGGAGGCGGACTTCTTCGCACTGTGGGAAGACGAGCGACTATGCCAGCACCTGCACTTGCCATTGCAATCGGGATGTGCCGCAACGTTGAAGCGCATGGCCCGCAAGACCACGCCCGCCTCTTTCCGGGACCTGGTAGCTGCTGCCCGTCAAATCATGCCGGATGCGGCCATCACAACCGACGTCATCGCCGGATTTCCCGGCGAAACGGACGAAGAGTTCGCCGAGTCGCTGGACTTCATCCGAGAGATGAACTTCGCGGGCGGGCACGCCTTCACCTACTCAGCCCGGCCTGGGACCGGAGCAGCGCGTCTCGGAGGCCAGGTCAGGCACGAGGTCCGGAAAGAACGCAATGCTGTTTTAAGGGAAGTGTTCGAAGAGGGGGCAAAAACTTATCGTCAGCGTTTCCTCGGGCAAGAGACGTCCGTCCTGTGGGAATCGGTCACGCAGATGAATGGTCAGGGCTGGCAAATGGAAGGCCTGACGGGTAACTATCTGCGTGTCACTGCCAGTGCCCATCAGCCGTTGTGGAATGAAATTTCGGAAGTGAAGTTGAATAACCTTACGCAGGATAAAGTAGAGGGGGAGATTATCCCAGAGGCCTAACGTTCCTGCCAACGGGGGACATTCGTCACTTTCGGAAGATTTGACGCGATTGTATAATACTTGTACAATTCTTCACAGAAATCTACCGAAGGAGTAACAATGACTGCTCAATTAATTGATGGCAAACTAATTGCCCAAAAAGTCCGTGATGAAGTAAAAGAAAAAGTTGCTGCGCGCGTTGCAGCTGGCAAATCACAGCCCGGTCTGGCAACCGTGTTGGTGGGTGAACGCGTTAACTCAGCGGCTTATGTTGGCATGAAGCAAAAGGCTTGCGCTGAATTGGGGATGACCTCTTTCCACCATCCGGTTCCGGCGGATGTCAGCCAGGAAGATCTGGAAAAACTGGTCAAAGAGTTGAATGCCGACCCGAAGGTACACGGTATCCTGGTGCAGTTGCCTCTGCCCGATCACCTGGATGAAGAACGCGTCTTGCAACTGATCAACATCGAGAAGGATGTGGATGGTTTCTCCCCGCTCAATATTGGTCGTTTGGCGCAGAAAGGTCGCGAGCCCCTGTTCGTGCCCTGCACGCCTTATGGCTGTATCTATCTGCTGAAAGAAGCTGGCGTTGAAATTTCGGGTGCGAATGCAGTGGTTTTAGGCCGCTCGAATATTGTGGGTATGCCCGCTGCTCTCTTGCTTGTGAAGGAAAATGCTACAGTGACCGTCTGCCATTCCCGCACAAAGAATCTTGCCGATGTTGTCCGCCAGGCCGATATCCTGATTGCGGCCATTGGTCGCACCGAAATGGTGCAGGGTGACTGGATCAAACCCGGCGCGGCTGTGATCGATGTGGGGATGAATTCCAAACCCGATGCTACCAAGAAGAAGGGCTATCGCCTGGTTGGCGATGTCGATTTTGAAGCGGCCAAAGAAGTTGCCGGTTTCATTACCCCCGTTCCCGGTGGTGTTGGCCCGATGACCATCGCTATGCTGATGAACAATACCCTGCGTGCCGCGGAAATCCAGGACGGCGAATAATTCAGTCAGAACAACGTAGTCTGACCTGAGAATATGATCCCGCCGGGCAATTTCCCGGCGGGGTTTTCGTATTTAATACCTTGACATAATGTCAAGTTGATACTATTATTAAGTTCATAATACTGATAAAGCAATAATACTTCATACTTTGAACTAGAAGCATCTTGCAAGGAGTAAAAGTTGGTGGTAGATAGATGTACTTACCAAAAAATTCCAAAAAGAGATGAATGCCGGGATCGCCTCGCTGGTGTTGCTCAGCGTCATGGGATCAGGCAGAAGAGCCAATGTACGGGTATCAGGTTGCCAAACTGCTGGAAGATCACAGCCAGGAAACGCCCATGATGAAGCAAGGTGCGCTTATATCCTGTTTTGCGCTCGCTCGGAAGGTAGCGGCCTGCTGGAAAGCAAAGTCGAGCCGTCCGTTTCCGGTCCGCCGCGGCGCTATTACACACATCACCGAAACCGGCCGCCAGACCTTACAAACTCTGGGAACAGATCTGGGGGCAAACCAAAAATTTTGTAGATAACATCTTGAAAGGAGTCAGCGCATGACTAACACAGTTGAAGAATATCTGGATGCCTTGAAGCAGGAACTCAGAAGGCAGTGACAACGCTACCATCCAGGATGCGCTGGCTGACGCCAATGAACATCTGACTACTGCGCTCGAATTATTGCGAGAAAGTCAGCCAGATTTGGATGAAGCGGACGCGCTACAGCAGATCATCGAACAATACGGGACGCCCGCAGAAACGGCGGCTGCTTATGTGGAAGTGGAGCGTCGCACCTTCCCCGGGCTTGTGGCTGCTACCGATAAAAAGCATGGCTCATCCCTCGGGCGTTTCTTCGGCATTTACGCCGACCCACGTGCCTGGGGTGCGTTGTTCTACATGCTGATTGCCTTTCGTGACCGGTGTAGTCTATTTCAGTTGGGCCGTGACCGGGTTATCAGTATCCATTTCATTTGCGATGTTCATCTTCGGGTTGCCAGTTGCGCTTGCTGTTCCTGCTGTCAGTTCGCGGTGTGAGCTTGGCTGGAAGGTCGGCTGGTTGAAGCCCTGTTAGGCGTGCGCATGCCACGCCGTCAATTGTTCGCACCGCAAAATACCAAGCTGATCGAACGCATCAAAGCTTTGGTGGTCGACAAGCACACCTGGCTCTCGATGCTGTATATGATCCTACAATTTGTCTTTGGCACAGTCTACTTTGTGGTGCTGGTAACAGTATTCGCCTTTGCCGCTTCATTTGTTGCTCTCCCGGTTTTACAAGAAGTTCTTGCCGTTCCGATATTTCAGAATGTGAATGGTGTGGATTATTTCTTGCCCCAATGGGGATATCCGCTGGTGGTGTTGGCAGGCATCTTGTTGTGGACAGTCACCATGCACCTGGTCAAATGGATAGGCGGTTTGCACGGGCGCTACGCCAAAGCACTGCTGGTGACCGAATAATCCTTTTAACCTGAGTACCGAAAAGCCTCGCTGCAAAAGCGGGGCTTTTTGTATGGTTTGCTTTACGAAAAGTAAAGGAAACTTGACAAACGAGTGTATATGTTGTATTATTCAATTGTGTAAAGTTAGCTTTACATGAAATCAAGTTGATTTGACATGGACCGCTCCTGTTTTGCCAGAAAGGAAGAAAAAGAATGAAAATCACAGAGGATAAGGTTCCAGATATCGAATTACGCAAAAACCTGTTTGCTGGTGGGCTGATCGGTGCAGCCTATGGCCTGCTCTATTGGGTCCGGCTTTGAGCGGGATGTTTGGCTGCCCATTATCATCGGGATATTGTTTGGTGTCGCAATAGGTTTCCGCTTCTCGATCCGACCTCCCAAGATGCGTTATCCCATGTACATGGCGCGGCGAATGGCGTATGTGGGCACGTTTCTCCTGCTAGCCAGCGTGGTATACGCCTACCTGATTGATCTTGAACTGACACGTACGCAGGTTATCCTGGTAACCTTGCTGCCAACAGCAGGCTGGGCGACCCTGGTTATCACGATCGGCATGGCCATCGCCAGTCTGGACGAGATGCAGCGTCGAATTCAGACTGAAGCCATTGCCATCGGTTTTGCGGGTACAGCCATCCTTGTGGGTGGATATGCTTTGCTGCAATTTGCTGGATTCCCTCAGATCAACATTGGTGTGGTGCTGTTGATCATGTCGCTGATGTGGCTAGCCGGCAAGCTATGGACATTGTGGCGGTACCGATGAAAAACCGGCTGAAAGTGCTGCGTGCTGAAAGAGATTGGTCCCAGGCGCAGTTGGCCGAATTATTGGATGTCTCACGCCAGACGATCAATGCGATCGAGACTGGCAAGTATGATCCCAGTCTCCCTCTGGCTTTCAAGATTGCAGCTCTCTTTGAGCAAAAAATTGAAGATATTTTCGAGCCAGAAAACGGGTGAACAACCTCTGTCTGCAATGTTTCTGCTCATTCCAGGCGATTATATTGTTTGAGTAACTCCTGTAAGCGATCATGCGGCAAGGCAGGGATACGCAATCCGTCACGCCCGGTCATTGTTTCTGCCGCAAGCATGGCATTCAGGATAGCTTCTTCGGTCGCCAGGACGGCCGCGGCAAAGATGGGATCAAGGTGGTCATTGGGCAGGATCTGCACGCATCCCAGCTCGGCACCCTGGGTATGCCACGCCTCGATTGGCCGTAGAAAAAGCGAGGAAAATGTCCCCGCTCCCATTCCCACCCAGGCTGCCGGTGCGCGCCATGCCGAGCGTAGCGCGCTTGGCGATGCGTTGGAGTTGATAGGGGAAAAGTGGCGCATCTGTTGCAAGAATGACGATCAGCGAACCTTGCTCGCGGAATGGATTTTCGCCGTTGGTGTAGGGTGCATCTTCGGTCAGGTGCTGTCCAACCGGAACGCCCGCCACGGTCAACTGGTAGCGACGTCCAAAGTTGGCCTGCGCCAGTGCTCCGATAGTATAGCCGCCCAACTTCTCTGGTAATTTGCGGGAAGCTGTGCCGGTGCCGCCCTTGAACTCGTAGCAGATCATGCCGGTCCCACCGCCGACGTTCCCTTCAGCCAGTGGACCAACCTGTGCACTATCCAGCGCCTGCCAGACGTGTTCGGGTTTGACATGGAAGCCGTTCATGTCATTGAGCCAACCGTCTGCTGTCTCCGCCACGATTGGACAAGACCATTTTTGCAGCATGGCGGTGTTCTGGATTTGCCAGCCGATGACCGTGTCGCGCACGATGCCGACGCTGTGGGTGTTGGTGATGCAAATGGGACCTTCCACATAGCCGCCTTCGTTCACCCAGGCCGCGCCTGTCATCTCGCCATTGCCGTTGAAAGAGAAGGTGCCGCCGAAAACGGGGTCATGGTCCGCCTTGCCGCGTGGGTGGATGGCGGTGACGCCCGTCCGGGTGGAATCGCCTTCGATAAGGGTGGCATACCCCACTTCCACGCCTGAGACGTCGGTGATGGCGTTATAGGGGCCGGGCGTTCCTTCGAGCGGAATCCCCAGATCGCGGGCACGCGCTTTGGATGTCATAATCATTCTCCTCGGTTTTTGTTCTATTTTAAGGGAAAACTCCGCCGGAATGGCGGAGCCTGGAAATCAGTCGGCAGGAATGAGATTTTGGTCTGCGGGTGGTGGAGCAAAACGTTTTTGCCTGCCCAAACGCAGGTGCAGGACATAGTAGCCGATGGCCGCCACTGCGCAGAGAATCCCGGCTACGTACCACAGCAGGTTAGGGTTCAGGTTATCGAGGATGAGACCTGCCGCACCAGGGCCAAAAATAGAAGGGATGCTCCATGTGAGCCCGAAGAAGGCCATATAACGCCCGCGCATATCTTCCGGGGCGAAGTTGGCGGCCAGCGCCTGGCTGGTGGGCATGATAATCATCTCGCCGATGGTGACGATAACGATGTTGAGTGCGAACATCCAGTAGACGCCGACAAAGCCAAACAAGCCGAAGCCGACCATATAGAAAAGTGTGCCGAGCGCCATCATCAGGAAGGGCGGGCGATGTCTGATGCGGCGTGTGACCCAAAACTGGAACAGAATGACTGTGATAGCACTGGTAGACATCAGGAAACCATAACCTTGCGGGTCAATGCCATGGTTGTCGCGCAGATAGACCGAGAGCGTGCTGTACATTTGCTGGTAGGCTAGCAGCATGAGCATGCCGGCCACGATGAAGGCGACAAAGGCAAGATCTTTCAGAACCTTGCCGTAACCGGCGAAGGATGCGAACACGCTTTGATTTTCGTCCCCGGCCTGTGTTTCGGGCTTGGTCTCGGGGATGAGTTTGTAGAAGAGTGCTGCTACGATGCAGGAGGCGACCGCGTCACTGACGAACAGATAGAAGTAAGAATGATTGGCGATCAGGCCACCCAGGGTAGGACCGATGATCCAGGCCATATTGCCCACCACGCGCAGAATGCCGAAGCCTTCGGCACGTTGCTTTTCGGGCAGAAGGTCGGCGATCATAGCCTGGTTGGCGGGACCAGCTACATCGGAGAGCAGACCGGTCAACACGGCCAGCGGGTAGAGCATCCAGAACTGTTTGACCAATCCGAGCAACAATGTGCTTAAGGCGCTAAAAACCAGCCCAAACAGGATCAAGCTGCGACGGCCAAACTTGTCGGTCAGCGCGCCGCCGATCATGCTGCCCAGCATGCCAAAAACGGAAAAGGTTCCCAGGATAATACCGGCCTGGGTCATGCCGACGCTGAACCGCTCGGTAATATAGAGCGAGAAAAACGGGAACAACATCGTGCCGCCGACACGGTCAATGAACCTCACACCAACCACCATCCAGAAGCGGGAGGGGAACTCATGATAGGTGTTGCTGATTCTCGCGAACATAGATTCCTTTCGTTGGAAAAAAGCAATCATAGCACAATTGTTCAGTTTTTTGAATGGCGAATTGGCGGAAATCAGAAAAAAAGCAAGCTTAAGTTGCCTCTCATAGTTTGAGGGTACAATGTGGGCACTTTGGCATCCCGATATCAAGGCCAAAGCTTAGAAAGGATCAGCATGAGTGACGAATTAAGGGTGCAGGATGGTCATGTCGTTTCAATGGAATATACTTTGAAGGTCGATGGTGATGTGATGGACTCATCGGAAGGCCGTGAACCATTGGAATATGTGCATGGCGCAGGGAATATCATCCCGGGCCTGGAACGTGAGATAACCGGATTGTCAGTTGGCGATAGCAAAGATGTTGTAGTAACCGCGGCGGACGGCTATGGTGAAGAGGATGAGAATGCGTTTATGGATGTGCCGCGTGACCAGTTTCCCAAAGAGATCCCGATGGAAATCGGCACCGAAATTCAAGTACAGAACCAGGCCGGGCAACCCATGTATGCACGCATCGATACTGTAGGAGATAGCAATGTGCGACTGGATTTTAACCACCCGTTGGCGGGCAAGGAGTTGCATTTCTCTGTCAAGGTGGTCGGTCTACGCGATGCCACTGATGAGGAAAAAGAGCACGGACACGTGCATGGATCTGGTCACCAACATTAACCAAAAATCAAAATCCCGCCACACGGCGGGATCTTTTTTGTTTAAGGTTGTTCTTCATACGGTGGCCAGGGGATGTCGGCAGGACCGGCGAAACCGTGTTTTTCTTGCACGAAAACCCGTCCATGCGAGGCTTCGGAGCAGCCGGGTTCATCTACGAATGAGATTTGCAGATCGTTGGTCGCCAAAGGCTCGAAATGGATTTGCCCCGCTTCGCAGCGCCAGACTTCGATGATGTAGTGGTTCATGCGCTCATCTTCTTCATCGCCCGCGCGCAAGGGAATATCGAGCCAGGATACGTGAACTGTAGTGCCCTCCCGCGTGGCCTTCAAGACAGTTGTCGGCGGGTAATAGGGAGAGACAGGTAACTTGGCCTTTTCGGGATAGATCGGCTCCACGCTCATCACGTCACCTTGCACATCCATAAATTCGGTCTTGACCCAGCAGGGCTTGTTCCCGCCGATGGCCTGCACGTAGATCCAATTGGCGTCATCCAGGCGACCGATGACTTCCAACCGATTGCCTTTGAGCAGGCCGAAGAAATACAGGTAAGGCCAGCCCGGTCCGTAGCGGCAGGCCAGTTGGTCGGCGGTTACCTCACCAATTAAGGTAGTGTAAGTAGGGATAGGCGTTGGCGTGTCGGTTGGGGTGAGAGTCTCAGTTGGGTACGGCGTAGCAGTTTCCGTTGGTTGGGGCCTGTCCGTGGGGGAAGGCGGGGGCAGGGTTATGCTCGAGCTAACGGCAGCAGGCACAGGCGTGGCATGAGGCGCGCGCCCTAACGGGGACCGGCAGGCTGTCAGTCCCAGAATGATGGTCAAGAAGATGGTGATGTTTCGTTGCATGCAGCGATTATACAGCCATCCCCCCAAACTCTTGCAACCCCACGATGGATGCAATGCCTTGCAGCACCAAACTACCCCCGAAAAGGATCATCACATTCTTGACATCCCCGCTGACAAGAGTCAGATGCAAGCCCCACATGGCACTGCCTGCGCCTAACAACACCAGCAACAGACCGGACATCAGCATCTTTCCCGGACCGATCGGCTGCACGCCGTCTCGGAAGGTTAACACACCTGACAAAATGACCAACACCCCCGCCGCCACACGGACCGCCAGCCAGCCAAGCCCTTCCCAACTCAGGTTGCTGACCGAGACACACGAGAGTAGTACCAGCCCCGCCATCAATGAATTGACCAATGCCAAAAGGATGGATAAGACTTTCATGCCGCACCTCCTTTGTGGATTGGTTACAGGATACAAAGGATGGGCTGTCAGAGTCTATTGAAAGACTGTCAAATGCTATAAGGCATTTATGGCTGACCAGTTGAAAATGTGTTCAAGCCTGAAATATATGGGCAAAGTCAAAAAACAAACCCCACTGTAAGGTGGGGTTTGCAAAATGTTGAAATAGCGCTTTGGTTTAGCTGGATTGTGCTCCGTTTTTTTCTTCATCGATCAGAGCTTCAAGCAGCCGCAGAGCAATTTCTCTCCGTTTAGGATTTTTGTTATGCAGCTTCGAATTTCAGGGCAGGCCTGGAGAGGAAGAGCAGGATGACCAACAAATTGGCAGCCACGGATCACCAGTACAAGGACGGGCATTGCCCCCGCACCGATCTGGACGAAGACCTGCCCGATGCTCCACGGCAGGATCATGCCCCCAAGGCCTCCACCGAACAAAAACCAGCCGGTCATCGTGCCGGTGACATGCATGCGTTCCCCGGCCAGCATCAGGGTGGTGGGAAAGACGGAGGCCATGAACAGCCCCAGCCCGATAGCTCCCGTCCATAAGGCTGGGACGGAATCCGGCCAGAGCATGATTATGCCCAGGCTGGCGAGGCAGCCCAAAAGGTCTACAAACAAGATCGTGGCGGCGCGGGCGCGGGTCGAAACCCAAACCCCGAGCAAACGTCCCAGCGTGAACGTCCCCCAGAACGCGGACGTCAGATACGCGGATGTGATGGTAGTACCCAATCCCAGATTGAGAGCGTAGGTGTAAATCCAGTTACCGAAACCAACTTCCGCGCCGACGTAGAGCAAAAATGCCAACGCGAGCAACGCCACCGGGATAATCGGGAAGGGTGCATTTCCGTTTTCTTGCGATTCTGCTTGCGCGGGCGGTTCGGGTAAGTTCCAAAACCAGACCGCCAGGGGCAGGCACAGCAGTCCGAAGGTCCAGAAAACCCATTGGATGCCGCCGGTCGCCGAGAGAAAGCCGGCCAGGGTAAGCGGCGCGATGAAGGCTCCCAATCCAAAGAAGAAATGCAGGCCGTTCATGAAGGGCCCAGCTTTTTTGCCATGCACCCACAAAAGCAGGGTGTTGCAGCCCACGTCGTTCGCGCCCTGCGCTAGCCCGAGCATAAACTGGGCCAGCAGGAGCAGCCAGAGCTGGCGCATGATGGGAACGAAGAAGCCGCTGACTGCAATGACCACCAGCGTGGCGGCCATCAAGCGGTGTCCGGGGAAACGGTCGTAGGCCCGCCCACCAAAATAGGAACCCAACAGGTAACCCAGCGACCCTAGAACGAAGAACAGGCTGATTTGATCGAGTGTGCTGGCTGTGTTTTCCGCCAGGCTAGGTAAGGCCGGGCCCGCCGTAGCAGTAAATAAACCCAGAACGAAAATGGAAAGATAATAGGTGGCAGTGAGCACCATGGGCCGGGCAGGTTGGGAGAGGGTCGGTGTAGTCATATTGATCGGCGCTGATTATAGCAGGGAAACCCCTCATCCTGAACAGAATGAGGGGCGCAGAGTATCGAAAGCTTTGAAATCCTGGTAATCGCGACTAGAACGCTGAATCTCACCCGGTATTCTTCAGCCCGGCGGCGATACCGTTGATGGTCAGGAAGATCACCTCGCGCAAGGCGTCGGCTTCGGAACTCTCAGAATCAGATAAGGCCCGCAAACGGCGCAGCATCTCGACCTGGATGTAGTTCAACGGATCGATGTATGGATTGCGCAGATGCACGGCGTTCTGGTTGATGGGTTCTAACTCCAGCAAAGAGGTATGTCCGCTGATTAAAAGGATGGCTTCGCGGGTGCGTTCGTACTCATCCCTGATCACGGCAAAAAGCCTGTCCGCTAATTCCCGATCTCTAACCAATTCAACGTACAGGGCGGCAATTTCCAGATCGGCCTTTACCAGCGAAATCTCGGTGTTATCGAGCATAGTTTGGAAGAAAGGCCAGCCGTTGTACATCTCCCGCAGTAGGCTCGGATCGGAGATGGCGTTCAAACCAGTTCCCAGGCTGTACCAGCCCGGCAGGTTAAATCGACTTTGCATCCACGAGAAGACCCAGGGGATAGCGCGGATCTTGGTCACGCCGGGATCGTCCGCGCGGGCCGCCGGGCGGGACCCCAGATGCAGGCGTTTGATCTCGTCCAGGGGGGTGGCCTCCTGCCAGAACTGGAGGAAACCGGGCGTTTCGTAAACCAGACCACGATAGGTGCGCTGCCCCACGGCGGACATCTGGTCAAGGGCCGCGCGCCACTCTGCCGGAACCTTGTCCTGCTCCCGTGTCGAGGGGGCGGAGGCCATCAGGACAGCGCTGACAACATGTTCCAGATGGCGATGTGCCAGATCCGGGTTGGAATAGCGAGACGAAATCACTTCGCCCTGTTCCGTCAGGCGGAAGCGCCCGTTAATGCTTTCAGCGGGTTGGGCGCGGATGGCGCGATAGGCCGGACCACCCCCACGCGCGATGGTGCCGCCGCGACCGTGGAAGATAGTCAGGGTGACATTTTGCTCCTGGGCTACGCGAGCAATTTGCTCCTGGGCCTGGTAGAGCGACCAGTTGGCGCTCAGGAAGCCACCGTCCTTGTTGCTATCGGAGTAACCTATCATGACCATTTGATGGTCCTCGCAGCTTTTCAGGTGCGGGCGGTAGACTTCGGATGTGAACAAGGCTGCCAGGTTATCGGGAGCAGCACCCAGGTCCTCGACTGATTCGAACAGTGGTGTAATCTGTAAGCCGCGCTCGCATCCAGCCCAGCGGGCCAGCAGCAAGACGGTCAGCACGTCCGCGGCGGAACGAGTCATGGAGATGATGAAGGGGCCAATCAGTTCTTCCCCGTAGATGTCCCTGGCGCGCCCGATCAGTTTGAACAGGGCCCAGGTCTCGGCGGTGGCAGGGGTAATGCCAACATGTGTGGATAGCTGCGGGATGGGTTCTTTGAGCAGACGGGTGAGCATGGTGGTGCGCTCGGTTGCGCTCAAGCCTTCGAAATCGGGAGCAATTTCGAGCGCGCGCAAGATCTCGCCCAGGGCACGGTTCAGGTTGCTGGAATTTTCACGGATGTCCAGCCGGACGCTGTGCAGGCCAAAAATCCGCAGTTTATTTTGGGCAGTGACAAATTCCCCGTAGAGCAAGGCTGCGGGTAAGGCATTGGCAATAATATCAATCGGCTCGAGCAGGTCTTTCAGATAGATATGCGCCTGATGGGGCCCGCTTTCAAGCAGGCGTGATTTCATATCCTCGCGCGAAGCTTCTGCCAGATAGGCAGATAACAGGGACAAAACCAGGCGGTATGACTCTACGACGTAACGTTCCTCGATATAAGCAGCACGGGCGGGAAACGGCCGGTGGCTTTCGATCCAATCTGTCAATGCGGGCGGCGGGGGGATGCGTTGGGAACTGATACTCATATGGCGAGACAGTTCGTGCAGCATGTCGCGATGTTTCTCGACGGCCAGGCCGCGGTGCAGGCGCAGGGTTTCAGCGGTGACTTCACTGGTGACAAAGGGATTGCCATCGCGGTCGCCGCCAATCCAGGAAGCCAGTCCCAGCCAGGGATGATCCACTTTAAGGCCAGGGTAGTGCTTCTCCAGAGCCTGATCCAGGTTATCGTACAGCACGGGCAGGGTATCCCAAAAGACTGAATTGACAAAGTACAACCCGGTGCGTACTTCGTCGGTCACAGCCAATTTAACGGCACGTTCACGTTCCGTCAGCCATAAGTTAGAGATTTCCGCGTATAGGGAGGCGATGATCGACTCTCGTTTTTGCAGCGAGTGGGGATTTTTGTCGATCTGTTCCACCAGGTTATGGATACGCTGGATTTTTGACAGAATGGTGCGCCGGCGTGCTTCGGTGGGATGGGCGGTTAAGACCAGTTCGATGGAAAGGTTTTTCAACAGGGCGGACATCTGTTTTGAGGTGACTCCCTGTGCTTTCAGTGCCGCGACTGCTTCGCTGATCGAGCCTTTGAGTGGCTTCGGATAGCTGTTCATCTTCGTTTTTGTGCAGCATATTGACGCGGTAAAACTCTTCAGCCAGATTGACCAGGTCAAAATAAATAGTAAAGGCGGTTGCCACAGCGCGTCCGTTATCGAGATTGAGCGCCGCGACTTCTTCCTGGAGTTTCCTGCCGGCGTCTTGTTTCCCGGCGCGGCGGGCTTTGGCGTGCGCGCGAATGCGCTCTTCGATATCGAAGATTTCGGGTGATTTTAATTCCGAGATGACCTTGCCAAGCAGATCACCGAGCAGATGAATGGTGTGAGAGATGTCCATAGGGTTTTTAGTATACTGGAAATTGGATGCCAGTGAAATCATCTCGCGGTTAGAAATTTAGAACTTATGCATTTGAACCGCCAAGGAGCCACACTGCCCTGCCGTCTCGCACCGGCGTGCTCGCGGCACGTGCCCCATCAACACGGGGTACACGAACGGTGGCGGGCGGTGCCAGGGAGTTCGCCAAGAGAATTGCCAATAACAGGGTTCGCTCAAGCCGCCGTCCTCGGCGGCGGGGACGCCACCGAGAGCAGATTCCCTAAGAGCACTTTCCGATAACTACGGATGCAAGAAGATTGTTATAAAACATCCCCGCCGTTTGGAGGGGATGTTTTGGGTTTAGTATCGTTTGTGCGACTTGTTACCCGCTTGCGCATGCTGTCTGCGCAAGTGACGGGGTTCTGCTTCGCGCGGAGACGATGTTGCGGGGCGTTTGGGCTTGCGCGGTGCTGGAGCCACCTGGGGTGGAGTAGGAGCCGAGTAATTGAATCCTTTTATCGTTTGACGATCCAGTTTGTGCCCCATGATCTTTTCCAGTGTACGGATCATGTCGCTGTCATCCGGGGTGACCAGGGTGAAGGCATCGCCGCTGCGTTCTGCCCGTCCGGTGCGGCCGATGCGATGGATATAGGCATCGGCTGTATCTGGCATATCATAATTGATGACGTGCGAAATGCTGTCCACATCCAGGCCGCGGGCGGCAATGTCGGTGGCGACCATGATCTGGTACTGTCCGTTCTTGAAGCCAGAGAGCGCCGACTGGCGCTGGCCCTGCGTGCGGTCGCTGTGCAGGCTGGTGACTTTGTAGCCTTCGTTCTTGATCTGTTTTTGTAAACGGGCGGCGCGGTGTTTAGTGCGGGTGAAGATCAACACCGAGTTGGTATCGGTCTGTTTGAGAATCGCTAATAGCAGGCCGCGCTTGAGGTGCTGCGCCACCGGATAGAGCGCATGCGAAACAGTATGCGCCGGGCGACTGAGGCCAACCGCGATGCGTTTTGGCTGCCTGAGTGATTTGCTCGCCAGTTTTTCCACTTCGCGTGGGAAGGTGGCTGAAAACAGCATGGTCTGCCGCTTGGCCGGAACGGCCTTGATGATGCGGCGTACATCGGGCAGGAAGCCCATGTCGAACATGCGGTCGGCCTCGTCGAGGACGAGGACTTCGATATTGAGACAGGTTGGCATGTCCCTGGGCGACCAGGTCCAGCAGGCGGCCGGGGCAGGCGACGATGATCTCGACGCCTTTGCGCAGTGACTGGATCTGTGGAGCGCTTCCAACGCCCCCGTAGATGGTTGCGCTGCGCAGGTTGGTCCCAACGGACAGCGAGCGGACGGCTTGGTGAATTTGCTCGGCAAGCTCACGGGTGGGGGTAACGATCAGGGCACGGGTGCGGTTACGAGGTCCAGAAAGAAGCGTGTGGAGAATCGGCAGCACGAAGGCGGCTGTCTTGCCGGTGCCGGTCTGGGCGGTGCCGATCAGGTCTTTTCCATCCATCGCAGCAGGGATGGCCTGTGTTTGAATGGGCGTTGGCGTGTTATAGCCAGCGCGTTTGATACCCGCCTGTAGACGAGCATCCAGATTGAACTGGTTGAAGTTCACAAATGTTCCTTTTCTTCAGAAGTCAGGCGGATGTTGGGGATCGAGCGGACGCTCAAGGGAATAACAGCGGCAACGACTGCTGAACTAATAAATAAGAGTGATACGATAACCTATGATGACAGAGTTCCTTTTCTTCAGAAGTCAGGCGGATGTTGGGGATCGAGCGGACGCTCAAGGGAATAACAGCGGCAACGACTGCTGAACTAATAAATAAGAGTAATACGATAACCTATGAGGACAGGACTGTCAAGGACGGTTTTTTCAAAATAACATTGAGATACACTAACGATTGCGGATTATTTCCTTGGCTTCCAATACTTCCTTCAACTTTGCAAGGTTCTCTTTAAATTGTTTCTTGGCCACTCTTGCCACGATGGGGTCAATCAGTTTGAAGAACCCGCCCGGGTTGACCAGGGTGGACACTATCACGGTGGTACCATGGTCGACAGTCTCAAAACTGTAGGAAGTTTGCAGTTGGATGGGACCGGAAATTGTTTCGAAGCCATAACATTTGTTTGCTTCAAATTCGGTCACTTCAAAGGTGCTTTGGATGCGCCTTCCCATAAAGTGACCGAAACTGCTGAACACTGTGCCGACCCCCAGGCTTTCATCGGATATTTGTACGGATTCCATGGAGCCATATTGCCATTGGAAGTTATTCTCCGGCGCGGTAATAAAATCAAACACTTCCCAGATAGGCCGCAAGATGAACGTACTTAGATTGATAAAAATCATTCACATTTTTTCTTGTAATAATGACGCCTTCTATTCTTTGGGGACAATCTTATCTTTTCTAGCATCATATTGTTGTTCGGATATCAGACCTTCATCACGCATCTTTTGGATTTTTTGCAATTGTTCATCTTCGTTATCCTGATTAACAGGTTTTCGGGACCGGTATAGGACTTTATCATCCAGGTTTTTATTAAACTCTTTTGCAGTATTTAAACCGTTCATGAATAGTGGCACAAGAACCATCAACATGAGTACACCTGGGCATATGCCTTGGGGAAAACCGAAGAAACGAGCACTTTGAATGGAAAGCCCTAGCCAGATGGCAATAGCCAGCACAAGTTCCACTCCAACGAATGTCAGGGCAAATTTACGCCATTCTCTCTTGGCATAAACATTGATTGATCCGGGTAATAACATATTTATCAGGCCCGCGATCAACGGATTAATTTTGCTCTTTTCCATGGCGAACTCCTTTATAGAACTACTGTGTGCTGCGTAAATAACTGAACTCAAACACTTGTTTTTCTCAGTACGATCCGGTGCAAAAGTTCGTTTATTTATGCAAGAAGCAGTAAAGCATGAAATGACCTGTCGTTACAACTGGGCTTTTTGTATGGCATGTTGCAGCACCTGACGAAATTTTTCCCCGGCGGGATCAGACCCGAGACCAATGAAGGATTGTCCTTGTTTGGTTACGTCGGTGTAGCGACCGGAGATGTTCATGCCAGAATTTGGATTAACCTGATACATGGCTGTGTTTTCAAAATCTTGTACATCAATGTTGCGTAGCAGAGCGGATCTTACAGCAGGTTTGCCTCTCTCTTTCCCACCTGTCCAGACCAGTAAGTGTGGTGTGACAAACATCCCTGTGATGGTAGTTTCATCGCCGTTTGCAAAAAGACCTGTTTTCTGGCTGGTTGAAGCTGTTTCGCAGCAAATTAGGAGAGATGATTCGAGCTCTCCCAATTTATACGTTTCGATGTGCTTGCGAATAGCAGCCGTCAATTCAGAGTGCATATCCCCAAATGTGCATTCACGTGTGGAGCGGGTGTACACGTTCATTTGAAATCCATAACTGATGGCAACAGGGGAACTGCTTGTTTGTGTGACTTAGAAGTCGCGCTTTGGTTTGGCCATATCCACTTTTAGTTCCTGTTCCTGCAATGAATAAGCGTTGAACATATGGATGGCTTTTTCAGCTTCACTTTGTGTGCTCATCGTCACAAAGGCAAAACCTTTTGACTCACCGCTATTTCGATCTGTGATGATGTCTGTTAGAGTGACCTCCCCGGCCTGGGCGAACAGGGTACCGAGTTCTTCTCGAGTAGTAGATTTTGGGAGGTTACCCACATACAACTTGACGTTCATTTTGTACTACTTTCTCTGAATTTACCGAAAAAGAGAAAGGCCGCTGCCCCATAACAAGGTGACGACGGCCAAGAAAACACGCGGTTCCTATTATTTAACTGTAGTATGATTTTACCACCGAACGGTCAATCCTGTTGGTATGATATAATCAAATTATCTTATAACAGGTCAAGCGTGCTCACATTGCCGTCAACCCCTATTATTGGGTTGGCGGCTTTTTTTGATTGAGTTTGTCGCTAACTTGAGAGGAGCAAAGAATATGGAAGTGAAACTCTACGTAGGAAATATGTCGTATAACACGACTGAAGAGGATTTGCGCGAATTGTTTTCACAAGCAGGTACTGTAACCTCGGTGGCATTGATCAAGGATCGTACAACTGGAATGTCCAAAGGGTTTGCTTTTATAGAAATGGATTCGCAAGCTGGTGGGCAGAAAGCGATTTCGATGTTCAATGATTATTCGATGAACGACCGTCAACTGGCTGTGAGCTTTGCGCGTGCGCGGGAAGAACGTGGTGGCTTTCAGAAACGCAATCGAGACCAAAAAAGAGGCGGGGGGCAGCGCCGCTATTAGAGGGCAGTATGCCATTTAAAGTTGGAGATCAGGTAATTCATCCACGGCATGGATTGGGGCATGTGACCAATTTTGCTGTGAAGCAATTTGTACAGGGGGAGAAGCGTCCTTTCTATGAAATTTCTTTCCCCGGCAGTACCCTATGGGTTCCTTTGAATCTTTCCACTTCCGGGATCAGAAAGCTGACGGTGAAAAGTGAAATTGTTCGCTGCCGTCAACTGCTCAAAGAGCCTCCAGCGCCGCTCAACGCCGACCCTCGTTTGCGCCAGACAGAACTGAGCGATCGCTTGAAAGAAGGAACGCTTACCGCCCACTGTGAAGTTGTGCGTGATTTGACTGCTGCTGGCTGGCAAAAACCACTCAGCAGTGCGATTGCTGCCTTTCTCAAGGGGGCTCAAGATGTATTGTGTCAGGAATGGGCTGCTGTGGAGGGGATAACTCTTTCAGAGGCTGCCATTGAGGTTGCTGCCCTGCTTGAAAAAGGCAGGCAAGCTAATGGCAATGAGTGATAGCTTGGCTATGAAATTCGATATTGGCGATAAAGTAGTTCACCCACAACACGGGGTTGGCTATGTGGCTAACTTGGAAGAGAAGCAGTTCGAACCAAATGCCTCTCGCATGTACTATGTCATTTCGATCCCAGATACTACTATGTGGGTGCCGGTGGACTTAGCCACCTCCGGGTTGCGCAAGTTGAGTGTGAAGAGTGAACTCGACAAGTGCCGTGAAGTGTTACAGTCTGCTCCGCTTACACTTAAACCGGACCGAGGCCTGCTGACCAGCCTGGCCAGTCACATCAATCAGGGTACGATCGTGTCACAGTGTGAGGTTGTCAGGGACCTGACTGCTTATAGCTGGCGCAAGTCGTTATATGGACCGATCGCGAACTTCCAGCGCATTGTGTTAAACGTTCTTTGCCAGGAATGGGCTACTGTTGAAGGATTATCCTTGGTAGAGGCATCCCATGAGATTAATACCCTGCTCAAGAAATGCAGGGAAGCCCATGAACACTGATCGGGATGTACTCTAACAAAAAGTTAATACACGGATTTGAATTGTGGGGTACACTAAATTGCTTGATTAACAGAAGTTCTGATACAAAGAGTTTGTTTTTGGTTTGGAACCCATGCTTGACCTGGCAATATTCTACAAAGAAAGGAGTTCCAAATCATGTCTGAAAAAGAACAAGGTACAGTAAAGTGGTTCAATGGTAGCAAAGGCTACGGTTTCATCCAGCGTGCAGAAGGCGAAGATCTCTTCGTGCATTTCAATTCTATCGTTGGTGATGGTTACCGCAACCTGGAAGAAGGACAGCGCGTAGAGTTCACCGTGGCGCAGGGCCAAAAGGGCCTGCAAGCCGAGAATGTCACTGTCATCTAGAAAAGTTGTAATCGCATAAACTAAAAACGGGACAGCAAATTCGCTGTCCCGTTTTGGTTTTAATTACCCTCTTTCTTTCTCGAACAACCGCTCGAAGCCGGGATAAGGCACTAGCGGAATAACCTCGAAACGAATCAAGCCCGCCTGTACCAGTGGCAGGCTATCCAGCATCCCTGACATCAGTGCATTCTTGGACCAGCACCGCTTCGCTGCGGTCCCCCCGGAAATACATTTCACGGAGTTGCCCGCTCTTGTATAGCTCCCAGATGCGCGCAGCTTCGGCTTTGAGATGCGGCGCGAATTGCTCTGGATTGGTGTTGGGCGTTTCTGATTCGAGAGCGAGGATTTTCATGCGTGCACCTGTGATCATGGGTTGAGAAAACGTAGCTATCAAGCGGGAACCAACGGGGTGAATATAGATGATTAAATGAAAAGTCCTCGTTCCACTTGGGACGAGGACTGAACTGCGATGTATTTTTGTACTTCTAACGCTCGACACGCGGCTTGGCTACATTGACCTTGAGTTCGTTATCGGCCATGGAATAGGCATTGAACATGCTGATCGCCTTTTCGGCCTCGGCCTGCTCGGGCATGTTCACAAAGGCGAAGCCTTTCGACATGCCGGTGCCCTTGTCTTTTATCAGGTCTACCGAAGTGACGACACCAGCCTGAGCGAACAAGGTATTGATTTCATCCTGCGTGGTCGACTTGTTCAGGTTTCCTACATAAATTCTGGTATCCATTTTATTACTCCATTCTCCGGCCCAGCCGGAAAAAAATGACCGCCAACCCTATAAGCGGGTCGGCGGTCAAGGTTTGACAGAGATCCAATTATTTCTTACCTATTCAGTGTAACACACATTCCGCCCACAGACGGGGCATATAAATTCACATGATCCAGCGCGCGCGGCCCAGCTTTGAGATGTGACGCGAATTAATCGGGCGTTGTGTTGGAAATTTCTTTTTCAGGGGCGAAGAATTCTCATGGGGGGAACTGAAGGGCAGATATAGGCTCTACAAAAAGGGATTGCTTCTCATATTTTCTGAATGAGCACATTTATATGAACAATCTCAAGATTTTATCTTGAGCCACCGATGCTGATAAGGTGCAAGGTTGATCTGTAATATGCTCTCAAATGGAAAGGATTTTTCCGTTAATTGATCAATCCATACCGCATTCTGAGGTAGATCATGATCAGACAATTTGATCTCTATTTCAAGAGCCTCGGCAGTCACGTTGGTTATGCAAAGCAATCTCTCTCTGCTCTGGGTCACTCTCATGGTTGCGAATACATCCGGGCCTATCCTTAGCACACGTTGAACAGCAGCAGGGTGGAAAACAGATTGCTGTTTACGAATATGGAGCAAATGACGATAGCTAGTCAGTACACGGGCTTTTAGATTGAGCGGATCGGCTAGTTCCTGTTCCAGTTTGGAAAGCGCATATTTTTCCCGATTAATCGAGCGCGCTCGACCGGTATTTTCCAGACATTTAGCGCAATTACGAGAACCTAGTAAACTGTGGATATAAATACCAGGAACGCCTGCCAACGAGAGCATGATCGCCTGGGAAGCCAGGAAACGTTGAATGTCGAGTTCTGGTTCCGGTTTGGTTGGATCGTTCAGTGCATCGTACCAGGTGATATTCAATTCGTAAGCGCTTCGACTACCATCGGGGTTGGATCGATAGGATACCTGTCCACCGTGTGCCAGCGTGTTTTGAATAAGTCCCTGGATTTCATCCGGATCAAGCAATCCTTCCACCGGACGAACGCCTATGCCATCGTGCGAAGCCGTAAAATTAAAAAATGTTGTTCCAGGCGAAAGCTCAGGCAAACCATCTGCCCAGTCTGTCAGGCGAGTGGAGTCGCCAGTCAGGAAAGTGTGCATCATAAGAGGGCGCTAGGGGAAACTGGTAAACCAATTGGGCTTCATCGCTGCGTTGGAACGCAGGCAGGTAGTCCCCAAAATAGCTGATATTCTCCTTGTGCGGCACATTCGTTTCGGTGATCAATAATACGGATGGGGCTACCACATCCAGGATGGCTCGGAACAGTTTGACGGTTGCGTGGGTTTGTGGCAGGTGGATACAGGATGTCCCCGGGATTTTCCAGAGAAACGCGATGGCATCCAGGCGGATGATCTGTGCGCCCTGCGCAACGTAAAAGAGCAGAACATCTACCATTTCCAGTAGCACCTGCGGATTGCGGTAATCCAGGTCGATCTGGTCTTCACTGAACGTCGTCCAGACATAACGCATGCCGTTCGGAGTTTGGAACGGTGTCAGTACGGGTGTTGCCCGAGGACGCACAACCTGGGAAAGGTCTGTACTCGGATCGAGGACAGGAAAATAATCAGTATAAGGTTCCTTGCCTGCAAGAAAGTTTTGAAACCATTCACTTTGGGCGGAGACGTGATTGGCAACCAGGTCGAACATCAAGCGGAAATCTTTACCCAATTGGGCAATATCCTGCCACGTACCCAACTCCTGCGCAACCTGGCAATAATCTATCACCGAAAAGCCATCGTCCGATGAATAAGGGTAGAACGGCAAGATATGGATTCCGCTGATCACATCTTTCAGATTGGATTGTAAAAAGGCATTCAGGGATTGCAATGACGATCGATGTGACTCACGAAACTGGTCGCCATACGTAATTAGGATGACATCTTCTTCTGTTAGTTGCTTTTGAGTGGAAAGGTCTGTTCGAAGTTCCGGATAATTGTGATTAAAAGCTTCAATCTTTTGCCACAAGGAATCTACGAGACCGTTTTCTTGGTCCTGACCATAAAGAAAAGAGATGAGTTCTCGGATATTTTTTTTAATATCAACCATGATCCTATTGTTATTGAGACGACGAGCTAGAATGAAGCCAGCACTTGCTTGAGTTTAACTTCCAATATTTCAAGAGAAAAATGCGCACTTGCAATAGCAAAATTGCTCTCGACTATGTCGTGCGCATCTTTTGTTGATCTTGATAATTTGCGTTGCCTGTTCTACCGCCCGGTCATCCACAAACCCATCCAATTCGATGAACTGGAATCCCAGAGGGCGGATGTCGCTATTATAGACTGGATAACGGTTGACCACAACTGGGCGTTTGTAATAAACCGCCTCGATCAGCGCATTGCCAAAGCCTTCATAAATGCTGGGGTACGTGATCAGGTCGGCATTGAGATAGGCATCGGCCAGTGAGTAGATTTTCTGCCCATTTGCCTGACTACGCTCATCACCTGTTATGTGATCGACCAATTCCAATGAGACACCCATCATGCGGGACTCGCGCTCTACCCAACGCCAATAAGCGAGGCCCTCATCTCCAGCCGAATGCGTGACGAATAACCGCTTCCCCGGCCCGCCGTGGTCCGGGGCGGGCGCGCCCAGCCCCAGCCTGCTGACCAGTTCAACGGCTAATTCTATGCCCTTGCGTTGGATCACACGGGTGGGCTGGATAATCAGGGGTGTGGTTACATCTAGCCCCAACGCCTGACGGAAGTCCTGATTATATTCATCTAACATGGGCGGCGGGGTGGCAAAATCGAATACGTTCGGGATGACCACAGAATTGAGTCCACGCCGCTGTCTGAGCCGGTTTTGTGCGATGGTGTTGATGGTCACATGCCGGATCGCCGGCAAATTCGGCGGGAAGTAGGTGTCCAGAAAATCCAGGAAGGCGTTGGCCTGGTAACGCTCCCGTTCCCAAAAGAAATCATGGTGGTGGGCAATCGTAGGGATGCCTGTTTCATCGATTAGATCAGTCAGGCAGAGGCCCAGCGGCAGGTTCATGGGAATTGCCAGGGCGTTCTGGATAATGATCAGGTCAAGATGGTTGGCACGAATAAATTGTCGGATAGGATCCTGTAATTCGCTGGCAAGCAGGCCGATCTCGCCCAGAAGTTGACGCGGGTCTTTGTCCGCACTCTGGCCGAAAGCCCGTCTGTTAATTCGCTGGATATCCTCATCCAAAAAGTGCATTTTGGAAACCAGAGTCCCCTCAGCGGCATAGCCTCCTAATTCGCCTGCGCAGTAGAATACCTCGTGGCCCAGCCGCCCCAAAACACGTGCCCACTTGGCGACTTCCAATGAGACACCGTCTGTGCCTGACAGTCTGGTTGCGATGAAGCCGATGCGCACGTACTACCCTTTGACGCCGCCCGCGGTCAAACCTTCGTGAGGAAGCGTTCCATCGCAAGGAATAGGACAATGATTGGGATGGTCATAATCGTCGATGCAGCCATGACCACATGCGGGCGTGGGGTGGGGGCGTTGAAGATGGTATTGATCTTGATCGGCATGGTGAACATGTTGGGATCATTCAGGAAGACCAGCGCATAAAGGAATTCATTCCATGCAATCATAAAGGTATAGATGCTGACGGAGACAAGAGCGGGAATGGCCAGAGGTAGCGTGATGCGCCAGATGATTTCGAAGCGACTGCACCCATCAATTAGCCCGGCCTGCTCGATCTCGTCTGGGATGGTGCGGAAATAATTGGTGAGCATATAGAGTGCAACTGGCAGGGTTTGTGCCAGGTACGTGAAGATCAGCACACCGAGATTGTCTTGCACATTGAAGCCCAATCTATCGCCGAGCCTGGGCCAGCATCGCAAATAAGGGAATGATCAGCAGCACGCCAGGGAAAAGATAGATCATCAAAATACTATTGAGTAAAGCTTCCTTGCCCTTTAACTTCAAGCGAGCAATGGCATAGGCCCCAAGCGTTGAAGAATCACAGCGATCACTGTTGTCGGGATGGCAACTTGCAGGGTGTTGAGGATATTTTGCCCAAAATTTTGATAACTATCGTGCTTTGGAGAAAACAGTTCCTTATAGGCATCCAACCGCAATGCTGCAGGGACATAGGCGGGCGCTCGCCCACCAATTTCGGCGTAGCTCTTGAAGGATGAACTCACCATCCAATAAAAGGGAAAGAGAATCCCGGTCAGAAAGAAGAGCAGTGTCAAAGAAAAAATGAAGCGGGGCCAAATGAGCCAGGCAGCTAAATGATCCGAGAAAAGTTTTTTTCGGTCATTTGTACATATTACTCCTCTCACATTTCGCATGACGATGGTGATATAGAGAATCATGAAGACTATGAGAATGACCAGCAAGATCATTGCAGTTGCAGCGCCGCGCCCAAAGTCAAAGAGGCGGAAACTGAATTCATAGGTCAGGACAGGCAGAACTTTGGTGCCGAATCCGCCGCCGGTGAGCAAGAAGATGTCATCGAATTTGTTGAAGGTCCACATCAAGCGCAGCAGGAAAATAGCTCCGATGACATAGCGTAATTCGGGTAGGGTGATATACCAGAATTTCTCGAGTACGTTAGCTCCATCTACTTCAGCGGCTTCGTAGAGGGTGCTGTCAACGGCTTGGAGCCTTGCGAGGATCATCAGCATCGCAAAGGGGAAATAGCGCCAGGCTTCAAATATGATCACGAGTAGCAAGGCTAGGCCTCGCTGGGAGAGGTACGCCATTGGCAGGTCAATGATGTTTAGGCGCATAAGAATGTCGTTCAGCACACCAGACGGACGCGGGTCCAAGATCCAGCGCCAGACGAAGGCAATGCTGACAACCGGTGCGACATAAGGGAAAAGGAAAATCGCACGTGCCAGGCCGCGCCCCGGAAAGGGGCGATTCAGCAAAAGGGCAGCAACCAGGCCTACAATAAGGGTAAGCGTGGTTCCAGCAAAGGCATAGACAATGCTTGTGACCGCCGCTCCCCAGCTTAGTCGTCCCCTGGAATTTAAAGGCAAAATCGTTAAAAACGTGTTTGATAATTTTCCCAACCAACAAAGGGGGCATGGAAGACATCGTTCAAGTTATGCAGCCCAACATCGTGGAAACTGACCCAGATGCTGAAAAAGGCCGGGAAAATCACGATACCCAGAACGATTAACGCAGTAGGGGAGATCAGCATCCAAGCCAAACGTGCTTCTTGCGCCGAACTGCTTCTATAACGTTTCTGTAGAGTGGATATGAAAGTTGTCATCGGGTCTCCTTTTGGGGGCTCTTGGAAAACCTTTGTAAAAGTGGACAGGAAATATTTGCAAAAAGAGGAGAAAAATGGGGAAGCAGGGCGCCCTACCTCCCCAAAGTTTTAGCGTTATATTACTCGCTCTGCTGGCGCTCTGCGTAGAAGTCCCTCTACCTGATCTTGAAGCCATACGGCGGCAGTTTCAGGGGTCATGGTGCCTTCAAGAGCAATATTGCTGATCGCTTGCGAGATCAAGAGGCGGCCTTCGATGTCGCCGACAACGGCGCGTTGGGTGGCGTCGTAATCGGGGCGGAAGAGCCAACGCTGCATGGTGTCGAAACCATTGCCAATTTGCGAGATCGTTTCAGGCGAGTAGTCAGCGAAGTAGGGACTAAGCCACCCCAGCCTTCAACAGCGCTTTCAAGTACGGGTACTTTACCAAAAGGAGCCAGCCAAGACATTGAGGTAGTTTTCGTCGGTCATGAAGAATTTGACCACTTCCTGCGCCATCGGGTCAGCGCCTTGCATGATGCCCAGAGTCACGAGCTGACCATAGGAAGCGGAGCCATTGGGGCCAGCCATTTCATAGGCAAAACCAGTTTTACCAGCCAGTTTGTCAACAGTAATTTCAACATTGCCGCCAGCATCGAGACCGGAGCCGTCAACAAGATCATCCATGATATAGGAGCTATAGAAGAGCATCCCGGACTGATCCAGCTCATAGGCTTCACGGGCGCCACGCCAGTACTGCGGGCCGGGAACGGCGCAACGTTGCAGGTCGGTGTAGAACTTGAGGGCTTCAATCATTTCGGGCGTATTCATTGAGACATTGCCATCAGCGTCAAATGGCCAGGCGTTGTTGGAAATCGCGACTTGTTCGAAGACTTGATGCGGGTAGTTCTGGCCGGGATCGGTGCCGAGGACCAGGCGTAAAGCAGGTTGCCAGTGCCTGGTAGGGTGTCGCAGGCGGCGTTAATATCATCCCAGGAAAGAGGCGCTTCAAGGCCGGCTTCAGCAAAGACATCGTGCGGTACCAGATAGCCTGCACCCAGCCATCGAATGGGATAGCCGAGTAAATGCCGGTGGTAGGGTCGGTAACCATCGATCAAGCGGGCTAGCGCGGAAATCATCTTTGCCAATGCTATCGATAGTTGCAGCAGCGGCGTCCTCGTCCAGAATGCCATCAGCGGCGAAAGTTGCCACACGTTCCACACCCATACGGACAATATCGGGTAGACGGTTGGCTGCCTGGGCGGTGGCGATGCGCTGGCTGACGTGGCTTCGTCGATCGGGAACGATGCGGATTTCAATATCGGGATGTTCCGCCATGAAGCGTTGTGCCAGTTCTTCGTACAGATTGACGCGCGCTTCCTCGTTGTCGGTCGTCCAGAACTCAACGACAGTCTTTTCAGTTGGTTGGGCTGTAACTAGATACCTCGACTGGGACTTCTACTTCCTGTGTGACCACGACTGTTTTTTCAACAACTTGGGGTTGGCAGGCGGCCAACGCAAGGCTGGCAATCATGACCAATGCCACTAAGAGATTGAGCTTGAGTTTCATTCTTCCTCCTAGATTTTAGATTTGTTTGATGGTGAGTACAAAAAGATGAAACAGTTGGTACATCAGCCTCCTTTCATGTCCTTATCAAGTTTTGCCTTTCCACTGGATCCACGAATATTTAGTTCGGGCTGGAGAAGCACTTGCTTTTGTTCCAGTGTTTCTCCTCTTACACACTGGACAAGCATTTCGCAAACCATACTCCCAATCTGATAGATTGGCTGGTCGATGGTTGTGAGGGGGGGATGTGAATGGGCTGACATCGGGATATTGTCAAAACCGGTGATGGAAATATGGAGGACTAAGGGTCAAAACCGGTGATGGAAATATCGGAGCCGACTACAAGCCCGCGGTTTTGTGCTGCGCTCATTGCGCCAAATGCCATCAGGTCGTTGAAGGCAACAATGGCTGTAGGCGGGCTGGGCAAATCGAATAACTCCATAGCCTGTTCGTAGCCGCTGCGTTGAGTCAGGTCGCCTATGCGGACCAGATCCGGATCGAGCGGGACATTGAGTTCCTGCAAACGGGAACGAAGCCCTTCAAGCCGGTACTGAGAAAACATCAGGTTCGGCGGGGAGGCGATACAGGCTATTCGCCGGTGGCCCAGGTTGATAAGATGCTCGGCAACCAGTCTGAAGCCGGACACGCCATCTTCATCCACAAACGGAAAATCGAGTTTCCCTTCAATCCGGCCAAATGCCACGAAGGGGAATTGCACTGAGCGTAAAAATTCGATTCTTTCATCATTCTTGCGGGTACGGACGACCACCAGGCCATCAACACGATGACCCTGAACTATCTGATGGTATGCAAGCAACTCTTCATCACCCGGGGCGCGCGTTGAAACCAGAAGATCGTATCCCTGGTTGGCCGCTTTGTTACCGATGCCTGCTAGCAGTTCACTGAAAAATGGATCGGAAAACCTGGGACCAAATGTTGGCAGGATCAAACCGATCGTGTCGGTTTTTCGCTTTTGAAAGCGCTGGGCCAGCGAGTTAGGGACGTAGCCCATTTCGGCGGCGGTTCGACAAATCAACTCTTTCGTTTCTACGCTGACGTCGTCAAAATCGTTCAAGGCGCGCGAAACGGTAGTGACAGAAAGACCTACTCGTTTCGCGATGTCTTTGATTGTTACGGCCATACATGAGCCTCTTGTCTATTCATTTTTCCAAAACGTTTCGGGTACATATTTATATTACTCCAAAACGTTTCGGATTACAACTTTTTGTTATGTCCTTTTCCTGTTTTGCTGCTTCCTTGCCGAATAGGAAAAAGTGGTATATCAAGCTCATGGAATGATTGACAAGTCTGGATCCCGTGCTGGAAGTATATATCCCCGACCTTCTCCGTTCATGCGGGATTTGGACCTGCTCGGCCTCAATGGGGAACTCCTGAACTTTCAGCTTGACATTTCTCCCGTCTTGCTGGTGGTTAAAACCGATAAAGGATGAAGTAAGTTTGCTGAAAATAGGATGTTGATTCTCAAAATGGGAGCAATTTTGTCCGAAAGTATTGACAACCGAATTTATTTTTGCTACACTATTAACACGCGTTACTAAAGCGTGTTAGTAGTGCAGAAAAAAGGATTTCTTGTGAAAAGTAAACGCGTGACCAGTCAAGATGTGGCCAATTTTGCTGGTGTATCCCGCACCACAGTTTCCCTGGTTTTGAATGATGTAGAAGGAATAAACATCTCTCCTGAAACTCGCCAGAAGGTTCGTGATGCTGCTGAAAAGCTTGGATATATCCCGAACGCAACCGCCCAGGCGCTGGCAACTCGGCGCGCACGAGCGATTGGTCTAGTTATGACGCGAAGCCCACATCATATTGCATCCGACACATTTTTGCCGCAAATCCTTGCGGGTTTGTTGGATGTTGTCAAGCAGCATAAGTTGCGTCTTTTGATTGAATCGGTCGAAGCGGAACATCAAGACCGCGTATACCTTGAACTTGCACGCGCAAAACATATTGACGGCATGATACTGCTAACGCCCCGTATTGATGATATCGGTTTGAAAAAACTAGAGGAAGTAGATGTACCCTCTGTTTTGATGGGGAAATTAGCAGATTCCAACCTTTTCTCGGTAGATGTGGATAATCGTCAGGCCGCAAAACAAGCGGTTAAGTATTTACTGGGGTTGGGTCACACACGCATCGCTTGTATCTCCAATGCCCCGCCGTCATACAGCGCTTCTCCCGATAGAATTCTCGGATATAAAGACGCCCTGCTTGAAGCCGGCATTCCTCCTGATGATGATTTGATCCAATTTGCAGATTTTGACCCGCAAAGCGGCTTTAAGTGTATGCAAACTCTGCTTTCATCCGGTATAAAGTTTACCGCCGTCTTCGTTGCCAGCGATAACGTTGCTATGGGTGCGAAGTCGGCCCTGCGTGAAGCAGGTTTACGAATACCGGAGGATATTTCGATTATCGGTTTCGATGATATTCCCTGGGCCCGGTATTCCGACCCGCCTCTAACAACGATTCGTTTGCCTGCTCAGGAGCTGGCATCGGAGACGTGTATGGTACTATTGGGCTTGATGAAGGGATCGGAACCGAAAGAACAGCACACAGTTTTGGATACAGAACTTGTTGTGCGTAGATCGTGTCACTACATATGAACTGCGCTTATAAAGGAGGTGATTTTCAATAAGTAAAACATAACAATATCAATTTCTATCGAATAACCGTTTAATAAAGATCTAATTGAAACGCGAGGAGAAATATGAAAACAACCCGTACGTTCTGGTCAATCATGACCGTTTTAATCATGGCTTCTATGCTGTTGGCCGCTTGTGGCTCTCCAGCAACGCAAGCACCTGCGGCTCCTGCCGCCACCCAAGCTCCGGCGATGACCGAAGCTCCTGCTGCTACCCAAGCTCCGGCGATGACTGAAGCTCCTGCTGCAGCTTCCAATGACTACCTTGCACGTGCCATGGCCGGTGAATTCAAAGGCACCACAGTAACCGCTTCCGGGCCATTCGTCGACCAGGATGCCCAGAAATTCAATGACACCATGGCCGATTTCGAATCCAAGACCGGCATCACCATTCAATACAATGGCTCTAAGGAATTCGAAGCCTCCATCAAGGCAGCTATCGATGGCGGCAACGCTCCGGATGTCATTGACTTCCCGCAACCTGGTCTGCTGGCCAGCTTTGCTAGCCAAGGCAAGATTGTTGATTTGAGCCAGTATTTAGATGTAGCAGCCATCAAGGCCAACTACAATCCATACTGGATTGATCAGTCCATGATGCCCGGCGCCGACGGTACCCCAATCATGGCCGGCATTTGGGAGCGTGTGAACGGCAAGGGCTTCGTGTATTATCCGAAGAAGGCCTGGGACGCTGCTGGCTATCAAGTCCCGACCACCTACGATGAACTGCTGTCAACGATGGATCAGATGGTCAATGACGGCACGCCGCCGTGGTGCATCGGTATTGAATCCGGCGCAGCCACTGGTTGGGTTGCCACCGACTGGACCGAGAACAACATGCTGCGCACCACCACCCCAGAGAACTATGACGCCTGGGTGCAGGGCAAGCTGAAATTCGACTCGCCCGAGGTCAAGCATGCTATTCAACTGTGGTCCGACATTTGGCTCAACCCCGACTACGTGTACGGCGGAACTTCCCAAATCGTCAGCACCAGCTTCGGCGATTCAACGCTGCCTATGTTCGATGCGGCTGGCCCCAAGTGCTTCATGAATATGAACGGCAACTTCATCACCAGCTTCTTCCCCGAGGGCTTACAGGCGGGCGTTGACTATGGTGCGTTCTACTACCCGTCCATCGATCCGCAATATGATTCGCCGATGGAAGTCGCTGGCGACATCTGGGGTGCTACCAGTGATCGCCCCGAGGTATTAGCTGTCATGCAATACTTCACCAAAGGCGAGCATCTGAAGGGCTGGATGGAAGCAGGCGGCGCGATTGCCCCGCAACTGGATGTCAACCTGGATTGGTACGGCAGCTCAATCGACAGAGTGGTAGGCGAGGCCATCATCAATGCCAAGACGCTGCGCTTTGACGGTTCGGACGCCATGCCTGGTGCTGTTGGAGCCGGAACCTTCTGGAAGGAAATGACCAACTATGTTTCTGGTGCCAGAGGACCTTGATACGGCGTTGAAGAATATCGACGCCTCCTGGCCAAAGTAAACATCCTGCATAACACAAGGGGCGGCTCTATATGGGCCGCCCCTCTATATTTTCGCTTTTGCTTTGGTTTATAATGCCTCTAGTCAGAAGCGCAGCCAAGTGGAAAGGAATGGAAGTGTTATGTCAACACCAAGCTTTCAAAACACGAAAGAAAGTTCGACAGGTCAAGGTTTCATCCGAGCCGTTGTTGCATTGCTGCCATTATTAATCTCACTCGCTATCCTGACCTGGGGCTTTCTCTTTATCCGCGATTTGCAGACTGGTGCAAGCGTGGCACCGCAATTAGTGCTGGTTGTACTTGCCATCATTTGGGGCGTTGGGGGTACCGTACTGTTGTTCACAACTGCAAACTTTTTTGTAGAACAATTACCAGATGAGTGGACCCAACGTCTGCAACCCTTCATCTTCGTTGGGCCTGCCCTCATAATGCTTAGCTGGGCATTGGTTATCCCCGCAATAAGGACAATTATCGCCAGTTTCTTCGGTACCTCCAGTAAGGATTTTGTCGGCTTAAAGAACTACTTCTATGTCTTTACCAATCCGACCATGCTGGACGTATTTCGAAACACTTTGCTGTGGATCGTGTTTGGCGCCTCCTTCACCGTGATTATCGGATTGCTGGTGGCGATTCTGGCTGACCGGAGTCGCTTTGAAAACGTGGCGAAGGGTATGGTTTTTCTGCCAATGGCCATTTCTTTCGTGGGTGCAGGCGTAATCTGGAACTTCGTCTACGCCGTTAGACCAGTCGGCGTGCCACAGATCGGCCTGCTTAACGCCATTGTGACAGCCTTTGGAGGAAAATCGGAAGCCTGGACAGCTTCCTTCCAGCCCTGGAACAACTTTTTTCTGATCGTCATTGTGATCTGGTTGCAGACAGGATTTGCGATGGTCCTGTTCTCAGCCGCCATCAAAGGGGTCCCTCACGAAATATTGGAAGCTGCCAAGGTAGATGGCGCAACTGAGATACAAACATTCTTCCTTATCATGATCCCTCAGATAATGGGAACGATCATCACAGTCACAACCACTGTAATCATCTTCTCATTGAAAATATTCGACGTGGTCTGGGTCATGACCGGTGGCCAGTATGGAACCAGTGTGATCGCCACCGAATTCTACCGGCAGTACTTTACCTACAATAATAACGGCGTTGGTTCGGCAATCGCAGTGGTATTGTTCATCGCGGTTGTCCCAGTAATGATCTACAACCTGCGCCAATTCGCACAACGGCAGGTGTTCTAATGAAGAAATCTAATTTTCTTGGCAGCTTCTTGGTCAATGGCTCGCTCGCGCTGATCTGTCTGTTGTGGACCATTCCTACCTTCGGGCTGCTCATCTCCTCGGTTCGTGATCGGATTGATATCAATTCGTCAGGCTGGTGGACGATTTTCCCCCACAAGGAGTGGGTGGCTACTAATACAATTACGCCGGATCCCAGTGTGGACCGCAACAAGCCAATGACTCTTGAGGGGGTGACCGCGACTTTTGAGCAGTTCCGTCAGGGAATCGAGAAAAATGGAGAGCGTTACATCTGGATCGGCAATCGCCGCATTGGATACCTGGAAATCCAGGAATACCGCTGGAAGGCCAACCTGGGTTTTACGCTGCAGAATTATAAACAGGTATTGGCGAGTGGAGATTACACCGCCACCCTGAAAGATGGTACTACCGTAAGAGAAAGCGGCGACAGCATGTACCGGGCCTTCCTGAACAGTATCGCCGTGTCGATTCCCGCTACTGTGATCCCGATTGGCCTGGCCGCCTTCGCTGCTTATGGGTTCGCATGGATGAAATTTCCGGGCCGCAAGATGCTCTTCGCTCTGGTGGTGGGATTGCTGGTTATTCCGATCCAGGTTTCCCTGATACCATTGCTGCGCGATTTCGTGAGGTTGCACGTCAATGGAACCTTTCTGGCAGTCTGGCTGGCCCATACAGGCTTTGGACTCCCCTTAGCTACATACTTACTATTCAACTATATCAGCGAATTACCGCGCGACATCATCGAAGCTGCCTACGTGGATGGAGCTTCGCATTTTACGATATTTACACGGCTTATCCTCCCGCTCTCCATTCCCGCCTTGGCCGCATTTGCCATCTTCCAATTCTTGTGGGTCTGGAACGATTACCTGGTGGCACTCGTTTTCATCGGCGCTTCTCCCACCAATCAATTGGTCACCCAAAGACTGGCTGAGATCGTAGGCTCGCGCGGTCAAGATTGGCATTTGCTTACCGCTGGAGCGTTTGTTACGATGATTCTGCCGTTGATCGTTTTCTTCTCATTACAACGGTACTTTGTCCGCGGCTTGTTGGCCGGTTCGGTCAAGGGCTAAATCAAACCGATACTCCCCGGCATATCAAAAAAGGCCGGGGAGTATTTTATTCTCTATTGTTTTTTGGAGAGACAATGAAGTACAACCCTTTGGGCAGAAGCGGATTGTTAGTCTCAGAATTGTGCTTGGGGACAATGGTTTTTGGGGAAGACAATTCGCGTGGGACGGACCAGAAATCAGCAGAGAAGATTATTCATAAATTCCTGGATGCCGGAGGCAATCACGTTGACACTGCCAATGTCTACGCGGATGGCCGTTCTGAAGAGATCGTTGGAGCTGCGCTCAAGAATCGTCGAGATCAAGCGATTCTTGCCACCAAACTTCGCTTTGCCACTGGAAAACAACCAAACGATCAGGGACTTTCACGCTATAACATCGTCCGCGCAGCGGAAGCCAGTCTAAAACGTTTGCAAACGGACGTCATCGATTTGCTCTATGCCCACTGCTGGGATCCAATCACCCCTCTGGACGAAACGCTTCGCGCCTTTGACGATCTGATTGCTTCCGGCAAAGTAAGATACATCGGCGTTTCGAATTTCAAAGCCTGGCAGTTGATGAAGGCGCTGTCTACCAGCGATGCCCACAATTGGGCGCGTTTTGTCGCTGCGCAGTATCAATACAGCCTGGTGGAGCGGAACATCGAGCAGGAATTCAGTGAACTTTGTCTGTCCGAGGGGCTGGGACTTGTTCCCTGGGGACCACTAGGTGGTGGATTTCTGAGCGGTAAATATCAACCTGGACAAAAGCCCGAGCAGGGTCGTTTATCCATGATGTCGGATGAAACCGAGGAAGCCTGGCATCGTCGGGCAAATGAACGCAATTGGGCTATCTTGCAGGCCGTAGATGAGATCGCGAAAGCACATCAGGCCAGCTACTCGCAAATCTCTTTAGCCTGGTTGATGAGACAGCCGGCGGTAAGCTCGGTCATCATGGGGGTGCGGACCATGGCGCAACTGGACGATAATTTGGTTGCCAGTCAAATTTCTCTTACTGATGAGCAACTCAACCGCTTGAATGAAGTGAGCAAATCGGAAGAGCCTTATCCGTATCGTTTTATCAAGGTTTACGGCGCTCGCACTCCGAACCCCGAAGGATAAACTACTCTTGATGCCGGGATATCATAACCGGCAACGCAATTCCAATTTGATCGTGTAAGGCAATATGTTATATATAGTTGTACTAGTCTACGAAAGGAACATTCTTGCATAGCTAAATCTTATGGATCACACCCTCTGGTACAAAGACGCCGTTTTTTACGAAATTTATGTGCGCGCATTCCACGACAGCAACAATGACGGTCATGGAGACTTGCGCGGACTGATCGAGAAGCTGGATTATTTGAAAGACCTGGGCGTAGATTGCCTGTGGTTGTTGCCAATTTATCCATCCCCACTCCGGGACGATGGATACGACATCTCAAATTATTACGATATCCATCCCGATTATGGAACGCTGGATGATTTCGAAATGCTGCTCGACGAAGCCCACAAGCGCGGACTGCGCATCATCATGGATTTGGTGCTGAACCACACCTCCGACCAGCATCCCTGGTTCCGGGCTGCACGTGCTAACAAAAATTCTGTCTTCCGTAATTATTACGTATGGAGCGACAGCAGCATGGCATTCCGTGATGCGCGCATCATTTTCCTGGATACGGAAGAATCGAATTGGGCCTGGGATAAGAAATCCAAGCAATATTACTGGCATCGCTTTTACGCTTCTCAACCTGACCTTAATTATGATAATCCGGTAGTCCAACAAGAAATGCTAAAAGTCATGAGCTTCTGGTTGGATCTTGGCGTAGACGGTTTTCGCGCCGATGCAGTGCCTTATTTGTTCGAACGCGACGGCACAAGTTGTGAAAACCTTCCGGAAACGCATGCATTTTTAAAGAGATTCGCCAATTTATCAACGAACACTATCCGGACCGCGTTTTGCTGGCCGAAGCCAACCAGTGGCCAGAAGACATTGTCCCGTATTTCGGCGATGGTGACGATGAATTTCACATGGGCTTTCATTTTCCAATCATGCCGCGCATTTACATGTCCATCCGCAAAGAAAGCCGCACGCAACTCGTCTGGATCATGGGACGCACCCCCACGCTGACAGAAACCAATCAGTGGTGCATGTTCTTGCGTAACCACGATGAACTCACACTGGAAATGGTCACAGAAGAAGAACGCGAATGGATGTGGCAAGAGTTCGCTCCTGACCCGCGCATGCGCCTCAACCTGGGCATCCGCCGCCGCCTGGCGCCCCTGCTGGATAACGACCATCGCAAAATTATGCTTGCCAACTCACTTCTGTTTACCCTGCCCGGTTCACCTATCCTCTATTATGGCGATGAAATCGGGATGGGCGACAACATCTGGCTGCACGACCGCAACGGTGTGCGCACCCCCATGCAATGGGATGACAGACCCGGTGCAGGCTTTTCCGAAGCCCCTTCACAAAGTATCTATATCCCGATCATCGATGATGATACCTATGGGCGTCAGCAGGTCAATGTTGCTGGACAGCAAGAGAACTCATATTCCCTCTGGCATTCTGTCCAGCACATGATCGAGGTACGCAAGGAATATCCTGCCTTTGGCCGCGGAGATTTCCAGTGGATAGATTTTGACAATGAAGCCATTGCAGGCTATACGCGCACCTATGAAAATCAGGTGATATACGTTGTGAACAACCTGAGCGCTGGAGAACAAGATATCACTCTTCCTCTACCGGATTCTACCCAGCAGTTAACCGATATTTTGACCGATACGGTTCATTACGCTCAGGAACATACCCTGACTCTAAAATTAGGTCCTCGGCAAGTTCTCTGGTTGACTTGATATGAGCGACACATCTCATCTTCTTTTCGGTGGTATCGAAGGCGGCGGCACAAAATTCGTTTGTGCTGTTGGAACGGAAATGGGCGAAATCCTGGCCGAAACGCGCTTCCCCACCACCACACCGGATGAGACGCTGGCCCGGGCTGTAGACTTCTTCAAGGAGCAGATCCAGGCCCTCGGCCCGCTCGCTTCGATGGGCGTTGCCTCGTTCGGTCCCCTGGACCCCCGGCCTGCTTCCGTTACCTTTGGTCACATCTTGCCCACGCCCAAAGCCGGCTGGACGAACGCCGACATCGTCGGCCCCTTGCGTTCAGCCTTCGACGTGCCCGTTGGCTTTGACACCGATGTCAACGGCGCGGCGCTGGGCGAATGGAAATGGGGCGCAGCCCAGGGACTGGACACCTTCGTCTACCTGACCATCGGCACCGGCATCGGCGGCGGCGGGCTGATCAACGGGCAACTTATGCACGGCCTGCTGCACCCCGAAATGGGACACATCCTGCTTCCACGCGACAATTCAGTTGATCCTTTTGCAGGCAACTGTCCTTTCCATGGTGATTGCTTCGAAGGGCTGGCTTCCGGTCCCGCCATGGAAAAACGCTGGGGGCAAAGGGCCGAAACCCTGCCGCCCGACCATCCCGCCTGGGACTTGGAAGCCCATTACATTGCCCTGGCGCTGCACAGTTTCATCTGCACGCTCTCGCCGCAGCGCATCATTCTGGGCGGTGGCGTTTCGCAACAACCGCAGCTTATGCCGCTCATTCGACAGAAAACGCAGGCCAGCTTGAATGGCTATGTTCAGTCTCCGGCCATCCTGGAAAATATCGATACTTACATCGTCCCGCCTGCGCTGGGCGGACGCGCTGGCGTGTTGGGTGCGATTGCCCTGGCCCAACAAGCACTTTAGGTGGATTGCAAAATCTCCCGATTTTGCGCCAAAGTCGGGCCCCCTTCGGGGATGATAAGACTTTGGACTCCGCATCCAATAACTTTTTAGTGAATCCTGAAAAAACACTTCAATGTCTCTCCCCATGTCACTCGACCGCGAAGCCTTACGCACTCTGGACCGCCTGTTGCCGCGCTTGGAAACCGCTCTGACAAAAGATATAAAAGCGGACGCAACTGGCTGGAAGGTTTTCACTGCCCGCCTGCACCGTCATTTTCCCTTGCTCTTCCGGCTTTATTTTAGTTTATACAGCAACCGCTACGATTTTTTCTTCCATATCGAAGATTTACTCACCAGCCTGGCGCGAGCCTGGTTCCAGCGTTCCTCTGACTTGCGCGCCCTGGATCAGGCCCGGGAAGATGATCCGCTCTGGTTCCAATCGAACCAGGTTGTGGGCGGAGTCTGTTACGTTGACTTGTTTGCCGGGGATTTGGAGGGGCTACGTTCGAAGGTTCCATATCTCAAGGAACTGGGCCTCACCTATCTGCATCTCATGCCGTTCTTCAAACGTCCCGAAGGCCCAAATGACGGTGGCTACGCAGTCAGTAGCTATCGGGAAGTGCATCCGCCGTTGGGTACGATGGAGCAATTGGCTTCGCTGGCGCAGGACCTGCGGGCGGCTGGCATCAGTCTGGTAGCGGACCTGGTCTTCAACCATACCTCCGACGAACATACCTGGGCCCTGCGTGCGCGCGCGGGCGAGCCGGATTTTCGGGAGATGTACCATATCTTCCCTGACCGCACCATGCCGGATGCCTACGAGCGCTACCTGCGCGAAATCTTCCCTGAAGAGCACGGCGGCGCATTTACCTATCACGAGGACCTCAAGAGTTGGGTTTGGACAACCTTCCATGACTACCAGTGGGACTTGAACTACGCCAATCCCGCCGTTTTCAACCGTATGGCCGAAGAGATGCTTTTTCTGGCCAACCAGGGTGTAGAGATCATACGGCTGGATGCGGTGGCTTTCATCTGGAAGCAACTGGGCACGAGTTGTGAAAACCTGCCGGAAGCGCACACGCTCATTCAGGCCTTCAACGCAGTCACGCGTATCGCCGCTCCGGCGTTGTTGTTCAAATCCGAAGCCATCGTGCATCCCGATGAAGTCGTCAAATACATTTCTCCGCAGGAATGCCAGCTTTCCTACAACCCGTTGTTGATGGCATTGCTATGGAATTCGTTGGCGACACGCAAAGTCCGCTTGCTGACCCAGGCGTTGCTAACCCGCTTCAAACTGGACCCCGGGACGGCCTGGGTGAACTATGTGCGTTGTCACGATGACATCGGCTGGACCTTCTCCGATGATGATGCGGCCAGGCTGGGTGTCAATGGTAGCGACCACCGCCATTTCCTGAACGAGTTCTATCGCGGCCGTTTCCCCGGTAGCTTTGCGCGCGGCTTGCCTTTCCAGGAGAATCTCAAAACGGGCGACTGTCGCATCTCAGGAACTTGCGCCTCGTTAGCTGGACTGGAAAAGGCCCTCAACGAAGAGGGCCCACAGGAAGTGGAACTTGCGATTCGCCGTATCGCGCTGATCCATGGCATCATCATGACCGCGGGTGGCATCCCGCTCATTTACCTGGGAGACGAGATCGGCACGCTCAATGATTACAGTTATCGTGACCATCCATTGCACGAACGGGACAGCCGCTGGGCACATCGTCCGCCTGCTGATTGGGATGCGTATGCCCGCCGTAGCGATCCGGATACCGTTGAGGCACGTGTCTTCCGTAGCTTGAAAAACCTGATCGCCCTACGCAAAGAGCATCCCGTTTTTGCCGATGGAGAACTCGAAGTCATCATGACGGAGAACGAACATGTGCTCGGCTATACCCGTCTGTATGATGGCCACAGGGCGGTGGTCTTTGCCAATTTCAGCGAAAGCGAACAATATATTTCTGCCAAGGTCATCGAGCAAAATAATCTGGTTGATAAATCGCGCTTGTTCGGGTTGAGTGATATTTCTGCGCAGGGGCACCTGCTGCTGAAACCCCTGGAATTTGCTGTATTTGGTTGATAGCTAATACCTGACAGTTTGTTTCAAATGTATCATCTGTCGGGTTGAGCTTGTCGAAACCCGACAACTTCGAGTTACTCAAACAACGGTGGGGAAATCCCTATTGATCTTTCCTGAAAATCCGTCAAAAGATGCCGATCCTCAATACGGAATGATGCCTTTTAAAAAGGGTTTTGCTCGTTTGGGCGAAATGTATTATGAGCAGACCCACCGAGTGCTGCATTTCTATCCCCTGGCGGTGCATTTGGATTCATATTGCGTGAAAGTTGGCCAGCCAATCGCGTATAATTCGAAGAATCCCGCGGCCAATGAACGCTTGCGCATCAAGAATGTGCTCGAGGCTTCCATTCGTGAAATGTACCTGGACATGGGCATGAAAGGATTTACGGGAATTCCAATTCAACTCTAGGGAGTTTATGAACAATCCACAACGATCGTTTTGGGCGGGAGTCCGGGCTGAACTCCCGCTTTTGATAGGTGTAGTTCCTTTTGGGATGATCTACGGCGTGCTCGCGCTCAATGCCGGACTTACACCTGCTCCCGCGCAATTGATGTCATCCATCGTTTTTGCAGGGTCGGCCCAATTCATCACCGCACAACTTGTACGGGACGCTGTTCCGGGATTGGTGATCGTGTTGACGATAGCCGTTGTCAACTTGCGGCATATGCTCTACAGCGCCTCGATTGCGCCATATGTGCGCGCCCTGCCGATGCGCTGGAAAATCCTGCTTTCCTACTTGCTCACGGACGAGGCTTATGCGGTCACAATCCTCAACTACGAAAAGGATGAAGGCAACCCCTCCGGTCACTGGTTTTTCCTGGGTGCGGGCCTGACCCTGTGGAGCTCCTGGCAGTTGAGCACCGCAGCAGGGATCTTGCTGGGGACAACACTGCCCGAATCCTGGCCTTTGGATTTTGCGCTTCCCATCACGTTCATTGCGTTGATTATGCCTGCGCTAAAAGACCGCCCTGCAATTGCAGCCTCGCTGACAGCAGGCGCGGTGGCTTTGCTGGCGAATGGATTGCCGTATAAACTCGGATTGATGGTAGCCGGGCTACTTGGCATCCTTGTGGGAACCTTGTTGGAGGAGAGAAAATCCCCGGGAGGAACTCCATGAACATCTGGTTGGTCTTCTTGTTAGGCGGGTTGTTAACCTTTGGGATGCGATTCATCTTCATTTATTTGCTGGGCAGGTTCGAGGTCCCGGAAACGATGCGCAGGGCCTTGCGTTTTGTGCCCCCGGCCGTCTTATCCGCGATTGTTGTCCCCGAGTTGCTGATTCGTTCCGGTCAAATGGATGTGTCGTTGACGAATTTCCGCTTGCTGGCCGGGATTGTGGCAGTGCTGGTCGCCTGGAGGACAAAAAATACCTTGTTGACCATCCTGGCCGGCATGCTGGCGCTGTTGTTGCTGCAATTCGCATTCTAAATTCAAAGATACTCTCTTCGCCCTGAGCGGAGCGATAGCGCAGTCGAAGGGCGCTTCGACTAGGCCTCATGCGGCCTGCGTTACACATCGTCGGCGGCCTCTCGCTCAGCGAGGAAAATTCATGTTATTTAGCTTGTAGATTAAACAAAAAGCGCCCGCTCAATCGGCGGGCGCTTTTTGTTTCCAGAGCCTTACACGAAGACGACACAGATTTCTTCATCTTTGCTTTGCTTGCTGTTGTTCATGGCTAGCACGGCGTTTTGGATGAAGGTGTCGATCTCGGCGTAAGCGTTGATGGTCTGTGTGGACGCGATGCCCGCGCTGAGTTTGATCTCCAGGGCCGGGCCGCTGGTGAGCGAAACCTCGCTGGCTTGCACGCCCGATAGAATGCGTTTGGTAATTTTCTCGGCGTCGCTGCTGACGATGCCGGGCAGCACGATGGTGAACTGGTCGCCGGCCCAGCGTCCGAGACAATCGTAAGGGCGGCACTTTTCGCGGATGATCCGGGCGACGATTTGCAGGACGTTGTCTCCCACGGCGTGACCATGTTCCGTGTTGATGGCTTTGAAGTTGTCTACGTCCAGTGCGATCACGCTGACGCCCTGCGAGGCGCGCCGGGCGCGTTCCAGTTCTCCCTGGGCGACCTGGTAAAAGGCTTGGCGGTTCATCAGGCCGGTCAGGTTATCGTACATGGCCAGGTTGTCTAATTGGTCGCGCGCCTGCATGAGCGTATCTCCCATAGACAGGATGCGCGTACCAACGGACACACGCGCCTTCAATTCCTGGGGAGCAACGGGTTTGTTCAGATAATCGTCGGCGCCCACGCCCAGACTTGCAACCAGGGTCCCGTTTTGGCCTTTGTTGAGTAGCAGCAGAATGTATGTGTGCCCGAATAAACTTGGGTTACTGCGCACGTGTTGGATGAGTTGGTGAACACCTTGTTCTTGCATAGACGCATCAGCAATGACGAAACGGAATTTGTTTTCCGTAATAAGTTTCCATGCATCTTTGATGTTCTCAACAAAGGTGATTTTGTGGTCGCTGTGTTCCAATACTTGCTGAATGATAGAACGTTCCATCAAGTCGTTGCTAATTACCAGAATATCCATAGGTGCCTCTATCACAATTATACAGGGGTTTGCAAATTTGAAGCCCGTTAATTTTACGCTTTGACCGCTGATGTTGACAAATGAAATAGTCCATGTTAATATTTCCCCCGCTCGGCAAGGTAGCTCAGTGGTAGAGCAGGAAACTCATAAGCTCTTGGTCGCGGGTTCAACCCCCGCCCTTGCCACACCCCCAACAAGAAGCCAGTCATCGCGATTGGCTTTTTTGCAAGATAGTTCAGTGGTAGAGCAGGGAACTCATAAGCTCTTGCTCGCGGGTTTCCCGACCTGTGTGGCGGGATAGGCAATCCCCCTTTATGATACACAAAAAACAACGCTGGTGTCATACAAAATATCAGGCTGTTGAAAAAGTAAACCTTTCTGCTTGCTTTTCTAGAGTACTTATCTAGTAGCATTGGCTTCTGTTGAAATTTCACTAGATTGACTGTTTGCTTTTGAGTAACCTCGCCTCACCTGAACCAAGGTTACGCCAATGATAACAATGGCTACCCCGAATAATTCCTTGAATGACAGTGACTCACCCAATAAAAACCATGCCAGGGTAGCTGTACCTAGCGGTGAGAGATTCAAAAACACATTCATTTCCAAGGCAGTGATTGTTTTGAGAGCATGATTGTACAAAATATATGCCACGGCTGTGTTAATAATCGCTAACCAAAGAATAATGAGCAACACCTTCTGATTGAAGATCGGCCATCCCTCAAGAGGAACAGCAATTAGAAGCAAAAGGCCACCGCCAATCCCAAGCGGGATACCGGTCAAATGGATCGTGTTCGTGCGTTTATCTCTTGCCAACCCTCTGCCTAGAATCCCAAAGGCTGTAAAACCCAGTAAACCGAATGCGACGATAGCAATCCCAAGTGGTTCCCCAGGCTGGAGGCCAGAGGAAAAGAATACTGCATTTCCCACTAAGGAAATCATTAGTCCAACGATCTGAAGCCGAGAAGGCACTTCTTTTAAAAATATCACCCCTCCAAATAAAATCAGGAGCGGGGAAATCCCCATCAAAAATGAAGTCGTCGTAGCTGGCAGATACTTCAAACCCCAAAATAAAGCGCCATTTCCAACAGTATAAGCAGATAGACCAATAAGAGTGAGGTGAAACCATGTTTTTGGTGAGATGTCTCGAATGGTTTGTCTTTTACTTATCATGAAGGGAAGCAGGACAAGGAATGCTAAAAAGTATCGCATTCCAGCTATGGTGAGCGGCCCGATATTTGAAAGGATCATCTTCACAAAAACAAATGATGATGCCCATATGATGGTAGCAAGAAGTGCTTCGATTATTGCTGCAACTCGTCCGGAACGGAAAGCATTCATTGAGATTCCTGATTGATATTTATTGCTTCTTGCATAAATCGCTAAACTTCCAAGTCAGTTTTTATAGAGATAAAACGAACTGTTGGGTTTAGATAATTACGCAATACTCTGTAGGTTGCTTGTATCATAATCCATAACTAACCTGCGGGAAACAAAATACATATTGTGTCACTCATGCGCGAAAAAGACTGTTAAATTGGCTCTTGTTTCTTGTGTCCAAGCCAGCTGGGGTGTTCTTAGTGGACACAATACAGATTGACACGAATTGTGTCTACCCTAGTGCCGCAACTTCCTTAAGCTGTAGGATATCCGGTTGATTTTCAAGGTGTTTCATCAATTTTGACCCTACAATTTAATCTGGTTGCGGTACTAGTTTATGAACTTTGTTGAACCCATCCGCGACCGAAAAAAGATCGCTCAAATCAAAAACCTTCTGTCGCGGCGCCACTTCCAGTGCCACTAACCACATATACGCCACTGACCACTTCCCCGTTGATAGGCGTACTGATGCTCACCGGCTTGACCGCATAGGCCACGCCGGGCAAGTGCAGCGCCATCGCAATGGCAATGACCAGGCTTTTTCCCCAAAACGTTTTTCCAAGTTCGTACATCTTTTTTATCTCCTTCAGTTAAAAATTGGGTGAAATAGAAAAAGCGACCAGCTATTATCGGTCATAGCTGATCGCTTTATTCACTACGTAGAGATTGGTTATGAATTGTCCAAGAGCCGAACGAGTGTTTCAAAAATAATACTCCATTTGCGCAGGGATCATCAACGGCTTACGTTGTATCATATCTGTGCGGGTTCACCCCCCGCCCTTGCCACAGGTTTAGGAAGGGCCAGTCATTGCGACTGGCTTTTTTGTACAACATTTAAACCAGCATTGTGCTGGTGCGCATCACTGTAGGGGCGCATTCGGATTTTGCAGGGCGTGTTCCATGGCACTAAGAATTTCTAAGATTTTTCATATGAAAGGAAATAAAACAATATATATAATATGGGTAAGCAATGAGGGATGAGCATGGCTTTAGTGGTGATTGAGTGGGCTTTGCTTAGGAAGGTAGGATGAAATGACGCTTGAAACTCACGAATGCTGCAAGAAGGCCGAACCTATCTTGTTGGACACTGACCAGGTAACGGCTATCAAAAAACAACCTGACACCCCCAAAGGCAGGCGTGATAAGTTGTTAATCTGTCTGGCGTTAGATCATGGTTTACGAGTTAGTGAACTTGCAATATTACAGCGCAGTGACTTTTACCTTGAAGCTGGAACCCTGACTTTTGACCGGCCAAAGACGGGCCAGAGTGTCACGCTTAAACTCTCAGATGAAACAGTAGAGGCTGCTAGAAAATACTTTGGTGGTGACGAACCGGGATTTGGCAACCTTTGGCAACCCAGCTTATCAGGTCAGAGCGTATCAACCGGGACGATAAACAAACGTATTAGGACATTAGGAAAAAGGATAGCAATTGATAACCTGTCTCCTGATGATCTAAGGCACACCTGGGCGACCAATGCAGCCCAAAATACCCCCTTGGATCAACTAATTTATGCCGGCGGCTGGACTTCGGTATCATCAGCACTCCCATATGTCAAGAATGCTAAGATCGCAACATGGAGCTAAGTTCAACCGATACAGTTCAAGGTTGAATATTTTCTCCCGCTTAACAAGGTAGCTCAGTGGCTAGAGCAGGGAACTCATAAGCCCTTGGTCGCGGGTTTCCCGACCTGACCGGCGGGGAGGGCAACTCCCGCCCTTGCCACACCATCAACGAAAGGCCAGTCATTGCGACTGGCTTTTTTGTGTTAAAAGTGACTCAAAAGTAGAGCAAGGAACTGATGGAGCTTTGACCGCAGGATTCCCAGCTTGAATGCCAAGACGGGCATTTTCCCGTATACCACACTAAACCGGCCTATCCACTATATAGAATAAGGGGCTACTTGTAATAATGAAGTAATGAATTACTAAACAAATATATGGCTAGTATCCATCATTCTTCTGCTTCATAATATTCGTCATTGCTAGGATTATCTTTGTCGTAAACGTACACACTTGTTTTGTTAGAGATTAGTTCTCGAATTTCTGATTTCCATTCATAGTAAACAGGCTCTAATTTCTTTGCGTAGTCAAGAACGATAGAGACTGCCCCAACATATTCTGGAGAAATTACTCCTCCCCCTTCTGGAAAATTTGTTATCAACTTACTTTGGCGCAAAATATCCGCCAATTCATTCTCATCAATACCGACAGCACGGGTATCATACATGGTCATTTCGCTAAGAGGCTTCTTCGCTGGCTTCTTTAAAAATCCAGAGTATTCATAGACATCAAAGAGATGGAGACGTGTGGCTAGAGGCAACTTTCCCAACTCTTTTTGGAATTCCTGAAATTTCGTGTTGTTTGGCAAAGACGATGGTAACTCGAATTGCTTCTTTTTTCTTTCGTTGTATCTTTTCATGAAGGTGTTTGCATTTCTGAATTCCATCTGATGAGCCATCATAATTCTGGAAAATGTTTTTTCCTTATAGCCAAGTAACCATGCTGTTAGTAAATCAATCTTTGCAATACCCATCTCATTGGCAAAGTATCTCTCAAAAGGAAAGTCAAGGATTTTTTGGTTGTACTTCTTGCACCGATTTATTTCACGTTTGATTGAAGTAGAACTTTTCTTAAATTCTTCATATTCTGTATCACTTGTCTCAGTTTCTCCATTATTTGAAACTTTGAGAGAAACTGTCATACTGAAAGATATATCTCCCTCGTAAAGCGCACGAAATACTGCCAATGAGAGAGTATCTTGGTTTACGATAACTTTCCTATCCAGCGAGAAAAGTCAACAGAAAATATTCCACTAGCAGGCGAATAAACTTTGCTAAACATAAAATTATTTTTACGCCCTCTTCCTCCAACGTAGGAGCGTAAATCAGCAACTATTTCATCAATCGTTTGCATCATATGTCATCACTTTGAGATAATTGAACTGTTGCACATTATACATTGCATAAACTTTTTCTCTTTACAATTGCGTTGTGGTTTAGGATAAAATGAATTCATGCAAGATATAGATTTTTTTGAAAGCCTCAAAGAAGCAGATGATCATATCCAGCAAGAGCTTTTCGGGTTTCTATTGGGAGAATCTGATTACGGATAGGTGACTTTGGCTGTGGGACTGGATACGAAACTTTGAGTCTTATGCTCAATTTCGATGCGATTGATTGTATAGGCATTGATAAAGTCAATGAATGGCAGATACCTTCTATCCAGAGTGCAAAAGACACATTGCGTCTAGGTAGTAATCTTCCTACTGATTTAAGAGCCAAAACGCAGCAATCGTTAGATAGAGGTTATTGGCCAATATTTCAGCAGGCTGATGTTTTGGATAAGAATAATTTCCCCAAAAATCTTGAAAATCTTGACCTTGCATATTGTAGGCTACTATTAGGAAACATTTATAACCCTAATGACATAGGTAACAGTCAAAAGAAAGTTCAACTCGCAATTGAAAACATTGTAGAGTGTACAAAGCAGAAAGGTCTAGTCTGTATTATTGAGAGAAATGTAGAAAGCTTCATACCAAATCTATTGAATTATCTGCATGGTCGAATCTAAAGTTCTTGCGTAGTTGCCAGTTTCAACATGGCAAAATAGTTCCAGAGAATTTTTATGTTCGTTACTACCGAAAACTGTGAATAAGTTAAATAATGTTGTGAGTGTACTCGTTTTCCTAGAAAGAACGGTTTAAAACCAAAGGACTAATAGAAATCCATCACATTTTTAGATAGATTAGGCAAACCTGTCGGCAAATATTCCCCCCACTTAGCAAGATAACTCAGTGATAGTGTAGGGAACTCATAGGCCCTTGTTTGCGGATTACTTGCTCTGACCGGATTAGAACAAATTTCCAACCTGTGCCACAAAGTGGTATTTGCCCTACGAGATTCTCGAAAACGGGGGATAAAATCATCAACCTGACCCGAAATATCTTACAATAAAGCTGTGAAATCAAGCCTGCGGCTGAATACGCGCCTGTTGCCCCTGCTGGTGATCGTGTTGCTCGCGATGCAGTTGAGCGATCCCTCGCGGGTCTGGACGGTGTTGCTGGTCGGGTTGGGCGGCCTGTGGCTGGTCGCCTACCTGTGGGCGCGCAGCCTGGCGAAATGCCTCACGATTGTCCGCGAGATGCGCTATGGCTGGGTGCAGGTCGGCGATGTGCTGGAAGAGCGCTTCACCTTGAAAAACGGAGCTGGCTGCCCGCCACCTGGCTGGAACTGGAAGATCACTCGTCCTTGCCGGATTACGATGCCAGCCTGGCCACCGGCGTAGACGGCTCGGGGACTACCCAGTGGCGTAAACGCGGCAGTTGTAACCGGCGTGGCCTGTACCAGTTGGGAGATACCAGCCTCCGCACCGGCGATCCGTTTGGGGTCTATTCCGTCACCATCAGCGACCCCGCCAGGGCCTCGCTGATGGTCATGCCGCCGGTCGTGCCCCTGCCGCCGCTGGAGATCATCCCTGGCGGATACAGCGGCGAGGGTCGCCCCATCCCGAACGCCCCCGAGCGCACCGTGGATGCCAGCAGCGTGCGCGAGTACGCTCCCGGCGACAGCCTGCGACTGGTGCATTGGAAGACGACCGCCCGGCATGATAAACCATACGTGCGTTTGTTCGACGGTACGCCCGCCAGCGATTGGTGGATCCTGCTGGATTTGCAGGCCGAAGCGCAGGTGGGGGTCGGGGGGGATTCGACCGAAGAGCATGGCATCATCCTGGCGGCCTCGCTGGCTGACCGCGGCCTGCGCGCCCATCGCGGGGTAGGTCTGATCGTGAACGGGAAGTCCCTGGACTGGTTGCCGCCGCGCAGCGGGACAGGCCAAAGATGGGAAATCCTGCGCACGCTGGCGCTGGTCTCGCCCGGAACGACATCGCTCGGCGAGGTGCTGGAACATGTCCGGCCCAACATCGGACGGAATGCCAGCTTGCTGATCATTACAGCCACCAGCAGCATGGATTGGTTTCTCACCGTTCCCCCATTAAGACGCCGTGGGATTACCCCGACCGTCTTTTTGCTTGACTTGCATTCCTTCGCTGACCAACGGGATAATACCAGGGTTGCGAGCGAGTTGCAGCAAATGCAGGTGGCCTGTCATATGCTGCCGCGCGATTTGTTTGACCGCCCGGAAGCGCATCCCGGCACGCACGGTCAATGGGAATGGCGCATCTCCCCCCTGGGAAAGGCCATCCCTGTGCATGCGCCAGACGACCAGAACTGGCGGAGGCTGGCGAAATGATTTCTTTTACAGGGAACTGGGTCAAGCGCAACTTCAGCCTGGTCCTGTTGCTGATGGCTACTGTCTGCCTGGCACAAGCCCTTGGCGAGGTCATCCGAGGGGCTACCTGGTCTTTGTTGATGCCGGTTTCGCTGGTAGCAGCGCTCTGTGGCTGGGGGTTGAGCAGCCGCCGCTTGACTCCGAAGCAGGCCTGGGTGAGTCTGACCGGCTTGGGCCTCCCGGGGGTGTTCGCTTATGTTGCAGGGTTGTTTTTGCCGCTCGGGCGTCTGATCCTGGCCTCGCTTTCGTTAATTCCCCAGGTCATCTTATGGGTTTTTGAACGTACTTCTATAGATTTCAGTTCTTTGATCACAGTCTCGACAGATTTCTCCAGCCAGGTTGCCGGCGTTCTTAGCCGGTTGTGGGCCTGGAGTGCGGCCCTGGTCAGTGGAAAATCCTTCCTCGATCCCTTGGCTGCCGCGGTGGTCTGGAATCTGCTGCTGTGGTTGGTGTGTGCCTGGGCGGGCTGGCGATTACGACAGAACCGTCAGGCGTTGCAGGCGCTGGCGCCGGGGGGCGTGGTGCTGGCTGCTGTGCTCGCTTACACCCACGGGAATATCGGGTTGTTGGTCGTGTATCTCGCCATTCTGTTGACCCTGATGGGCTGGGCGCAGAACGAATGGCGGCATATCCAATGGCAGCAGCGCAAGGTGGATTATGCCGAGAGCATCCGTATCGATACACTGGTGATGGTTGGACTGATCACGATTGTGCTGACCTTTTCAGCCGCTGGAGTCCCTTCGCTTTCGTGGCGCGATCTGGTGGATAAGCTGCGAAGCGCAAACCGGGGTAGTGACCAGGTAGCGAGATCGTTGGGGCTGGAAGCTCCGCCGAATGTGGCTGTTTCCGATGCTTATCGTGCCAACGGGTTGCCGCGCCAACACCTGGTGGACCTGCCGCCCGAACAGTTGCAGGATGTGGTGCTGACCGTCAGCACTGGCGAGATTCCGCCGATTCCGGAAACCATCCCCGTTGTGGTCAATCCCACGCACTATCGTTGGCGGGCGATCACCTACGATGTGTACTCTGGTGCCGGTTGGGGCAGCAGCCCGGCCCAGGATGTTCCATTGCCGGCCGATACGCCGTTGTTAGCCCCGCCCCAGAATTATCGTGTGGTCACCCAGCATATCCAAGCGCGTTCCGGGCCAGGGCACGTATGTCTACTGGACCGGCACCCTGGCGCAGGTCGATACGGACCTCGAAATCGCCTGGCGCACGAAACCGCCCAGCGATCCCAGCCCGGTCTCCGATGGCGATATGCTGGGCGCTTTGACCGACCCTGACGAGTACACGGTCGTTTCCTACCAGCCAGCAACTAAGCGTTGAACAATTGCGTAGCGCCGGGAGTGATTATCCGCCGCAGATTGTGGGCCGCTATTTGCAACTACCCGAATCCATGCCTGAGCGCGTGCTGGCGCTGGCCCGCGAACTCACGCAGGCCGCTCCCACGCCTTACGACCGCGCCGTCGCCATCGAGACGTACCTGCGCACTTTCCCTTACACGCTGGAAGTCGAGCCGCCTGCGCCCGGCCGCGACGTAGTGGATTACTTCCTGTTCACGGCCCGGCAGGGTTATTGCGACTACTACGCCTCCGCGATGGTTGTGCTGGCGCGCGCGGTCGGGCTCCCTGCGCGCTTGGTGATTGGCTACGCCAGCGGCGATTACAATGCACCGACGGCCGAATACATTGTCCGCCAGAAGGACGCCCACAGTTGGGCCGAAGTCTATTTTTCTGGGATTGGATGGGTGGAATTCGAGCCGACAGCCAGTCAACCGGCGATTGATCGCGCAAGGGACGCAAGCGCTTCGGGGCCGCCCCCGAGCCTGCCCGCCGATAAACCGGCCATTTCCTGGCTGAAAGCGCACTGGCGCATGCTGGTCACCACTCTGGGCGGGCAATTCCTCATCGCAGGGATAGGATTTGTCCTGTTGTTCGGTCTGTGGCAAGCGGGGGAGATGGGGTTCCTGTATCTGCTTCCCTCGCAACGGGCCATTTCTCGGATGTATGCCCGCCTGGAGAAAACTTCCGCGCGCCTGCTCCCCGATCTGCCAGGTGGACATACGCCCCACCAGTTACAAGACGCTTTGACCCACAAACTCAAAAGTGCTGGGCCTCGCGGCCTCAAGCCGCTGATTTCACCGGCAGCGAACGAGATCGAAGGCGTGGTGGAATTGCACGTAGCCCTGGTTTTCAGCCAGCGTTCGCCTGAGAGAGCGCAAGTCAGCCAGGGCATTCGTGCCTGGACGCGACTGCGCTGGCGGCTGTGGGTTGCAAACGGGTGGGTTCGATACCTGGCTGGCCGAACGAGTGAGGAGACTGACGCAGGTCATTAAAAGCACACCGCCCCGAGGGATCGGGGCGGGCCGACAGTGAAACACTGTCTATTTCATCGTTGTGGGCTTCGTTGCAAGGACAATCTTACGTTCAGCATGATTAAAAGTCAACGCACAGTTTTGTTAAGGAGTCAGACAGTAAATATCAGTATTTATCGCTTACTCTTCCGCTTCCATTGCCATCGCAGGCTCTCTGCTGAAAAGGTGGGCGTAATAGTGCAAACTTGACCCGAACAAGCCGCCGCCGAGACCGATATAAGTGATTGCCAGCAACGCGTGTGGGAAAGACGAATACACGCGCAGGTAAATGCCCATTGCGATCATCACCGCCACCAACGGGTAACTGGTCCAGGCCTGGAAGGCGAACAGGCAGGGTTTCTGGGGGAGTGCCTCGATGCGGCGAATGTTCTTACCTGCCAACTTCGAGAAGCCCCAGAAATAGATCGCCGCGGCCAGGGTCAGCCCGGCGATGAGCAGCAGGACTTCCGTAGATAGCTCGACCTCTACCAACCAGCGCCGTGCAATGAAGAACAACATCAAGCCTACGCCCGACCACATCAGCCCGGCCAGCAGTTGCAGCCAGAATTTTTTTACCGCCGGTTTGAGTTTGTACAAAACATCCATTAGATCACCTGTGAAATCGTTTTTTGGATTGTAACCCGATTTTTAAGATCTGGGATGAAGGGGCCAAAAGAAGATGTTTAAACCCATAGTCAATGGGATGGACGGTAAATATGAGGAGCGATCCAGACTGCGTTCGCATCGGCCTGGTTCCCTTTGACCTGCACAGCCAGATCGAACTGGACTGTTTTCCCGGCGACACTATCAAGGGAATAATCGACCACGATAGGCGGGTCTGCAAAAATATAGCGCCAATGCATCAGCCTGGTCTGTCCTTGGTCGTCGAAGGCATACAGGATGAACTCCACATCACAAGATGTGTGAGCGCGACAAGCAAGCACTGCTCGAAAGCGATCCCCATTCTCCACAGTGAAAGGCGGATATTTGCTTGAGATCGTCTTGTCATCGAATTTGGGAGGAAATGTCAGCAGCAGCTTGATATTCGCGGGCAAGCCTTGGATCTCCCCACCCAGCTCCGTGACAAAGCCCGTGTCGGCCTGTGCCTCGTTTCCCGGACAGGGCAGATCCCCCGTCTCGGTGAACCACTGTGCCTGGCACATTTGGTCTACAAAATCAAATGCCGGCGCGCTGGTTGGTTCGCTGGGCAAGCCAACCACGCTGAAATCGGGCGTGGGCGTTGGGGTCACGGTCGCGGTCATGGTTGGGAGCGGAGTCCTCGTTGGAGGTGGTGGCGTGGAAGTGGCTGTCATCGTGGCGGTGGGAGTCGACGGCTCCTGTGTGGAGCGAAGCCCACACCCGCTCAAGACTAATCCTATCAGTAGAAGGAAGACAAGTTTTTTCTGCATATCACTAGCTCGCAAAAGGGATAAGGACTTTTGTGTATTTCTTATTATGCCATATAAGCAAAGCTCAAACGCCCACTCATCGAGTTTTTCGGCGGTGACAATGGTTTCGATATGGCGTGCGGCTTACGTCCGAGGGTGGAGAATTAGGCTTTGGGCTCGCTGGACGATGTGTTTGCTGGCCGTTAAAACAAATTGCCCCTACCCAAATTTGAAACCAGCTACAAAGCAGGCTGTCATCAGCATGAACAGGCTTGGCAGCACTTTGAGGATGGTCTCTCGTGGCAGGATGGGTTTGCCGGCTTTCAAGAAGGAGAGCAGCAGGCCTCCTAACCCGATCATGGCGCCACCCAGGCCGACCAGCGCAAAACCGGGGTGCATTTTCCCGTCCGCGGCCAGGATGCTGGGCAGCAGGAAGATCGTCAGCCCGGCCACCCCGTGGACGATAGCCAACACGATGGTCGGAAGTTTGCCCGGTATGGGAAGGAAACGGGTAACGATGATTGCCACGAATCCGATGATGGTGAAGAGCAGGTAAGGGGTCCGGTAGGAAGCGAGATGCTCCCAAACAAGTCCCAGCAAGAGCGCCAGCGGGATGATCGTTGAAACGATGACCACGATTGGGCTATCCAGCACACCAAATCCTAGAATGATCAACAGCAGCATGGCCACCAACAGCGCCCCAAAAGCGATGGTGTAGGCCGTGATGGGAACCGTTCCCAGCCCGTCGATGCCGACTACGATCTGGTAGCTGGCCAGCAGCGCGGTCAGCAAGATCAGCAGGCGGTCGGTGGAGGTCATTTTCATGAGGGATTAGTGTAGTAGCGACTGCAAGTCGCTACTCGACAATGCTAAATGGAAAGCAGGATCATCGAGGCCAGCATGTAGAGCGAGGCGTACTTGAACAGGCTGAAATTGACCTGATCGGAAGGGCGGAAGATGGTGGCGAAGGACAGCAGCAGCAGGCCTGCTGAAAGCACAACCATCAAACGCAGGATGCCCGCCTGCACGCCGATCATCACACCGGCCACGCCAATGCTGGCCGCAGCAATAATGGACGAAAGCGCGATCACGGCACGCGTAGTTTCCAGCCCGTAGGTGGACGGGAAGGTGGGCACGCCCGCGGCATTGTAGTCTTTTTGGAATTTGATGCTGAAGGTGAGCGTGTGGGTGGGAATCCAGAATAGCACAGCAGCGGCCAGCAGCAGGCCGATGATCTCGATCTGTCCGACGGCCAGCACACGCCCGGCCAGGATGGGCATAGCGCCCGACACCCCGCCCCAGACGATGCCCCAGCAGGTGCGGCGCTTGAGCCACATGCTGTAGACTACCACATCGAAAAACAGCCCGGCAAAGACGACCAGCCCGTAGAGCGGGCCGACAGCCACCGCCCAGCCCACGCCCAGGATGGACAGGATCAAACCCAGGCGCAGCGCTTCATCGGGCGCGACGGAGCCGTTGGTAGTGGGACGCTTCTGGGTGCGCCGCATTTTGGCATCGATGTCGCGGTCCCACCACATATTTAAGATCGTTGAACCACTGATAGATAGAAACAAGCTGCCCGATAGCATGAGCAAAACGAGCAGGTTCGGCTTGCTATGGGCGCTCATGTATCCCGCGATGCCGGTTGACAGTAAAAGTCCGGATTGCAGGCCTTTAACCAGTGGCCAGTAAAGTTTAAGTTTCGATTTTAGATTTGAGATTGATGGTTGGGCTGCCAAGATAGCCATGATTTACTCCTAAAGCGTCGTTCAGGACATATTATTCGGGAATTGGGTTTGTGAAATGCTTTCGTCACAAAACCCAATTCCCGATTCCTGACATGCGTTTATTTTACCTCACACGCTTCGATTATCAGATCACATCCCGACGCAGTAGATCATCTGCCGTTTCCCGCCGTTGGATGAGCCGTGCTTTGCCATCTTCCAGCCACGCCACTGCCGGACGCCGCGCCCCGTTGTAATTGCTGGACATGCTCAACTGATACGCCCCGCTCATCGGCACCGCGATTAGTTCCCCTTCACGGACTTTGGGCATTAGCAGATCCTCGATGATGACATCCCCCGATTCGCAATATGGCCCCGCTATGTGGACTCGTTCGCTTCTTTCTCGGCTTGGGCCTGCTACCGTTAAAGCAGAATATCTTGCCCCGTACAGCGCATGACGAGGGTTATCGGCTAACCCGCCGTCTACCAGCAACCAGGTCCGCTGGCCCTGACGCTTTACAGTATTGACGCGGTACAGCGCCACTCCCGCCCTCGCTATGATGCTGCGACCTGGCTCGATGTGCAAGTGTGGCAAATCCAACCCCAACTGCTGACAGGTTTCCACTACGCTCTCCGCGATCACACGGACATATTCTTCCGCATCGGGATGTGGTAACTCATCTTCGTGATACGCCACGCCCCAACCCCCGCCAGGCGAGAAGTGCCAATCGCCTGAAAAGCCGATTTGCCTGGCAAGATCCAAGGCCAGTTCGATGGCCGGCTTGAGCGGAGCGGGGTCACGGAACTGAGAACCCTGATGAAAGTGAATCCCATTCAGTGGCAGGTGCCGTTTCCGGCAAAAGAGCACTGCTTCCATTAACTCTTCCCCACCCATGCCGAATTTGCTGTCGTGTTGACCTGTCTGCGTGTAGACATGTGTGGCGACGGCCAGCCCGGGCTGCAAACGTAGCCATAAGTCAGGAAATTGGGAATCGGGATTCGAGAATCTGCCTGTGAGACGTGAAAGTTCGGAAAGGTTATCTACAACGATTGTGCCCGCATGTTGGATGGCGGCCTCTAAATCGGCATCCGATTTGTTGACGCCATGCACCAGAATGTTTTCTCGTGGAACACCACCCGCTCTGGCAATCGCAATTTCGCCCTCGCCAGCGCAATCCAGCCACAGGTTGTGATACTGCGTCCATTGCGCCAGGGCGGTGCTCAGGTAGGCTTTCCCGGCATAGGTAATGGAAGCCCCCTTCGGGGATGATACAGGCCCGGGATAGGAAGATGCGAGCGCTTCCTTGTAGACGGCAACGGCATTGTCCATCGTCACCCGGTCATATAGGTAGAGCGGAGTCCCATATTTTCCCGCTAAAGATGCTAAATCCTGACCAGCAATGGTCAGAGTATCATTTTCAATTTTGGTTGTATCAGGGAAAAGGGGTAGGCGGTTCATTCCTCGCCAAAGTACAAATCCCACCATAACTGCCAATTTGGTTTTGGGGTAGGGACGAGGGTGGGTTCCGGGTTTCCAAGCGGTGTTGCGCTATCATCTCCCATCACAACGACCGGGTGATCTCCCTCCTGAATCATGCCTCCGCTACCACGTGCTTCACCTGCTACTGATTGGTCTGAAGTGGCATTCGCGATTTGGGTTTCATAAGCGATTTCTGTCAACGCAGCTTGTGTCGCTTCCGCACGCGTAATCCCAACCTGGCGATTGAGACGGTCGAGTTCTTCCATCCGTGAATTAAAGTCTACAATGAGAACAACAAGGAATAATACACCAACGATAAGGGCTACACGTCGCCAATCGATAGATAAGTGGTTCATGGAGCTTATCTTACCCTCTGTTGCAAAGGTTGGCAAGAAGGAAAGCCTCTGGTACAATTCGCCGCCGAGCGTTGTACCCTTCGCTCACATCATGCTGCGTTTCGCGGCAAAACTATCCCCAGAAAGGGCTTGAAAAATGAAAGTAATGTTGATTAAGGATGTTTACAAATTGGGCCGTGCAGGCGACGTGAAAAAGGTCGCTGATGGGTATGGCCGCAACTTCCTCCTCCCGCAGGGGTTGGCTGTGCTGGCTACCCCAGGCGCATTGAAGCAGATTGAACGCATCCGTTCGCAGGCTGAAATCCGCCGCACAGAGCAGAACCAGGAGCTCAAAGGTCTGTCAGGTGAAATTGAAGGTGTCGTGTTGACCTTCGTTTCCAAAGCTGGTGAAACTGGCAAGCTGTACGGTTCGATCACCACACAGAATGTGGCTGATGCTTTGCAGGAGAAGATTCGTTACGAAGTCAAACGCCACCAGATCGATATGCAGCCCATCCGTAACCTGGGCGAGTTCACTGCCAATGTCCGCTTGACCATGGATCTGGTCCCTGAGATCAAGATTATCGTCCATCGCGAGGGCGAGATTCTGGAAGATGTCGCCAAGGTAGAAAAGGCTGTTGTTAAAGAAACGCCGGCTGCCGAAGTTGCAGTGGAAGAAACACCTGCCGTTGAGGAAACAGTGGAAGATGTTCCGGCCAGCGAAAGCGAAATTGCCGCTGCCGACGATGCTTCTGAATCTGCCGAAGAATAATTTCTAAATCACTCAGACATCATCACCGGTTCATTCCCGAGATTTGGGGGCCGGTGATGTTGTATTATAGGGTACTGCGTAAATATTTGAACCAAAATCCCGTAAAATTCGAGCTTTGTGGAACAAATAAGTTCAGAGTTTTATGTATGAAGCAGTAAAATAGCTCTAGCATGACAGACACAATCGGACAACAGCTTAAAAAGGCGCGTGAATACCGCAACCTGACTCTCGAAAAGGCGGCAGAAGCCACGCGTATTCGACGGAATTATTTGCAGGCTTTGGAAGCCGACGATTTCTCCGCGATACCATCGCCGGTGCAGGCGCGCGGTTTTTTGCGAAATTATGCCGAATATCTGAACCTCGATCTTGACCAGATCGTCGATGAATTGCGCCTTTCTCAGCCCAAATCTGAGTCTGAAATAGAAGTCATATTTGAAGGGGAAAAGACAGTCCCCATACCGGAAAAAGAAGAAATTAAGCCTGATGTTGAAGCCGAAGAAGCATCTACGGAAACTTCAGCGGAGCCGTTTTGGCAGACATGGCTGAAGCGCGTCAAACGCGAGGCGGGAGAGGTGGAAGAAGAGCCCGCATCGCAGCCGGAACCCGAGCCTGCTCCCGATCCAAAACCGGATTCGCCCCTCGGAGCGGACATCGCTTCTGAAGAAGATGCAAGTCAGGGTGTCAAGCAAGAAGCGACTGGGGAAGAGGCCGAAAGCGAAGTCCCCCCGAAACTGGGAATGACGTTCCTCGATTGGGCCAAATCCCACATCTCGAGCGACCAGATATACACCGCATCTGATTTAGAAATCGAAGATGAACTGGAGCCTGAGCCAGGCATCGAAGGGGACACGGAAACAGAACCTGAAATTCCTCCTGAAGCGGGGATGTCGTCGCAAGAGATCATCAATGAAATCGGATTGCAATTGCGCCGTCGACGGGAGATGCTCAGCCTGACGCTGGACGAGATCGAACGTCACACGCACATGCGCTCACAATTTATGGATGCGCTTGAAAAAGGCAAGTTTGACGAATTGCCGTCGCCCGTGCAGACGCGTGGTATGCTTGCGAATTATGCCGGCTTTTTGGACCTGGATGTAGATACCCTGTTGTTACGCTTTGCGGATGCGCTTCAGGCGCGTCGTCGTGAACGGCATCCCCCCAAAAAAACACGACGTAAGCAGCAGAACATCCCGGAAAATCTGCCAAGGCTGCGTAGTTTTATTGCCGGCGATCTGGTCTTTGGAATTGGCATGGTATTGCTGTTGGTCATATTCTCCGTTTGGGGCATCTCAAGAGTGATCACATTGCAGACTGAACGGAAAGTGGAAGCCGCGGCGACCGGTCCGTCCATTTCGGAAGCGTTGATTGGCACGCCGGTGGAAACGATTGCGGCAGAGATTACACTGATCCCCGCTGAAGATACGCCAATACCGGGTCTACCCGAAGGGACAGTTGAAGTTCCAACTCTGGCAGCTAACGTGAATGTGCAGATTAATCTTGTGGCGGTTGAGCGCACCTATCTGCGTGTCACTGTGGACGGCGAGGTAGCCTTTGATGGCCGCACCATCCCGGGCAATGCCTATCCGTTCGAGGCCGAACAAAGCATTGAAATTCTGGCTGGCAGCGGCGCCGCATTGCGCGTGGTTTATAATCAGCGTGACCTGGGTTTGTTGGGCGGTTTTGGGCAAATTGCAAGTTTTATTTATACGCCGGATGAAATCCTGGTACCGACGCCGGTTGTATCTCCTACGGCGACTCTCACGCCGTATATTTCACCAACCCCGTCGATTACGCCCTCTCCTACGGTTACAGCCTCACCCACGTTTACGCCTACTAAAACACCGACAAATGAGTCGCAATAACAAATTGGATTGAAGAATTTAGTGGTACAAAAATGACAAAAACGAACGTCTTTCACCTTGTTTCCCTTGGTTGTGCAAAAAACACAGTCGATTCTGATTCGATGGCGCAGTTGCTGATGCGTGACGGCTACCAAGGCACGGATAATCCCGAAAAAGCAGATGTGTTGATCGTTAATACGTGTGGTTTTATCGGCCCGGCCAAAGACGAATCCTTTGAAGTGCTGCGTGAATTGGCTGAGATCAAACAAAACGGCCAGATCCTGATTGCGGCCGGTTGTCTTACCCAGCGCTACGGCGCGGAAGTGGCCCTAAAAGTCCCCGGTGTAGACGGCGTGCTTGGCACCCGTCGCTGGATGGATATTGTGCAGGTGGTACGCGAACTCCGTCCTCAACAGGACCAGGTCACCCCGAGCCGCTCTATCATCTGCCGGGCGAAGCCAAAACCGTCGGCACGGACGAGCGGGATGCGCTGCGCGCTTCGCGTCGCGGGTGCCAGCGCCTATCTCAAGGTGGCCGATGGCTGCCGCCGTCCGTGCGCGTTTTGTGCCATCCCGCTCATCAAGGGCACGGCCGTCAGCCGCCCGGTAGAGAGCATTATCAACGAAGCCCGCGTTTTGCGCGATTCGGGCGTGCGCGAGCTGATTCTCATCGCGCAAGATACCACCGATTACGGTCACGACCTGGGGATGAAAGAAGGTCTGGCGACCTTGCTTGAGACAGCTTACCGATTCCGTCCCCGATATGGACTGGATCCGCATCATGTACTCGTATCCCGGCTACGTCACCGACCGCATGATCGACGTGATGGCCGAGCGCGAGCAAATCCTGCCGTATCTCGATATGCCGCTCCAACATGCGCATCCCAAAACGCTGTATCGCATGCGTCGCCCGTCTAACATCGATTGGGTTCACAGAACATTGGCCAAGATGCGCGCTAAAATCCCGAATTTGTCCATCCGTACCACTTTTATCGTCGGCTATCCCGGCGAAACGGACGAAGAGTACCAGGCGCTGGTGGACTTTGTAGAAGAGATCCGCTTCGACCGGGTGGGGACGTTCCAATTCTCGTTCGAGGAGGGGACAACCTCCGCACCGCTCGGCGACCCGGTGCCTGCTTCCGTTAAACAGGAGCGTTTCGAGCATCTGATGGAACTCCAGCAGGGCATCTCGATGCAGATCAACCAGTCCTATGTTGGCAAGACGCTGGATGTGCTGATCGAAGGCTTCGATAACGGTATCTCTGTCGGCAGGAGTTACCGGGATGCGCCCGAGATCGATGGTCTTGTCTTTATCGAGGGCAAGCTCGAGCTGGGTCAGATCGTTCCGGTCCGCATTACGGGGGCGATGGCCTACGATCTGACTGGTGTCCCGGCCAAAAAAGTCGATATGATAGAATTACCTTCGCTGTAAATAAGTTGACATGGCGTGGAGCGGTAACAGCTTCGCGCCATTATTATGTAAGTCGTGCTTGAAAAGATTGTGGGGGAGTGCGGCTGCAAAGAACACAAAGGAGGTTCGGACCAATGTGTGGAATTGCAGGAGCCTATCAGGGCAATTCACAAAAAACTGTCAACCAGATGGTGAGGTGCTTGAAGCATCGCGGTCCAGACGGGGATGGCGTGATGCCAACTGTCTCTGCAACACTGGGTCACACGCGCCTGGCAATCGTGGACGTGGTGGGGGGCAGTCAACCGCTGCAAGACGGTGATGCCTGGATTGCCTTCAACGGGGAGATTTACAACTATATGGACCTGCGCCATGACCGTTTGAAGGAACAACGGTTCAAGACTCGCACCGATACCGAGACTGTCCTGCGCCTGTATCAGCAGTACGGGCCGAAGTGCGTGGAAATGTTGAATGGCATGTTCGCATTTGCGATTGCGTGGCGGGGCGAGTTGTTCCTGGCGCGTGACCCGCTGGGCATTAAGCCGTTGTACTATGGCAAAAAAGACGGGAATTTGCATTTCGCATCTGAAGTCAAGGCTCTGTCCTTGGTCACGGATGATATCCACGAGTTCCCGGCGGGGTACTGGTATCACAGCCAAAAAGGCTGGATGCAGTATTACACGCTGGAAAATACCTTGCAGGATGAATTACCGGATGTAAACAGCGAAGCGGATGCCTTGCAGTCCATCCGTGATTCGTTGCAGGATGCTGTGCAAAAGCGCTTGATGTCGGATGTGCCGCTGGGGACGAGTCTGAGCGGCGGCTTGGATAGCAGCATCATTGCGATGATTGCCAGCCAGGATACACCCGGCCTGCATTCGTTTGTGGTCGGCGTGGAAAGTGGCGAAGACCTGGAAGCCGCACAATTGATGGCAGATACGCTGGGAACCCAGCATCATGAATATATCTACAACGAAGAGGATATGTTGAAAGTGTTGCCAGATGTGGTCTATTATCTGGAATCCTTCGACCCGGCGCTGGTGCGCAGCGCTATTCCCAATTTCATGCTGGCTGAGATGGCCTCTGATTATGTCAAAGTTATGTTGACTGGCGAAGGCGCGGATGAACTGTACGCAGGCTATTCCTATTTACAGCGCTTTGAGAAGCCGGATGATTTGCAGGAAGAGCTGGTCTACATCACCGAGGCCCTTCACAACACCAACCTGCAGCGCGGCGACCGCATGTCGATGGCGCACGGGTTGGAAGCGCGGGTTCCGTTTTTGGATGTGGACTCGGTGGCGATGGCGCTGAGTCTGCCGTCAGAGTGGAAACTGCACGAAAACGGCCAGCAGGCCAAGGCGTTGCTGCGACGCGCTTACGAAGGTCTGTTGCCGGATGAGATCGTCTACCGTCCCAAGATGAAGTTCTCGAAGGGGGCCGGCTCGTCCGACATTCTGGCGGAGCGTGCCGAACAGAAAATCTCGGGCAAGCAGTTCCAGGCTGAGCGAACGCGCCTGAAACGCGATTGGGATTACAGCCTGCAAAATAAGGAAGCGCTGCTGTATTACCAGATGCTTCGTGAGCATTATCAGGATGAGTGGATCATGCCCAACATGGGGCGCAGCCGGAGTTTGTGACACTATTGTGCGTCGCACCTTGTTAAATGTGACTTTTCGAAGCGAAGAAAAATCACGATTAACAAAAATTTTCCAGAGATTTTGGTGCGACGCACCCTCATGCGGAAGCGCAAGGATGCGGGTATAATCCTGGCGCTCTTTCTTTAAAATTCAACCATTCGAGGTATATTGATGATCGAACTTTCTAATCCCAAGGTGCAAACAGCTTTGCACGCTGTACGCCAGGTTGCGAGTTTGATGCGACTGATCCAGCGTGAAACAGTCGTGTCTTCTTTAACGAAGGGCGATAAATCCCCGGTCACTGTGGCGGACTTTACAACCCAGGCTATCATCGGCCGCTTTTTGTCGCAAGCCTTTCCGGACATCCCGCTGGTTGCGGAGGAGACCTCTGCCGCGTTGCGTGATCCCAACGGCGCGAACATTCTTACGCAGGTAATGGGTTATGTTAGCAAGGTGATTCCCGATGCGGATGCAGAGAGCGTCTGTGAGTGGATCGATTATGGCAATGCAGAGCCCGGAAAACGATTCTGGGTGCTTGATCCCATTGATGGGACGAAGGGTTTCTTGCGTGGCGACCAATACGCCGTGGCGTTGGCGCTGGTGGAAGATGGCGTCGTCCAAATTGGCGTGTTAGGTTGCCCTAACCTGCGGGAGGCCTCTATCCCTGATATGGAAGGACCCGGCTCGGTGGCGCTGGCCGTCCGTGGGCAGGGAACCTGGAGCACCAGCATGGCAGAAGACGATGACCAGTGGAAGCAGCTCAACGTGTCCGCGCGGAGCGATTCATCCCAGGCGCGCTTACTGCGCTCGTTCGAAGCGGGTCACACCAATGTGAGCCAGATCGACCAACTGGCCGACTGGTTGGGCGTGCAGGTCGAACCCGTCCGCATGGACAGCCAGGCCAAGTACGCCGTTTTGGCCGCGGGTGGCGGCGAGGTCATCATTCGTCTGCTTTCGCCTGACCGCCTCGACTACCGTGAAAAAATCTGGGATCAGGCCGCCGGTTCGATTATCCTGGAAGAAGCGGGCGGCAGGCTGACCGACTTGTCGGGTAAACCACTCGATTTCACGCAGGGACGCACGCTCAAGGAAAACCGCGGTGTGCTGGCTACCAACGGGCTGCTCCACGAAAAAGTTTTACAAGGACTGGCCGTTATTAACGTGTAAACTCTACTACAAAGCTATCGAACAAGAAAGTTTAGTCGGCTTTGCCAAGAAATGGATTAGCTAATAAAACGAAAGGCGCACCAAAAATGGTGCGCCTTTCGTTTACGATGCTCTGGCAAAGGCCGTTGCTGCCAGGATCAGGATGGACAGGCCAATGTTCAAGCGCAGCAACAAAGTTTCCCGCTTTTGGAGGCGTTTCACTTCTGCTTCGCTGGCTTGCCCCTTTTCGATGCGCATCAAACCGCGACGGATGGCTGGCAGCACTTCCCAGGTCTGCATCGCGCTGACGACGACCATCACAACCACCAGCGTATGCTTGGTCAGGATGGCCAGCGACCATTGTCCGCTGGTCGAAAGGAAGCCGTCGTAGTGTGGGTTGACGCTCATCTGAAACAGACCGGTCACAATCAACAGGGACAAGCAGAACCAGGCCAGCGGCTCCAGGCGGCGCTGTATGGCACTGATAAAAGCCAATTGTTCGGCGGGTTTTAGCGTATGCTTGGCCGCCGGCAGGACCAGGATAGCGATGGCAGCCAAGCCACCCAGCCAGGCAACAGTGGCCAGCATGTGCAGCCAAAAAACGAGCGCCAGCGCCCAGGTCGGCGGGGTTTCGAGCATGGATTAAGGTGTTGTCGGTGTTGGTACTGGTGTATCTGTAGGCGCAGGCGTATCTAGTGGGTGCAACGGTAGGCGGTATCGGGGTATTTACAGGTGTTGCGCCACCTCCTGGCGTATTCGTCGGAACTACCACAGATGGATCTATCGTAGCAGTTGCTGGTAAGGTTGGCGCTACCGTTCCGGTGGGCGGGTAGCAGGCCAGGTACGCCTGGTTGGCCCGCCCAACAACATCCGCATCGAGCTCGCCGGCCGTCTGGGCAGCCTGGTACTGCTCGTTAGCGTCACAGAACTGTCCGTCTGCATACAGTTGGTCGCCATAGCGCATGGCTGCGATCCGGTAGCGCTCGGTGGCGGTCATGGTGCCGTCCCAGATGCCGGAGCCATTTAGGGCGTAAAATTGATCGGCTGCCCTCTGCCAGTCCAGTTCCCAGAAACTTGCCGCATTAATGTAAGCGCGTGCATTATCCCGCAGGATATGAGCGATATTATCCAATGGCCCGAAACGTTCGGCCAGTGTCAATTCGTAGATGCCGCCTTCCAGGTTGCCTGCCTTGATAAAGTCTACGCCCAGGTTGCGCAGTGAAAAGTAGTACATGCCGTCTACATCTACCGTATGAAAGGTAGAGTCTTTAGCGCGCAAGGTATCTAGCACAGTCAGCGCGTTCTGCCATTGTCCGGCAGCGACCAATTGTTGCGCCTGCGCAAGCAAGGCTTCATAGTTAGTATCGTCCACGATCAATTGCGGGGTGGGGGAGACGACCGGCGTGGCTGTCGGAATGGTAGACAGAACCATCACCTCGGTCAGCTTGTCCATTGCGCCAGGGAAGGATGGGTCAATCCCGATGATATATTCCAGGCGGGTTTGGGCGGCATTGTAATTGCCAAATTGGATGTCAACCAGCGCGCGGGAGAACTGGTCGCTTAGCTGTTGGGTGACCAATTCCGTCTCTTTATTCAGACGGATGGAAATGCCAGCTCGGTATCCGCCAAAGACGCCGATACCGACGATGAGCAGGAAGATCAGTACGTTCAGGAAAAAGCGTCCGATGCGTCCGCCAAGTTTCTTTTTGGGCTTGGCCTTGATTTCTTGTGTGGTCCCCCCCTGTTCCTGATCTGGAGCAGGGTCTTGAGTTCATATTAGGTTGTGTCGCCTTGGTAGGCTGAGTGTTTCCGATTGTTTCAGACATGGGGCGAATTATACCTCAGCGCTACAGGTTGAATAGCAGGCGGATTTCCTTCCAAATGATAGGTGAGCACGATCAGACCACCAACGGACATCCCAATCAAAGCCGTGGAAATTGCCCCACCAGGCAGATAGACGGCCAGCCCATAAGCAGACGCCCCCCCGATGATCGCCGCGAGCGTCCCTCGGACGAAGGAACTGCCCGCCGTTATGGACGGTCCTTCCAGCCGACGGTTGAGCCACCACATCACGAAGATAGCTTCGACGGTATAGCCCATCAGGACCAGAGCAATGCCGGTCGTACCCCACTCAGGTTTTTGGCGAATGACCAGCAAGCCAAACAGGATGAAGGCAGCAGTATTAAGTATGGATGCAATCATCGGGCGGATAGCATCTTGTTTCGCGTAAAAAGCGCGCACGCCGATTTCCAGTACGGTTTGACCGGCCAGCCCAAGCAGGAAAACGCGCGTCGTCCAGGTTAGCATCAACGTTCCGGCCTCGTCGAAGCCAAAGACCGCCGCTACTAGCGGACGAATTCCGGCAGCCAGTACCGCTGCCACTGGCAAACTCAAGGCCAATAAGATGTGTACCCCTTTTTCGACCGTGGCCCGGAATTCATCCCACTTCTGTTGGGCGGCCTGTTCCGAGAGAGTGGGCAGCAGGGCAGTGGCGATAGCTGTGCCAATCAACGTTTCTGGCACCTGGAAGATCATCCATCCGTAGGTCAGGATGCTGGCCGCACCGACAATCGGAAGTTGGGAGGCCAGGTTATCGCGCATGATGAAGATCGCCTGAATGGCGAACATGGTGACCAATCGCGGAGCGATCAGCTTGAGCACCTTGATCACGCCCTCGTCCAGTTTGAGCGAGGGCGTCCAGTGGAACTGGAATTTAATCAATCCTGGCACCTGTATCCCCAGATGCAGCACCGCGCCCAGGATCACACCGTAGACCAGCCCGTGAACGCCCATCCCCAGGGCAGGCAGAGCCACGGGGCCGATGTGGTAAGGCGTGCTCGGTGAGAAGACCAGGGCTCCGATAATCTGTCCGAAGTTATAGAACAGCGGCGCCATGGCCGGGAGTAGGAAATGTTGGTTGGCTTGCAATCCGCCCATCACTAACCCGCTGATCGAGAAGATCAAGGTGGCAATCAGATTCAGGCGCATCAGGTCGGCAATCAAATTGCGTTGTACCAGTTCATAACCAGGTGCGATTCCCAACCGGGCGCTGACCAGCGGATCGGCAAAAATGGCGATGAAGATTGCAAAAGCGCCGGTCACCACGAAAGCGAGGTTGGCGACCCGTGAGAAAATGTTCCAGACTGCAGGGCGGCCCTTTGTAGTCATGGCTTCGCTCAAAACCGGGATCAGCGCCATCGTCATCGCTCCACCGGAAATAAGCGCAAAGAGCAAGTCAGGCAGGTTATTGGCAACATTGAAAGCGTCAAGCTCGTGCGACAGGCTGAACTGTCGGGCAATGATGCTTGTGCGCACAAAGGCGACGATCTTGTCCAACCCGAAGAAGAAGATCAAGATCAACGATGAGCGTGTCAGGTGGGTGAGTTTTTTCATGGAAGCGAGAAAAAATTATGAACAACGAATAAAAAACAAACTTCTTACTCGTTGCTTATTACAGGTCACTTTTGCCTAGTGATGATGTTCCGCCGGCGCGCCGAAGTTCTCTGCGCCGGGCAGCTTATCTGCCAGGCTGGCGGGTTTATGGATGAGTACCGGCAGGCATTGTGGACAAATGTAAATTTCGTTGCTTTGATATTTAATAGTCAGCAGGGGCTTTTCCTGTTCGGATGAGCCGCAATTCAGACAGACAAAATTTTCCATTTGGTCTCCATTTCACTTGAGAACACTGAGGTACACACCCGTCCCGCAGGATTTACTGCTCAACAGGATTGATTTACTCGAACCTGCGGGATTGTTTTACGTAGGTGCACAAGATAACAAAGGCGCTCGTGTATATTCGAGCGCCTCGACTATAGTATTATAGCGTGAGTATTTTACTCGAAATAGAATGTTATCGTCGAAATGGTAAGGCACTTCCATGATGACAATGTCATGTTTCTTGATCAAGGATTTGCGTAATAGTTCTGCGGTATTCATATGCAAAACGTTGTAAGCACCATGTTCAGGGATAAATTGCGGCACAACCACGGTGAGCATTTGGTTCGGCAAAGTCATATCAGCCATGTGATCGATATATCCTTTCAAGGGTTCAAGCAAACGCCGGTAAGGAGATTCGATGATTTGTAGCCGCACTCCATCTCCCCAATATTGCCATTTTTTCTTTATCTTCTCGGTTTCGAGAGGATCGATAGCCACATAAACCGCGGTGATGTCATCCGAGAGCGAGCGCGCATACTTTAAGGCATGTAAAACGCCGCGATGTACGCCGCCAATCAGGATCAATACCCGATTTCGCAGAATACGGTGGGGTTCCCCGTAAGTTTCTAGCGACAGGTTTTTGGCTACGTTGCGATAATGGTGGTTGATGCGGAAGAAGATAAGCACAAGAGTAGGGATCAGGAGGACAACAATCCAGGCTCCATCCCGAAATTTTGTCACGGCGAAAACGATCATCACGATGAAGGTCAATGCGCCGCCAAACCCGTTGAGCACCATTTTTTGTTTCCATTTTGGGTCAAAGCGGACAGTGCTGCCTCTTTCCACGATTTCTTCATCCGACTTGAGATGTCCGGACTTCCACCAGCGGATTGCCATGCCGGTTTGCGAAATGGTGAAGGACAGAAAGACGCCAATGGCATACAGCGGGATCAACGCGGTTGTCTCTGCCTGGAAGGCAATAATGAGCAAAGATGCAAATCCCGCCAGGGCAGCGATTCCGTAAGAAAATACCAGGCGGCTACCGCGGTAGGTCAACTGGCGAGGCAGGAATCCGTCATTGGCTTGTAGAGCGCCCAGGCGCGGGAAATCTGCAAAGGAGGTATTGGCTGCCATGATGAGGATCAGGGTTGTCCCGCCGAGCAGCACGTACCACATCGTACCCGGGCCCCAAATCGTGCGTCCCAGTTGCGAGATGACCGTTTCGGTCAAGGAGAAACGCGCCTGAATTTGGTTGGCCAGGAAAGTAATGCTCAAGAAAATGGAGGACAAAATCACGCTCATCCATATAAGCGTGACGCCGGCGTTGTGGCTTTTGGGATTCTGGAAAGCCGGGATGCCGTTCGATATGGCTTCTACACCTGTCAGCGCAGTGCAGCCGCTCGAAAAAGCATGCAGGATCAGGAACAGGGTTACCCCTTGTACGGCTTCGACCATCGCGGGTGTCACGCCAGTGACCGGGTTGAGGCTCCCGGAGAAGAAACGATAAAAGCCCACCCCAATCGTCAATATCGTAACGCCCAGGAAGAAGTAGGTTGGAATGGAAAAAGCGATCCCTGATTCTTTCACGCCGCGCAAGTTGATCACCATCATGATGCCAACAATCACGACCGCAATGGGCACACGATAGGGGAACAGCGCCGGGAAACCGGATACCAACTGTGCTACGCCGGATGAAATACTCACCGAAACTGTCAGGATGTAATCCGTGAGCAGGGCCGCCCCTGCGACTTGTGCCGGGAGTTCACCCAGATTGTCGCGTGCTACGATATAAGCGCCGCCGCCGCTTGGGTAGGCATGGATGGTTTGCTGGTAGGAAACGGTCACCACTCCCAGCAAGATTACGATGGCGAGGGCGATGTACATGGAATATCCCAGCACCAACGTGCCCGCCACCGGCACTGCAAAAGCTAGCACTTCTAAAATAGCTTCGGTCGCATATGCTGTGGAGGAAAGTGCGTCCGACGCGAATACGGCCAGACCAACTTTTTTGCTAATCGTTTGGTGTTCAGCGTCGTGGGAGGGGAGTGGCTTTCCGATCAGGAAGCGAGAGACCGACTTGATCAAATCTCTTTCATTTGTAGATGTAACACTCATACTTTCATTCTTTCTTTTCGCTCATCTGTACCGCAATGAAATAAAAACGTCAGGCACTTTGCTACATCGGAAAGGATAATTTTTAATTACTCCTGTCCTTTGTAAGGATGCGGTATCTGGAGCCAAAACTCGCCAATCATAGTCCTATCGGGCAAATGTTACAAGAGGTGAAAATAAAGGCTTATACGCACTTACAGAGTGCTGCGTAAATATCTGAACCAGGATCCTGGTTTTTGAAGACAATTCGTTAGATGCAAGTTCGTTTATTTATGCAAGAAGCAGTAAAGAGATTGACAGGCAAGCCCAGAACTCGCTTGTCAATCGTAATTTTATAGCTCTCGTTTCCTAAAGTGTGGCTTTTATGATGCCACCGTCTACCGGCATGGCAACCCCATGGACAAATGAAGCTGCTGGTGAAACCAGGAAGGCCGCTACATTTGCGAATTCTCCGGGCTTTCCCATTCTCCCTAAGGGGATTTCAGCCGATTGTTTGGCAATTTCCTCCTCAATCGTTGTGTAATTGTTCTTGGCGCGGAAAGCCATCAGTTCACTCACACGTTCGGTTTCTGTCCAGCCCGGCATGATGGAGTTGAAACGGATGCTTTCCTTGCCGAGTTCCAACGCCAGTGATTTGGTCAGCCCGACGGTTGCCGCCCGGATGCTGTTCGAGAGCACCAGGTTGAGCATCGGCTCCTTGACCACGTAAGACGTAACGGTCAGAACGCTGGGCGCAGACGATTTTCTCAGGTGTGGCAACGCGGCCTGGATTAGACGGACATGGCTCATGAAGGATAAATCCACTGCTTTTTGCCAGGCGGATTCATCAAACGACTCAAACGGACCGGCAGGGGGCCCACCGGTATTGGTGATCAGGATGTCGAGTCCGCCCAACGCTTCGACCGCCGCTGCAACCACTGTCTCTGCAACTCCAGCCTGGCTTACGTCTCCTGCCAGACCGATGGCTTGCGTGCCGGTTTCTGACGCGATTTTCTTCGCCGCAGCTTTGGCGTTCTCCTCACTGCGGCTGTTGACGGCCACCCGGCAGCCCTCACGTGCCAGCGTTAAAGCGGTAGCAAACCCAAGTCCGCGCGATGCGCCGGTGACCAGGGCGATTTTGTTTTTCAGTCCTAAATCCATTGTTCCTCCTGTTTTACCGCGGAGACGCGGAGTGCGCAGAGTTTTTTCTTTTCTCCGCGTTCTTTGCGACTCTGCGGTTAGAAATTAAATGATCTCAATCTTCTCATCGATCACATCCCCATCCGTCCAATTACCTTCCACCCACTTGACCACCGCTTGCAATGACCGTTGCACTTGCGTCCGCATCCGAGTTGACCAGCGCACAGGCGATGACCGCCTCCTGCCACATATCCTGCCGCTCCATCTCCGCCACCGAGACGTTGAACTTCTTGTGCAGTTGGTTGAGCAGCGGCTTGAGCCGTCCGCGCTTTTCTTTTAAGGAAGCGCAGCCGGGCAGGTGCAGGTGGATGGTGAGTTGACCGAGCATCAGTAATTCCGGTAGATGCCGCCGCGCGGGGCAACTTCGAGCACAAGTATGATTAATTTATCATCCTCAATAGCATAAATAATGCGCCAATCTCCTACACGGATCCGGTACAGATTGTCATAGCCCGACATTTTTTTATAACCAATAGGGCGGGGATTTTCTGCAAGTGAGCGGATAGCCTGTCTTGTACGCTCCAGCATCTCACCACGTAATCGTTTCAGTGTTTTCTCAGCCTTACGATGGATGACAATTTCCCAGTGAGTTTCCCCCATAACCTATTCTCCGTTTTCTAACTCTTTGTCTACTTCATCCCAGGAACGAGCTACGGATGGATCTTTTTTCCATTCCTCATAGTTGGCAGCAGCTTCACGAACAGCACGCATATCTTCCAGTGCTTCACGAATTTGCTCGTAGTCCACAGCCGGAATCATGACTGCTACATCTTTGCCGTTGCGCTCGATGACTACATCGCCTTTGCCCGCAAAAACCTGATCCAATATGTCTCGCCATTTGGCGCGTGCCTCACCGCTTTTGACTTTGGTAGGGGACATCTCTTGCTCCTTTGTGCAAAATGTACACTATGTACAAATTGTACGATTTCTGAGGGCGATGTCAAGCTAATCGTTCCTGTAACGCCGCAGCTAATTCTTCCGCATCTTCTTGCTCGCAGACAATATCCTTTGAAATGAACGGCACACCGTGCTCGTCATCTTTTCTGCGCGGAACCAACCAGGCATGGAAGTGGGGAATGCCCTCCAAAAAAACCACCTGATAGACGCGCTCCGCCTCCGTCAGGGACTTGAGCGCCGCGTAAACCTTTTTCAGCAGCGGCCCATATTCAGCCAGTTCTTCTTCATTGGCCTCAGCGAAATCCAGGAAATGCCGCCGGGACTCGATGAACAGCGTCCCCAGCGGACCCTTGTCCACGGGCGCGTGGCAGACCAGCCAGTGCGCGCCCTCGTAGATGTATCCGCCCGGCGGCGGGGCGACCTGGCCTTCATGTTTCTGACAAAGGAAGCAATTCATTTTCGTCTCCGATTTCCAAATCCCGATTTACGAATCCCAAAAACCGATTTACAATCTCTCCAATGGACACCGAAAAATCATACAACCTCGCCCTTGATTACCTCTACTCTTTTGTAGATTATAGCCTCAAACATGCCTCCGAGCTGGCTAAAGCCGACTTCAACCTCGACCGTATGCGTGACCTGATGGCCGAACTGGGAAATCCCCAGGATCAATATCCCATCATCCACGTAGCCGGGACGAAGGGCAAAGGCTCGGTCAGCGCGTTGGCGGCCAGCGCTTTGCAGGCGGCTGGTTACAAGACCGGCCTGTACACTTCCCCGCATCTGCAGGATTACGTCGAACGCATCCAGGTGGACATGCAGCCCATGTCACATGCCGAAATGGCCGCGCTGGTCGAAGAGATCAAGCCGGCTGTGGCGCGCGTCCCGTACCTGACCACTTTCGAAATCACCACTGCGCTGGGCTTCCTATATTTTGCCCGCCAGGGCTGCGACGCGGCCGTCATCGAAGTTGGGCTCGGCGGGCGGCTGGACGCCACCAACATCGTCACGCCGCGCGTTTCGGTCATCACTTCGCTCTCGCTCGATCATACCCTGGTGCTGGGCGACACGCTGGCCAAGATCGCGGGCGAGAAGGCCGGCATCATCAAGCCCGGCATGCCGGTGGTCTCCTCCCCGCAAAAGGACGAGGCGCTCACGGTTCTTAAAAATGTTGCAGACGAAAACGATTGTGCTTTCACGCTTGTCGGTAGAGATGTGGAATTCAAGCCCTTATCCCATTCCATGGACGGTCAAACGCTTCAGGTTTCGACCTCCAACCTGCCTCCGTTAGCTCTGACTATTCCACTCCTCGGCGAACATCAGGTTCAGAATGCGGCGGTGGCTTATGCCGCTCTCAAAGCCAGCGGACTGGACGTCCCGGACGAGGCAATCCAGCAAGGATTTGCCGCTACCGAATGGCGTTCCCGTTTCGAGATTGCGCGTCGCGAACCGCCGATCATCTTCGAGTCGGCGCACAACCAGGATTTGTTCGCCAGAATGGCCAAGACGCTGGAAACGTATTTCCCTGGCAGGCAAGTCTATCTCGTGCTGGGCGCATCGGAAGACAAGAACCTGGCGGGCATGTTCGTTGAGATGAAAGACAAAATCAAAAAACTGATTGTCACGCGCGCTGACCATCCACGCGCTTTGGAGCCGGAAAAAATTCTGGAGATCGCCGAGCAGGCTGGAGTGGAGTCTGAAGTGTTGGAACCTGTCGAGGCGGCTTTCCGTCGCGCACTGGAATTATCCGAAAAAGATGGTAGCATTGTCCTGTCTGCTGGATCGATGTTCGTCACTGCAGAAGTCATGACGGCATGGGATAAATTATACGGGAATCGTAAATCGGGAGTCGGAATAAGTCCGGTTTTATAAAATACGATTCCCGAATCACAAGTAACGGATAGCGAATGAACAATCACAACGACTGGAACGAAGAAGAAGACAATTTCAATTTAGCGTTATCGCAACGCACCGAAGAACTCTACCGCATCCCGACCATGGAGCCGGACGCGGATGGGTTAATTACGGCTCTGGTATTGCCCCTGCGCGACCTGGTCATTTTCCCGCGTATGGTCTCACCCATTTTCGTGGGGCGCGAAGCCTCGTTGTTGGCTGTGCAGGAAGCGCAGATGAACAACCAGACCGTCATCGGCCTGACCCAGAGTGACCCGGAGATCGATGAACCAGGCGTAGCTGACTTCCTGAACCTGGGCGTGGAAATGGCCGTGGGACGCCTGCTGCAAATGCCGGATGGCGCGCATTCCGCGCTGGTGCAGGGACGCCGCCGGGTGGAGATCGTAGAGTTCGTGCGCACGAGCCCATCCATTCAGGTGCGCGCCCGCCCGATTTACGAATTGCAAACTCCGGACCGCGAAGTCCAGGCGTTGATGCGCTCGGCTGTAGACCAGTTCGAGCGTTGTGTGCAACTCGACCGTTCGATCCCCGAAGAGGCGCATCTGTTTGCTTTGAACATCTCCGAACCGGGCTGGCTGGCAGACATGATCGCTACTGCGCTTTCGTTGAATTATTCCGAGAAGCAGGGCTTGCTGCTCATGACCGAGCCGGGTAAACGTTTACAGCGCATCAATAACCTGTTGGCCCAGGAAGTGGACGTGCTCGAACTGGAAGACGAAATCCACAGCCGTGTGCAGTCCGAAGTAGACCGCAGCCAGCGCGAGTTCTACCTGCGCGAACAGATGAAAGCCATCCAGACCGAACTGGGCGAAGGCGATATCTGGTCGCGCGATGTCAATGAACTGAAACAAAAAGTTGAAAAGGCGAATCTGCCGGATGAGCCCAAGTTGGTGGCGCTCAAGGAGATCGAGCGTTTGACGCAGATGCCGCCCATGGCGCCGGAAGTTGGCATCATCCGTACCTATGTTGACTGGATTGTTGACCTGCCCTGGACCAAAATGAGCGAGGACAATCTGAATGTCAAACATGCCAGCAAGGTCCTGGAACGTGACCATTACGGCTTGAAGAAAGCCAAAGAACGCATTCTGGAATACATTGCGGTACGTTCGCTCAAGCCCAAGAAGGAGCGCCAACCGATTTTGTGCTTTGTCGGGCCTCCTGGCACGGGCAAGACCTCGCTGGGCCGTTCGATTGCCGAAGCCTTGGGACGCGAGTTCGTACGTGTCTCGCTGGGTGGCGTGCGCGATGAGGCCGAAATCCGCGGTCATCGCCGCACGTACATCGGGGCGCTGCCCGGGCGCATCCTGCAAACCATGAAACGCGCCGGGGCGGGTAATCCGCTCTTTATGCTGGACGAAATCGACAAGCTGGGTTCCGATTTCCGCGGCGATCCCTCCTCCGCCTTGCTGGAAGTGCTCGACCCGGAGCAGAACTTTGCCTTCAGCGATCACTATCTGGAAATGCCGTTTGACCTGTCGAAGGTCATGTTCGTGACCACGGCCAACTCGCTGGGGCCGATCCCGCCCGCGTTGCTCGACCGTATGGAAGTGATCGAGTTCCCCGGTTATATCGAAGAGGAAAAGCTGGAGATTGCCAATCGTTACCTGATCCCGCGCCAGATCGAAGAGAACGGTGTGGAGGATGTCGATTTGAAATTTGAGATCCCTGCGCTGCAAAAACTCGTTCGTGAGTACACTTACGAGGCGGGTGTCCGCAATCTGGAACGCGAGATCGGACGTATTTGTCGTAAAACCGCGCGCCTGAAAGCTGAAGAAAAGAAATACCCGAATGTCATTACGCCACAAGTGGTAGAAAAATACCTTGGTCCGCAGCAGTACTTTACGCCGGAAACTGAGCGGCAGGATGAAGTTGGCGTGGTGCAGTCCCTGGCCTGGACGGAGAGCGGCGGCGAGATCATGCCGGTCGAGGTCGCAGTGATGGAGGGCAAGGGGGGGCTGCAGATGACCGGCCAGATGGGCGACGTAATGCAGGAATCCGTGCAGGCGGCGCTGACCTTTGTCAAGTCGCGTGCCCCGTTTTATGACATCGATATGGAAGTCTTCGACCGCATGGACATCCACGTCCACATGCCGGAAGGCGCCATTCCCAAGGATGGTCCCTCGGCGGGCATCACCATGGCGACTGCCATGCTCTCCGCGCTGACCGGCCGCCCGGTTTATCGCGATGTTGCCATGACCGGCGAGATCACCCTGCGTGGGCGCGTGTTGCCTATTGGCGGCGTGCGTGAGAAAGTGCTGGCTGCCCATCGTGCTGGCATCAGGGTTGTCTTGCTGCCCGAAAAGAATATGAAGGACCTGGTGGACGTGCCAAAGACCGCCCGCGCTGAACTCAAGATCATCCCGGTTACGCACGTGGACCAGGTGCTGGAAGTGGCGTTATCGCCGGAAATAGCAATTGAACCGCCCCGTCCGCGCAAACGACCGGAAGAACAGGATGAGGTTGAGGAAGAGTAAATGGCGGTTTCGCTCAAGAACAAGGTTGTTCTCATCACAGGCGCTTCGTCCGGCTTCGGCAAGGACGCGGCGCATCTCTTTGCCCAGGAAGGGGCCAAGGTCATTTTGGCCGCCCGTCGCCTTGATCGGTTGCAAATGCTGGCAGATGAAATCCATAAGGTTGGCGGCGAGGCCTTTGCCGTTCCTGTAGATGTCAGCCAGCGCACCGAAATCGATCTGATGGTGCGCACAGTGATGGAGATTTACGGGCGTATCGATATTCTCTTCAACAACGCGGGTTTTGGTCGCCTAAATTGGCTTGAGACTCTTGAACCCGACCGCGATATCGAAACCCAGATCCAGGTCAACCTGACTGGGCTGATCCAGGTCACGCGCGCGGTGCTTCCGTACATGCTGCGCCGCCGCTCCGGTCATATCATCAATATGTCATCGATTGCTGGTTGGCTGGCCGCTCCTTCATATACTGTCTATGCGGCCACGAAATATGGCGTGCGCGGTTTTACCACAGCCCTGCGCCGCGAAGTGGCACCGTTCGACATCAAAGTTTCCGGTATCTATCCCGGCCCGTCGCATACAGGTTTTGGCTGGTCGGGTAGTAGCAAAAAAAGTCGACGCAGACCCAAATGGTTCAATCTGTTTTTTGTTCCTGCTGAAGATGTCTCTCGACGCGTCTTACAACTGGCCAAACATCCGCGCCGCACGGTCATCATTCCCTGGTGGTTTGCACTGATCGCCTGGGGTGAAAACCACTTTCCCGGAATTGCGGATTGGATTATTCAGACAGCCTACACCGAGAATTACCATACCCTGGAGAGAAAATGACTACCCTTCGATTGGAAAAACTGAACGCTTCACTCCGGACTTCTGGTCTGGACGCCGTTGCCCTCAACCCTGGCCCCACCCTGACGTATCTGACCGGCGCGCATTTCCACCTGATGGAACGCCCGGTCGTTTTATTGGTTGCCCAGGGACAGGACCCGGCCATTGTCCTGCCCGAGTTGGAGATGCTCAAAGTCGAACAGATGCCGTATCCAGTGCAGGCTTTCCCGTACGGGGAGAACCCGTCAGAGTGGGAAAAGGCCTTTCGCAGCGCCGCGCAGGCCCTGGGTCTGGATACCCTGACGGGCACAAGAGGGAAGCGTATCGGCGTCGAGCCGCGTCAGATGCGACTTGTTGGAATTCCGTTATGTCAAGGCTGGCGCACCCGAAGCGGACTATCCCGATGCCGGCGATGTGCTGGGCTCGCTGCGTTTGAGGAAAGATAAGGAAGAAATCGAGGCCATGCGCAAGGCCGTCAAAGTAGCGCAGAACGCACTGGAAGCGACCCTTCCATCCATCAAAATGGGCATGACCGAAAAAGAACTGGCGGCAGAACTGGTGGTGCAATTGTTGAGACACGGCTCGGAGCCGGAACTGCCCTTCGCGCCGATTGTCTCCGGCGGGCCAAATTCGGCCAATCCGCACGCCAGCCCGACCGAGCGGAAGTTGCAGGCCGGTGATTTGCTGGTCATCGATTACGGCGCAACCGCCGACGGTTACATCTCCGACCTGACGCGCACTTTCGCGGTAGGGCAGGTGCAGGCCGAGTACGAGAAAATCCACAAAATCGTGCAGGAAGCCAACGCTGCCGGGCGCGCTGCCGGGAAACCGGGCGTTCCCTGCGCCGCTGTGGACAAAGCCGCGCGCGATGTGATCGAAAGCGCTGGCTATGGCCAATACTTTACGCACCGCACCGGTCATGGCATCGGCATGGAGCCGCACGAAGATCCCTACATGCGCGGCGACAATATGCAAATGCTGGAGCCGGGCATGGCTTATACGGTTGAGCCAGGGATTTACCTGCCCGGTCGCAATGGCGTGCGCGTGGAAGATAACATGGTTGTGACGGAGATGGCTTCCGAGAGCTTGAGCGATCTGCCGCGCGAGATTCGTGTGGTGGGGTGATGTTTGCCCTGTAATCCTTGCGACGGTTGTTTTGCAAGGCTGATATCTGCTAACGAGATAACCTTTGCAAGAATTGCTACAGGTGTTCCAACCTAAAATCTATTTCGTGTCTGGTTGGTCTTTCTTGATATTTAGGAGTATAATAAATTAGCTAATATATTTAGCTAATTGGAGCGATAATGCCTCTCAAATATCTCCCTGCAACTGAAGTGAAAAATCGTTTTGGGCGCGTCTTGCGCGAAGTGACCAAAACAGGCGGGCCAATTTACGTCGAACGCGATGGCAAACCGGTGGCGGTTATCTTGAGTGTACGCGAATACGAACGCACACGGCGTGTCACTTTGACGGCTGACAAAGCAGAACTAGCGCGTAATACTTTCGGTATGTGGGCTAACCGCACGGACATCGATGACGAGTGGGTTGCTGAAGGTCGCGCCCGCTGGGAAAGCGAATGGGGGGAATGACCAAAACGGCTGAATTGCTCTTTGACACCAACGCGTTGATAGATATTTATCGTGGTCAGGCAAGTATCAAAGCTCACTTCGAGTCGATTTTAGATGGTAGTCTTTTGCCCTACGTTTCCGTCATCACGGAAGGCGAACTCTGGCGTGGATTGCGACCGGATGAATTGGAACGCCACGAACTGCTCTTGAGCCAATTCATCTCATTGCCCCTTGATTCGGATGCGGCCCGTCTGGCCGGGACGTGGATGCAAAAATATGTATATCCTCTGGTTTAGGTGGATGGATGCATTGCATTTCAGCCACAGGAAAAATTGCTGATCTTCCGGTGTTGACACGTGATAAACGCCTAGTCAATGTTCTGTCTTCTGAAACAAATTTTGAATTGTATTCCCTGGTGGGGGTCTGAGTGAACCTGTAAGCAATGCTTTGACGTTAAACTCGCGTTTATCAATTTATCCCATTTATCTCTGATGGAGATAACCTTATGACCACTTATTGCCAATACGTTCTCGAACATCCCGAAGACGAGTTCAACAAAAACTACCACGATACCGAATACGGATTTCCTCTCCAGGATGACAATCTACTCTTCGAACGCCTGATCCTTGAGATCAACCAGGCCGGATTGTCGTGGATCACCATCCTAAAAAAAGCCGACAACTTCCGACGCGCGTATGATGGCTTCGACCTCGAAACGGTGGCAGGCTACGGGGAGTCCGACCGCGCGCGCCTGCTGTCCGATGCGGGCATCATCCGCAACCGGCTCAAGGTCAACGCGGCCATCGAGAACGCCCGTCGCATCCTGGCGCTGCGAGAAGAGTACGGCTCGTTCAAAGGCTGGCTGGATGCGCACCATCCGCGCACAAAAGACGAATGGGTCAAACTCTTCAAGCAGAATTTCAAATTCGTGGGCGGCGAGATCGTGAACGAATTCCTGATGTCCACCGGCTACCTGCCGGGCGCACATGAAGAAGATTGTCCGATCTACCCCAAGGTGAAATCACAAAGCCCGCCCTGGGCTATATAATACCTACGGTCACAAATTGCGCGTTCCTATCAAAAAAGCGCGATTTGTGACCGCACTGGGTATAATCGGGTAATGGCCACCTGGATCGCGCATCTGCGCATCGCTGAGAATTTACTTGCACGTATCCCAAACCTTGATCCCGGTCAGTTTGCGATTGGCAACGTCGCGCCCGACTCCGGCATCCCAGACGAGAAGTGGGAGAAATTCGACCCACCGCCGCAGGTTACACATTTCAAACGTAGCAAAAGCGTCCACAAAGACATCGCCGACCTGGATTTTTATCGTGGCTATCTGGCGGATATTCCGCCGGATGATGAGCCCCGTTTCTCCTTCCGGCTGGGTTATTTCTTCCATCTTATTACCGACAACCTGTGGACAATCGAAGTTGGTCGCCCAACGTCCGAGCGCTGGGCTGAGCAGTTTGCGGCGGATAGGAAGTTCATCTGGGAAGTGAAAGAAGACTGGTACGGACTGGATCACATCTATGTGCGCGAACATCCCGAGTGTTTATACTGGCGCGTCTTTTTGGACACAGAGCCCTTCGACGCAACTCAGGACAAGCCTGCCTCCGCTGAATTAGATTTTCTGCCCCCGAAAGCTTTACCCCACCAACTGAAACACATCAAGTCGTTCTACCAGCGTGACGATGATGAAATCAAAGCCATGATGGTGCGCCCGATGATCTATCTCTCCCAATCTGAGATGGACCGTTTTGTGACCACCGCTACCGAACGGATTTACGATATTTATCAGATGCTCTGGCCAAGTCCGCCTATTTTGGATGGAAAAGTATCTGCCCTTGAACTTGCTGAAAGCTAATCGCTAATTGCTAAAAGCTAATATCTATGATTATTCCCACCGCTGAACCCTTCTTCTTCCCCGGCAAACCCGGTCAACCCGGTTGCCTGCTCATCCACGGATTTACAGGCGCGCCCAAAGAGATGCGCTGGATGGGTGAATACCTGAACGGACAGGGTTTTCCCTGCCTGGGCGTGCGCCTGACCGGTCATGCCACCCGCCCTGAAGACATGATCCGCTCGCGCTATACAGACTGGATAGCCTCTGTTGAAGATGGCTATCATCTGTTGCGCGGTGTAACCGATCGCATTTACCTTGTTGGCCTGTCGATGGGCGGGGTTTTGTCGCTGTTGATGTCCACGCGGCTGGATGTGGTGGGGGTAGTCGCTATGTCCACGCCGTATCATATTCCCTACGATTATCCTGCCTGGACGATCAAACTTCTCAGCAAGTTTATGCGTTATCAGCCCAAAAGTAAGGAAGAGCCAGGTGCGACCTGGTTCGATAAAGCCGCTTACGCGGAGCACGTTTCGTATCCGCGAAACCCGGTCCGTTCGGCGGCGGAGTTACAGTCCTTGCTGGGCGAGATGCGCGCTGCTTTGCCGAAGGTGAAGGTCCCGGTGTTGCTCGTCCATTCGAAGAACGATAAGTATGTCCTGCCTGAAAATATGGAACATATCTACGCCGACCTCGGCACGTCAGACAAGACCAAACTATATGTAACGGAAGCAGGCCACGTGGTCACGCGTGATGCGGCCCGGGATCAGGTTTTCGAGGCTGCTTCTACATTTATCCGTCGAGTCGAGACGACTGCATGAATCCCAGTCTGCTGCTTGTCGGTACTGCCCTGTTCACATGGGGAATTGGCGAGGGGATGTTTTTGTATTTCGTGCCACTGTATCTGCAGCAACTGGGTGCCGCGCCCATTTTGATCGGGACGGTCTACAGCGCCTTCGGGTTCGCGATGTTGCTGGCACATATTCCCGCCGGGTATCTCTCCGACAAATTGGGGCGCAGACCGTTGATCTGGGCGGCCTGGGTCATGGGGCTGGTCGCAACCTGGGTCATGGCGCTGGGCCTTTCGCTGGAGATTTTCATCGCCGGGTTTGTGTTGTACGGGGTGACCGGCTTTGTGTCTTCTCCATTGTTCAGCTACGTGACCGCGGCGCGCGGGAAGATGACGGCCGGCCGTGCTATGACATTGACTTCGGCCATGTACAACCTGGGCGCGGTGCTCGGACCTGTTTCGGGAGGCTGGATCGGCGAACATTTCAGCATTCGAACGATCTTCATTTATGCTGCGGTTGTTTTTGTCGTCTCAACTGCCCTGGTTTTATTTCTGAAACCGCAACCGCGTGACTTGCACGATAGCCAAAATACATCCAGGACCTTGTTTAAGAACACACGTTTTCTCAGCTATCTTGGCCTGGTTTTCTTTGTCATGTTTGCCATGTACCTGCCGCAAACGCTGACGCCGAATTTTCTGCAAAACGAGCGTGGCATCATACTCAGCCAGATGGGCCTCATCGGTTCGTTGGGGAATCTGGGCAACGTGGCCTTTAATCTGCTTTTGGGACAACTCAGTACCGGGATTGGGTTTGTGCTGGGACAGGTCTGTGTGGCGCTGTTCGCTTTCCTGATTTGGAAAGGCACAGGGCAGCCCTGGTATGTGCTGGGTTACTTCCTGATGGGTGGGTACCGTGCTGCACGCATGCTGGCCATGGCGCAGGTGCGATTGCTCATCCACCAATCGCAAATGGGACTGGCCTATGGGATGTCCGAAGCGGGGAACTCGTTGGCGCTGATCCTTGCGCCCTTGCTGGCAGGCTATATGTACGACAAAGACCCCGCTTCTATCTATCCCTTGAGCCTGCTTCTGATTACAATTGGGATTATCATTAGCCTTATCTTTGCCCCGCGCGATAAACACCAGGTTGCAAGAAAAGTAGTCTAAGGATGTGATTATGCTGGAAATTGTTACCTTTACCCTCGGCCCGGCCATGACCAATGCTTATCTGGTGGCTGACTCTGAAACCAAAGAATCGGCTGTCATCGACCCTGCCTGGGATGGCCATGCCATCCTGACCGAAGCGCTAAAACGTGGTTGGCGTATTGCTCACATGTGGTACACGCACGCGCACTTCGACCACATCGGCGGCGCGGCAGCGATTGCGGATGCCCTCAATCCGCTTCCGTTGGTGGCCCTGCATCCCGCCGATCATACGCTCTGGCGCTCGGAAGGTGGCGCGCCGTTTTTTGGCTTCAAAATCGACCCGGGTCCCGAACCGACCATTGACTTGCAACACGGCCAAATCTTGAAACTAGGTAGCATCGAATTCGAAGTCCGTCACACGCCGGGACATACGCCCGGTATGTGCATTTTTTATGTTGCTTCCGAAGGGATCTGTTTTTGCGGTGACCTGATTTTCCGCGATAGCGTTGGGCGCACCGATCTCCCCGGCGGGGATTGGGATACTTTGCTGAAAAGTATTCATGAGCAAGTCTTTACCTTACCGGATGAAACCCGGCTGTTATCCGGTCATGGGCCGGAGACCACGGTGGGGGAGGAGAAGCAATCCAATCCGTATGTTGGTAATTGATCTTTACCACTGAGCGCACACCGTTCGTGCCGCGAAGATCGGCGGCGCGCCGGTGCGAGTGCCCCATGAACACGGGGTACGAGACGGCAGAGTACACAGAGAAAAAACAAAAAGACACTGTGGTCTCTGTGGTCTCGGTGGTGAAACAATTTGGAGGGCAATGTGAAACGAGCAGTTAGCATCAGCCTGGGGAGTTCGAAACGCGATAAAAGTGTAACCATCAAACTCAAAGACCAGGAAATCCTGGTCGAGCGCATCGGCACGGACGGTGATATCGCCAAAGCCCGCCAGTTATACCTCGACCTGGATGGCAAAATCGATGCCTTTGCCTTGTCCGCAGGCGTGATAAACGCTGAAAACCTGCCTACCTCGGTAATCTGCTTTATGGTACAATGCGCCCGTTGACCCGTCGCCTCCACACGAAGGAGGCGCGTTTTTTGCCCCAAACCCGGAGTTGAAATGGCCGAGAAAAAAACTGACCCGGAAGAAAGTATGGAAGAAGCCCCACAGGTGACCAACCTGACCACCTCCAGCGTGGAAGTGATCGAAGCGGAGATGGTGCGCATGCACCAGAGCGCCGCGCAGGAGATCACCGCCGATGAAGTGGCCCTGCACCAGTCCGCTGCCCTGGATGTGACCGCAGCGGAAGTCTCCACGCATGAGTTCGCGTTGGGGTTGGTCAATGCCAAAGAAGTCGAATTGAACAATAGCGCAGCGGGCGCCATCCGCGCGGAGACTGTCAACGTGGTTGGGCAGGCTGGGCTTGTCATAGCCGATTCGGTCAACCTGGGGAACACCTATGCGGGTGTAGTGGCAGGCAATCAGGTCCGTGGCGAACGCATCGAGACGCTCTTCCTGTTCGGCAACCATGTCGAAGGCGATGTCCAGACCGTGGTGGACACGCGCGGTGCGCTCATTGCTGGTATGGTTGGCGGCTTGCTGACAGGCATCATCCTGCTGATTGGCCGCCTGGTGTTCGGGCGCAGGTCATAATTTTGTAATCATCCGGCGCGTTGCCGGTTGAAAAGTCCTGGCTACTGGCCAGGGTAATTTCATTCAAAGAGCGAAGGTAACCCCGCAACAATAATTAAAAGGATGTGGGGTGAGAGGCGCTCGAGGAGTAAAGATGGAGAAAGTAGTAATTCAAGCTGAAAAACGTACAGTGGTTGGAAAACAGGTGCGCGCCCTGCGCCGCGAAGGCAAACTACCGGCGGTAATTTATGGGCATCGCATGGACCCGGTCAGTATTGTTCTGGACGCGCACAGCGCATCCAGAATTCTGGCAAAGGCAAGCTCGTCTACCCTGGTGACGATCGAACTGGGAGGGGTGCAATATCCGACGCTCGTGCGTGAAAAGCAGCTTGATTTCATTCGTAACAGCTTGATTTACGTGGATTTCCTGGCTGTATCCATGACCGAAAAACTGACCGCCAGTGTGGGTGTCCACATTGAGGGCGAATCCACGGCAGTCAAAGAATATGGCGCTATCCTGGTTAACAATCTGACCGAACTGGAAGTGGAATGTCTGGCATCTGATTTGCCGGAACGCTTCGTGGTAGATGTTTCCGGCCTGGTGGAAATCGGCGACGGTGTGTACGTTAGAGACCTAACTGTACCCGCGAACGTGGAAATCTTGACCGACCCAGATGAAATGATCGTGGTCGTCACAGCACAGGCTGCTGAAGAGGAAGAGGAAGTGGAAGAAGAACTGCTCGAGGGCGAAGAAGGGGAAGGGCCCGAAGTCATCGGAAAGGGCAAGGAAGAAGACGAAGAAGAAGAGAGCGAATAATCTTCTGCTCGTTTGTAGTTGGAAAGACAGCGGTGTTATCTACCGCTGTCTTTTTCTTTTGGGGTACTCTTGCTCGCGCAAGGTCTCAGGCACTGCACAAGCTTAGCATGATTCCATAAGGGTTAGAAAAGTAATTTTGGTGTAATATGGAAAATGTGACCATCCATTACCTGAACTGCTTTACCTGTAATGCTCGTATCCCCCGTCACTGGCAGAGCGGGGCCCTGTGTCTGTTGGTCGAGAGCAACGACGGCCTGGTGCTGGTGGATACCGGCCTGGGTACTCGGGACTACATCGTCGAACCAGGCATTCTGTGGACGTTCAAGCTGGTCACGATTGTGCCGTTGCTTCCTGAAGAAGCGGCCATTCGCCAGATTGCAAGGCTGGGCTACCAACCGGAAGATGTCTGTCACATCGTGCTCACCCACCTGCACTTCGACCATGCGGGCGGCCTGCCCGATTTCCCCTGGGCGAAAGTCCATGTGCACCGTCGTGAATATGAGGCCTTCAAATCCGGTAAGTTTCGCCGCTGGGCAGACGGTGGCTACAACCGGCACGTCCTTGATCACGAACCGGAGATGCTGTTTTACGAAGAGACGGGGGACAAGTGGTACGACTTCGATGCAATCCGCCTGCCGTTCGAGCCTGAGATGTGGTTGCTCCCGTTATTTGGGCATACGTCTGGCCATTGCGGGGTGGCCATCAAAGACGGCGACGGCTGGTTACTGCACGTGGGAGATGCGGCTTCCTTTGCCGAAGACGCTCCCGACTGGATGGTGAAATTTGTGCTCGGCTCTCACCAACCGCGACTGCGTAACTTTGACAAGAACCACCCCGAAGTCCGTATGACGACCGGGCACATGAGTTTGGATTTTTTCAAAAAATGAATTCAGAGTTCAAAATCTTTGCATAGCATCCCATAGGGGCCAGATTTGGTGTTTCATTACCTGTACGTTCCAACGTCAGGAGACGTTGGACTCCGCTTTCTTATTGCTTCCGCCACCGTTCTCGGTGGCGGAAGTTTACTTTAGTGGGTTTTATCATTGCGCAGCCAGGATTTGATCGACGATGCCTTTCAAGGTTTCGTACATCGGTGGCCCAGCCAGCTTTTGTCCGTTGACCACAAAGCCTGGGGTGCCAGGAAAACCCAGCCCAAGCGCCAGTTGCAGGTCATGATCCACTTTGGCTTTGTCCTGCCCTGAGTCGAGACACTGGTTGAATTGTTTAGTATCCAGGCCAATCTGCTTGGCGTAGGCTTTCAGGTCTGACACGTTCAAAGAGGTTGCCTGTTCGAACAGGTAATCGTGATATTCCCAGAACTTTCCCTGGTCGAAGGCGCACTGGCCGGCCTCGGCTGCCTTGGGCGATTGCGCTGTGATGACGGGGAAATCGCGCCACACAAATTGGACTTTATCCCCATATTCAGCCAGAATCTTTTGCATGACGCCATCTTGATGCCAGACGCGACAGGTGGGACAGCCGAAATCGCTGTATTCGACGATCGTGATTACGGGATCGCTGGCCCCCAGTACCGGGTCCGCTGCCAGGCGTTCCTCTGTCAGTGGGGTAGGCGCTGGTTTTGGCAGTGAGACATAGATCAAGATCAAAACGACAACCACAGCGATCCCAATGCTCAAATTTCGGTTGAGTTGTTTTTGACGCTGCTGTTGTTGTCGCACTTTTTGTTTATGGGTCGATGATTGTGGTTTCGCCATGAGAAACTTTCCTTTGCTAGAGATTATCAGTACTTCACGTAAATCGAGATTTACTGATTACCCATTAAGTATAAGTCGAAAAACTCGATTGTGCGCTCCATCGCCAGGTCGAACGAGTTGGAAAGGTTGTGGTTGTCGTTCTCGTAGAGATACAGTTCGGTAGGCACGTGAGCGACTTGCAATTGCTGGTACAGCGAGGTGGAAAACTCCACAGGTACTTCCACATCTCCGGTACCGTGATGCAACTGGATCGGTCCGGAGAGATCGGTGAGATAAGAATTGGCGGAGATGGCATCCCAGAAGACGGGATTCTGTGCGGGTGAGCCGTAGGTATCTATCAGCGATGTCCTCCAGTTGTTGGCAATGGCAGGCGTCTCGTACGTTTGTCCCGGCCAGTTGTTGACCAGATCTGGATAAGGTGCGACTACACCGGCCCAGATCACCCCAACCTTGATGTCTTTGCTGATAACCATACAGCGCAGGGTGATATAGCCGCCCATGGAATGTCCCCACATCCCGATGCGGTCCGGGTCAGCCTCGGGATAGATTTTCACGCTTGCTACTGCATTGAGCACATCGATGGTGTAATCCGGATAGCCATAGGCGCCCCGGGCATCCCCTTCGGAAAGATCGTGACCGCGATAGTCTGAGCGGAAAACGATGTAGCCACTGCGTGCAATCTCATCAACATATTTTTCGTAACGCTCTGTGGTGTGGTAAGCGCTTGGGGGAATGTAACCATGGTTGAAGATGATCACCGGCCAGCCAGTCTCGGGTGTTTCACCGTCGGGGATGGTCATCAGAGCGTGGATTTCTAACCCCTCCGAAAAGTAGGAGACGTAATAGCGCCTGTAATTGCTGCCCGGGTCTAACTCTTGCTTGACGTCAATTTGACTACCAGGGTATGTCCCCTCACGCAGATATTCGATACTGAGCGGATTATCGGCGGGAAACTCCTCCGTGATAGGTGTGGCACGCACAGTGGGTCTCTTCCGTCGGCGCAGCACTTGGAAGCGAGATCGGAGTCGGCCTCGCTGTAGGTGAAGGGGTGGGAAGTGCCCTAGGCGTTTTTGTAGGGAAAGGGAGATTGGTTAGAATAGCGTTGGCGGCAGGTGCTGTTGTCGTTTGTTCTGGTTGGGGGACACAAGCAGCCAGCAATAGCATGCCAAGCAGGAATATCAGGCTACTTTGCGGGTTCGGTTTCATCGATGGAATCCCAGATGACAATACCTGTATAACGAGCTGGCGGGACGATGCCCAAGAACAGTTAGTGAATTTCGCCTCTATATTCCCCTTCTACTTTGTCGGCCCAGGGGTACACCTCCGTCCCTTTGGCGGCCTCGCGGATGGCGGGATCGTCGGAGTAATGCCCGCGCTTTTCGGGTGGCAATAATTCTGCGATATGACGCATGATCTCGTGTCCGATTTCGTCTAGCTGCTCGCGGCGTTCGCGTCCACGGCCTTTGATTTTGAAGGGGCCGAACTGCTTCCCGATGCGTACGGTTGCTTTGGCGCGTTTCCCTTTTCCTAGTGCAGGGAAAATGTCGTTCAGGCCGTGGATGCCGACCGGCACCAATGGCGCGCCGGTCAGGGTGGCCAGGAAAGCCGTGCCGGGACGCGCCGGACGCAGGACCTCCGCCCAGTTGCCGGCTTCCGGGAAAATGCCCAGGACGCCTCCCTGGCTCAAGACGGCCTCAGCAGCTTTCAGGCCGTAGGTCGAACCGGTGCCTCGGAAAAGCGGGTAGTAGCCCCATAAGGTTGGAAAAATCCGTACCCAGGCGGGTGCGTGCGCAAATTCCGCGCCTCCCAGAAATTCGATCGGCCAGCGCGCGATGCGCACAAAGCTGACCGGGTCAATGAACGAGAAGTGGTTGCCCACCAGCAGCAGTGGTCCTTTTTGGGGCAGGTTTTCCTGCCCGATGATTTCCATCCTGCTGACCAGCCCAAAGACCGGAATAGACAGTTTTTGCAGAATGAAACGGATTAACCTTCGACGTGGGTATTTGAACTCTGGCCTGTGTTTCATCACTAATCTGCAGCGGCTGCTGCGTGTTCGATGGCTACTTTCCGGGCGCGCTTTTCATTGACCGAGACCAGCAATAATAGACCGACGATCAGGAAAATGGCAATCGAGAAAATGCCAGCCCTTTGCCCGGCTTGCTCTGCCAGCAAATTTTCCATGCCCTGGCCTTCAAAGAACAGCGCTGTGCGGAAAGCAACGATGCCGTAGATGGTCGGGCCAACGAAGGAAGACGACCTGCCCGCCACAGCGAAAAAGCCAAAGAACTCGGTGGCTTTGTTTTCCGGAGCGAACAGGCCGATGATCGTGCGACTCAGCGATTGCACGCCGGTCAGTGCGAAGCCCGCTAACGCACCGATGATGAAATAGCCGGTCAGGGTGGTGTTGAACATCATCCAGATGATCGCGCCGATCATGAGCAGAATCGAGTAGATCAGGGCTTGTTTGAAACCGGCTTTCTCGCCCCAGATGCCGAACACATACGCGCCGATCGCGCTGGTTGCCTGCACGATGATCATGAAGATGATCAGTTGCGTCTGGTTCATGCCATACAGAACCGCGCCGATAATGGCAGCGAAATCCAAAGCCATCAGGATACCGTCGTTGTAGATCAGGAACGAGACGATGAACTTGATGAATTCACGGAAGTCGCGCACGGCCCCGAAAGTGCTCTTCAAACGCTTGAAAGCCAGGCTGAGATAATTCTCTCCGGGAGGCAAAGCTTTTCCCTGACGATGTTCTTTGAGACGCAGGAAAAGCGGCAAAGTAGAAAGCAAAAAGAAGATGGCCGTAAAAGCAAACGATCCGCGTACCACCAGTGGGTTACTTTTGGTCAATACGATGACCGGCAAGATGAACAGCAGACAGATAATGCCTCCTACTGAGCCAATCGCCCAGCCGTTGCCGGAGACGCGTCCTATCTCTTCGGGTGTGGCAATATCCGGCAGGAACGCATTGTAGAAGACCTGGCCGCCGCGGTAGCCGATCTCGGCCAGGATGAAGAACAACATACCGGTAAAAACGTCCCCCTTCTGGACGAAAAAGAGCAGGGCGGTGAAGATCCATGATATGGAAGTAAAAACGAACAAAAGGCGTTTTTTCGCCGCGGTATAGTCTACGATCGTGCCCAGGATAGGCGAGATGACTGCTACAACCAGCATGGCGATGCCCAGGGAAAAGCCCCATAAGCGTGAACCTTCTGCGCCGCCAACCACTGTTCCCTTGAAATATGCCGAATACACGGCCAGCAAAATGACCGCCGCATAGGCCGAGTTGCCGAAATCATACATATACCAGGCCCAGTGATTGCGTTTTCGTGTTTTGGTATCCACTGCTACTGTTGTCATAATTTTCCTCTCCGGGAGATTGGATTTTTTTGAGAGCGCCCGCCCACTCAATTTGCACGAATCAATTGATTCCTATGCGGGTAATTTTACCAATCATTTTATTTTGGTTTGCTAATAGGTTTAACAGCGACTCTGGGGTTGAGTTATGCCCGAAATTTCGAACGTTTTGTGGTTAAATTCTGGTATGACTGACAAACCCGACCCCAATCAAGAGACGCAAGATGCCTGGGACGCCAACGCCGAAGTCTGGGATGCGCGTATGGGCGACGAAGGTAATGACTTTTTCAAGCTGTTGCTATGACACAACCTTACTCTCTTTACATCCACGTTCCCTTTTGCCGACACCGCTGCGCGTATTGTGATTTCAACACCTACGCCGGGCAGGAAGACTCCCTCCCAGCTTATGTAGAGGCACTTTGTCGCGAGATTGCGTTCACCGGGCAAAACGCGCCGGAGAAAATCAGTCTGCACACTGTCTTCTTTGGCGGCGGCACGCCCTCCTTGCTGACCCCGCGCCAGTTTGAATCTATCCTGGAAACTATCTCCAGACATTTCGAACTCTCCAACCCGGAAGTCACCATCGAAGCCAATCCCGGCACAGTGTCACTTTCCGATTTGCGAGATCTGCGCTCGCTGGGCATCAACCGCATCAGCTTCGGCGTTCAGTCGGCCAATCCCTTCGAACTGCGCATGCTGGAGCGGGCGCATTCTTATTTCGATGTCATCAACGCTGTGACCTGGGCGCGTGCAGCCGGATTCGATAACCTGAACCTTGACCTGATCTACGGTCTCCCGCTTCAAACCCTGGAAGTTTGGTCTGCCACCGTTAAATTAATCCTGGGGCTCGCCCCCGAACATCTCTCGCTTTATGCGCTGACTCTCGAGCATGGTACGCCCTTCGGACGCTGGTCATCTCGCGGGCTGATACCCCTGCCCGATCCCGACCTGGCCGCTGACATGTACGAATGGGCCAGCGAGACACTGGAAGCTGCTGGCTACACACAATACGAGATTTCGAATTGGGCAAAAGATTCCGCGTTGAGCGGAGCGGCACCGTCCCCGAAGGGGGAGCGCAGTCGCATCGTCCCCAAAGGGGGAAACGCATATGCACCGCCAACCTTTGCCTGCGCGCACAACCTCCAGTACTGGCGCGGACTGCCCTACCTTGCCGCCGGCGCTGGCGCGCATGGCTATGTCAATGGCTATCGCTATTCGAATGTGCTGCGTATCAAAACCTACATCGAACGGCTGAATACTAGATAACCGGTTACTGAATCTACTGATTTTCCCCTCACTCCCGCCACCGTGAACCAACATCGCCAAACCTTACAGGACGACATGAGCGAATTCATGATAACCGGTCTGCGCCTGACGCGCGAAGGCGTTTCCGCAGAAACCTTCCGCGAACGTTTTGGTCAGGAAATGAAGACTGTCTTCGGAAAAGAGATCGAAGATCTAGTTCAGTTGGGCTTACTCGAATGGACATACTCCCCTCTCCCTATGGGAGAGGGGACGGGGGAAGTCCCGCAACGCGGGATGAGGGTGCGTTTGACGCGCCGGGGACGTCTGCTAGGCAATCAGGCCTTTGTCCGGTTTGTGACATAAAAAACGGAGAGTAATTCTCCGTTTTTTCTGCTATACTCAGTAGATCACGAATAGCTGGCAGAAGTCCGAAAATAGGGGAGCGGACGTACGTCCGCTCCCCTATTTTCGGGTATTCTTTTGGTTTTCGTGAAGTACTGATACTATGGGCAACTTCCAATACCGGAGCAACAACAATTTTGATAATCCCAGTTACAGGCGTAAGTGAGCGGCAGATTACTCGGCGGTAAACAAACTTGTTGTGTGCTTCCCGACCTTGGCCTTGGCGTCGGTTCGTCGCGAGGACATAATTGCGGCTCATAGCCCGTCACTTTGAAGTTGAATGCTTCCCGGCAGGCATTGTCGAAGGCATACAGCGCTTTGAGCGGATAGTATTTTTCACTTTTTTCGGGCGAACCGGCTTCTGCTTCCGTGAAGCGGTCGTTGTAGAACATTTGGGACACATCTCTCAAGCCGGCATCGGACAGGACGCCCAGCAGGAAGGATGAGCCAGCCATGGATTTCTTGAAAGCGAACTGAATAGAAGCCTGGCGTCCGGCATATGCACGTACCCAGGCCAGGTCAGGGTCGTCGCCAGTACCCGAATCGAAAATTTTGGTTTCGTACCCATTGCCGTCGATCGGGGCATCCGATAGCTCTGCTGAGAGTCCACCGGTATCGTGGTTCTTATCTGTGAAGACTTGAACGCCATCGGTTGACCACTCGGGCGCATAAGGCGGGTTCGACCAGATGATGTATTCACCGAAACCGTCGCCGTTCAAATCCAGTTCGACGCCATAGTGGATGCCAATCTCGTTGTTCGGCTCTTTTCCGATCAGTTCAATGGAGACATAAACCCAATCTTCTGTCATCCGGACGTTGTATGTAGCGATGTCCATATCGGGGATGTATTCCATGTCTTGCGTGAAAGGGCGTTCCATGCGGTAAATGTCGTACAAATCACCGTAGGGTGCGCGCTTCTCCGGCGCAGTGCCGGATGATTCGACATCGTAGACAATCGCTCCCAAATCGACTGAGTTGATAGGGTAGTCGATGTGTGTGATGACCGGCGTGCCGGTAGCGGTCGGGATTTCCGGCAGGTTCGACTCTCCTGAAAAGAGCGTTTCCGTAGGTTGGGGTGGGGTGGCGGTCACCTCAACGACCTGCACAGGCTGTTCAGGTTGAACTGGTGGCGCTGTTTGCTGTGCAATTCCCGGCAAACTGCAGGCCAGACTAACAATCAAGATGATACCAATTAAAAAAAGGAAGGGGGCAGGGATTTTATTGTGCATGATAACTCCTTTGTCTACACAAGCATTATCCCCTTTTATGATTCGGTTTTCAACAGGAAATGAGTCATGTTGTGATTTCACCCCAATACGTGTTGCCTGATCCTGGGCGCGATGCCGGTCAGGTCAGTTAGCCCTTCTGCAAATGTTTTGTGCTTTTTACCGATGATCAGCCCCGGCACTTTTGCATCCGTGTGCCGCCGGGTAGACAAGTCTTCCATGTTGCCGTGGTCAGATGTAACCAGGATTAAATCCTCGTCCATATCCCATGCGTTGACCAAGCCCTTCCAGCACTTCATCGAAGATTTCCAGTTGCTCGATAGCCCAGTCCATGTTTTGTTTGTGACCGGCGTAATCGCTGGCCCAGTATTCGAACATGGAAAAGTCGTATGCTTGCGCCAGTCCCGCCAATTTTTTCCCCGCCTCCCGCGCGGAGGTGGTGGGTGCTTCCGCTATCTCGAGCATGGACCGCCACCCGTGCCCGGTGAAATCTGCCGAGAGCGCCCGGCCTGCAAAGAAGTCTTCCTGTGTAAACAGGGAATAACCAGCACTGGTGACCGCCAGCGGGATGGAAGAATACAGCCGTTTCCCGCTCTCGATCCCGCTGAAATAGCGCGGCGGATAAGCATTCAACAAAGCAGCTTTTTTGCCTTTTGCGCGTAACCATGAGAATAACGTGTTGCCATTCTTGAGATAGCTCGCAACCTGCGGATTGGGCTTTGGCCCGTAGTGATAGCCCAACTCTGCCGGGATGTTGATGCCGGTCATCAACACAGCCTGCCCGGTGGCGGATTGCGGTAAGCCGTCCACACCCAATCCCGCATCCAGCGCCAGCAGCGAGACCAGGTCGCTTTCAAACGATGCAGTGGACGCAATCAACTTGTGCCCGTCCAGCAGGGATTGCAGATAGGGCATCTCCACGCGGGCCAGGGGATTGGTTTCGGGGTTATCCGGTCCCAGGCCAATGCCGTCCATGAAAATAAAGAGTATTTTTGTCATGTTTTGCTTATTGTAACGTACAAACCGGTAGGGATGAGATTCGATCTCGTCCCTACCGGTTTTATTTGAAAAACCCTAAAGGTTTCTGAGACCTTTAGGGTCTATATCTTCTGATACAAAAACCAAGCCGACGTTCGCTCTCCCCGATCAAACCCATCCTGCCGCCAGACGAGAGTCATCGAGGCCGGGATCAAGTTCCAAGTCGGCCTCGAGCAAGCCCGGGGCAGTTCGAGGCGGGATCGGGATTGAAGAAGCCGTACATCAGCCAGTGTCCGCCGGGGGCCAGGATGCGGTCGAGTTCGGAGAGATAGTCCGCTTTTTTGTTTCCCATGCCGTGAAAACAACCCATATCCAGCGCCAGGTCGAAGGGACCGGAGATGCCCTTCAGGTTGGTCGCATCGCGCACGTGTAGTTCTGCTTTAATTTCCGCTTTCTTGGTTTTGCGTTTGGCCGTTTTGATGGCGCGTGGGACGAAATCCACCCCCGTAACCTGCCAGCCCGCTTTTGCCAGCGTGATGACGTTGGTGCCGGTGCCGCAGCCGATGTCGATGGCGTTCCCCGCCGGATGCTTTTCGATGAAATCGAGCAGTTCCGGCGGGCTGATGCCGGTATCCCAGGGTGGTTCGGAGAAGAGATATAACAGGTTGAAATAAAGTTTGCGGAGCATATTTTTTGTTCTCGATGAGGTCAAGTCGCCAAAGACTGCCCTTCGACTACGCTATCGCTCCGCTCAGGGGGAAGTATCTTTCTCTAGCGAATCGCGCACTCGCTGCGGATCGAGTCCGCCCACACTACGCCAGAGTTCGTTACCATCCCCATCGAGATAGATGAAAGTAGGAGTGAATTCAAAGTTATAGACAGGGGCCAGTTCGCGCCCGACATTTTCCTGGATGTTGAGACGGATGAACAGGATCTGGTCACCAAGTTCTTTTTCGAGCTCGTCCACGACGGGCTTTATCTGGGTGCAGGCAATTCAGTAGGGAGATTGGAATTCCAGTAAAACCGGCTTACCCTGCCCGATCATGGATTGCACCGTTTTGGCATCCTCCATCAGGGGCGTCTGGGTGGGGTGCAATAGGGCCCAAGCCAGCGCCAACCCGATGACTACAACCCCCAGGGCGATAAAGTCACGGGTTTTCGGTTTTTGCCGGAAGAGCATCAGGGCTACCAGTAGTAAGAACGTACCGGCAATCCATAAGGCGGAGTATTGATTTATAAGTTGGTTCATTGTTCCTGCTCCGAATGTGATACTTCACACTTTGACAATTCAAGGCTATTCACTTAAAATCACTCGGCTGGTATCATCCCATTCACAGGAAAGGTTATCAATGAAAGAGTATACCACTGAGTTTTTACGCAATATTGCGCTGGTTTCACATGGCGGTGCGGGCAAGACCATGCTGGCGGAATCATTGTTGCATTTTTCGGGGGCTACCACGCGTCTCGGGAGTGTGGAGGACGGGACGACCGTGTCGGATCATGATGAAGAAGAAATTCGTCGCAAAATTTCCATATACACAAGCGTTATCCCCGTTGAGCATCGCGATCACAAAGTCAATCTCTTGGATGCGCCGGGGTACACCGACTTTGTTGGAGAGGTCATTTCGGCCCTTTCAGTAGCCGATGGGGCGGTTGTGCTGGTCGATTCGGTTTCCGGCGTAGAGGTCGGTACTGAAATTGCCTGGCGCTATGCAGATGATTTCAAACTGCCGCGTTTTGTGGTCGATTAATCAGGCTCGACCGCGATAACGCCAATTTTGCCAAAGCGCTGGCTAGCGTGGAAGAATTCTCTGAAGCCGCGCCTGATCAAGGTGCAGTTGCCAATTGGCGAAAAACATGATTTCAAGGGTGTGGTGGACTTGATCAGCATGAAGGCTTATCTGGACGATGGCAAGTCCGCTTCCGATATCCCTGCTGATATGAAGGATGCAGCGGACGAGGCTTATATTGAACTGGTCGAAGCTGCAGCGGAAGGGGAAGATGCCCTGCTCGAGAAATATCTGGAGAGCGGTTCACTCACCGACGAAGAGTTGCTGCGCGGTCTGAAAAAGGTTGTTCTCTCTGGGGATTTCATCCCGGTCTTCTGTGCAGCCGGTGGCCGTGAGATTGGCATTGGCCCGCTGCTGAACGCGATGGTCGACCTGATGCCCTCCCCCGCAGATGTTCCCGCTCGCACGGCCCAGGGCAAGGATGGCGACGAAGAATTGAGCGCTTCGGACTCTGGCCCTCTGGCTGCTTACGTTTGGAAAACGACTGCCGACCCGTTCGTCGGCAAGATGACCTATTTCCGCATCTTTTCTGGCTCCATGCAAGCCGACGCGCGTATCTGGAACCAGAACAAGGGTGAAGAAGAACGCATGGCCGGCCTGCACATTCAGCGTGGTAAGGATCAGATCGCTGTCAAGGTTGTGCACTCTGGCGATATTGCCTCTGTTGCAAAGTTGTCCGTTACGGCCACCGGTGACACCTTCTGTGACAAAGGCCACCCGCTGACCATGCCGGTTCCCGAATATCCGTCCGCGTTATACGAGGTGGCGATTGGTCCCAAGACCCAGGCCGATGCTGCCAAGATCAGCCCCTCGCTGACCCGTCTGTGCGAGGAAGATATGACCCTTTCCTGGCATAACGAAAAAGCCACCCGGCAGACTATCTTGCAGGGTATGGGTGACCAGCACATCGACGTGGCCATCCGGCGCGCCGAGACCAAGTTCCAGGTTGGCCTGGAAACCTTCGAGCCGAGGGTTCCCTATCGCGAAGGCATCACCAAGAAAGCAGCCGCGCAATACCGCCACAAGAAACAATCCGGCGGTTCCGGTCAATTTGGCGAAGTACATCTGCGCATCGAGCCTTACCCGGATGCTGACTTTGAGTTTACCGATGAACTGGTCGGTATGAACCTGTCCAAATCATATTTGCCTGCCATTGAAAAAGGTATCTCCGCGGCCATGAAGCAAGGCGTCATTGCCGGGTATCCGATGAGCAATGTGAAAGTCATCGTATATGACGGCAAGGAACATCCCGTAGACTCCAAACCGGTGGCCTTCGAAATCGCCGGGCGTGGAGCCTTCAAAGAAGCGGTGCAGGATGCCGGTCCCGTGCTGTTCGAGCCCATCATGAACGTGCGCGTTGTGGTGCCGGATGCAAACATGGGTGACGTGATGAGCGACCTGAATACCCGCCGCGGACGTGTGCAAGGTACCGAGACCGAGCGCGGTAACACGGTTGTCATGGCGCATGTTCCATTAGCAGAGATGCTGCGTTACACTACCAACATTCGCTCGATCACGGGTGGACGCGGTTACTTTACGATGGAATTCGACCATTACGAAATCGTCCCACAGCACCTGGCTGCGGACATCATCGAGGCCCACAAGAAAGAAATGGCCGAGAAGGAAGAGTAAATCCGAAAGCAAACAGGACGGGAAACCCCGTCCTGTTTTTACGTAAGTTTTTACTTGACAAACGCGACTAAGATTGTAGAATACTAATAAAGAGATAACGTTTTGTTCTTTGGAGTACGAATGCCTTTTTATTGCTCGTGTCTGGGGCGGGATTTGTAACTGCCGACCCTTCAGACCCAAAAACACGCTTAACTGACTGAAGGACGGTGGTCAAATCCCGCATGCGAAATGCACTGCATGGCGATTGGTCGCTGTCCTTTTTGTTTACCAGTTAAGCGTGAATTATTTAAAAACTTCCTCGCTGAGCGGAGGGTCGAGTAGGGCGTAGCCCGTATCGAGAGCCGTAGTCGCATTGTCCCCGAAGGGGGAAGCGTAACTTTGAAACCTACCCTTCGACTCACTCCCTACGGTCATTCCGCTCAGGGAGAGGAATAAGGAAAAAAATGAAGATTGCATCGAACGTAACTGAATTGATTGGCAACACCCCTTTAGTCCGCTTGAACCGGATCACGGAAGGCGCAAAAGCCGAGATTGTGGCGAAACTGGAGTTCTTCAACCCGGCGCACAGCGTCAAGGACCGCATTGGCTTTGCCATGATCGATGCGGCCGAGAAGGCGGGCACACTCAAACCGGGACAGACCATCGTCGAGCCGACCAGCGGCAATACCGGCATCGCTCTGGCGATGGTCGCGGCGGCCAAAGGCTACAAATGCATCCTGACCATGCCGGACAGCATGTCAAAGGAACGCCGCATGTTGCTGCGCGCCTTTGGCGCCGAACTGATCCTTACGCCCGGGCCAGAAGGCATGGGCGGTGCGATCCGCAAAGCGGAAGAGATGGTCGCCTCGGACCCCAAAACCTATTTCATGCCGCAGCAGTTCAAAAACCCGGCCAACCCGGAAATCCATCGCAAGACCACCGCTGAAGAAATCTGGCGCGACACCGATGGTAAGGTTGACATCCTGGTTGCGGGCGTCGGCACCGGCGGAACCATCACCGGCATCGGCGAAGTTCTCAAAGCGCGCAAACCGTCTTTCAAGGTCATTGCTGTCGAGCCGGACACCTCGCCCGTGCTTTCGGGCGGCGAAAAAGGCCCGCACAAGATCCAGGGCATCGGCGCTGGCTTTGTACCGGATGTGCTCAACACGAAGATTTACGATGAAGTCATCCGCGTCACGGACGATGATGCTATGGATACGGCACGCCGCATGGCAACGCAGGAAGGCCTGCTGGTGGGTATTTCATCGGGCGCAGCCGTCTGGGCCGCACTACAGGTTGCGGGTCGGGCGGAAAACGCCGGCAAGATGATCGTGGCCATCATCCCGTCTTTCGGTGAGCGCTATCTCTCGACGCCACTCTACCAGGATCTGGCGGATTGACATTGTCAGCAGTGCAACTGCTGGCAAAACAAGTAAATTTGTGTTGGGTTGGCAGTTGTACTGCCGGCCCAACATAGTGCAAAAGGAATTTGATATGACTACTGAAACCTTATCTCCCCGTTCTCTCACGCGGCCGTTCCGAAGTATCGCCAATTATTTTTCCAGAATCGGACGTGATGTCGACTCGGTCATCGAACGCGACCCGGCGGCACGCTCCAGGCTGGAAGTGATGCTGGTATATTCCGGCCTGCACGCCATTTGGATTCATCGCATCACGCATTGGCTGTGGGGGCGGGACATCCGCTTCCTGGCGCGTTGGCTTTCACAGGCCGCGCGCTGGCTGACCGGCATCGAAATTCATCCCGGCGCGACCATCGGCCCCGGCTTCTTCATCGACCACGGCATGGGCGTGGTCATCGGCGAAACCGCCGAAATCGGCGCGGACGTGACTCTCTATCACGGCGTGACGCTGGGCGGCACCAGCCTGAACAAAGGCAAGCGCCATCCCACCATCGGTGACCGGGTCGTGATCGGCGCAGGCGCGAAAGTGCTGGGCGCACATCACCATCGGCGCGGACAGCCGTGTAGGCGCGAACGCAGTTGTGGTCAAGTCTGTGCCGCCTAACTCGGTGGTGGTCGGCGTGCCAGGACAGGTTGTCCGGCGTAGCCAGCCTCACGTCCAACCGATGCCCCAGACCTGAACCATACCTCCTTGCCCGATATTCTCGGCGTCACGCTCAAGGAATTGCTGGAACGTGTCGATGACCTGGAAGCGCGCGTGGACGGCCATGCGCACGTGCATGACGATGAGCACATCCATGCCCCGCAGGATGAAAGCTGGGTGGGAGCCGACTTTTCGATATAACAGGTAAGGATTGCGTAGATCGAACACTCTAAAAGACAGAATTGTTATTGACAAATAAGATAAGCATAGTAGAATATTCAAGAATAAATTCTAGTTTATTAATAAGGTGCTAAACATGTACTATTGCTCGTGTCTGGGGCGGGGTTCGTAACCACCGCTCCTTCCTGTACCGCAACAGCTAGGTGTTTAGGGGGGCGGTATCAAATAAACGGCCAACATCTGAAGGACGGTGGGCGACCCCGCATGTGAAAACTTAATCACATGGCGTTCGCGCGCTGTCCTTTTTGTTTATGTGTTGGCCGTTTTTCTATTGGAGATTGAATGACTTTAGTACAGCATCAACTGCTACATACTGCAATTTCAGAATCCGACGGATTGGAAACGCACGTTGGGCACACGCCCTTACTGCCTCTCCGCCGCATCGTGCCTAGCCTCAGCCTGCCTCCGTCTGTCAGCGTTTTCGCCAAAGCGGAATGGTTCAACCCCGGTGGCTCGGTCAAGGACCGCCCCGCGCTCAATATCATTCGTACTGCCATTGCCAACGGTGATCTACATCCCGGAAAACGCCTGCTCGACTCGACTTCTGGCAACATGGGGATTTCCTACGCCACCTTTGGCGCGGCGTTGGGCATCCCGGTCACATTGACCATGCCCGAAAATGCCAGTACCGAACGCATCAGCATCTTACGTGCCCTGGGCACCGAGCTGATCCTGACCGATCCGCTCGAAGGCTCAGACGGTGCCATCCTGGCAGCACGTAAACTGGCCGCCGAAAACCCCGACCTGTACTGGTATGCCAACCAGTACGACAACCCGGCTAACTGGCTGGCGCACTACAACTCCACTGGCCCTGAAATCTGGGCGCAGACAAACGGCCAGGTCACGCATTTCATTGCGGGCCTGGGCACGTCCGGCACATTGACTGGCGTGGGCAAATATCTGCGCGAGATGAACCCTTCCGTGCAAATCATTGCGATCCAGCCGGATGACGCTTTCCACGGGCTTGGAAGGCTTGAAGCACATGGCGACCGCCATTAAACCGGGCATCTACGATGTTCATTTTGCGGACCGTACCATCGAGGTCTCAACCGAAGATGCGCACGCGATGGTTCGCCAACTGGCGCGCGAAGAAGGCTTGTTCGTGGGTATTTCGTCTGGCGCGGCGGTGGTGGCGGCTTTCCAGGTGGCATCCGAGTTGGAAGCAGGCCAGGTCGTGACCGTTTTCCCGGATGCCGGATACAAGTATTTGAGCGATAAAAGTCTTTGGGGAGGGGAGTAGTGTTGGTTATCGATCAAGATATTCTGGTCCAAATTCATGCACACGGTGAAGAAGCGTATCCTGAAGAAGGAGCGGGCTTCCTGTTGGGCAGCGATGATGGCGAGCAGCGTCATGTCGCACAGATTTTCGTCACTGAGAACGCTCGTGAAGATGAAGCGCGGCATAACCGCTATCTGGTCACGCCGAAGGAATATCTCCAAGCCGAGATAGCGGCGGAGTTGCTTGGGCTGAGTCTGATCGGGGTGTTCCATTCGCACCCGGACCATCCCAACCGTCCCTCCGAATTCGACCGCGAGTGGGCCCAGCCGTTCTTTTCGTATATCATCACCAGTATCAATGAAGGGCAGGCCATTGAGTCGCGTTCCTGGCGGCTGGCCGAAGATCGTTCGAAGTTTGAGGAAGAAGAAATTATTTCTCGCTGAGCGGAGGCCGTAGGCCGTAGTCGAAGCGCGCCTGATGACAGGAACGTCCTTCGACTACGCTGCGCTCCGCTCAGGAACAATACTTTAGGAGTTTAAAATGTCTCTCTATTTTGTACGTCACCAGCATACCGCTGAAACCTGCCCGGCGAAGAACCCGGATATGGGCCCGACGTTGGTCCAGCATGTCACCAAGGCGAACGCGCGCAAGTTTGGCGTGGATCTGATCGGCGATGCTGTTCTGGACGGCCAGCACACCTTTGTGCTGATTTTGGAAGCCGAAGATAAAGAATACATCGAGAATTTCATGCAGCCCTTTGCGATGGCTGGCTCAGTTGAGATTACCGCTGCGTCCACCTGCGAGATGGTGGTCGAGCGCCAGGGCTGCGAACCCGTCCTGGCTGCGGATTGAATTTGGATGAGTTGAAGGTTAGAATAAATAAAAAAACTCCTCACTGAGCGGAGGCCGGAGGCCGTAGTCGAAGCGCTGATGCTTGAAGTTTGCCCTTCGACTTCGCTTCGCTCCGCTCAGGGAGGAATAAATATGAGGTTATATGACAACATTAAAAATCCCCACTCCCCTGCGTTATTACACGGATGGACAGGCCGAAGTGTCCGTGGCTGGCTCCGATGTGTCCACGGCTTTACGGAACCTGGTGGAACAATATCCCACGCTCGAGCAACATTTGTACAGCAGCAAAGGTGAATTACGCGCCTTTGTCAATCTGTTCCTGGGTCAGGATAACATCAAGGATTTGCAGGGACTTGAAACGCCCTTGAATGATGGTGACACGCTGCGCTTGATTCCATCCATCGCGGGTGGGTAAAACCCTTACCACAGAGAACACCCCGGCCCGACCGGCAGCGCCGGGGCGGGCGGAGTTCACGGAGTAAAAAATAAAATCTCTGTGTTCTCGGTGCTCTCTGTGGTGAACTGGAGAAAATAATGTTACCTGGACTTACTCGCGAAGAAATCCTGCGCTATTCCCGCCACCTGCTGATCCCCGAAGTGGGACTGGAAGGGCAGCGCAAGCTCAAAGGCTCGTCTGCGCTGGTGATTGGCACGGGCGGCTTGGGCTCGCCGGTGGCGCTTGTATCTGGCTGCGGCGGGCGTGGGGCGCATCGGGCTGGTGGATTATGACGTGGTCGACTCGTCCAACTTGCAGCGCCAGATCATCCACGGCACCGACACGATTGGCAAGCTAAAAGTCGAATTGGCGCGCGAGCGCATGCTGGACCTGAATCCCGACATCGAGGTCGAGGTCTACAACGAGCCCTTCACGTCCGAAAACGCCATGCGCATCGCCGCCGATTACGACATCCTGATCGACGGCACCGACAATTTCCCCACCCGCTACCTGACCAACGATGTCTCGGTCTTTCTGGGCAAGCCCAACGTCTACGGCTCGATCTTCCGTTTCGACGGGCAGGCCAGCGTTTTCTATGCCAAGGAAGGACCCTGCTATCGCTGTCTCTTCCCCGAACCGCCGCCGCCGGGACTGGTCCCTTCATGCGCGGAAGGCGGCGTGCTGGGCGTGTTGCCCGGCACGATCGGGACGATCCAGGCCACCGAAGCGCTCAAGGTTTTGCTCGGCATCGGTTCACCCCTGACCGGGAAACTGCTTCTGTACAATGCGCTGGACATGTCCTTCGACTTTGTCAAACTAAAGAAGAACCCCAACTGCCGTGTGTGCGGTCCGAACGCGGACATCAAGGAACTGATCGACTACGAAGAGTTCTGCGGCGTTCCCGGTCACGACCATGACGAAGGCTCTGCCGGCGCGGACTGGGACATCACCGCCCCGCAACTGTCCGAGCGCATGCAGCACAATCATCTCAAGCTTGCTGGATGTGCGCGAGCCGCACGAATTGCAGATTTCCGCCCTGCCGGACGCGACCAATATCCCGCTGGGCACGCTGGCGGCGCGCCTTTCCGAACTGGACTCGGCCGAAGATATGGTTGTCTTCTGCAAAGCCGGGACGCGTTCCACGCGCGCGCTGGAATTGCTGGTCAGCGCCGGGTTCAAGAAGGTCAAGAACCTGAAAGGCGGCATCAACGCCTGGGCGCAGGAAGTGGATAAGAGTTTGCCGATTTACTAAATTCGCGCTGAGCGGAGACCGAGCGTCAGCGAGGTCGTAGTCGCATTGTCCCTGTAGGGGAAAGCGCAAGCGTAGGATTTTCACCACGGAGTCACGGAGACACAGAGTTTTACTTTGCTTCTCCGTGACTCCGTGTTTCTGTGGTTTGCCTTTGGTGAGCTGGATATTATTTCGCTACCGGATGCCTCAATACGGTCTTGAGCTTTTCCGGCGCGGCCCGGCGCGGATCGCCCAGGTAGATTTCGTGGTGCTTGCCGCCGCTACCAACCAAATCGCGGTAGCCGTTCTCAGCCATGAAGGCCTGCATTCTCTCCAGTGTTTCCAACTCGGTGGCATACGGACCGATGTGCATGGTCTGCACACAGGGACCTTCTTCGTAGGAGTCCAATCGCAGGCGGGCATAGCCCGGTTGGTCGCCTTTTTTCTGGCGCATCTGGGCCAGCGCTTCCTCGAACAAAGCGGGGGTGATGATTTCGGGCACCAGGATCATTAGCGTGTAATCCCAGTTGTCTTTGACGTTGATGTCGAACTTGCCATCGCGCGCATCCCACAGTCCCTCCAGTGCCATGACCGGGTAATCGACCGGGTCAACCTCACGCTTTTTGAGGGTGAACTTGAGCGTATAGGCCGCACCATACATGGCCTGCATGTTTTCTTCGAACAGGGGGGAGTTGCCCGGTTCCATGCCGGGTTCGATGGCGCCGTCGATCATCAGGAAGTGGAAGCGCGGCACTTCGATGAATTCCACTTTCTTGGCCGAGGGTTGGTAGAAGGCTTTCAGGTCTTTTTTCAGGTCGAGGGTTTTCATGATTTTCTCCTTGTTGTTTTACCACGAAGGCACGGAGTTAGGGGGACACGAAGAAAAGATTATTCGGTGACTTTGCGTCTTGGTGCTTGTGGTGAGTGTCAGTCCTCATAAGTATTGTTCCACCACCGCCTGCGCCCACTCGCGGACCATCTCGCGCAGTTCGGGCGGTTCCAGTACCGTGACCAGGGTCGCAAAACTCAGCGAAATGGAAGCCAGCCAGGGCAGGTCCGGTGCGGACAGGGTCACGTCCACGCTGCCGTCGGGGTTCTCCTCGAGCGCTTCCCAGATCGAGCGTTCACTGAGCGCAATGTGCGCCCCTTCGGGTTTGAAGCGCAATTTCGCACGGACGAGCGGCTGGTCGGCGAGTTCATGTTCCAGATAGGCGTGGATGTCGAAATCGTCCGGCGTCTGGAAGGTCTGGCTCAGGAGTTCCAGATTCTGGATGCGGTCCACGCGGAAGGTGCGCGTTGCGCATCCCGCAGGTGACAATAGCCGACCAGGTACCACCAGCCGCCGCGATGCACCAGCGCGTAGGGGTCGACCTGGCGTTCGGTGACTTTGTCGCCGGTCGTGCTCTGGTATTGCATCTCGATCCGTCGTTGCTCGCGCGCCGCGCGGCGTAACTTTTCCAGGGTCGGCGCCAGCGCGGACAGGTCGGCGCGCTGCATGCCGGTGGCGACCAGAGAACGCCGGGCCCAGGCGATCTCGTTGCGCTGCTCGTCGGGGAGCACGTTTTCCAGCTTGGCTAATGCGCCCTGTGCAGACTCCTGATACAGCCGCCCCCACATCTCGCTCACCAGGCTGGTGCCCAGGTAGATGGCGATCGCTTCTTCGGGGGTGAAGACCAGCGGCGGGAGCTTGTAGCCGCGCACCAGCGAAAAGCCGCCATACGGACCGCGCTCGGCGTAGATGGGGATGCCCATCTCGTCCAGCATGCCGAAGTAGCGGTGCAGCGTGCGGACGGAAACGCCCAGCTTGTCGGCCAGGTCGGCGGCCTTCTGGACCGGCTGGCGTTGCAGGGTCATGATCAGGGTGATCAGGCGGGTGGCGGTGGTGCTGGTTGTGCTCATGGGTGGCTCTCTTTGTGTGTAGTATAGAATGGATATATGTCAAATTATGACATATATATGCTGGGATGTAAATTTCCTTCGCGCGAATTCTCAACGTATAATCAATGCAATGACCCCTAATCACCCGTCTTCGAAAACTGTAGCAATTATTGGCGCAGGTCCGGCAGGGCTGATGGCTGCCGAAGTTTTGAGCGAGCACGGCCTGGCTGTGGATGTTTACGATGCCAAACCATCAGCGGGACGCAAGTTCCTGGTGGCGGGTAAGGGCGGATTGAACCTGACTCATTCGGAACCGTTTGAAGGATTCCTGTCCCGCTACGGTTCGCGACGTGTGAACCTGCTCCCCATGCTGACGGCCTTCGGCGCGGACGAGTTGCGCCAGTGGGCGCATGAACTGGGTTTCGAAACCTTTGTCGGGACTTCGGGACGGGTTTTCCCGGAGGGCATGAAATCCGCCCCGTTGTTGCGCGCCTGGCTGGAACGTTTACGCAAAGCGGGAGTCCGTTTTCATTTTCGTCACGAATGGCTAGGTTGGGATGACGATCTTGCTACCCGTTTTGCGACACCGGATGGCGAGATCACTCTTAAACCGGATGCGACCGTGCTGGCACTGGGCGGCGGCAGTTGGCCGAAAACGGGTTCAACAGGTGCGTGGGTGGAAATTCTGCGTCAGCACGGAGTCGAGCTTGCCCCGCTCAAGCCTGCCAACTGCGGATTTGACGTGAACTGGAGCGAACATTTTCGCGCACGTTTTGCCGGGCAGCCGCTCAAGTCGGTGGTTGTGTCTTTCACAGATTTGCAGGGAGAAGCGTTCAGCCAGCGGGGCGAGTTTGTGGTCACAGAGACAGGCCTGGAAGGCAGCCTGATCTATGCCTGCTCGGCCCGCCTGCGGGATAGGATCGAGGCTCAGGGAAATGTCACCATCCACCTCGACCTCGCGCCAGATTGGACACATGAGCGCCTGGTGGACAGGTTGTCACGGCCGCGCGGTTCGCGTTCAATCTCATCCCACTTGAAAAAAGCAGTTGGGTTTGCTGGCCTTAAGGCGGGCCTGCTGTGGGAATTCGTCTCGAAAGAAGACTTCCAGGACGCGCACAAGCTGGCCTCCTGGATCAAAGGGTTGCCGGTGACGTTGCTCTCGCCCCGCCCGCTGGAAGAAGCCATCAGCAGCGCGGGCGGCCTCCGCTTTGAAGCCCTGGATGCACGCTTGATGTTGAAGTCCATGCCGGGCGTGTTCTGTGCGGGCGAAATGTTGGATTGGGAAGCGCCCACCGGCGGCTATTTGCTGACCGCCTGTTTTTCCACAGGTCGTTGGGCTGGAGCCGGGGTGTTGGCGTGGTGCGGTATTGAAAGCCCATGATCAGCGTGAGCAGGCGGGTGGCGGTTGTGCTCATGGGTGGCTCTTTCTGTCTGTAGTATAGGATGGATATATGTCAAATTATGACATATATAGAAAGTAAATCGACTAATCAGAAGTACGCTTTTTGTGCAACTGGTAAAATACAAGCATTGTAGCGGTTGGATATAGAGGAGAAAACAATGCAAATCCGACACGTTTCTATAAAAAACTTTCGGGGAATTCAAAAAATGGATTGGTCAATTCATTCTCAAATAATTTGCTTGGTAGGTGCTGGCAATTCTACCAAGTCAACAATTTTAGACGCAATCGAATTTACTTTATCTCCACGATGGAATCTGACATTTGAAGACTGCGACTTTTATTCAGAGAATACGACTGAACCAATTGAAATCATCGTTACAGTTGGTCAAATACCAAACGAACTTCTGAAACAAGAAAAATTTGGGTTGGAACAAAGAGGGTGGAATAAAAAGGACGGATTACACGACGAACCACAAGAAGATGATAAGTCTGTACTATCGATAAGACTTCAAGTGGACAATTCTCTTGACCCTCAATGGACTGTATTTAACGACAGAAACCAAGAAGGGCGCTCAATTTCCATAAGAGATAAAGAGAGACTTGGTATGAGCCGTTTAGGGAATTTCATTGACAAGCATTTGTCTTGGGGTCAAGGTTCAGCACTTTCTAGCTTAACCACTGATCGCAAAGAAAATGCTTCACCTATGATCATTGAGGCTCATAGAAAAGCTCGTGATGAAGCAAAGATTGATGATATTGAAGTATTCAAAGATACTGCTGCACGTGCAGAGAAGATCGCTAAGGATTTAGGCTTTCAGCCAAAGGAAAGTCTCAGACCAGCCTTAGACCCGAGAGCCATCAATATTGGACTAGGAGCAATTACTATCCACGATGGGGACATTCCATTACGATTAACTGGTCTTGGAAGTCGAAGAATTAATTGCATTGGGTATCAAATTATCTTGTGTAGAAGATGGGTCATTGCTTCTCATTGATGAAATTGAACATGGCCTTGAGCCTCATAGATTACGCCATTTACTCAAATATCTTCAAAAGTCAATTAACAAAAACCCAAATAAAGCTGGGCAAGTTATTATGACTGGCCATTCTACAACAACTATTGTTGAGTTGTCAGCAGAAAATCTTTATATTGTCCGCTCAATAAACGGCGAAACTGTTGTCAACAATATAGGTCAGAGTTTACAAAACATTGTTAGAAAAGCACCAGAAGCTTTTTTGGGATTAAGGGTTGTTGTTTGTGAAGGTAAAACAGAACTTGGGATTCTCAGAGCAATTGAAGAGTACTGGACTGATCAAAAAAGCAGAGAGCCATTGGCACACAATGGTACGGTTCTGGTTCACGGTGGTGGGGATGATGCTCCAAAAACAGCACTTGAATTAGCAAGCTTAGGATTTGAAAACATGTGCTTCTAGTATTACAGCGCAAAGTTGCGAGCAGGCAGGTTGAGTAGTCTGGAATAGGAAGGCATGGTATCTTTCTCCAACCACGGCCAAGTGGGAAGGAGACAAAGAACACCATGCCTGCGGAAATTGTAACCCAGACTTGTCCTGCGCCCGAATGCAATTTGAGTCAGGAAGATGTTGAGCGATTTTTGGACGAAATGACGAAATACATGGAACGGTTTGAACCTGCCTTTCAGCGAGTGGAACAATTGAAGCGAAGCAAAGTCTATGTACACGGCTTGCTGGGCAATGCCACGCGCAAGAACGTCGAACAGATGGCGCTGGGTTTGGGAGAGAAGGTGCGAAGTCAGCAATACTTTGTGGGGCAAAGCCCGTGGGAAGCGGAGCCTGTGATCGGCATTCATCAACAACTGATGGGTGAAATGCTGGGTGAAGAGGATGGGGTGGCGCTGATTGACGAATCGAGCGCAGTAAAGCAGGGCGATGGTTCGGTGGGCGTGGCGCGGCAATATTGCGGATCGGTGGGCAAGGTGGCAAACGGGCAGGTGGGCGTGTACTTGGGGTATGCCAGCCGCAAAGGCTACAGTTTGGTCGAGGGCCAATTGTTCATGCCCGATGAGTGGTTTGCCTGCGCCAGTGCCGCAGACACAGGTGAGGCGGACCATGCCGAGCGACGCAAGGCGTGCGGCGTTCCAGAAGACTTGGAATACAAGACCAAGCCGGAAATCGGGCTGGAATTGCTGCAAAAAGCCAAAAAACGAGGTACTTTGCCCTTTTCCTGGGTGGCGGCGGACGAATTGTACGGGGATTCGCCCGCTTTTCGGGACGGAGTGGCCGACTTGGGGAAGTGGTATTTCACCGAGATCAAGAGTACGACCCCGATCTGGCGCACCCAACCCAAAGTGTATGTGCCCAAATGGAAGGGGCGTGGTCGTCGTCCCACCCGCTTGCGTTTGCGCTATTCGAACCAACACCCGGTTCAGGTTAAGAAACTGGTGAGGAATATTCCCAAACATGACTGGGTTCAAGCTATTATCAAAGAAGGCAGTAAAGGCCCCGTTGCTTGTGAATTCGCTTTCCTGCGCGTGACCGAGTCGCGCGGCAACCTGCCCGCAGGCGAAGTGTGGCTGATCATCCGCCGCAATCTGGATGACCCGTCGGTGATCAAATACTATTTCAGCAATGCTCCCGCCGATATGCCTTTGAGCGAGTTCGTCCGCATTAGCGGCATGCGTTGGCCGATCGAAACCATCTTTGAAGAAGCCAAAGGCGAAGTTGGAATGGATCATTACGAAATGCGCAGTTGGTTGGGATGGCATCATCATATGCTCCTGGTCTCTCTCGCTCATCACTTCCTGGTTCGTTTGAGAATTCGTTTTCAGGAACAGTCGCCTGCTCTCACGATTTATCAAGTCCGTCTGTTGCTGGCCGCTGTCCTGCCAGCGCCTGTCTTTGATATTCAGGCCGCTTTGGAGCGAGTGCGGTATTACCAGAAACGCAATTTTGTCGCTTATCGTTCTCATCGCAAGGCGAAAGTGGCTCAACTGGCTACTCTCGCTCCGAACCTTGCGCTGTAATACTAGTAGACGGTGACAAACTCGATCTATTGCGCCCTAATCCTGAAGAACTTAGCAAGGTAGGAATAGATGTATTTCATTGGAGTGAACCAAATGCTATTGAACAGGTAATAGCCAATGATCTTTCGTGGACTGCACTAAAAAGATTTGTCAATTTTGGAGCTGAATCCAAAGGAGAGGCAAGCGTATATGACACAATTTGTTATAAGTTAGGAAGAGAAAACCATCCAGAAAATAGGAAATTAGACGATTGGTTAGCAAATGGCATTTCCGAAGACGCAATCCGAAAAGCAATTGGAGAAGCAGCAAAGGAAAAAGGTTGGTTTAAGAGAATAGATTTTGGAGAAGTGTTAGGTAAACACATTATCGAAGATTTACCAAATTTGACGGGAAAGGAAACATTAAGAATTTTGGAACAAATTGAAAGCTGGATATATGGATGAAGGATTGCCAAAGGTTTTTTCAGAAAAAGAACGAGGCTTTAATTATTACACCTGCTGGCTGTGGTAAAACCGAAATCATCGCAAGAGCAGTATCATTTTCGGATGCTTCAAAGGGGAGACAATCTCATTTTTACTCATACCCATGCTGGTGTGAAATCTATTTGTGATAGGCTTAAGAGTTAGGCGTTCCAAGAAAATACTACCATGTTGACACAATCGCTGGGTTCTCCCTTCAATATGCAGCATCATTTCCGGCTTCATCTGGGCTTGGTACAGATTTTGACCCGTCAAATAATGAGTGGGATAAGGTATATCCTGCTGCCAACCATGTTATTTCAAGTTCTCATGGGAAAAAAATAATTGCTGCCTCATTTTGTGGGGTGTATGTTGATGAATATCAGGACTGCATAAAGCAACAACATGACATCATTTTGAAACTGGCAGATTATCTTCCTTGCAGAATCTTAAGGAGACCCTCTCCAAGGGATATTTGGCTTTAAGAATAAATCCCGTCATAAATTGGTATGATGATGTATTCCCGAATTTTGAAAGAGTTGGGGATAAAAATACAGAATGGATTCCCGATAGGTGGAAAGGCAAAAATGAAGCTCTAGGGGATTGGCTTCTTCAAGCAAGAAAAGATTTATTGGGCGGAAGAAAGATAGATTTCAGAAGTCTTCCGAAAGAATGTATTTGGCTACCGCTAAATCCACAAAATCTGGGGATTCAAATTACTCGCTGTTTAGAAAAAATAAGAACGGGAAAATCCGTCGTTGCAATTCGTCGTTGGGCTTATCAAGCTCATGAATTAGCAAAAATGCTACAAGGCACTTATACATCTATGGAAGAAGTTGACAGCAAAGATTCTAAATAAATGGTCAAATACGTTTGAAACGTCAACAGGCATTCCTAGAGCTATCAACATTATTGAATTTGCTTCCACCTGCATGACAGGAGTAGCTACGCCACTCGCAACCATAAAAAGAAAACTTGAAAAAGGTGACAAAACCGCTAAAAGCAATTTGCGACATAAAGAAATATTTGAAGGCTTGGTAAAAATTACGGAAGAGAATAGTTTGGCTCTTTTACTGCCTATATTTAGGAAAATAGAAAGCATTCCTGAAAGAAAAATTTACCGAAAAGAATTATGGCAAGATATGAAAAAATCTCTTGACGAATATGTAAATTCAGACGGTGATTTGGGCTTGCAAAAAACTGTATGGAAAGTACGAGATAGAGGCAGGGTTTATGGAAGAGCAGTTGATAAAAGAACAGTCTCTCGAACTCTTTTCGAAAGGGATTGGAATTTGAACATGCTATTATCATAAATGCAGATGAACTTGACGCAAAAGAGTTATACGTTGCTATCACCCGTGGTTCAAAAAGCTTAACCGTTTTTTCAGCAAATCCAGTTATTCATAAGCCCATTCCAACAGATATACTTCCCCCGAAAAATTAGATAGAATTACTCCGATAATGGTAAGATAGCCTGAAATTCAGGCTGTCTTTTTATTTTATAGGAGAACTTGAAATGAAAGAATTATTATCCGACGCATCGAAACGTGCGATCCGCTATCTGGAAAGCCTGGGCGAACGGCGGGTTTTTCCCTGCCGAAGCGCGCGAGCGCCTGGCCGAGTTGGAGTTCGATTTTTCCCTTTTTCCCAATAAAGGATCTGAGCGATGAAAATCCATCTCGTTGACGGCACCTACGAACTCTTCCGTAGCTTCTACGGCCCGCCGCCGAAGAAAGCTCCCGATGGACGCGAAGTCGGCGCTACCGTCGGTCTGCTGCGGAGCCTGCTCTTGCTCATCAAGGATTCGGACGTCACTCACATTGGCTGTGCGTTCGACCATGTGGTTGAGTCGTTCCGCAATGACCTGTTTGATGGCTACAAAACCGGGGAAGGCATCGACCCGGACTTGCGTGGGCAGTTCTCAGCTGGCCGAGCAGGCCGTGGCTGCGCTGGGAATTGTGGTCTGGCCGATGGTCGAGTTCGAGGCCGATGACGCCATCGCCACGGCAGCAGTCCGATTTAAGGACGATGCGGCGGTTGAACAGGTGGTCATCTGCTCCCCGGATAAGGACCTGGCGCAACTGGTCACGGGAAAGCATGTCGTGTGTTGGGATCGCCGCCGCGATATCCTCTATGACGAGGATGCAGTCATCGAAAAATACGGGGTTGCGCCAGCTTCCATCCCTGATTGGCTGGCGTTGGTGGGCGACTCTGCGGATGGCATTCCCGGAATCCCGAGTTGGGGGGCGAAATCGGCCGCTACGATTTTATCCAAATTCCAGCACATCGAAGCCATCCCGGAAGATGTCGAGCAGTATGGACTGTCCGCGGGCCGGGCTCGCCGCCTGGCTGATAACCTGGCATCCCATCGGGAGCAGGCCTTCCTGTACCGTCAACTGACGACCCTGCGTTATGACGTACCTCTCGAAGAAGGCTTGCACGACCTGGAATGGCGCGGCGCGCGGGACGAATTCAAAACGCTCTGCCTGGAACTGGGTGCCGGGGATTTGATCGATCAAGTCCCTCGTTGGATTTCGGGGTCGTAGTGGCCCAACCCGGCCATCATTTGAGTTGAAGGGGTTTATTGATGCCCCCGACATTTTGATGGCCGTGTGCGATCACGATAAAGGCCTGTTTGTCCGCCTCCAGCACCACGCTTTTAAGCGCGTCAACATTGGGGCGGCTGACGGCAAGAAACAGGACAGTGTGGCTTTCTTCTGTGAACATGCCCTGGGCAGGCCAGGCGGTAATTCCCAGGCGCAAACGATCGAACACGGCCTCGGCCACCTCCTTCGGGCGGTCTGTCACAATCGTAGCCGTTCGCACCACGCTGGGGCCTTCTAATACCTGATCGGCAGCGATGCCCCAGATGTAGAGCGTGACCAGGGCGTAGAGCGCTTTATCCCAGCCAAAAACCAGACCGGCAATAAAGACGATAAATCCATCTGTCAGCAAATAAACCTGACTGATCGGGAATCCCGTTTTGAGCTGCACTACCCGGGCGAGAATGCCGGTCCCGCCAGACGTGCCCTGACCGCGATAGATAAGACCAGAGCCAATCCCACCGACCACGCCGCCATAAAGCGCACTGAGCATCAAATTATCGGTGGCGCCTCCTGCTGGCAGCCAGGGCGCAAGCAAGTCAACTCCCAGGCTGAACAGGATCACCACATATAAAGTGCGGATCAGGAAATTGAAGCGCCCTAAATATTTGAAACCTACAAATAGCAGGGGAAAGTTCAAAGCCAGCATCATCAATCCGATTGGCCATCCGGTAAATTTGTTAATGATGATGGCTGCGCCTGAAACCCCGCCCGGGGCCAGCTCCGACGGCGCTAAAAACAGGTTTACATTGATGGCTGCGATCAGACTTCCAATGGTCAGGAAGAAGAAACTGCGCAGGGTCGAGCCGCGATCAAATTCATTTGTCAGAGATTTAAACTTTTTTATCATGTTCTGCCTCACAGCCCCCAGGTTTCTGTCTGGGATGATTTCATTGAATTATACGCTCAGGCTATAAAAGCCTATTCCTTTTGGTAGAATCCCTCCATACCAATAAGGAGAGAAAATGTCTGTTTTATCGCCTTCTGACGAGAAAAGAGTATACGATAATATTTTGGGCGCGATCGGCAAAACGCCCTTGGTGCGGCTGGGGCGCATCGCGCACGAACTGGCCTGTCCGCTGTATGCCAAGCTGGAGTCTCTGAACCCGGGCGGTTCGGTCAAGGATCGCGTGGGGCTGTACATCATCGAGCAAGCTGAAAAGCGTGGGGAACTCAAACCCGGCGGAACGGTGGTCGAGGCCACCAGCGGCAACACCGGCGTGGGGCTGGCGATTGCGTCGGCGCTCAAGGGCTATAAAACCATCTTTGTGATGCCGGACAAGATGAGCGAAGAAAAAGTCAAGTTGCTGCGCTCGTATGGGGCCAGGGTGGTCATCACGCCCACGGCGGTTGCGCCGGAAGATCCGCGCTCGTATTACGAGGTCGCTAAAAAGTTGGCGCGCGAAACCCCGAATGCCATTTTGGCGAATCAATATCACAATCCCGACAACCCAAAAACGCACGAGTTGCAGACCGGGCCTGAGCTATGGGAGCAGACCGAAGGGCGTCTGAGCGATGTGGTCATCGGCATGGGCACGGGTGGAACCATTTCGGGCGTTGGCCGCTATCTTAAGTCCCAGAATCCCAATGTCCGCATTGTGGGCGTGGACATCGAAGGTTCGATCCTGAAAGAAATCTGGGAGAACCACGGCCTCGTCCCGCCGGGTGTGGAGGCTACCACCTATAAGCTGGAAGGGATTGGCGAGGATTTCTTGCCGTCTACGACCGACCTTTCGGTGGTGGATGAGATTGTGCGGGTGAACGATCGCGAGGGCTTTTTATGGGCGCGCCAATTGGTGCGCCAGGAAGGCATTTTTGCGGGTGGCTCGTCGGGCGCGGCGCTGGCCGGCGCGCTGAAATATTGCCGGGGGCTGGGGCCGGAGCGGCTGGCCGTGGTGATTTTTCCGGATGCGGGCGCGCGTTATCTCTCCAAGTTCTACGACAACAAGTGGATGCGTGAGAACGGCTTCCTGGAGCTGGAGTTCGGCGAAGTGACGCTGGGCGACCTGCTCATCTCCAAGTCAGACAAGATGCTGTACGCGGCGACCCTGGGCGACCCCATGCGTAAGGTCATGACGGTCATGCGCGAACATTCGATCTCGCAGATGCCGGTGGTGGGCGCGGACGGGGCGCTGGTCGGACTGCTCGACGAAGTGGACCTGCTCAATCACTTGCTGGAACACGAAGGCGGTCACTCGCAGGATGAAGCCATTGACGGGCTGGTGCAGCACGCCCAGGCCGTGTTCCCGCCCGCATCAACCCTGGACGAGTGCATGCCCTCGTTAACTGCGGGCTATGCCCTGCTGGTAGTGGATGGCGGTAAACCGGTCGGCATCCTGACCAAGATCGATGTGCTGGATTACGTGGCGGGGAAAATATAGATTTTCGCGGTTTGAGAGTTTCTTATGGGTGGTGAGTTTCGTCACTTGACACCTTGCTAAAAAATC
>CAWHJM010000023.1:0-55794 GCA_963829615.1 uncultured Chloroflexia bacterium
ATATTGGATGAATTTCTTAGCCACGTTGCATTGAGTTGCCAGATGAGCCTTGGAGCGCGCTTGCACGTCACATATGAGGATGATAATAGCCAATCTCGGCTTTCCCTGCCCCGGCGGTATACGCTGACGCACTCGGATATGACCGGTGAATTATTCTTGACGATTGGCGCAGATTATAACGAAAAGCAAATCGGTGGATGGTATACGCGTCTCATGCGTGATGAAGTGCTGGCGGAATGGCAAGGCGAGAACGATGTGTATTCTTTACACCTGTACTGTCATGTCAGTGGGGGAATCGTGTTTGGTACGGCAGGGATGCGCTATGGTATCTTTTGCCAGCACATGCCGCTGGTGTTGCAAGCCCTGCATGAAGGCGACCAGTCGCTCTTTGAATACAAAGCGGAGCTGCGCGATTCGAAGGTCTATGTCCATTTTGCGGCATGGCAAAAGCGCTTCCGCAAAATAGAAGAATGGGGCAGGATCGGAGAATATTAGGTCGGGCTTATCGCCCGTCAGCTCCACAGTTTCTTGCGAATATCTGCGTTCGACAATATCGCTTCCAATACCCCGCCACCAATGGCCAGCGCTTTGTCCGAGACCAGGACGCAGGTGCTGGGGTCATCACGCGGGTCTACGTCGCCGATCTTGAGCCCGGTGGTCACGTGTAGGCCGGGGTGGATCAATCCGCGCAGGACGCCACTAAATGGACTGACGATTTGCGATTTGCGATTTGCGATTGAGGGTAGGACTTCAGCAATGAGGGTGCCTTCTTCCAGATGGTCCCCGATCTGCGCGTACCCGATAAGTTCTCCGTCTACCGGCGCGCGCAGCACACGGCGCGGATCGCCCTCGGGTTGGCCGCTATCAGCTTGGGTTGCCCCTTCCAGAAGACTCGTCCCAGGGTATGGCTGCGGCGGGTTTCGATCACAGCCTGGCAGTTGCGTCCGGCGTGGAAACCAGGCCCAAGTCCGATATGAAGCGGGACATCTACCGGCAGGGGCTGGGGCGGTTGTTTGATCAGACGGCCATCGATGACGACTGGGATTGGCAATTCGGATAAGATGGACGCGTCCGGGTCGACCAGGACCGGGATTTCTCCCGCGTCTAACGTCGCCTGAACCTGTTCCTCTCGTTTAACAAGTCTGGCTGTTACCCCCTCGACCGTCACTTGCCCGGCATAGACCGCTTCTGCAAAGGCGACTGAGCGCCGCACAGCCAGTGGTTGTGCCAATTCGCTGATGATGACTTTGAGCCCCGCGCGATAAAGACGCAAGGCCACGCCGGAGGCCAGGTCGCCCCCTCCGCGGATAAGAATGAATGTAGACATAGGATTTTTTGACGATTCTTTCGATGGATTTGTAATCTACCTTCGTTCGAGCAGCAGGTGTCCGAAGGCGTACAGGATCAGGTAAACGAACAGAAAAAAGGACGAGAACAGGCTGGCAAAAATGAGCGAGCGCGTGGTCGGGTGCAGGATATAGTACAGGGTGAACTGCGTCATGCCGCCAAAATCTGCGAGGACGTCCCAGGAATTCCAACGTAGGAAACGGCCCATATAGACGCCGATGCTGGTCACCCCGGCCACGACCAGCACGAACCCCCACCCGAACCAGCGGCCAAATTCACGGCGCACGATTTCCTGCATGAGGAACAGCGAAACCATCCCCAGGAACAGCCCGGTAAAGGAAAACCAGATTAGCAAGATGACATCATACCAGACCGGGACGTCACCGCCTCCATAACTCAGGTGTTGAAGGTCGGTCAGGATGTAGGGAGCATTGGGAAAGAAAATCAGCCACAGAAGGGCGCTGACTGGTACGATCACATACAGCCAGCGCCGTTGAACGGTGGTGACGTAAATGAAGTACGCGATGCCAAAGGGAATCCAGGCCAGGAACAGGTTCCAGATCAGGAAGGCATAGTGCATCGAACCTGTAAACGAGGCTCGAAAGCGCACTAAAGCTACACAGACAATGGATGCGCCCGCCAGCAGACCAAAGATGGTCAGACGGTATTTGTTATGGGCAAAGCGTTCCAGAAGCGTTTTCACGATGGGTTTCTCACTACTTTGTGGGGCGTGGTCTGCTCGATCCCCTCGCGGAAGAGATGGGCGAAGGTGTAGAGAGTCAGATAGACAAACAGGAAGAATGCGCTGAACAACATCGTAAAGGCAAGCAGGCGCAGGCTGGGATCGATGACCAGGCCAAGAATGTCCACTGCCAATTCGGAAGGATTGCCAAGGATATCCCAGGAGTTCCAGCGCAAGAAGCGCCCGACGTAAATTCCGGCGCTGCTAAAACCAGAGACAATCAGAACGAAGGCCCAGCCGACCCAACGCCCAAACCAGCGTTGGACAATTTCGTGCATCAGATACAGGGAAATCAAGCCCAGCAACATACCGGTCCACGAAAACCATACTAGCAGAATGATATCGAACCAGAGCGGCGCATCGCTTGAAGTTCGGCTCAGGTATTGCAGGTCCGTGAGAATATAGGGCGCATTCGGGAAGAAAATCAGCCACAGAAATGCAAAGATAGGAATGACAATATAGAGCCAGAAACGTTTCCATGAGAGCGAATAGGCGATATATGCCAGCACAAAAGGAATCCAGGCCAGGAACAGGTTCCAGATCAGGCCGCGGTATTGTTGCGAGTCGCTGTATGCCATGCGCGCGATAACCAGGAAAACGCTGAAAATCGAAGCGCCCAACAATAACGCGAAAATAGCGATTTTATAGCGGTTGCGGATGAGAAAAACTTGTATGGTTTTTAGCATATCGTTGAATTATTCCACTTGGCGCAGGTATACGATGAAATCAATGTCACCAGGCGAGTGCCCGAAATCTGTCAGCATGGCGGCGGCTTCACTACGGTGTTGCGTGCCGTGATTGACCAAATGTACCATCAGGTGCCAGAGTATATTTTCGCGTGCTTCGCCGCCGGTCCTGCTGTAATGGACTATGCTGTCTAGTTTTTGCTCGTTGACATTTTTGACAAAGTTCATCAAGGCTTTCTCTTCTGTCTCCCAGCGCGAGCGTAATGCCTCAAACGTAGGAAAATCTTCCGGTAAGAACCGATTCGTTGGAGATTGACTCTCCCAACGCATCCGCCAGATCCATTCGGCAAATAAGGTGTGGACAAGCGTGCCACGCAAGCCGCCGTGACTGAAAGAGCCCGGCGCGAGATACTGTTTTGTAGTCACCTGCGCGGCGACATTCAAAATACGGGCGTTGGCCCAGGCGTTGTACTGATAGAGAGTCAAGATCTCGTTCTTCTTCATTTCAGGAACTCCAGCAGCAACGGGTTGACTTCTTCCGGTTTCTCGTAGTGCGGGATGTGTCCGCAGTGTTCAAAGGCATGAAATTCAACTTGTGGGATGGCTTCGCGAATGATGTCACTCTGTGTGAAGGGAACGGTTTTGTCATCCCGGCCCCACAAAAGCATCACCGGCGTTCCCTGGTGTCCAACCTGCCTGTAGGTGTCTGAGAAATCACCCAGCATACCGTGCCGTATGGTCGCAAGGATGGCGCGCGCAAAGCCTTTATATTTCATCTGGATCATGTACTTCTTGGTAAAAGCTTTGAGATGCGCAGGATCGTAGAAATCGGATGCGAATTCTTTTACATGGTGCTCGCTTCGAAACGGACCCGGGAGCAGCCTGCTGACCTCGGGCATGATCTCAGCAAAGGCCGCTTTTAGCAAGATGACGGCCTTGGCTCCGGCAGGGTCAATTAAAACCAGCTTTTGGACTCTCTCGGGATATCGCGTTGTAAAAGTGGCAGAGATCGGTCCGCCCAGCGAGAGACCCATCAGGATCACGCGGTCGAAGGCAAGTGTATCCAACAATTCTCTCAATTGCCCGCAAAAGGTATCAATATCGTAACGCACTTTGGGACGGTCTGAATAGCCACGCCCGAACAGATCGTAGCGTAGCACACGGAAACCAGATTTTGTCAGGAAACTGAAGGTGGGGTCCCAGATGAAATACGGGACGGAGAAGCCGTGCACAAGAACAACGGGGGCCCTGACCCCTTTCCCCTTATCATCACCGAAGGGGGCTCCCGAAGGGAGAAGGGATTTACCCAGTTCGTAGTGGGTACATCCATCAGAAAGCTGAACAAAGCTACCCGGCGCGCTGGCGCGGGTGGCCTCGTTCAATTCTTCGGTTTCACCGAGATAGGGAAATGACCAGGACATGAAAACCTCGCGCTGAGTGGAGGCGTGAGTGCAGTCGGGCAGCGGTGACCTGTCGACTGGCGCTTCGACGCTCCACTCCGTGGCGAAATAATTTTATATCTTGCCCAACCCACGCAGGATGCGTTCCGGCGTGAGTGGGAACTCGTCATACCATATACCAGTGGCATCATGGACTGCGGCGGCGATGGCTGCCGCGGTGGGCAGGAAAGGCATTTCGCCCATACCGCGCGCGCCCCAGGGCCCATTCGGGTCGGGATATTCAACGATGACCGATTCTACCTTTTCCGGAATGTCCCAAATGGTTGGAATGAGATAGGTACTGAGTTGGTCGGTCAGCACGTAGCCATCTTTGGCCTTGTAATCCTCCAGCATGGCATAGCCCTGTGCTTGCACGACCCCGCCTTCGATCTGTCCTACTACCAATTCCGGATTGATGGCTTTGCCGAGGTCGTCAGCCGCGACAATGCGCAAGACACGCACTTGTCCGGTTTCGGTGTCCACTTCCACTTCTGCGGCCTGGGCCGAATACGCGTAGGCGAAGTTGGGCATGGAGTGGCCGGTCTCTTTGTCAAAGGGTGTGGTGGGTGGCGCCAGGTATTTGAACTCGCCAATCGCCGGGCGGTCCTCCATTTCCCATCTTTCAAGCGCAGCCGCCGCCGCGCCCCGAATGGAGTTGCCAGACATAAAGGTCATGCGCGAAGCGGAAACGGAACCCGGGATTGCCCATGATGGCCGAGTCGGACGTAACCAGGGTTACTTTTTCAAACGGAACGCCAACGGCTTCCGCAGCCATTTGTGTCATGACAGTGTGCGTGCCCTGGCCAACTTCTGCGCTGGCATGTAGCAGCACCACCTGTTCGATCTCACTTTTGCCGTGCAATTCCACGCGCGCCCAGCAGTTTTCTTGATAGCCGAACGAAAAGCCAACGTTCTTGAACCCGGCTGCAAAGCCGCGTCCGCGCACGAGATGGCCGTTCTTTTGTTTGCTGTAATTTGGCCAGTCGAACTTGTCGGCGGCGGCCTGGATCACTTCCGGGACGCTGACCGGGCCGGGGGCTGGCGTACCAACTGCGAGCGTGAGTCCGTCGCGCAGGGCGTTCTTTAAACGGATTTCGACCGGGTCCATGTTCAGTTTTTCGGCCAGTTTGTCCATCTGTAATTCGGCCATGTACAGGGCCTGTGGCGCGCCAAAGCCGCGAAAAGCGGCGCCAGGCAGGTTGTTGGTGTAGACACCATAAACGTCGGTTTTGATATTGGGGATGAAGTACGGGCCGGTGGAGGTGATGGTGGAATTGCCCAGCACCTTGTTGGTGGTGTACATGTAAGCGCCGCCATCGCCGATCATTTCGATCTCGGCAGCGACCAGGACTCCGTCTTTGGTGGCGCCCCATTTGGCGCGCACCACGGTTGCATGCCGTTTGCCGTGCCCGATCATGGATTCCTGCCGGCTCCAGATGATGCGCACCGGGCGTCCCAGTTTCCAGGCTGCCAGCGCCAACACAATTTGCACCGACATATCTTCGCGTCCGCCAAATGCGCCGCCGATGGCCGGATAAACGATGCGCACGCTTTCATCCGGCAGGCCGAGCGCATGCGCGACCTGTTCGCGGTCGGCATGTGTCCACTGGCCGCCCGCCTTGACGGTGACGTGCCCATCCTCGTCGATAAATGCCAGCCCGGCTTCGGGCTGCAGATAGGCGTGTTCCTGTACAGGCGTGCGGTACTCACCTTCGACGATCACGTCTGCCTGTTCGAAACCGGCTTCGATATTGCCTTTGCGGATCTTGTAATGAACGCAAATATTGGAGTCGCCGATCTCTTCATGCACACGCGGCGCATCGGGCTGCATGGCTTCTTCTGCGTTCGTGACCACAGGCAGATTTTCGTATTCGACTTCAATCAGTTCCCGTGCGGCGGACGCCTGGGCTTCTGTCTCTGCAACGATGACAGCCACCTGGTCGCCCACAAAGCGGACAATATCTGCGCCCTCTTTGGAAGACCCTGGCCCGCATAGCACGGGCTGGTCTTGCCATTGCAGGCCATATTCATTGACCGGGATATCTGCGGCGGTGTAAACGGCGACCACACCCGGTGCCGCCTGGGCCTGATCGATTTTGATGTGTTTGACGCGCGCATGAGGGCGCCCGGCAAACAGGATTTTCATATGGAGCATGCCCTTCATGGACAGGTCGCCAGAATAAGGCGTCTTCCCTGTCACTTTTCCGAGGGCGTCAATACGGGGTAGGGATTGACCGACAACTTTAGTAGCCATAATATTTAGCGTTTGTATTTTTTAACTTTGATTCTTGGCGGCGGGGCATCCATCGGACCGTAGCGTGAGGGTGCCGCCATTCGGTATATAAAAGCATAAAAGACGGTAAGTACCCCGCCGATGAAGAGAATGTAAATCAACGTAAGCGACAGGGTTGCCAGGATGGCATAACGTCCGAAAAGGAACCGGAAGATTTGTGCAAGAACCGGGGCAATCCAGAGCCAATCTGGCGGCTGTGGGGTAAACAACAATTCTCGTGGGACCAGCCCTCGGTTCATGAAAAAGGGCATGGTTAAATCTGCAGCGGCATAGGACAAGATTGGCACAAGGATGATTAGCAAACACCCAATGCCGCGCCAGATCGGTTGAGGACCGTTTGGCAGAGGTTCGGGTTGTCTAACACCTGATTTGTATTTTCCCATAGTTCCTCCGCCTATGCCTTGAGTTTACTGGCATCTTCAATTGCCTTGACAATCTTGTAGTATCCCGTACAACGACAAAGGTTGCCGGTGATGGCTTGCTCAATCTCATTGCGCGTGGGATTTGGACGTTCTTCCATCAGTTTGGCCGCCGACATCAGGAACCCCGGCGTGCAGTATCCACATTGGACGGCGCCATCATCGATGAAGGCCTGCTGTACCGGATGCAATTGTTCGCCGACTGCTAACCCTTCGACGGTGATAATTTCAGCGCCATGGGCGCGTGGGGCCGGTACCAGACAAGCCATCACGGCCTTGCCATCCAGGAAGACAGTGCAGGCTCCACACTCGCCTTCAGCGCAGCCTTCCTTTGTGCCGATCAACTCGCCCTCTTCGCGCAGCAAACGCAACAGGGTTTTGTCATGGCCACTGGTGAAGGTGTACTTTTTCCCATTGATGGTGGTTTCAATGGGATTGGCAGGGAATTCTGCTGCTGCTGATGCCTGACTGCTGACAGTTGATTGCTGGTTGCCCCATAACAACACCGGTTCAGACGGGACCGCAGCCTGCTCCTCACCCTTGAGCAATGACCGCAACCCGCGCGCCGTGCAAACGCGCACCATTTCGCGCCGGTAGGCTGCCGAGCCGCGAATATCGTCGATGGGGTGCGCTGCTTCCATCGCTAACCGGGCGGCTTCGCCGATGACTTCTTCGGTCAGTTCTTTGCCAGCCAGATATTTCTCGGCTTCTTCGGCGTGGATGATAGTGGGGGCAACCGCTCCCAGCGTGATGGATGCTGAACCAACGGTAGCAGAATTGAGTTCCAGCGTGAGCGCCACGTTGATAACGGAGATTGCCTGCGCGCGTCGCAGAGCCAGCTTGATGAACGTTCCGCGTTGATTTTTCTTCAAAGCCGGAAAGGCGATGTCCACCAGAATTTCATCCGGCTGCATGACCGTCTTGCGCACGCCAGCGTAGAAATCCTGTAGCATCACTTTACGTTCGCCACGGACTGAAGCCAGCACCACCCAGGCACCCAGTGCCATCAAAGGCGTGATGGTGTCATTAGCGGGACTTGCCGTGATGAGATTGCCCGCCACCGTGCCGCGGTTGCGGATTTGGGGCGCGCCTACTTCCCAGGCGGCGCGCGCCAGTGGGAAAGCGCGCTCGCGAATGATCTTGGAAGCCGCACAATGGTTATGTGTGACCATCGGCCCCAGGTGTATCACTTCGTCCTCGTCTAATGTGATTTGGTCGAGACCAGGAATGCGGGTAATGTCGATCAGGGTGTGGATGTCTCGGCGCACGCCGCGCTCGAGTTCCAAGATCAGGTCGGTGCCACCGGCAACAATGCGGGCGCTTTTCCCCTTTTCGCCCAAAAGGCGGATTGCCTCTTCTGTGGTGGCTACATTGAAATACTCATGCCACATAGGCCTTCCTTATATTGAAAGTTGAGACAGGCAGGTTGCCCCGCCTGTCAATCGAATGAATTTATTGGCCGCCGCCGTTGATCATTTCATAGCGACGATCAAAGGTGGTGACGGCTTCGCGCGCCAGACTGATCAGGTTGCGGATGGCGGCTTTCAGGCCGGCTTCGTCTCCCATGCTGGCTTCGATATTGTCCAATCCGCGGCCGATTTGCTCTGCCACATCGAAAAAAGCCAGATCAAATTGGTACAATTGTGTCAACTCGGTTTCATTGATCTTAACGGCATCGAAGAAACCGGCATACCCATACGTGGCTGTCCGGATTTTATCTGCAAAGGTGCGCAATTGGATGGCAGCTTGCTCCATGTCATCCATCAGCGCGATCATGCCTGCGTTGACCATGTCGGTCTGGACGTTCGAAGTGCGCTTCCATAGCTCTTCGAAGCGGTCTGAAACGGTTTCGCGCAAAAGCTTGTCAGCGGCGCGGCGGTTCTGGCGCTCGACGTAGCCGCTAAAACCGGGAATATGCGAGGCCAGTTTCTTTACAAAATCCATCTGGCCGGTTACTTTATCAAACAAATCGCTCATGTGTGCCTCCTGCCACTATATACGCTTTGAAGGGCGCTGAGTCTCATTCTCTTGCTTGTTGCTGGCTCGATTATAGCCTCTCTTAGAGGCGAGTGCAACCGGGCTGGTGATGTTATAATTCCAGATGGTTATTTATTAATCAAACCCTTGGATACATTCCTCTTACGCGCGGTTAGGCTTCGTGCACCACGGGTAAGTAGGGAAATACGAAATCCTACATTCATTGGAGTAAACCATGATCGTCACAACCAAAAAACTGTTTGAAGCAGCTTATGGCAAGTATGCTATCGGCGCATATAATATCAACAACCTTGAGCAATGCATGGGCTTGTTCCGGGGGAACCTGGACAGTCAGGCGCCTTTCATCATCCAAATCAGCAAAGGCGCACGTGCTTATACCGACAAGATCATGCTGGAAGCGATGATCCGCGCCGCTGACCAGGTCTTTCCGGAATCGGTCTTTGCGGTTCACCTGGACCACGGCGATGAGGAAACCGCGTTAGATTGTATCGAGAGCGGTTTTTATAGCTCGGTCATGATCGATGCCAGTTCCAAGCCGTTCGACGAGAACATTGCGATCACCAAACGTGTGGTGGATGCGGCGCATGCCAAAGGCATCGTGGTCGAAGCGGAGTTGGGACAGTTGGGCGGCGTGGAAGAGCACGTCAGCGTTGCCGAGGCAGATGCCAAATTGACCGATCCCGACCAGGCCAAGGAGTTCGTGGAGCGCAGCGGCTGCGATTCGTTGGCCTGCGCAATCGGCACCAGCCACGGCGCTTTCAAGTTCGCTGGCACGCAGGGCTTGCACTTTGATGTGCTGGAAGAAATCCAGAAGCGCCTGCCTGGTTTCCCGCTGGTGATGCATGGGTCCAGTTCGGTACCCCAGGAAGAAGTGGAGCGCATCAACAAGGCCGGTGGCAACTTGCAGGGTGCTAAAGGCGTGGACGCTGACCAGTTCAAGCGTGCCGCCGAACTGGGTGTGACCAAGATCAACATCGATACCGACGGCCGCCTGGTGTGGACGCGCGTGCACCGCGAGTTCTTCCGCGACAAGCCGGAGAACTTCGACTTGCGGCCCCCGGGAAAGGTCTTCATGGCTGAGTATGCCAAGTTCATCGCCAGCAAGAATGTCAAACTCGGCAGCGCCGGTCAGTTGGAGACAGTGAGAAAACTGGTAGGATAGCAAATAATAAACCTTTGTAAGGTTCACATAATAACCGAACGGCCTTGGATGGCAATCATCCGAGGCCGTTTTTGCACGTATGGAATGGATTTGGAAGCTGCTATAAAGCGTTGTCAACCCAATTGGTTTTGTATTCATTTTCTGCCAGGTTTTTTGCGCGCCATTGCTTGCAGCGTTCCGCCAGCCAGCCGGCATGCTCGTAGTAGTAGGGCTCGTTGCGACGTTTGCGTTCATAGAGCACATAGGGTTCCAGTTTTTCCCAGGATTTGGCGATCATGGGATGCATCCAGGGCATGACCAGTTCATCGGGAATCCAGCCGGATTGAGTCAGGAAAGCCACGCGGTCAAGCGAGTTGAGCACTTTCTTCATGGCCTCCTGGTCTTCCTGATTCAGGTTTTTCAATCCCGCTTCCGGTTCTTCCTTCAAGTTTTGGAAGATCCTCCTGCGGGCGGCAACGTTTTCCGGGGAATTGAGCTCGCCGAACAGGCGGTCGGCGATGTCCATATAACGGGTGTTGGCGACCTCCGACAATTCCTGGTAAGCAATATACCCGGCGCCAAAAACAGCAGCAGCACCGACGGCGGTTGAAATCGCTTCAATTGTCCCTATGAGGTTGCCACCGGTTCCCATCAGTTTTGCCACCCCAATCGATCCCAGGATGAGAAGAATGAAGCTGAAAATAGAGATTGATTAAAAAGATGACGACAGTTTTGCTAAACCCATTGTTGTTCATTGGCGCTTCCTTTCCAAGTCCTTGACTGTATCGTAGTAAAGGTTACCCTTCGTCTTGTGTCCAGTTTAGAAGAAAAATGAGAAAAGAGCAAGAGGAGAATCGCAAAGGTATAATGTTGAGCGATACAATTGTCGCATTGCGGTGTTCGCTCACAAAAACATTTTGATACGGAGCCTTTATGCCAGTTTCGGACCAGGGCGTCAATTTCGACCGTTACATGCTCATCCCGCGTACAGCCATTTTCATCCGGCGTGGCAACTCATACTTGCTGTTGAAAGGCGCGCCGACCAAACGCCTGTGGGCCGGGAAGTTCAACGGTCTGGGCGGGCATGTGGAGCAGGGCGAAGACATCCTGTCTGCGGCGCGGCGCGAGTTGCTGGAAGAAGCCGGCCTCGAAGCCGATTTGTGGTTGTGCGGCAGCGTGGTCGTGGATAGCGGTCAGAACCCGGGGATTTGTCTGTACGTGTTTAGCGGGGAATGTGCTGAGGGCGAGCCTAAGCCGTCCATAGAGGGAGCAGCCGAATGGGTCCCGTTCGAAGCGTTGGGGGAGTTGCCGGTCGTGGAAGATTTACCGGTCCTGCTGGGTCGCGTCCATGCGATGAAGCGCGGAGATGTCCCGTTTTCGGCGCGCTCGTATTATGAAAATGACAGACTGATTGTCAAGTTTGCAGAATGAATACGGACGGCTCTAAGCCGTCTGTATGTTTTCAGGGGATGTTATACGATTGGAGTTCGATGCTTTCATCGTAAGACGTGCCCATAATATCGCCAGAACCGGTTGATTTGACCCATCCGACATTCGGTGCATACCACATGTCGGATGAACTGGTGAATTGGACTGGCGTATTGATACCGGAGAATGTAACCTGTATATCCATAACCACATCCGCGTGGATTTTCATGGCGTTGAATGTGCCCGCCGGAACTGTGAGACTTTCTTCGCCGATGGCGTTGAACGTGTAGGTTGCTGTGCCTTGCGCATCGACCGATGTGCCATTGAGTTCCATGGTGCCTTCGAAATCCAGGGAATAAGGCCACTGGTCACCGGCCTTGATGGTCTTGGGCAGGTTGACGCCCTGGACGTTGCTGGTGGTCAGGTCCATCTGAATTCCGCTGGTGCTGATGCCCGCCGCCGCGCCGCCGCCAAAGGTCAGGGAGGCCAGCCCTTCGGGTTTGCAGGCCCATTCCTGGGTGCGGGTTAATTGATCGAACTGGGAAGTAAGCGTAAAGCCATCATCGCGGACGTCTGTGATCGTATCCGTAAAGCCGTGGTCACCAGTGAGGCTCCCTGTGCTTTTGTAAGTCCAGGTTGCTCCCATTTTTACAGGGTAGAGCGGGTTGGAACAAAGTCCCTGGTCATTGTTTTCGGGTTGTGCAGCTTGTGTAGGGGGAAGTTCAGTTTCTTGAGTTGCTGCAGGCGGTGGTTTTCCAAAGTTGCAGGCCAGTGTTGCCAATGCTAACACAACGATAGCCGCACTGAGGCGTTTGGATGCACAGAATTTCATCAATTACTCCTAATGTTGTTCTTTTGGATTAATTGTTGATTTCCCTTGTCAGTTGTGCTGACAAAGCCCTGTTCTAAGAAAGTATTTTGAAAATCCACAATTAACCGGAGATACCCTTTCGGGCACATGTGAACGGAGATAAACGTCAATCTGGCCTGATAAACGCCAAAAAGCCAATATTGAGAGGCGCAAATGCCCAAAAATCATTGTTCATCCCCGTTTATCTCTGGTAAATCCGAATTTCAAAACACTCTCTAGGATTCCCATTCTGGCAGGCGCATTGTGAATGTGCTGCCTTGGCCGTGCTCGCTTTCAACGTCAAGCGTACCTTTGTGTTGTTGGATGACCTGGCGTGTGATGGCCAGCCCCAGCCCGATACCACCGAACAGATCATCGTCTTCCTTCTCCATGTGGTAGAAGCGGTCGAAGATGCGCGGGCGCGTGTTCGGTGAAATCCCAATGCCGTGGTCCTCGATCGTGATGGATATTTGCCTGTCGCCTTTTTGCAAGCGGATCTCTACATCTCCGCCTTTGGGACTGAATTTAATGGCATTATCTACCAGCGCAGTCAGCGCGCGTTCCAGTGACTTGACGTCCCCTGATACAGGAGGCAAGTCCCGGTCTTCTGTCAGGCTGAGATGGATGCCGCGCGCCGCGGCTTGCGATTTGTAGCGTTCCAGCACGGTAGAGGCGACTTCGCCCATGTCCACGGCCTGGAAATCGGGCAGCACCAGGTCCATTTCCTGCAAGAAAAGGATATCGTTGACCAGCGTCACGATCTGTTGAACGTTCCTTGAAACCGTATCCAGGGCATGGGCCAGTTGCTCCTGATTGAGCATGCTGCCTTGCTGCAGGATTTGCAAGTAACCGCTGGCAGCCATGAGCGGCGTGCGCAATTCGTGCGCCACGTTGGTCAGGAATTCTCGTCGAGCTACATCCTGTTCGGCCAGTTTCTGATAGGCCTGGGCCAATTCACGTGCACGCAAACGGATGTCCTCGATGGCCATTTCGTCGTTCTCGCGCAGCCGGTTGCTGATCTCATGTACCATCGCCAAAGCAACGCTGCTGCTGCGTTTGAGAACTTTATCGAACGATTCCTTGTCAAGTTCCAGAACAACCAGGGCGGTTTTGGCGGTCACAGTGGCGGCGCGCGGTGCGTTATGGATCAGTGCCATCTCACCGAAAAAATCCCCCGGGGCAAGGGTTTGCAACAAACGTACTTCGGATTTGTTGATGCTTTTGGTGACCTCTACCTCGCCTTCCAGAATCATATAAAAGATCTGCTCGATCTTGTCTTCGCGACATAGCACAGTTCCGGCTGGATAGCTGTGTACCTGGCTGTGTGAAATCAACTCCTGTACTTCGTCCGGCGTGATGCCGGGAAAAGCCTTGGGAATGATCCTGCTGGGTGCGCGTTTGGTGGTCATAGGCTTATTTTAGCATCAGTTGTATCGACAAATTTCACCCATTGGAACTAGGCTCATCTTGCGCCCGGATAGCGGCTTCGAGTTCGGGATGCATCTGCCAACTATCGTCCGTGAACACCTGCTTGTCCCAGGGGAAGATCAGCAGCGCATCACTGGTCAGCGCAGTGTAGTCGGGTTGCGGATCGGCCCACGAATGGGCCACCAGGCTCAGGGTCCAGACCTGACGCGCTCCACGTTCCAGTGCCCGGGCTGCGACGATGGCCAGAGTCTCGCCCGTGTCGGCGATCTCGTCGATCACTGCTACTCTCTGGCCTGCTACCGTTGCCGGAACGTCCACGCGCCAAATAGGACTCTCGTACTGCACCACGTCGTTGACCCGCCGCGTCACCCGCACGGGATACAACTCCCGCCGCAGCGCACAGGCGACCGCTGTGGCCGGGAACAAGCCCGCGCGAGCGATGCCGATGACGATGTCGATTTTCTTCCCGGACAAATGCTCGGTCAGTGCCCGGCTGAGTTCCCCAAAACGTTCCCAGGAAATCTCATCTATGCCTTTGCGATGAGCATAGTCGTAGCTTTTCATTGAAGCTTATAGCCGATCATGCGCAAGAAATTCTTGCGCCAGGCGATGCCCTCTTCCTCTTCTATGCCTTTGGGGGAGAAGCCATCCACCACACCCAGGATGCCGCGTCCTTGCTCTGTCTCGGCGACCAACACCTCGGTCGGGTTGGCGGTGGCACAGAACACGCGCGCCACTTCGGGAATCGACTTGATGGCGTTGAGCACGTTGATGGGATAGAAGCCATCGGCCAGGAAAAGGATGAACGAGTGGCCAGCGCCAATCGCGAGTGCATTGCTCTTGGCCAGTTCGATCATGGCCTCGTCCGTGCCGCTCCAGCGTACCAGGCAAGCGCCGGATGCCTCGCAGAAGGCCAGGCCAAACTTGATGCCCGGCACGCTTGTGACCAGTGTTTCGTGCATGTCTTCAACAGTCTTGATGAAATGGGATTGACCGAGAATGAAATTGATGGGTTCGGGTTTTTCGATCTTGACGGTTTTGATTTCCATGTTTGCGTCCTCCTTGTTTTGATTGTAGCAAATTTAGGGATGGGATTCCAATCTATGTGGAATTCGACTGGTTTGATGTTCGTTCTCGGGCTTATAATCGGCCTTTGGTATTGGCTTAGGAAAATGACGCTCTCAAATGCGAATATGCAAGTTCTTTTTTTTACAGAAACTGTTTGAGCAGCTTCTTTTCTAAAATTTTAATACGGATTCACGTCAACCGGAAAACTCTTTGACGAATTTGGAGAACCTATGACACGTTCACTTCTGATTGTGCTTCTTGCTTCAATGCTGGTTTCCTGTGTACCTCCAACATTAACTCCTACACCTGCGCCTGTGTCGACTCGGCCCACTGACACTGCCACCCCTTTCCGACCACCAATATCCACTTCTACAGCTACATCAACTGCTGCTTTGACGCCTGCGCCAGCACCACTTGTTCCTGCTTTTGAGCATATCGTCCTCATCCTGTTTGAGAACAAAGAATTCGGCAGCGTCATTGGGGACCCTGATATGCCGGTATACAATCGCCTGGCGAATGAGTACACCTTGCTGACCCAGTTCTACGCCGTCCGGCATCCCAGTCTGCCAAACTACATTGCTCTGATCGGTGGTGACACCTTTGGAATCACCAGCGATTGCAATGACTGTTTCGTTAATGCGCCCAGCCTGCCAGACTTGATCGAGGCTAGCGGGCGCACTTGGAAAACATATCAGGAGGACATGCCGCAACCATGTTATTTGGGGAATAAACAGAACTACGCCCAGAAGCACAATCCTTTTGTGTATTTTGACCCTATCCGTCAGGATTCAGAACGCTGTAACCGTAGTGTAGTACCGCTCACGGATCTCAGCACGGACATTCAAGCTGGGACTTTGCCGAATTTTATGTTCATCTCCCCAAACTTGTGCAATGACGCGCATGACTGCTCTTTGAAGGTGGCGGATGGCTGGCTAAGCAATCTGCTCGATACGCTCCTCCCGGCTTTGGAAGCGGATGGCCAACCATATCTGGTTGTTCTCACTTTCGACGAAGGGCAGGGGGATGGCTCTTGTTGTGGTCTTCCAGCAAAGGCTGGAGGGCGGATCCCGGTTGTGTTGATCTCCCCGTCAGTAAAAGCGCCTTTCAGGATGATACCCCATACACTCATTATTCGTTGTTGAAAACTATTTCGGCTTCTTGGGGATTGGATTATTTGGGCCATGCGGCGGATGACAACAATGTCCTGATCACTGCCCCCTGGAAATGAGATTCATGTGTTTGAGAGTGGGCTAAAACCGGAAGCCATGAAACAAACTTTGCAATAACGGCACTTGATTGCGTTATCCTGGAATTGTTCCGCACAATAAGGACAGGGTTTCATCTTATCTCTCCTTCGTCTGCGTGACGATAGGATTCGTAAGCGGCCAAGGTCAGCCACAGCATGAGCATGCCGTAAAGTAAATAGGCCCCGCCTGCCAGGATGCCTCCAGCTTTGATCCATACATTCGTGCCGGGATATTCCAATGCCAGGGTAGGTAGCGCCGCAGCCAGGATCATGCCTCCCACAAAAAGGAAGAAAAACAGCAAGACTGTATTCAAGTCATGATGATCGCTCCAGACAATAAATTTGCGAGAGCGTTGAAAGATCCCAAACCCAACAAACACTACGAGGATGGCAACCATTGAGAAACAGAAGGATAGCGAGCCTGCCATGATCTGTGAAAGTGCATAAAAGGCCGATATTAATTCCAAATCTCCACTGTTCAGTTCGGTAGATAGTCCGGTCACCATAAGCAGCAGGCAGCAAGCCACAATCGCCCAGAAAATTAACCCAAGGCAGGCCGCCCCGCCACAGCCGAAATAAACGCCTCCTCGCTTTCCTTTCGGCTCGATCACACCCATCAGCTTTCCTTCAGTCCGTAAAAGACCAACAAAGTGCTACCGTATTTCCTTTGGTCCAACTCTTCCAGATTGTTCAGTTCCAGTGCTCGGTATTCCTTTGGCGCGATCTGCACAATGGCCCAACTTGTTTCTGTCAGCCAGCCAGGGTTTTCATCCAGTGCTAACAGCGCGCGCGACCACATGTCTTTGAATTGGGGCGGCGCGATGTAAATGAATTCAAATTGTTTGTCCGGACTCGCTATCAGCATACTGAAAGCATCTCCGCGGCGGATTTCGGCCAATGTGGAGAAACCGCAATGTTCCAGGTTCCATTTGATCGTTTCGATCGGGGCGCGGTTCAAGTCGCTGAAACGCACCAGGGTCGCGCCACGGCTCAGGGCTTCGATGCCCACCGCGCCCGTCCCGGCGAACAGGTCCCACCAGGTCGAGTCCACTACATCCCCGGCCAGGATGTTGAACAGCGCTTCCTTCACGCGGTCGGTGATTGGGCGGGTGGTGTCGCCGGGCACGGACTTTAACTTCCGTCCGCGCGCTGAGCCGGAGATGACTCTAGACTCACCTCACCCCTGGCCCTTCTCCTGCAAGGAGAGGGGAGTCAGCACTCTTTCTGGCAGTCATGATATTTCCATGCGACGCAATGATGGGTACCACGCAACCGGTGGACAGGATCAATCTTTGGCCTTTGGTCTGCGCGATGGCGTCCCGCGCTTCGCTCCGGACTTCAGCCTGCTCCCGGTAAACCAGCGTATCGCGTCCCAGGCCGCCACAGACCGTTCCCCCGAAAGTTTGCTGCGCTTCGGCCAGTGATGGCGGTGTATCGCGGTCATGCCAGTTGACGATCTGGAACGAGAATTCCGAAACGATCTCGAAGTAAATATCGCTGCCGTGCAGGTGCAACAGGTTGCACCACAAGTCACTGGCGGGTTCCAACGTTTGGTGATCGTAAGGAATGCCGAAGGTTTTGTATTCGTCCAGGGTAAGCAGGCTTGCCTGGGCGTGCTGGATGGCGTAGAAGACCCCATCAATGCCGGTTTCGAGCGTCGCTTCCACAAAGCGCTGCGTGGATTGGGCAATCGTCTCCAGGCCTTTCAGCACGGCTTCGGGATATTTGCGGATGTGCGTGATCAAGGTCTCACCGCCGACCAGATTCTTGGCTTGCGACAACGGGCTGAAGATGGTTTGTAGCACGGGAACGTCGGGGCCAAGCCCAGCGCGGATTTGACGGAGGCAGGCCAGTTGTCCCGCCAGATGCGGAGCGGAAGGTTCTAAAACGGGAAGATTTTCCCAATCCTGCGGCTTTTGGATTATGCGTTTGGTGTAGCGGCGTGTGCCTTCGGTACTGCCTTCCCAGGCGTCTTCCACGCCCCAGTCTTTCAAACAGAAGGATGAAGCAGGAGTGACTTTGACCAGGTCGAAGTCATAGATCTTTTGGAAATTCAATGCCGCGGCGGCCAGTGTTTCTGGGGTCTGGTCGTCGACGGGGAAGTGCCGCCACAGAGCTACTGGCGGTCGGTCGGTTTGCTCGCCGTTCAGGCAAGCCTGGAGTCGTTCTCGGTGGGTAGGAGTCATGGTTATTGCCTTTGTATCTCACAGAAAATTGCGCCGTCGCGTTCGATGCGCAAAACATACGGACTGACATTTTTCAAAACCTGCAAGCCCGGATTAGCACGGGAATTCAACAGAACGTAGTCGCCCGGCTGGACTGCCTTTCGCGCGAAGTCGTGTACCTTGATGTTCTCGGGCGCGTAATAGGCGGCGATGTAAAATTCACGCTTCACGTAAAGGTTGATAGGTTGATCGGCGTAGGGAATCAGTTGCTCTACGGCGTCCTTGTAGCAGGTCAGCCAGTAGTCGGTCTCGAAACGATTGGCCGCTTCTCCCGTGCCGCCGACAAATTGATTGTAATATGTATATTCATATGGATGCAAATGAATAGCCGGGATGATACCCGGCAACAGCAGTGCAACGATAATGATGGCCTGAAGCCAGGCGCGCTGTACCCACTGGAAAAGCGCGTTTATAGCGATGCCGGCCAACACAAACAGGGGCGGGACGATAAACAGAAAGTGCCGGAAGCCGTCGTACATCGGTGGCCGGAGCAACAACACGTAGGCAAAGGGAATGGCAAACCAACCAAGAGTGGGCAGTAAGGTCTGCCACCGGATGTTTTTTCGAATAGTCCTGACCGCGGCGATGACAAACCCCAGGCCAGCCAGCGGCCAGACCGGTTCGGTCAACGTGAAGAGCATCATGGCCGGTAAGTAGCGCAGGGGCAAGTCATTAGCCGGGTAGAGCGCACCATAAAAATGGACCTGTAAAGTGGTCGGGTTATAGGACATGAATTGCACGACCCGGATGAATTTTCCAATCGGCGCTTCCCATAAATAAGGCCAGGTGATGACCATAACAACATAAGCAATCAGGCCGTAAGGGATAAACCACCAGATGCGCGCCGGTTTGCGCAGGGTCAGGAAGTACAACCCGGCCAGTGCGGCTGCCAGCGGCCCCAGCACACGGATGTTGGTGGTTAGCCCAAGCAAGATGGCGGGCAGCAAGATGTGTTTGAAAGTTTGCCACTTTGTTTCACCGGGTTGTGGCTCCGCCAGCTTATCGGCCATCCGAAAGCCCAACTCGAGTGTGATCAGGAAAAAGATTAAGAAGGATGGATCTTTGGGATTGATGAAGGCGTGTTCCCACAGGATGGGTTGGGTCGACATAAAGGCCGTTGCAGTGAAGGCTGCCCAGGGCTTCATCCAGCGCAAGCAGAAGACGAAAAAGAAATACAACCCGACCTGGAAGGCCAGGAAATTAACCAGATGCCAGGAGGAGGCCACATCCAGTCCCAGGCTTTGCAGCAGGTGGGCAGGAATCCGGGCAATGAGCAGATAAGCCGGTCCGCGGTTGGCGTGGTCGCCGGGGCTGGGACCGTAGGCGTTGATGATATTGAAATTCCCGCTGAACCATTCGGCAGGCGAATAGGCGTAGCCAATGGCATCCGCGTAGCCGTAGAAGAGCGGTTCGTCGAGCGAAAAGCCATAATCACGGAAAGTCAGCAGGCCGACGATCAGATTTATGGTCAATAAAATGGTTATGGGGAAATTTTTGTTTTGAATGAGAGGGTGAAGGCGATTTTGGGAGGATTTCATGAAGAAATAAATTCGCTTACTTTTTAGTAGTCTTCTTCCTAGCTGGCTTTTTGCTCAAGGTATTCAACAGTGTATTGAGTTCTTCTTCTTCGCCCTGTTGATTATTAATATAATCTGTCATGAACTGTGATCGACGCAGGCGCAAGGCCATGGGGGCAACCACCTTCAAATCTTCGCTTGTAACTTTAGTGCGTCCATCGGCAGCGGTATGAGCGCGAGCGGATTCAAACCAGGTGATCTCGGCGCGCAGCGAGTCGATGCCCATTTTTTGTACCAGATCGATGGCAGGTTTTGCAACAATGTCCGGGATGGTCACTTCGTGCAGGCGCTGGCGGGCAGCCTGGATTTCTTCGCTGGCGGCCTGGATTTCTTCCGTGAATTGGGCGATCATCTGACGTGGGTTGGTGAGATAAGCCTGTACACGTCGATAGGCTTCGAGGCGTTCGGACGGCTTCTCCAGTCCCTTGACGATGACGCGCAGCCCGAAGCGGTCCAGGATTTGCGGACGCAAGCGGCCTTCTTCCGGGTTCATCGAGCCAATCAACAGGAAGCGGGCACGATAGGTGGCCGAAATCGGGCCACGGCGGACAGTGTAAGTGCCTTGCGCGGCGGCGTCCAAAATGGCATCCACGATGTCATCGGCCAGCATGTTGACTTCGTCGATATAGAGCAAATTGCGGTCGGCCTGGGCCAGGATGCCGCGCCGGACACGCATGCGTTCATGCTCAACAGTGGCGCGCTCGTCGACGCCGCCTACTACGTCTTCGAGACGGGAGTTGAGCGGAAGTTCTACCAGCCGCGCACGGTCGGGAGCCGTCAGTGATTCACCGGCAGCGTACTTTTCGGCGCAGTCGGGGCAAATGGCGGTGATGCCACCGGTTTCCACATCTTCAGGCAGGCAGCCGTAGTGACAGGTGCTGCGTTCCACCTGCGGGAGCAAATCCAGCAGGCTGCGGACGGCCGTGGTCTTGGCTGTGCCGCGCGGGCCGATCAGCAGAATGCCGCCGATATTGGGATTCACCAACCCCAGCAAAAGCGCCAGTTTCATTTCGCGTTGCCCGACAATCGCCAGGAAGGGGAAGGGTATTGGCTCAGCCAGGCCGCTGTCTTCTTGCGGCAATTCGCGTAGCGATTTACCGGAAACGTAATCGATCAGTTCGCGCAGGGAGCGGAATGTATCCGCAGTGGTTCCTTGCGGTTCAGATTGTGCTGAATCGTTTGAGGTATTGACGGGTTCTAAAGTTTTTTCACTCATCGTTTTTCTGCGAGAGCCGGTGTTGTTGTCGGGCACGGGCCTGTTGCATACGTTGCTTCTCTTCGTCTGTTTCGGCGAACAGCGCCGGGACGGGGACTGCCTGTCCCTGTTCATCCATGGCAACGTAGACTAAATAGGCTGTGTTCGTATGCGTGCGCTCACCTGTGACGGGGTTTTCCGCGGTCACCTGTACTTCAGCTTCCATAGATGTGCGCCCTGCATAGGTCACTTCAGCGTTCAGGATGACCAGATCGCCGATGCGGATGGGCTGTCGGAAGACCATCTGGTCAATTGCTACGGTGACCACACGTCGCTGGGCATGGCGCATACAGGCCAACGCGCCGGCTTCATCCACCAGTTTCATGATCCAGCCGCCGTGCACATTGCCCAGGTTGTTGGCATGCTCCGGTTGCATCAACTGGGCGATGCTGATCTTCGAGGCGGTCATCGATTTGGCTTTTAGCTCTTTCGTCATACTAATCCATATCTTCGCGAAGTTCGCCGCTATCTCTAGAGTGTAAGCGTTCTGGCTCGTCAAGCAGTACGTCAATCTGGCTGTGGGTCAGTTCACGCATCATAGGCGCTAAGGGGATCGTAGCCGGGGGATAGACTCTGCCGGGAGACGGAGGCGGGTTCAAGCGTGGTTTGAGCGTGTTAGTCGCCCGTTTACGAATGATACGTTTGTCATCGGTCAGAAGTCCGACATAATGGCCCATTACAGAATAGATTTCCCGCTGAGGGGTTATGAAACCAATCCAGTCGCCCATGCGATTAAAAATATATGGATAACCAAGAAAGGCTTCCGCATCCCCTTTGGATGTGTATAACGGAATCAGTTTTCGTTCGGATGCATCCATAAATCCTGCCTTAAGAAAAAATCAGTCTACATCATTATACGTCCAATAGCGGTTTACGAAAAAATTCCAAAGCATTACAGTCCCGACCGCCACGGCCAGGGTGAGATTCCTCGCCAGGAATTCCGGTAAAAAGGCACCGCTAAGATTGGCACTTTCCATAACATTTATCATAGGCGGTTCGACAAAATGCAGGATGGGAATACGAATGGCTACCCCGGCCGTATTGACCACAAAAAACATAACCAGTTGGTGTGCTATCGGACGTGAGCGCGAGTCGGGGTATGTCCAGTAGCGGTTCCAGATAAAGTTGCTGATAACCGCGCAGATGAAGGAAATCGTCCCGGCCGTGACGAGGTTCATGCTCGCTGCCTGGGTGAGCAGGTTCATTACTCCAAAATCAATCACCGCACCGATCACGCCGACGGCGGCAAATTTCAGAAAACGTTCGCGTTCTTTGCTATTATTGATCAGAATCATGCCAGTCCCAGTTTTTGTTTGAAGTATGGAATGGTACTCCTGATGCCATCTTCAAGGCTGTATTGTGGATCCCAGCCCAGAATAGTGCGAGCGCGGGTGATGTCTGGTTGGCGGCGCTGGGGATCGCGCGTGGAACGTTCATCGGGCATGAAAGTGACGCCAGCTTCGTTGCCAGTAATCCTGTTAATGTCCTGTGCGAACTGCAGAATGGTCATCTCGTGTGGATTGCCAATATTAACAGGCATATGTTCGTCAGACATTAGCAGCCGTACAATGCCTTCGACCAAATCGTCTACATAGCAGAAACTGCGAGTTTGCCCTCCATCGCCGAATACAGTCAACGGTTGGCCGAGTAAGGCTTGTTTCAGGAAGTTCGGGAGGGCGCGTCCATCTTCCAGATCCATGCGCGGGCCATAGGTGTTAAAGATGCGTACAATGTGTGTATTTACGCCGTGTGTGCGATGGTAGGCCATGGTCAGAGATTCTGCAAAGCGTTTAGCTTCATCATAGACGGCACGTTCGCCGGTTGGGTCTACGTTGCCAGCATAATCTTCCGTTTGCGGATGGACGAGTGGATCACCGTAAATCTCGCTGGTAGAGGCCAAAAGATATTTGGCTTTGTTTTCCTTGGCTACACCCAGGGTATGGTGTGTGCCTAGTGCGCCCGCTTTCATGGTTTGGATCGGCAGGTTGAAATACCCAACCGGTGACTTGGGGTTTGGACTGGCCGGAGAGGCAAAATGCATGACGGCATCGACTTTGCCGGGGATAAAGATGTAATTGGAAACATCGTGTTTGTAAAAGCTGAAATTCTCGTTGCTTGCCAGATGCGCGATGTTATCCCGGCTACCGGTAATGAAGTTGTCCATTCCAATGACTTCATGTCCATCCGCCAACAGGCGGTCACACAGGTGGGAGCCTAGAAAGCCTGCGGCTCCGGTGATTAAAATTCTCATCATACCTCGATTACTTTGGGGTTATTTTTGCTTTTTCAATTCTAACTGAGTTTGTCCACAGACTGCCTGGACCAGTAGGTTTTTCTCTAAGCTTTAGGCATCTAATGTACGAAGATACTGTTTATAGGCTTCGATTAAATTCTTCTCGATCTTCGAGTGCAGCGCTGTTTCCTTGTAAGGATTCTTTTTCGCATCCTTCATGATTTTTCCTGCGCAACGCCCACAGAGTAGATAACCGATCAATACGCCACGCTCTCGATAGATGAAAGCATTCAGGGATAGAGCATCCTTTCCTTCAAATTTCATTGCATCAACTTCGTCGCCGCATCCGGGACAAAATTCACTGCCATTGAACCAATGGGATTTGACCGCATCCCCAAACTGGGCATGTGCTTGCTGAAACATCTGCGCTAAAAGTTGATTTGGGTCGTTGTTCATAATTTTTCTTTTCCTGATACAAATGTTCGTTGTGTTACTTCCAGTCTATCCCGGTGATGAGCCCATCACCAGTGACTTGAAAGGCATTGCCACTGCCCGAGTTTACCAGCCAAAGGTTTCCCTGATAGGCCAGTGCGAGAAAATCACCGGTCTGCCCATCAAGGGGTTCAGGCGCCCAGACAGGCGTTTGAGGTTCCAGGCCAGGCGCATCGGACGGTGGAAAGATTATACGCTGGTTTGAGCCATCCCGGTCCATAACAACCACGCGGTAACGGCTGGTCTCGCTTTGCTCGGGGAAGACGGCCTGTAGAAAGGCGACCTGGTACGCTTTTTCCTTCCCGCTGGGACGCAAGACAGAAGCCGATGGGTAAGCGAACATGCCGGTTTGGCGGGCGATGCGCACAACGGCCTTGTCGGCTGTGGAGGCGGCTGTCAGGTCGAAAAAGGGCGACTCTTCCGCGTTGACCAGATTCGGCGGTGGAGCGTGCGTGACAATGTAAAGCGTCTGACTGTCCGCGCCCCAGGCCATGCCAGGCACCCAGGCCCAGTCACTGTGAGTTTGTAAAGGTGTGATTTCCAGTAAGGGTTTGAGTTCACCGCCCTGCTGGTCGACCAATCCGACTTCATCTGCGCGGGCATAGCTCAAAATACCTTCCGGCGAATAATGCAACTCCAGGCCCCACCAACCATACACACCGCCACTGTTGGCTTCCACAATACGTTGCGGCGTGCCAGCCCAGCCGTTGCCAATGACAACTTTATAGACGTCATTGTTGGCTTGCCAGCCGGGCGCTGTGGAGCGCGGTTCAACGGTTGTATATGCTACATTAGCCGAACTGGGTGTCCAGACGGCTGAATGTACTACGTTTTTCACGCCCAGGCTGAACGGTTTGGCATTTGACCCGGACAAACTAACTGCCCAAAGCGTATTGATTTCCACATCCGCCGATTTGCTGGACTTGCGTGAAAATAGCAGCCATTTACCATCCGGAGAAATAGAGAAGATGCGCCCGTCCAGGTCGCCGGTTGTCACCAGGGGGCGGCGGTTGGCCGTGGTGCCTTCCATCAGCCAGGCGTTGCCACCTGCCAGATAGGCCAGCTTTCCAGGAATGACCAGTGGTGCATAAGCAGACTGCGCGCCGACCATCACGATTTCTGGCACAGCTTCCTGCAGGATAACGCTCTTCACTACGGAACGGCTGATCTCTTTATCATTTTCAAATAAGATGCGATAGGTCAGTTCCTGCAACCCACTTACGCCAGGTTGCACCAGGCGGGTTTCGCCCTCGGGTAGCGATTCGTTGCGGGCGATTTGCTGCTCGAAGGGAATCGTCACGTCTTCGGTGGTGAACTCTTCACGCACGCGTGTCAGACGGATCTCGTCACCATTGCTCAATATTGTGTATACGGGCGGGTCGCTTTTATCCAGGTTGCTGACCTGCAATCCAGCCGCTTCCAATGCCTGACCGGCTGTGCTGCCAGCCTGTACCTCCACCTGCTGCGTTTTTCCGTCAGCGACGACTTGTACACGGATCAATTCCTGTCCAAGTTGCGGGGAGCGGCATCCAGCTAGCAGAATAGAAAAGGCCAGAAAAATGGGGAGCAGGTTGGGGATGGGGTTGAAGCGCCTGAACATGTCTTGCGGTATAATCCAGGGGCTATTTTATCCGACCAGTGACCGTCATTAGTCCATTTGCAATGTTAATGTTTTCAAGACGGAAACCGGTCGCGACCGGGCCAAGTGAGCCAGTATAGGCTTCGGTGATAAGAGCCGTCAAGCTCTGTTTCAATCCATTCGGCGCGGGGAACGGGCCGAAATCGGCAGTCGCAATCTCGATCTTGGGCTGTCCCTGTTCATCCACGCTGACGGTCAGCGCTATCAATACGTTGGCGATAAAATAGCCACGCTCGACCTTGCCATAAACTTGCATTTTTTCATCACGCAGAAAGACCTGCGGGTCTTGCAGAATCGGGTTTTCCTGCGTGGCTAACTTAAAAGCGATATAGGAAGTAATTTGTTCCTCGGTGATTTGGAGCGTGACCACTCCGCTCTCGGCGCCAGCCTGCACAGCGGCCTCGATCTGTGTCTTCAGACTCTCGACAGCCTGAGTCGAAACTGGGATTGTCCCTTCAGGGTAGTCGGGCCCGCCGACGAACATCGAGCAGGCCAATGTGGCCAGAATTATCGCAGTGAGAAATAGAAGAGTACGATTATCGAGACATTTTTCTTCTTTAGTAAAGGAATTTTACAGGGAGCTATTATAGCATGAGCGAATCTGAGAATCCGTTAGAGTTGTCATTACCCGCGCAGATCGAGTCACTTTTGTTTGTGGCTGTTGAACCAGTGACGCCCGGACAGCTTGCCACTGTATTAGAGACGACCAGTGCGCAAGTGAATCGCGCACTGGATGACCTGGACGCATCTTTCCGGACCCGGGGACTGCGTCTGCAACGATATAACGGGCGCGTACAACTGACAACTGCTCCCGAAACCGCTGAAGCGATCGAGCGTTTCCTGGGATTGGAAGCCACCAGCCACCTGAGTCGTGCTGCCCTGGAGACCTTGGCGATCATTGCCTACCAGCAGCCAGTCACACGCCCACAAGTGGACTCTGTTCGTGGTGTGAACAGTGATGGCGTGATGCGTAGCCTGCTGAGCAAGGGTCTGATCCAGGAAGGCGGCCGCGCCGAAGGGCCGGGACGCCCAATCTTATATAGCACTACCCCCGAATTTTTACAGCATTTCGGGCTGAATTCATTAACAGAATTGCCGCCGTTGGAATTGAAAGAAAATGGCGAGCAAGATGTAATGTTGTTGAAGGGATAATATGCCCGCAGAACGAATACAAAAAATCCTGGCACAAGCCGGTCATGGCTCCCGTCGCTCCTGTGAGCAATTCATTCAGGCCGGCCGTGTACGCGTTAATGGCCAGTTGGCAGTGTTAGGTCAGAAGGCTGACGTTTCCAAGGACAAGATCACGTTGGATGGCAACCCCGTGGCTGTTAATGTGGAGTACGTTTATGTCGCGTTACATAAGCCGCGCAATGTTCTTTCTACGGTTGCACCTGAGCCGGGAGATAATCGTACCACTGTCAAGGACCTGGTAGATTTGCCTGAGCGCCTTTACCCGGTTGGTCGCTTAGACTTTGATAGTGAAGGGTTGATTTTGATGACGAATGATGGCGACTTGGCGAACCGTCTGACCCATCCGCGTTACGGACACGAAAAGGAATACAAAGTTCTCCTGGCACGCCGCCCGGATGATAAACAATTACAGGCCTGGGCGCGCGGGGTGGTGTTGGAAGATGGCCATCGAACAGCACCAGCACAAGTGCGCTTTTCATCGACTTCGGGAAAAGGCGTCTGGGTGCAGGTCATTATGGGGGAGGGACGGAAACGTCAGATTCGTGAGATTGGATTTTTACTGGGGTTGCCGGTGGTGCGAATCTTGAGGACGCGAATCGGTACTTTGCGGCTAGGCAACTTGAAGCCCAGACAGTGGCGTTATCTGACAACTCAGGAAATCGCCGACCTGCGCAAGCTGGTCGCACACCAAAAATAACAAAAAGGTCGGCCTCGCGCGAGACCGACCTTTTTGTTATTCTGCTATGAGTTAAATTTCCCGAACGTCCCAGACTTCCTTGGCGATGTTGGAAATTGCCTTTTTGACATTCTCCTTTTTCAGACCGGTAACCTTGAAAGTGACCAGTCTGTTGGATGGATCTTCGCCAGTGAATTGGCCAAAGGCAATGAAATTTCCTCCAAGCTCTGCAATGACCTTGGTAATTATTGCCAGTTGACCGGGCTTCTCGTCTATCAAAGCTGTAACGCGTACGCCTTTCTCACGGGCGCCCATGAACTCAAGGAAGAGCTTGAACAGATCGGTCTCTGTAATGATGCCGACAACGTGCCCATCGCGCAGTACGGGTAAACCGCCAATCTTGTTATCCGCCATGATACGGGCAGCTTCTTCAATTGGGGTATCTTCGGCAACGGTCAGTATATTTTTTGTCATGACTTCCAAAACCGTGATCTTGCTGAGCAGGTAATTCATCTCCCATACGCTCAGGCTGGAAGCAGAGGATGGCGAGGCGTTGAGCAAGTCTTTGTCTGAAACGATGCCGATGAGTTTGCCTTCTTTCACAACAGGGGCTCGGCGGATGCGTTCTCGTTTAAACATGGCCAGCGCATCCTGCACGGGCATATCAGGAGCAATTGAAATTATAGGGTGGGACATTCTTTCACCGACGAGCATAGTTTCCTCCATTACAGTTGTACGAAATGTATACAACCCATATTCGTGAAATACATTACAATTTTATTATACGCCTTAGTCACTCGAAAGAATGTAATAACTAGAAGCGAAAAAGGTCACTTCACATTAATTATAGCCCCAAATAAGCCTCACGGACGTGTTTGTTCTTGATCAGGTCACGGGCAGGGCCTTCTAATTCAATTCTGCCTTCCGCCAGCACGTATCCATAATCGCTGATAGCCAATGCCATATGCACATTTTGTTCAACCAGCAAAATCGTGATACCAAGTTCCCGCAGCGCCTTAAGGCTTTCGAATAGATCAAGGATCAACACCGGCGCGAGCCCCAGCGAGAGTTCGTCGATCATTAGAATTGTTGGGTCAGCCATGATACCGCGTGCCACAGCCAGCATTTGTTGTTCGCCGCCGCTGAGGGTGCCAGCTTTCTGAACTTCACGTTCTTTCAAGCGGGGGAACATCTCGTAAACCTTTTCGAGGTTTTCTTTGAGTTTAGGCGTTGCACGCTTATTGGATGCGCCCATTTCAAGGTTTTCGTAAACGGTCATATCCGTAAAGAGCTGGCGTCCTTCTGGAACCATGATCATGCCCATTTCGGCCTTGGTATAGGCAGGTAGGCGGCTGACGTCCTGTCCCTGATACGAGATAGAACCTTCCCAGGGTTTTAGCAAACCCATTACTGTTCGCAGCAAGGTAGTTTTTCCAACCCCATTGCCACCAACCAGACAGGTTAGTTTCCCTTCTTCTAATTTCAGGCTGGAATCCCACAGGATCTGTACTTCTCCATATCCGGAGGCAACATTATTAATTTCTAAGATCGCCATATCTTAATCCTCCTGTAGTAGTCTTTCAGCCAATTTTGGATCACCGAGATAGGCTTCGATGACTTTTTCGTTGTTTGAAATTTCTTCGGGCGTACCTTCAGCGATCTGCTGGCCGTAATCCAGCACAATGATGCGGTCAGAAACATTCATAATCGCCTTCATCACGTGTTCGATCATAATGATAGTGATGCCGCGCTCGCGGATTTTCTTGATGATTTCAACCATGTTGCCAATTTCGGAAGAATTGAGACCGGCCAGCACCTCGTCGAGCAGCAACAGATATGGACGGGAAGCCAACGCCCGAGCCATTTCCAAACGCTTCTTTTGTGCGACGTTCAGGTTGCCTGCCAGTTGCTCGGCTTTGACTGCTAACCCGACAAATTCCATTACTTCAGCAGCGATATCGGCAGCGCGCCCAAGGCCTTGATTCTCGCGCCCAAAACAAGCGCCAACCATCACATTTTCTCGAACTGTCAACTCGTTTAATGGTTGGACGATCTGGTGTGTGCGTGCCATTCCCATGCGGGCATGGTGATAGGTTTTTGCTGTGGTCACATCTTTTTCGCGGAAGATGATGCGTCCCTCTTCGGGCGGGTAAATACCGTTGATGGCATTGAACAAAGTGGTTTTTCCTGCGCCGTTTGGCCCGATCAAACCAAGAATCTGGCCTTCAGGTAAGTCAAAGGTGACTTGTGTTAGAGCTTGTAAGCCACCGAATCGTTTGGTAACCCCTTGTACGGATAGTAGTACAGTCATGCCAGTACCCTCCTAAGCGCTGGAATGCGCTGACGAAGCCAGCCGACAGCTCCTGCTGGAATGAATAGCACGATAAGTAGAAGTAATACACCAGAGACAGAAAGTTGAATGTTTTTGAAGAAATTGCTGGTTACCAAATACCCACGCATACCCTGGTAAGCAAAAGCGCCCAGGATGGGTCCGAGGACGGTGCCTTGTCCACCCAACATCACCATGACCAGCAATTCAATGGATGAGTTCAGCGGGAAGGCAACAGCCGGCTCTACATTGCCATTCTTGAAGAAAAACAGTACGCCAACCATACCGGGGATGATAGCAGAAAGAACGTATGCCCAGGTCTTTGCATCCGGGGCAACAACGCCCATCACTTCGGCGGCATCTTCGTTTTCGCGAATGGCTTGCAGACCCAACCCAAACTTTGAAGTGCGGACAAAGTGACTTATGATGAGTGCTGCGAAGGTCAACCCGGCCATGATATAGAAGGACATTCCCAATGCTTTGGCTGCGCCGCCATAAGCCTTATAAACCGAGAAGTTCAATGTCATGCCGATCGGACCACCAAATAGATCAAAGTTATTGATAAAAGCTTTCATGGCCTCGTTGATCCCAATGGTTGCCAGGGCAAAGTATGCTCCACGTAAACGTAATATGGCTTTACCAAGCAGAAATGCTAGCAAGCCAGATGCGATTCCACCGGCGAGGATGCCCGCCCAAATCGACCAGCCTTGTTCGTTGACAAAATACAGGCCAACGTAACCTCCAAAGCCGTAGAATACAATATGACCGAAACTTACATAGCCTGTATAGCCGAGCAGGATATTAAGACTGGAGGCGAGCGCAACAGCTTTTAGAATTGTGAAGGCGCTTTCGCGGCTTGAGACATTTTTTGTAACGACAGGCCATAAAACTATCCCGGCTACCACCAACAAAGGCAAGAGAAGACCGAGGTAGGTTCGCCATTTTTTCATTTCTTTGCTCCAAATAATCCGGTCGGACGAAACAACAGGATAACAACGAACAGACCAAACTCAATAACCGGTACCCAGGAAGTGTTCAGAAAAGCAGGAACAATGCCTTCGAGCATCCCCAAGATCAACCCGCCAAACAGTGCGCCAATTGGGTTACCCAGACCGCCCAACACACCAATGACGAAGCTTTTCAGTTCGTAATTGCTGCCAGACAGAATGTTGAAGGGGAAGAATGTAGCGATCAAGGCACCCGAAACGGCGGCAAGCATGGTTCCAAGTCCGAAGCTAAGTGCCAGAATACGGGTGGAAGGCACGCCCATCAATTCTGCTGCGGCTCGATTATTGGTTACCGCGCGGATGAATTTCCCGGGTCGCGTTCTATACAGGAACAGATAAAGTGCTGCGGTAAAAAAAATCGAAATCAAGGCTGCAATTATGCGCGTTCCCAGAATTGTGGTTGAACCGAGTTGGAAACTGCCTACATTGAAATCGACGTTGTAAGGTGAGGTTGTAAAAACGGCGGTTCCAATACCGATAATGATCATATTTACTGAAAATGTTGCCAAAAGCGATGACAGGTGTGGAGCGTTAATCACCCTGTTCACTGCTACAAAATAGATAAAAATACCCAGTAGCAATCCAAGAGCTGCAATCAAAAACAACCCAATATAGGGATTAATGCCCATATTAATGAAGAGGATGAAGGTTCCGAACATTCCCAATGCGATGATCGGCCCATGCGCTAGGTTGATGACATTCATCACGCCCCAGATCAAGGTCAATCCCATGGCCGCTATACCATATACAAACCCAAGTAAGATGCCATCAGGAAGGGATGTTAGAAGTAAACCGAATTGTTGCATATCAACTCCCAGTTACGCGTTCGCAGTAGTAAGGAATACATCCCCTCAGAGAATCTCTCTGAGGGGATGTATGAGAGCAAAGATAGTTACGGAGACGGAATCGGGTAAAGTGGATCAGCGGTTGCAACGTCAGGAGGAGCGATGATCACACGCTCAAGCTCGCCAGCATCATTTTTCTGCCACTGGGCGACAACCATCTTGTGGGCAATCTGTAGACCATGTGCTTCCTCTGAAGTATCGAATTTGACATGGCCGTAGAAGGTCATTAAGTCCATGGCATTCAGCGCGGCTTTAACAGCTTCGGGGTCAACTGTGTCGGCATCCATGATAGCCTTTTCCAATATCAGACCAGCGGTATAGCCACCAGCGACGTGATAAGTAGGCGAATCCCCATATGCCGCCTGGTAGGTATCAGCGAAATCCTGTCCAGTAGGGCCAAACCAATCCACGTTCATATTGGCAGCTTCCTGTTCAGTATGAGTAGCAGCGAGTTCCCATTGACTAGAAACAGCCATACCTAAAGCTGCATCGCCCAGTTCAGAGAACTTGTTGTCAGCCGGAGCTACCAGCAGATAAGCGAATTTCAGGCCTACTTTGCGGTCATAGAGCGCACGGGCGATAGCAGTGCCGTCATTGTAGTGGCCGCCACCGAGTAATACGGTTGCGCCTGAGCCAGCGATCTTGTTCACGATCGGGCCAAAGTCGGCTGTATCTGAAGCATAACTTTCTTCAAGAACTACCTCAAAACCCTTGTCTGCAAGATAGGGTTTGATGCCATCAACTACACTGGTAGAAAACTTGGCGGCTTCATACACGAGTGCGATCTTGGCTTCCGGATCCAGTGTTTCAAGCATATCAACGGTACTGGACATATATAGACTACCGGGTGTGTACAACTGGAATAAGCCAGTATTGCCGGTCTTGTAAGCGTCATCTTCTGCCGCGCCGGTGGTGATCATGACCTTGCCGTTTTGCTCGGCGACAATGGATGCAGCGGAGGTCAAGCCCGAGGAATATGGGCTGATCAGAAAATCTGCATTGTCTTCGTTGATCAAACGAGTGTACAGTTCTTGTACACGTTCAGCGTTGGATTCATCATCATAGGTCTGGGCTGCAAACTTGACGACTGTCCCGTCACTCAATGTGACACCGCCTGCATCGTTCACCTGTTGCATCCACATATTGAAACCGTTCACCTGGCGTGTGGATGAAACTTCTTGCGAACCGGTCAGCGATGAAGTGAAGCCAATCGTGACGGTCTTTTCTTCGGGCATAGCAGCAGGTGCTTCAGTAGCTGCCGGAGCCTCTGTCATAGCGGGTGCTTCCGTAGCTGCTGGAGCGGCCGGTTGGGCAGGCGCTTGAGTAGCTGGACTACCACATGCTGCCAGGAACATACTGGCCACCATAAGCAGGGTTAACAGTTTTACGAACTTGCCTTTCATATTTTCTCCTCCTTTGGACTAGGGAAAATTGGGGGTGATTGTGGGAGTTGCATCCTTAATGCAAAACGCTCCCGAAGCATGGTCTACTTGAGACCTTCTGTTGGTTTAATTGTATTAGGTTATTACAAATATTTACTAAAAAGAGGGGTTATTGTCGTAAATATAATATAAAAATAGATTAGGCCTCTTGCAAAAGTCAATAATTTGTCTTGCTCTAGGCGGCGTACCCTTAACGGGCACCTTCCTCGCCGCCGGGGAAAGTGCCCCGAATGGGGTACGGCGACGAGAGCACTTGTGCAAGAAATCTGTTATTTCGCTACAATCTTTTAGTGATCAGTAGATCACGAAATTGCAGATGGAAGTCCGAAACTAGGGGAATACTGAGTATGGTCTATTAACCGTCAAATCGATAGCCCACACCTCGCTCTGTATAGAGATACTTGGGATGTAAAGGATCAGACCTCAATCTTTTGTCGCAACCTTCCGATGTAAACGCGCAAGTACTCGGCCTCTTCTCCATATTCTGGCCCCCATACGTGCTGTAAAATCGCCCGGTGCGGCAGGACTTTACCATTATTTTTCATCAGGTATACCAATAAATTGAACTCGGTGGGCGTTAGTTCCAGGACTGCATTCCGTACCGTTACTTCGTGACGCGCCAGATCAGCGCATACCTCCCCGCGGACGATGCGTTCATCCTGTGTGCTTGGTTCTGACCAGCGCGCGCGACGTAATACTGCTTTAATACGCCCGAGCAACTCGCCGACTCCAAATGGTTTGGTCAGGTAATCATCTGCACCATAGTCAAAGGCGCGGATTTTGTCGGTTTCTTCGCCCAGGGCAGTCAGAATGATGATGGGCACGATTGACGTCTGGCGGATGCGGCGTGTGGTTTCCAACCCATCCAGGTGTGGCATCATGATGTCCAGAATGACCAGATCAATCCGTTCGGTATTGAAGATGGCCAGTGCTTCGAGTCCGTTAGATGCGGTCAGCACCTTGTACCCACGAATCTCCAGATTCTTTCGTACAAAGTCGCGCAAGGATTTTTCGTCATCAACTACAAGAACGGCGGGATTATTCATTTTTTCGCTACCTTTACGGAATCATACGGTTTGACGTTGCCAGCTTGTGAAACCAGGGGAATGGAAAAAGCAATACAAGCGCCTCGTTCTTGATCTTCTACCCAGATCTCGCCTCCATGCGCGCGCACAAGTCCCTGGCAAATTGCCAGTCCAAGTCCTGCGCCGCTGGAAGTACGCGCAAGGCTGGCATTGACCTGATAGAAGCTCTCGAAAATACGTTGGCCTTCATCGGGCGGGATGCCGGGGCCGTCATCGCTTACGCGGAAAACAAGTTGTTCTCCCTTCCGGTGGACGGCAACGCGGATGGTTGCATGTTCACCGGCATATTTGACGGAATTCTCAATTAGATTCCTGATGACGGTTTCTAGCCGAGGGCGATCAGCGAGCAGCGTGGGTAAATTCGCATCCAACCGGACCTCGAAATTGTTTCCCGGTTGTAATTGGGCCTGACTGGCAGCCCGCTGGATGATTTCTCCCAGGTCACATTTATCTTTCATGAGCATGAGGGAACCAGCTTCGATACGCGATAAATCTAGCAGGTTGTTGACCAGGCTTGTCAGGCGGTCTGATTCGTCTGAAATGATGGATAGGAACTCTCGTTGCGATTCCAGGTCCCATTCCACATCATCCGCCAGCAGGGTCGATGCATAACCCTTGATAGCGGCCAACGGTGTGCGAAGTTCATGGGAGACTGTGGAAACAAGACTGGATTTCATGCGGTCAAGTTCATGGTCAGCTGTGATGTCGTGCAAGATCAAGCCGCGACCGATTGGGATGTTGTTGGTGTCCGTCACATCAAAGGTGTCCAAGCGTAGACGTAATGTACGACCCAGGATAAGCAGGGTGAACTCGACCGGGTGGCTGTTGGTGCGGCCAAGCAGGTTCTTGATATCTTTGCGGATGCTTTCTGGAGCCGTGGCATTATCAATAATGCGAGAGATGACCCGCTCAACAGGTGCGCCGGCCAATTCTTGCGGTGCCAGGCTGGCAAGTTCACCAATCCGCCTGTTGGCATACACTACCGCCCCCGACAAATTACTTAAAATCAGCCCGTCTTGCAAGGATTGGATCAAGGCTTCCAAACGACGAGTCTGTTCCTGCAGGCGCATATCGCTTCTTTCGTAAAGCACCGCATTTTCAATTGCCATGGTGGCCTGGTTGGCGAAATTCGAGAGCAATTGGATTTCGTTATGGGAGAACTCGTGTGGCTTGGGATGGAATACCAGCAGGGCGGCGGGAGGCGCATATTGCGTGTTGAGCGGTACGGCCAGGATTGCCCTGTATCCTTCAGCGCGGGCGCGCGGACGTTGTGGCTTATAGGATGGATCGGTTTCCGTGTCGCTGACCTGGATGGCTTCGCGGGAGTGTAAAGCGCGCATCGTGACCGAGCTTGGTTCTGTAGGTTGGATGGTTAATTGCTCGGCAAATTGACTGGACAAACCGCGACTGGCCCGGATGCGGAATACGCCAGCTCCTTCGTCGAGAGCGATAATGGCGCTCATACGGACATCCAGCAGGCGACTGACCTGCTCGAGCATGCGGTCGAGCACGGTTCGCAGATCAAGCGATGAAACGACAGCGGTGCTGGTTTCGAGCAAGGTAGCCTGTTCTTTCATGCGCTCCGCTATCAACTCTTCCAGCCTGAGAATGGAACGGGTCAAGTGACCGACCTGGTCGTTTCTTTTGGCCTGGGCTTCGAGCAGTTCACGATCTTCTGACCTGAGAGGCTTATTCAAGCCGATCGCCTCACTGGCAGGCGCCAGACGTTCGATTGGTGTTACGACTCGCAGGTTTAACGTTCTCCAGAAGAAAAGCCCAATTAATACGAATGTTGCAGCCGCAATAAGGACGATGCGCCGTAAAATATTTTTCGTAGCAAATGCGGTTGCTGTAGGACGGCTGATAATCACACCCCAGCCAATTTCCGGGATGGGTGCATAGGTATACAGTCGCTCTTCGCCATTCGGGCTTGTTGTTGTGACGGTTCCGCTTCCTCCGGCCAGTACACGCTCATAAATGTCAGGGATCAAGTCGCTTGCCGGGCGTAAGAGAATTTCAGGATTCGGATAGGCAATAATTTGAGCGCTTGAATCCAGGATAGAAAGCTGTAAGCCTTCTTCGGCCTGATGTTCGGAAACAATCGAAGACAGCGTGTTGCTCAGGCTTTCCAGCCTGATGTTCGTTCCCACTAACCCGAGAAAGCGTCCATCTGCCGACCAGATCGGCATCACAGCCGTCGCAACGGCCTGTTCAGTGGTGGGGGAGATGCGCCCTTTGGAGATGAGCGGTTGTGTTGATTTGAGAGCGCCCTGGAAGTAATCTCTGAAATGAAAAATCGGTGCCAACCGTGGAACCCGGCCCAACCGGATAGTGATAGAGCATGATGCCATTCGCATCCAGGCGATAGACCAGGTTAACATCCGGGCGTGTGTTCAAAACCACACTGAATAATTCACCCATGGACTTGGTATCTGCCTGCGATCACGCCGGGATAGCTTGCCAGTTCTTTTACGGCCGCAAGCGCATTGCTGATCGAGAGGTCGGTTTCCTGTGCAATTGCGCGCGCCAAAGACAGATCGTTTGCTGCAACATCATTTTGGATGCGTTCACCAATTAAAGAATCAAAAACCCATAGCGTAACCAGGAATGGGATGATGAGCAGCAAATATAGCGCTAGGAGTTGTAAACCAAGATCGCGATGGAACCGGAGCCAACTCTGCATAATGGATTTATTTCGCAAACTCGCGAATGACGCGCACCATATGTTTTGCGTGTTTCAAATATAAATCAAGTCGAATATTTTCATTGGGTGCATGCGTACGCGTATCGGGATATCCCATGCCGGCGGTGGCAACGGGCAAACCCAGGTCGTGTACGAAGGGGTGGTTCGGTCCGGAGCCGCCGGTCATGGGGACTTTTTGCATGGGAACGCCATAAACATCTTTGGCGGTATCCACCACGATGTTGATGAAGGGATCGTCCGGGTCGGTGCGGGCCGGTGGCTCGCCGCCCAGAAGTTCGATTTGCACGTCGCTAAAGCCTTCGGCGTCGAGGTGGGCACGCAGCTTTTCGAGCACCTCAACAGGCGTCTGATCCGGGATGAGGCGGAAATCCACTTTGGCGGAGGCGCGGGCGGGTTGGACTGTCTTGGGGCCAGCGCCCTGGTAGCCGGACGTCAGCCCGCAGATGGTGCAGGTGGGGGAGAAGATCTCCTCGACCTTCAATTCCATGCCGCCGCTCAGTCCTTTGATGAAATTTTTGACGCCATAACGGGATTTGTATTCGTCCGTCGGGTCCGGCAGGGCGGCCAGCAGTTCGCGATCGCGCTCTGTGGGCGGTTTGACGTTGTCGTAGAAGCCGGGGATGCGGATTTTCTCGTCGGGCCCCTTGAGCGTGTTCAAGGCCCAGGTCAGGCGCCAGGCGGCGTTGGGGAAAATGGAGCCGCCCGTGCCTGAGTGCACATCGGTGGAAAGCGATTCCACGGAGAGCTCGACGTAGCAGATGCCGCGCAATCCGAGATACTCGATCGGCACTTCATCCTCGTTGACGCCGCCAAATTCCCAGACGCAGGCATCGGCGGTCAGCAGGTCTTTGTGATCCAGGACGAATTGATGCAGGTGCGCGCTGGCGGTTTCTTCTTCGCCCTCGATGACGAACTTGATGGTACAGGGCAACTCTCCTTCGGCGTCCAGCAGGGCATCCAGCGCGAACAAACGGGCGACGATGTGGCCTTTGTCATCGCTTACGCCGCGGCCATATAATTTGCCATCACGTTGTTCGGGTTCAAAGGGTGGGCTCTCCCAAAGCTCAAGCGGCTCGGGGGGTTGCACGTCATAGTGGTTGTAGAACAGCAGCGTTTTGTCGCCTGCTCCTTTTCGTTCCGCGAAGACGACCGGCGCGCCCTCGGTAGACAATATCTGGATCGTGAAACCGCGCTTTTCCAGCATTCGACCGACCAGCGCCGCGCACTCTTGCAGCCCCCAATTCTGCGCGCCGACCGAGGGTTGGGCCACCAGCTTCGAGAGTTCCTGGAGGCTGGTATCCAAATTTTTCTCGAGATAGGTGTCATATTTTTGGTATTGTGTCATTGGGTTTCTCCGGATTTCATCGATAAAAAAACTAATCTCAGAATATTAGGTCATCTTATGCAAATCGCTCTACAGATTCTTTTCAACGCGAAAGGCGCGAATAGTGCGAATTACGCGAATATTTAAATCTTTTTTGGTACTGCTAGAGTTTGCTGGTTTCCCTATTCGGTGTTGATAACCATTGTCGGGCTTCAACCACTAGTCACGGAGACACTGAGAATTAAAGCTCTGTGTCTCCGTGGTAGATTTCCGAGATAAATACTCAAGAGGAAACTCTTAAAATTTGTTTATCAACCAGTCCAGCGAGTAAAAGCCAGCGTAGGCGAAGACGGCCATTTTAATCAGTTGGCCGATCCAGCAGAAAAGCAGGAAGCGACGAAAGGACATCTTGGTGATGCCTGCGGCCACACCGGCCACATCGAAAAAAGGGTTCGGAACGGCTGAGCAGCACCAGAATGGCCCAGCCTCCGTATTTCACAACCCAGGGATGGATGCGCTCATAGACGTTCGTGTTTTCGATGACAGCCTGTCCGCTGAAACCAGCCAGATACCCGGAAAGCTCACCGAGCGCGCCGCCGGTCCCGGCCGCCAGGGCCACTCCCAATGGATTGAAGATGTTGCCCATCGCAAAAACAACCGCTACGCCCGGGGCAGGCAGGAAGACGGTAGCGTTCGCCATCAAAGCGACCAGAAATATTCCTGGATAGCCGTAAGTTGGCAAACTCTTTAACGTGATCGCGGATGTTGTAGACGTAAACTGTGATCGCGATCACCGCCAGCAGGGCCAGAACTCGCAGGAGGTTGGTCAAAACGCCGGAGCGCTTTGACCCTTTTTCATTCTGCTTTTTTTCAGGCGCTTTCTTCAATGCTTACTTTCAGGATTTTGACGCCGGGATATTCCGGTCGCATCGGGTCGCGCGGCGGGATGGACATGAGCACGTCCATGCCCTCGCTGACCTGGCCGAAGACGCTGTGTTTGTTGTCCAACCAGGGGGTGGGGACATGCGTGATAAAGAACTGCGAGCCGTTGGTGTTTGGTCCGGCGTTGGCCATGGAGAGCATGCCGGGCTTATCGTGTTTCAGGCTGGAATCGAACTCGTCTTCGAATTTGTAGCCGGGGCCGCCCGTGCCTGTGCCGGTCGGGTCGCCGCCTTGCACCATGAAATTGGCAATCACGCGGTGAAAGATAATGCCATCATAGAATCCCTGGCGGGCCAGGAAGACAAAATTGTTGACCGTTTTGGGGGCCTTATCCGCAAAGAGCTCGATCAGCATTTCGCCTTTGTCGGTTTCCATGCGGGCTGTGTAGGTTTTCTCGGGGTCGATTTCCATTGCGGGTGGGGTGTTCCATTTATTTGCCATTTCTACTCCTAAACTAAGATTTTTGTGGTTTGCATTTTCTAACCGCCAAGACGCCGAAGTGCGCCAAGATATTCAATAAGGACGCCAAGGATCCTTGGCGTCATCGTGAAAATCTTGGCGTTCTTCGCGTTCTTGGCGGTTCAAATGCATAGCTCCTGTCGGATTTCAACTGAGCAGAGATTCGATGCGCGCGACGACCATATCCAGGGCAGCGGCGTTGAAGCCTCCCTCTGGGATGATGACGTCGGCATAGCGCTTGGACGGTTCGACGAACTCCAGGTGCATCGGACGGACCGTGGCCTGATACTGTTTGATGACGCTCTCCGCTGTTCGGCCGCGTTCCGTGATATCGCGTTGCAGGCGTCGGATCAGGCGAATGTCTGCATCCGTATCGACGAAGATTTTCACGTCAAACAGGGAACGCAGGGTCAGATCGGTGAAAATTAGAATACCCTCTACCACGATCACGCCGCGCGGATTGACCGTAAAGGATTTGTCGGTGCGACTGTGATTGGAGAAATCATAGATCGGCACTTCGATTGGTTGCCCGGCTCTCAATTGCTCGATATGGGAGATCAGTAATTCGGTTTCCAGGGAATTGGGGTGGTCGAAGTTGACCTCGGCGCGTTGGGCGGGCGGCAGGCCGGTCAGGTCCTTGTAGTACGAGTTGTGCTGGATGTAGGCGATGCGGTCCGGACCGACACGTTGCAGGATTTCCTGGGCGACGGTGGTTTTGCCTGAACCGGAACCACCGGCGATGCCGATCACGAGGGGCGTGTTATGCGTCATGATGGCAGAATTATACCCGTACAATCAAAAAAGACACCCGTCAGGATGTCTTTGTGATTTTTTTGAAGTAACCAGTAATAGCCTTCCAGATCGGGCAGCGGTCGTAGACCCCGGTGAACAGGATCAGCAGTCCCAGCGGGAGCAGCCACCAGGTCGAGGATTGAAGCGCGAAAACGATGGTAGCGGTGCCAATCCCCAGGCGTAGCAGGCGATCTATGGGGGAGATGGAAACCTGGGGAGTCTCTCCATGCGCCAGCGCTTCGAACAATCGACGGTAAGTGTCTTCTCGTTGGGCGCCGGCATATCTCCCCGCGATTTTTCCGTCCTGAACGAGCAGCACGGTGGGAATGCCGTAGATTTTCAGTTCCTGTAACAGTCCCTGTTGTTCATCGGCGTTGACGGGCCAGAAATTCACTTCGTCGTGATATTCTTTGGCCAGCTTTTCGAGAATGGGTTTGGTCATGCGGCAGGGCCCGCACCAGGGCGCCCAGAAATCTACTACGGTTGGTTTGCCGGAAGCCCCCGCTTTTTCTAAGAATTGTTTTTGATCCATATTTGTTAGATGCGCATTGGGGCTAAAATGATGCAAAAAACACCCCTTCCGGCGTGGAAAGGGTGTTGGGTGGATATTGATGCTGTCACATCCCGGCCATATAGGCCAGACCGACTGTTCCGGGTCCGGCGTGCGTGCCGACTACCGGACTGACGGTCGTCAGAATGCTTTCGATGGCATTCATTTCTTTGGAAGCTTTGTCGAGCAAGGTTTGGGCTTCCTCTTCAGCAGAGGCGTGTAAAGTAGCCAGGTGCACAGGTGTTTTGCCATTGGTCTGCTCCATGACCAGTTCCAGCACGCGCTCCAGCGCCTTGCTCTTTGTGCGGATGCGCTCGACGGCTTCGACGCGTCCATCTATGACAGCCAGCACGGGCTTCATGTTCAAGGCGGTACCCAGGAAACGTTGTGCGCCGCCGATGCGCCCGCCGCGATGCAGGAACTCGAGCGTGTCCACCGCAAAATAGACGCCGGTGTGTTCCCGGGCCTTTTCCGCCAGGGCAACCGCATCGTTCAGGTTCGCCCCGTCTTCGACCGCGCGTGCCACCGCCAGCACCTGGAAGCCCATCGCCATAGCGGTTGTATTGGAGTCTACGTAAGTCACTTTTTCGCCCGCTGTCCCCATCATCTCCATAGCCTGGACAGCAGATTGGATGGTACCGGAAAGCTTGGCCGAAAGGAAGATCCCCAACACATTGTAGCCTTTTTCGATCAGGCCTTCGAAGGTTGTTTTCATGTTAATCGGTGTCACCTGCGAGGTGGTTGGCATCACTTTGGTTGTTTTCAGTCGGGCATAAAATTCATCGGGTTGGATGTCGACACCGTCCCGAAAAGTCTCTTCTCCCCAGATCAGCACCTGTGGTGTAACCGTCAGGTTGTATTTTTGGATCAGATCGGATGGTATATAAGCAGTGCTATCCGTAACAATTGCGATCTTGGACATGTCTCCTCCCGAGGCGACTGGAATAGATTTTTTGATGTCTGTAGTAACCCCAATCCTCGAACAGAGTTTCAGATTATCAAAATCTGCTCATGGTATAATGATTCAGGTAAGGAAATTGCATTGAGGAGCCCGCATTGGCTTTTAACCCCATCAACTGGCTATTGGGCCTGTTTTCTCTGGACATTGCCATTGATCTTGGAACAGCAAACACCCTTGTCAATGTTCGTGGCAAGGGTATTGTGATTAATGAACCCTCTTGGGTAACGATGGATAAAAGACTTCGGCAGCCGCTTGCAATTGGTTTAGAAGCGAAGGAAATGGTTGGCCGTACCCCAAGTAATGTTATGGTAGTTCGTCCGCTTCGTGATGGAGTAATTTCAGAATTTGATGTAACTCAAATCATGTTGGAGTATTTTATTGGCAAAGTACACGAACAGAGTGTTGTTCCGTTACCGCGTCCGCGTATTGTGATTGGTATTCCCACCGGTGTAACCGAAGTGGAAAAACGCGCTGTGTATGATGCAACGATGGCAGCAGGTGCCCGTCAAGCCTTTTTGATAGAAGAACCGATCGCGGCTGCGTTGGGCGCGGGTTTGCCAATTGGCGAGATAAAGGGCAGTATGGTAGTAGATATTGGCGGCGGTACGACAGAAGTGGCTGTTCTATCGATGAGTGGCGTTGTCGCTTCGCGCTCCTTGCGTGTTGCCGGTGATGAAATGAACGAGGATATTGTTCAGTATCTCAGGAACAAGTACAATTTGTTGATTGGCGAAGGTGTTGCTGAACAGGCCAAGTGGGCGATCGGATCTGCCTTTCCCTTACCGACCGAGAAGACGACGGAAGTGCGAGGTCGCAATCTTGTGACTGGTTTGCCTGAAACGATTGAAGTCTCCTCCGTAGAAATTCGAGAGGCACTTTCCGGATCGGTACAGGTGATTGTTGATACGATCCGCGATGCCCTGGATGAAATTCCGCCGGAGATTGTGGCTGATTTGATGGATATCGGTATTTGTCTGGCTGGCGGTGGGGCATTGTTGCAGGGGCTGGCGGAGCGTTTATCGGATGAATTGAAGTTACGTGTCTGGGTTGCTGAAGATCCGCTATCCTGTGTGGCGCGCGGCGCAGGAATGATTTTTGATGACTTTGATAAGTTTAGCCGGCTGTTGGTTGGCTTGGAACGTGGCAGCACACGTCACAGCGTTTAATTAAATTGAAAATTGTGTATATTCTCATTACTGTAATTTAAAATGAAAAACTTGTTTGGTCGTTCTCTTCAAACGACAATTATTTTTTTGCTCGTCGGAGGCATCCTTGTTTTAGCGTTTGGGGGCTATTTGGGTAGCGCTTCTCGTGGGTTGGGTGGGTCATTGGTTGGAGTCCAAACCTGGTTCGCCACCAGGTATGCAGCTATTCAGGATTTCCTTGCTGCGCCCCGTGATATTGCCGCCTTGCGGCAAAGAAATACTGAACTTGAATCGGAAGTATCGCGCTTGCAGGGACAGGTTATTGATTTACAACAAAAAGTCAATGAAACAGAAATTTTGGCAGCGTTGGTGGATTTTTCACGCGCCAACCCTGAAAGCACCTATAAAGGAGCTGCAGTTGTAGGCCGCGATCCAAGTCCCTTCCTTCACTATATTATTATCAACCGAGGCTCGAATGATGGTGTATTACGCGGTATGCCGGTTGTTACCAATCAAGGGTTAATTGGTCGTGTGGATGCCGTCATTGCGGATGCTGCTCGCGTGCAACTGATAACGGATCCGGCATCGGCGGTTAATGTTCGTTTGCAAAATGCAAATACCGATTCCGTGCTTGTCGGCTCAGTAACGGGTGATTTGTCGTTAGATATGATTTCACAGGAAGCGACAGTGGAAACCGGTGATGTTGTAATCACGTCTGGCCTAGGGGGGGGCTATCCACCTGATTTGATTGTTGGTCAGGTATTGAATGTCCGTAAACGTGATTATGAATTGTTCCAGCAGGCTACGGTTCAGCCAGCAGTAGATTTTGCTCGTCTCGAGATTGTATTGGTTATTACAAATTTCAGACCGGTTGATATCGAGCCTTTGGCCCCTGCTAATACCCCCTGAACATGCTCCGAAACCTGATTGCGTTTCCGCTGCTTGCATTGGTTGTTATTTTGCAGTCAGCGGTAATTAGCCGAATGACTTTGCTGGCTGGTTACGCCGATTTGATGCTGATCTTTTTGGCTGCCTGGGCATTGAAAGCTGATGCATCATCCGCCTGGCTGTGGGCAATTTTGGGTGGACTTATGGTATCTTTTGTGTCCGGTATGCCTTGGATCGTTGAAATGACAGGTTACTTGTTTGTAGTATTACTCGCTCAAATATTGAAGCAACGTGTCTGGCAGGCGCCCTTGCTTGCAATGTTCAGCGTAATTTTCTTGGGAACCCTATCGATGGGCATTTTAGCGTTACTCGTGTTAAATTTGCTTGGAACGCCACTGCCGTTTGGCGATTCGCTTGGCTTGATTGTTTTGCCAAGTGTGTTACTCAATCTATTGTTCTCTATACCCGTGTATGCGGTAATACGCGATCTGGCGCAGTGGGTAAGCCCTGTGGAGGAGGTTGAATGAATTCCACAAACAACCCGCGAAATCAGATTCAACCCTGGCGCTTGTGGGTTATTTATGGCGTAGTGGCGCTTGTATTGGGGGCATTACTATATCGCTTGATAACCCTGCAGGTGTTTCAAGGGATTGGTTGGCTGGATCAGGCGATTGAAAACTATACAACAACCGTATCGATTGCTCCTGCGCGGGGGATCATTTATGACCGCAATGGCTATATCCTGGCTGGCAATATTGCAGCTTACAGCGTTGTCATTACTCCTGCGGACTTGCCCGATTCTGAAGCGGATATTCAAAATATCTATCGAGAATTATCGGCATTGATTGATGTTCCAGCAACACAGGGAACAATTGAAGAAGCAAAATTGGTTGCGGAATGCGTCCCTGGCCCGGGGATTGAGCAGTTGGTTGCGTTGGGCGAATCGTTGGCTCCCTATCGTCCGGTTAAAGTTAAATGTGACGTTAATGATGAAGTCGCCCGTAAGGTCCGTGAAAAGGCAGTCGATTGGCCGGGCGTCTCTGTCGAAATCGATCCGATACGGAACTACCCGACTGGTTCGTTGACTGCGAATGTGATCGGTTTCCTCGGTCCGATCCCGGCTCGCGATGAACAGACTTACAGGGATAAAGGGTTTGTGCCCAACCGCGACAAAATCGGCTACGCTGGTGTTGAAGCCGCTTTGGATGAGATTCTCACGGGCACTCCTGGGCGGCGCACCATTCAGGTGGATGTAGCGGGAAAGGAGCTTCGTAATCTGGAAGCCCCGGTTGCTCCCGTTCCCGGAAACAATCTGAAGCTGACGATTGATACGCGTTTACAGACGGCGGCTGAAACCGTGTTAACGACCGAGATCAAATCTTGGAACGATTATTACGGCCGTATTCGTATTTCCAGTGGGGTAATCATTGCCATGAACCCGAAAACTGGCGAGGTTTTGGCGATGGTTTCCTATCCAACTTATGAGAATAATCGTATGTCGCGTTTTATCCCGGCCTATTATTATGATCAGTTGAGCCAAGATCCGCGCCGGCCTTTGCTAAACAATGCTATTCAGGCCGAATACCCGCCAGGTTCCGTATTCAAAATCTCCACGGCGACCGGAGCCATTAACGAAGGGGTTGTGACTTTAGGCCAGGAGATTTATGCTCCGGGTGAATTGCTCTTGTGCGAGAAGTTTTCGCCTAATGATCCTTGTACGGATAGCAATACTCGCCCCTTTGTAGATTGGATATTTGATACCAACCCAGATGGCTTTGGCATAATTGACTTTTATCGTTGTATCGCCTACTCGAGCAATGTCTGTTTCTATCAATTAGGTGGCGGCTATGATGACAAAATTAAAGAAGGCTTGGGGATTTATCGTCTTGGTGAATATGCGCGGGCGATTGGTTACGATCGACCGTCAGGAATAGAACTGATCGGTGAACAGGATGGTTTGATCCCCTCGCCACAATGGAAGCGTATCAACCAGGGCGAGAACTGGTCTACTGGTGATACCTATATCGCATCTGTCGGTCAGGGCTATGTCCTTGCTACGCCTCTCCAGGTTCTGATGTCTGGGACATTCATTGCGAATAATGGGAAATTGATGCAGCCTACCATTGTTCGTGAAGTTACCGACAATGAAGGGAAAGTTGTCGAACGGTGGTTTGATCCCACTGATTTCTCTGTTTGGGCTCCGTACCAGGCAACTGACAACCGCGGGGGTGTGGCTAAGGAATGGATAAATCTCACCACTTCTGAGCTCGCCGATAAATTACCTGCAACTGCCTACCAAATTTCTCCGTTCACGCCAAACATGAAATGGGATACAACTGTGACCCCGGTGATCGCAGGGTATAGTTGTGATCAGGGATATTGCGATACAACTGGCGAGATGAAGACGATTAAACCTTCCAGTATCCAGGCCGTACAAACGGGTATGCGTATGGCTGTTACTGATCCGCGTGGTACGCTACACAATATTTTTGATGGTTTCCCAATCGCCGTGGCTGGTAAGACCGGCACAGCCGAATATTGCGATGACGTAGCCTTGAAAGCGCAACGATGCCAGTTTGGGCAATGGCCTACACATGCTTGGACCCTGGCTTATGCGCCATTTGATGATCCGGAGATAGCCATTATGGCGTTTGCATATAATGGCGGTGAGGGTTCCAGTGTAGCTGGACCAATGGTATTTCGAATGATGGAAGCCTATTTTGAGATCAAATCGATTGATATTGCACAAAACGGGGGAGGGTAGGCGCTGACCTTCAGGTATGACTTCATGCTATAATTTACCAATCTTTTCCTGAAGAGAGGAATGATTGCCTTTTCGTGTAGCTATGGATGAGCGGACTCTTCCAATTCAAATCAAGGGCTTGCGAGATGGGTTGCTCATCACCATTGGAGATGGAGAATGGGCCGCGCTCGAGCCAGCTTTGCTTGAACAAATCCATGCGAAACAACCCTTTTTCCAGGGAGCTCGCATCGCGTTAGATGTTGGCTCTCAAATCTTACGGGTAAATGAGCTTGTTGCGTTGCGGGATAAACTTTCTGGGCAGGGAATTTCGCTTTGGGCTGTGTTGAGCGAATCTCCTACGACTGAGAAGACTGCTCAATTGTTGGGTTTGGCGACCCGTATCTCGAAACCTCGCCCTGAAAAATCGCGACAATTTGCGGTTGACGATCTGGGCAATGCAACAGCTCTTTTTCTCAATAAGACCCTCCGTTCCGGTACGCGGATAGAATTTTCCGGACATGTTGTTGTCGTTGGTGATGTGAACCCGGGTGCTGAAATTATTGCTGAAGGGAATGTGATTGTTTGGGGACGAGTACGTGGCATGATTCATGCCGGGGCAAAAGGTGATACATCGGCATACATCTGTGCGCTCGATCTATCGCCCACACAATTACGCATTGCCGATGAAATTTCTGCAATGCTTAAACCGCAGAATAATCCACACCCGGAGATAGCCCGCCTTAACGGAGAAGGGAAGCTACAATCCGTGCCGTGGGAGCCAAGCTAGATGTACAGGATGTGTGAATGAGTGCAAAAATCTTGACCATTACAAGTGGCAAAGGTGGGGTGGGGAAAACCACCGCCGTTGCCAATATCGCTGTTGCATTAGCATCCAATGGCGCCAGAGTCTGCTGTATTGATGGCGATATTGGTTTGCGTAATCTGGATGTTGTAATGGGACTGGAGAACCGGATTGTCTATGACATTGTAGACGTGATTGAAGGACGCTGCCGTTTACGTCAGGCCATGATTCGTGACAAGCGACTCCCGGAACTTTACCTGATACCGGCGGCTCAAACGCGGGACAAGAGCGCTGTTTCACCATCCGATATGGTCAGACTGGGCGACGAATTGCGCAACGAGGTGGATTGGGTTTTGATCGATTCGCCCGCAGGCATTGAACGCGGCTTTCGAAACTCGATTGCAGCTGCTGACCAGGTGCTGATTATCACCAACCCGGAAGTATCGGCCGTTCGTGACGCAGACAGAGTGATCGGTCTGTTAGAAGCGGAAGAGAAGGGTAGTCCATCCCTGATTATTAACCGTCTCAATTCGAATATGGTTAAAAACCATGACATGCTCTCTGCCGAGGATGTGCTCGATTTACTGGCAATCCGCCTGATCGGTGTCGTCCCTGAAGATGAAAATATAATTATAGGCACCAATCGGGGTGCTCCTATTGCACTTGAGATGAAAAGCACAGCAGGACAGGCTTTTCGTAATATCGCCCAGCGCCTGCAAGGACACGATGTGCCGTTCCTGGATTTAGATCATAAAGGGAATTTATGGGCGCGCATTCAACGGCTAACAGGGAGGAAATAGCATGGGCAGCTTCTTCGATCGGTTTACTGGACGGAAGCGCAGTGCAAAAAGCGCCAAAGAACGCTTGCAATTGGTTTTAATCCATGATCGCACTGATATGACTCGGGTTGAGTTTGAAGCGCTTAGGGATGATATTTTAGCAGTAATCGCTCGGCACGTTGACATAGATCCTGATGCGGTACGAATTGACGTGCAACGAGACGGACGCGAGCAACGGTTGGTGGCAGATATCCCCCTCAGGAGCGTCACGCGCCGCCGTAGCGGATAATATTCATGCTTCGCGACATTTCGTGGCGTCATTTTGATTTTTGGCTCCTTGGCGCAATTGTATTGGCAACTGCGTTTGGGACAACTATGATACGTTCCGCTGTAGCCGCGAACGAGGGATTGGTTCCGTTAATCAATCGCCAGATTTATTTTGCACTTCTGGGCCTGGTTGTCATTTTCGTAGTTGCGGCGATTGACTATCGTTATTGGATAGCGCTTTACATCCCCATTTATATTGTCATGAGCATCTTGCTGTTTGCGCTTTTCCTCAGTGCGCAGGCAGTATTTGGTGCAGCTCGCTGGTTTACTGTTGGCGTGTTGTTCGTCCAACCGACAGAATTTGCCAAGATCGTGATCGTTCTGATTCTTTCACGCTATTTCGAAAAGAATCAAGACCGCCCGCGCGACTTACGCTGGATTGCGTCCAGCTTGGCTTGGGTTTGGGGGTTGACCATCTGGATTTTGCTTCAGCCCAACTTGAGCAATGTGGTTGTGATTACAGTCATCTGGTTCGTGCTTCTCTGGCTAAATGGATTGCAATTAAAGCATTTATTTGCTTTTGGAGCAGCGGGCATTGCAGTTTTGGGAACGGTTGTCGTTCTCTCATTTTTTGGGGTTCGAATTCCGTTTTTGCAGGATTATCAGCAGCAACGAATTGTAAATTTCTTCTTGCCAGATCCGAACGCTACATTTGGCGCGACTTATAACGTGCAACAAGCGCTGATCGCTATCGGTTCGGGCGGTCTATTTGGTAAAGGGTATGGTCATGGTACACAGACGCAGTTACGTTTTTTGAAAGTTCGGCACACCGATTTTATCTTTTCGGCTATTTCGGAAGAATTTGGTATGGTTGGTGGTATCCTGGTCGTCTTGATTTTAGCCTTTATCATCTGGCGCTGTTTGCGTGCAGCCCAGCATGCCCGGGATGTGTCAGGTGCGGCCATCGCTTATGGTGTTGCTATCCTGATTTTCTTTCAAGGCGTGGTCAACATTGGTGTGAATATGAACATTGTGCCGGTTTCTGGTTTGCCGTTACCCTTCATCAGTTATGGCGGCAGCGGTCTTACCTCCCTGATGCTGGGGATTGGACTTGTAGAAAGTGTGGCCTTGCGCCATAAATCATTGGATTTCTAATTTTTGGAGAAGCATGACTGATTCGTTGAAACCTGCGAGGGTGCGCTTTGCTCCTTCGCCAACAGGACGTACACATCTCGGCAGTGGTCGTACCGCGCTGTATAACTATCTATTAGCCCGCCAAACGGGTGGACAGTTTATTTTGCGCATTGAAGATACCGATCAGAGCCGTTTTGTCGAAGGCGCTGAGGAAGAATTGATGGCGGGGTTGCGTTGGCTGGGGTTGGAATGGGATGAAGGTCCGGATGTGGGCGGTGAATATGGTCCCTATCACCAGACGGAGCGGCGTGAGATATATGCAAAATATGCCCGGCAGCTTGTTGAAAGCGGACACGCTTACTATTGTTTCTGCGCTCAATCTGAAGAAAAAGAGGCCGGGGATGGGGAGAAACGCGTTCGCCAGCAACACCGGGATATTTGTCCGACCAGGGATCTTCCTTTAGCGGAAGCAGACCAAAGGGTCGCGAGCGGTGCGCCGCATGTCATCCGCTTCAAGATGCCGTACGAAGGGTCGGTTACCGTCACCGATGCGATTCGTGGCGATATCACGGTCGAAAATTCCACACTGGATGACACGATCCTGGTCAAATCGGACGGATTGCCGGTTTATCATCTGGCAGTGGTGATCGATGACCATTTGATGCAGATCACGCATGCCATCCGCACCTCGGAGTGGTTGCCGACCTTCCCCTTGCACGGACATATTTACAAGGCTTTTGGGTGGCAGCAGCCTATCTGGGTTCACCCCTCTATTTTCCTGAAGCCGGACGGTAAAGGAAAGATGAGCAAACGCGATAGCGAGGCCCTGGAGCGAGAAGGCAAGCCGATTTTCCTGAGTGATTTCGATAAGATGGGGTATCTTCCCGAGGCGGTTGTAAATTGGACCGCGTTGATTGGCTGGAGCTATGACGACAAAACCGAGGTCTTTTCGATGGATGAGCTGATCGAGAAGTTCAGTATCGAGAAGTTGAGTCCTGCGCCAGCAGCCTTGAATTACAGTAAGTTGGATCATTTCAATGGGTTATATATCCGTGAGTTGGATTTGGCTGATCTGGCGGCACGCATTAAGCCGTTTTTCGAAGAGGCGGGCTTTGTCGTCGATGATGAAGAAAAACTGTTGCAAGTGGCGAGGGTCTTGCAGGTTCGGCTGATGAAATTGACCGAAGCGCCTGAAAAAGGCGGGTTCTTCTTCCTGGATGAAGTCCAACCGGAGCCCGGAGTCGTTGATCGGCAAGAAGATGACAGTTGAGCAATCGTTGGAGATGGCGCGTCGAATTGAAACGCTTATCACGTCGCTGCCGGATTTCAGTGAGGAAACTGCCAACCAGCCTTTGCGCGATCTGGCTGACTGAATTGGAGTTGAAGGCCGGGCACGTTTTTGGTTTCTTGCGCAGTGCATTGACAGCACAGGAAGTCAGCCCGCCCGTTTTTGAGACGATGGAAATTATCGGTCGTGAAAAAGTCTTGAAGCGGGTGCGAAACGCAATAGAGATTTTGGAAAAGATGAAGTAGCTCAACGCCCCGACATTTTGTCGGGGCGTTATTCTTTAGAGTAGCAGCACCATGATCAGACCGATATGGCGCCATCCCTAAATTTCGTTCGAGTTATGGTTATCCTTGTTTTTTCTGTATCCTTGCCCAGGTATCTCTAAGCGGAACCGTCCGGTTGATCACCAGTTTTCCCGGTGTGGTGTCCTGGTCAACACAGAAGTATCCCTGACGCTCGAACTGTAGCAGGTAACCAGCTTCGGCATTGGCCATGCTCGGTTCCACATAAGCATCGAGCACTTCCAGTGAATTTGGGTTGAGAAATTCTTTGAAGCTGTCGCTATCAGGATTTTCTACCGTGAACAAACGGTCGTACAGGCGGATTTCCGCCGGGACGGCATGTTGGGCAGAAACCCAGTGGATGGTCGATTTGACGCGGCGTCCATCGGGGGAGTCTCCGCCGCGCGTGGCCGGGTCGTAAGTACAATGCACCTCGCTTACCTGACCAGTTTCCGGGTCCTTAACGACGCGGGTACATGTCACAAAGTAAGCATAGCGCAAGCGGACTTCATTCCCCGGATAAAGACGATGGTATTTGGGCGGCGGCTCCTCGCGGAAGTCATCCTGTTCGATGTAAAGCACCTTGGAAAAGGGAACCTTGCGCGTTCCGGCATCCGGGTTTTCGGGGTTGTTGATGGCTTCCATCTCTTCGACCAGGTCGTCGGGGTAGTTGTCGATGATCAGCTTGAGCGGATGCAGCACGCCCATACGGCGCGGGGCACGCTTGTTCAGGTCGTCACGGATGCAGGCTTCGAGCAGAGCAATGTCGATGACGCTGTCGGCTTTGGCGACTCCTACACGGCGGATGAAATCGAGAATGGCTTCGGGCGTGTAACCACGACGACGCAGCGCGCGCAGGGTGGGCATGCGCGGATCGTCCCAGCCGCTGACCAGGCCCTCATCGACCAACTGTCGCAGATAGCGCTTGCTCAGGATGGTATAGTTCAGAACCAGGCGGGAAAATTCGATCTGGCGCGGTTTGAAGACGCCCAACTGCTCGAGGAACCACTCATAAAGCGGACGGTGATTCTCGTATTCAAGCGAGCAGAGTGAGTGCGTGACACCTTCCATTGAGTCATTCTGACCGTGGGCCCAATCGTACATCGGGTAAATCTTCCACTTCGAGCCCGTGCGATGATGCGCTGGTTCGTGGAGGATGCGGTACATGACCGGGTCGCGCATGTTGAGGTTGGGATGCGCCATGTCGATCTTGGCGCGCAGGACGCGCGAGCCATCGGGGAACTCGCCGTCCTTCATGCGCTCCAGCAAGTCCATATTTTCTTCTACATCCCGGTCACGGAAGGGGCTTTCCACGCCGGGTTCGGTCAGCGTGCCGCGGTTGGCGCTGACTTCTTCAGGGCTCTGGTCGTCTACATAGGCTTTGCCCATCAAGACCAACTTTGTGGCCCACTCATAGAGTTCATCGAAATAGTCTGACGCGTAGGTTTCCTTCACCCATTGGATGCCCAGCCAGCGCGCATCTTCTTTGATGGCGTCCACATATTCGACGTCTTCTTTAACAGGATTGGTATCGTCAAAGCGCAGATATAACTCGCCGCCTTGTTCGTGTGCCACCAGGTAATCGATCAGGAACGCCTTAGCATGCCCGATGTGAAGATAGCCATTGGGTTCAGGTGGCAGGCGCGTGCGTACGTAGTTGAAGCGTCCAGTGCTTAGATCTTCTGCCACGGCCTCCCGGATGAAATCGGTAGGTCTATTATTTTCGTCTGTCATACAATTTGCCTCTATGGAACTTTTGTCTAAGGTATTGCGTCAATTATCCCACATTCCACATTCCAAAATCTACTTTTTGAGAACTATTTTGCGGTAAATTTCGAGCATATCTCGCAACAAATCGGGATGTGGAATTATATAATGCCCCCGGTCACACATCTGCCCTGGCGGGCGGTGCCAGGGAATTGCGCTTCCTACACTGTCATAAAGGCGCAATTTGTGACCGGAAAGGGTATAACAAAGCGCTGCGGGAGCAGGATATAATTCATGGATTGCCTATTGAGTAGGAGGTTAGGATGAGTGACAGTCAGGAAAATAAAACCAGTTTCATGGGAACGTATTTTGACCGTTCCATTGTTTTGCGTATCGTACGCGTGGCAGAAATCTCTTCCTGGGTTGTGCTGGTGGTATACGCTTTGCAACTGATGATATCGGCTCTTTCGTTAACATTGCAATATGTGCGTGGTTTTATGCCAGGCATGGGTTTTACCGATACGTTTCAACAATGGTTGTTTGTGCTGGAACAACCCTTCCGCGGGATTGTCTACTTCATTGGCCTGCAAGCCATTGCCAAAATCCTGTTGATGTTTATGGATATCGAAGAAAACACCCGCCGCGCCTCTCGAAAATAGTATAGCAATTCTAAATATGTCATTGCGAGCGCTCTTTCCTGACACCGGCCGTTAGGACGGTGTGCGAACAATCTCCTCGTTAAGGCGGGGGGATTGCTTCGACGGAAGAACACCGTCTCGCAATGACATCGTTTAAATTTAAAATTGCTGAAAATAGCGAGCTTTGTTTGACTTCTCTTATTGTGCATGGTAGAATTCTGCCCGCTGGATAAACACTGGGGAGTGGTGTAACGGCAACACGTTGCGCTCTGGACGCAAAATTCGGGGTTCGAATCCCTGCTCCCCAGCCTGAAAAGACCCTCGCAAGAGGGCCTTTTTGTTCGGGGTTGAATACCCTACGAGTACGATGTCCCTGCTCCCCAGCCTACAAAAGACCTCAAGAGGGCCTTTTTTGTTCAGAGTTGAATACTCTACGGGTTAGAAGAATACTGATGAAAAATTATCAATTCAAACTGGAATTCGCGGTGCGTGATTACGAGTGTGACCTGGCAGGCATGGTCAACAATGCCTCCTATCTGAATTATATTGAACATGCTCGTCATGAGTTTTTGAAAAGCAAAGGCATCGACTTTGCCGGGTTAGCCCAGCAAGGCATCTATCTGGTTGTGATCCGAGTGGAACTGGATTATCTCTATTCCTTGCGCAGCGGCGACAGGTTTACCATCGGGACGAATGCAGAAAGAGTATCGCGCTTAAGGTTCGGTTTCCAGCAGGATATCTATCGTTTACCGGATGAAAAGCCTGTTCTGAGAGCAAAAGTGATTGGGACAGCGGTGAACGAGAAGGGCAGACCCATGCTTCCCAGGGAACTGGAAGCTATTCTCGTCAACGAATAATTAGATATACTGAAAGCAAAGGGGACATTCTCACCAGGCAAACGCAACCGCGCGCTTGCCCAGGATCTGGTCATCAAATACCAATTTTCCCGGCTTATCAGCCATCCCGAGACACACATGCAAGGGTAACAAATGCTCCTCACGTGGATGGCAATAGCGTGCCGAAGGCGCCTGCTCCCATTCGATCAGGCGTTTTTCGCGCTCAGATTGAGATATCGGACCGGTGCAAACCTCGATCAGCCAATTTTGGAACAGGTCATTGGCCGAGTCGGGTTTCCCATTTCCTTCCCAGGCAAAGGCCCGCATGTTATGGAACGAAAACCCGGACCCGATCACCAGGAGGTTCTCTTCCTTCAATTCGCGCAATGCTTTGCCCAGCGCGATGTGAGCGCCTGCGTCCAGCCCGCGGATCAGCGAAAGCTGGAGAGCCGGGATATCTGCTGCCGGATACATCATTTTCAAGGGGATGAACAGGCCGTGGTCGAAGCCCCGCTGCGGGTCAATTCGAGCTGAGATATCGTTCTTTTCCAAAAGGCCGGCAATCCGCTCTGCAAGCTCAGGGCTGCCCGGAGCCGGGTAGGTGATTTGATACGCTTCAGCGGGGAAACCATAATAATCGTAGAACATGGCCGGGTTTTGTGCCCCCATCAAGGTAGCTTCACCTTCTTCCCAATGGGCGCTGACCACCAGGATAGCCTCCGGCTTGCTGAGCTGGGCTGGAAGCCCCTTCATGAATTCCAGCATGGCTTGATGGCTGGCATCTCCCAGGATAGGCAAGGGGCCTCCTCCATGCGAGAAATAGACAATTTGAGCTGTATTTTCAAGACTGTTTTGTTCCATTTCAAAATCCTTAGACGAATAGCTTCTTACAGTGAGCAAGACATTTATAACTCAATTGTATTCAGCAACTCTTTCAACGCCAGCAGCTCTTCTTTGGTCAAGGTTGCGCCCTTGCCCATCTTCTCATGACCTGGAGCCCAGTCGCGCAGATCATATTTTGGCTCCCTGTCATTCCAACTGACAAGATTGAGTTCCTTCGTCCATCCCGACCCTTTGACACGGCTCAGGGCAGGCGCGGATGTAGACAGCACACCGATCTTCTTGATGATCTCGTATTTGATCTCAGTCATCACACATCTCCTCAAAATAAATATTCTAGCTCATCGTACAGCAACGCCAAAAGCGCAGTCTCCCCTAAATCCGACTATTCAACCGTCAAATCTTCGTTGGGTTTGATTTGCCTGTCTTTGTCGGTTTCAATTCTACCCCTCCAACCTCCCCAAAATGGGGAGGCTTTATATCCTACTCATTGAAAGTAGACCAAAAACCTATCGGACAGAAAACTCCCAAGATGTATTCTCCCCTAAATACGACGATGAAAAATCCGTTTGCCAACCAAACAATTAGATTGTCGTTTTTGGGTGACAGTGTGCCCGTTAGGGTAGATGTCCG
>CAWHJM010000024.1:0-30087 GCA_963829615.1 uncultured Chloroflexia bacterium
GGGCACGGTTCAGAATTAAAACCAGCACCTTCAAGAGGTTACCTGCCATGACAGATTATACAACTTCATCAGCTCTTGCCAGAGTGGTCTGGGCTGAACCTATCGAACAGATATGGCAAGTTTTGCCAGGCTGTAGTCAAAGTTCGCCGAATTGGCAAGTTGAGACGAACGATGATAATGCACTAAAACCGCATATCCCTAGTATGCGCCTCTCCAGAATCACAGACTTGGGGTGACATTTCAATCAGGGCGCGTGTACGGACACGATTATGGCCAATCGAACTTTTGCGATCATGTGCTCGTACAGGGTAGATATGTAAGCCCTGGTTTTTTAAGAGTTTCAACGCGATATAATCGGCAACCATGATGACCTTTATAGCCGAATTCGAATCGCATCTCCCCGAGCCCCTGCGGGAGAAATTCAACCAGCTCGATACGCCTTTTGCCATCCAGAATTACCTGGATAGCATGCCCTATAAAGGCGAAGAGCGGGATCGTTCCCCGCTCAACGTCATGCTGGACGGTCAATGTCACTGCCTGGATGGCGGCTTTCTGGCCGCGCTGTGTCTGTGGCGCATCGGGTTCAAGCCGCTGCTGATTGACCTCGTCCCTGATCCCGGCACGGATGACGATCATATCCTGGCCTTGTATCAAATCGAGGGGCGCTGGGGAGCGGTGGCAAAGAGCAATTATGTCAATTTAGGATTCCGCGAACCCGTTTACAAGTCTCTGCGCGAATTGGCGATGACCTACTTCGAGCATTTCGTCAACATCCACCAAACGCAAAACATTGACCGGCTACACGCGTCCCATGGACGCGTCACGGTATACGCACCTGAATTGGGCCTGGGACGAGGCTGGGGCGAATATTTTATATCACAAGCATTTTTACGGGCGCAAACGATCCCTTTGATTACGGAGAGCATGAAGAAACGTCTCAGTCCCGTCACAGAGCGTGCCTATAAAGCTGAGACGTTGTACACAGATTTGAATGAATCGTTTGGGAACCGATTAGAGGAAAAGACCTGACATGTCTTCGCGAAAGTATAACAAATCGTAACCTGCGTCCACGCCAATGCCGTGATTGACACACGTCACGGTGAGACATGTCAGGTCTGCTTGAATCTCGAATATGACCCCAATACCCGCAGCATCAAGGCATACTCCCCCAGATGATCGAGCGCGCGTTTGACAGGTTCATCCCCTATCGCCCCGATAAAATCGATATAAAACAAATACTCCCAGGGTTTGCCAGCCAGCGGGCGCGATTTGATCTTGGTCAGGTCGATGTCGCGCAGGGCAAACACGCTCAAGGCCTTGAACAGCGCGCCCGGCGTATTTTTGAGCGTGAACACGATCGACGTTTTGGCTTCGCCTGCGGGTTTCACTGCATCCGGCGCGATCTCCAGGAAGCGCGTGTAATTCTCCGGGTTATCCTCGATGCTCTCCTGCAAAATCTGCATCTCGTAGATCTCCGCTGCCCGTTTCGACGCAATCGCCGCCGTTGTGCGCTCGCCGCTCTCCTTGAGCATCTTGACGCTGCCAGCCGTGTCGTAGACCGGCTCGGTCTTGACGCCCAACTCGCGCAAATATCCCGCGCACTGTCCCAGCGCCTGGGGGTGGCTGATGACGCGCTTGATCTCGGTCAACGTCACACCTGGAAACCCGATCAAGCAGTGCCGCACGCGCAGGAAATACTCCCCCACGATGTGCAGGTCATGCCGCAGGAGCAGGTCATAGTTCTGGTGGATGCTGCCCGCCAGTGAATTTTCAATCGGGAATTAAACCGGACTGGCAGGCCCCCGAAGCGACTGCCGCGAAAACAGCATCGAACAACTCTTCAGGCACCATCTCCGGCGCATCGAAATACCCGAAGCCTGCTTCCTCGCTATAAGCCCCCGCTTCACCTTGAAATGCAACTCGCATATTCATCCTCCTACATACGGGCGGCCCTTTTTGATTGAACGAAAATATCCATTTCATCATAAACGCTTCAATCACAAATCATTGCTCCATGTTATCCCGAGCGGGTCGCCCCTACTGGAAACTTGCCACTGATCATCCCCACCAGAAGGAAACTGCGATAATCGCATAGAGTCCCATCAAAGCCAGACCCTCCAACCAGTTCGATTCGCCATCATATACAATCAGAGCGCTCAACATGGCAGCCAAGGCCAGCGCCAAAACCAGCAAGGGCGGCAGGACCAGGGTCAAAGGTACGGGCGTGAAAAAATACGAGAGCAGAACCAGGATCGGGGTCAGCCCAAGAGCGACCTGCAGGGAACTGTTCATAATGACGCTAATGGCATAGTCCACTTTGTTCTTTAGCGCAAGCTGAATCCCAACCACATTTTCCACCGCATTGCCCGCAATCGCGACCACTACCAGGCCGGCAAAGGCCTGCGAGATATGCAACGTCTCTATCGCCGGTTCAAGGGCTCTCACGAACCAGTCGGAGACCAGCGCCGCAGCCACACCTGCCACGACCAATACCGTGACCACTCGTGGCAAAGACCAGGGCTTTTCTCTGTGAGCTGCATGCTGAGCAGCGTCAATGAGCGGTCCGCCCTGCAAAGATAAGGGAATGTTGGCAACAAATAGAATCAACAACACAAGCGCGCTGGAAATACTCAATGCCTCTTCATGCGCTTCGGCGGGCGTATGCAATGAATGTGCAAGTGTGGGAAATACCAGGGCTGAGACGGCCAAAACCATCAGCATGACGATGGCGCGCGGAGACTCGGACATGAATTTTTGGGTACCGTGTTTGATTCCGCCAATCACGAAAGCCAACCCCAACACCAGCAGGCTATTGGCCAAAATCGAACCAACCAGCGCAAACTGCACAACCGTCACTAATCCGGCTTGCAACGCAAAGAAACTGACGAATAACTCCGGCAAGTTGCCAATGGCCGACTGTAATACCCCGGTCGCGCCCGGTCCCATGTAATTCCCAAGCTGTTCGGTGGCCTGTCCCACAACGCTGGCCAGGGTTGCCAGCGCAATCGCACTAATTAAAAATACCAAGACTGGATTTGCAGTTGCGAATGTAAGAATAGCGGTCACGATACTGGCAACCAGAGCAATTCCCAGGATGTTCCATTCATTTTTGAGCAAAGCACGCACAGATGAGCCTCTTTTGTTTGGAGGGGATGAGTGGCGAAATTATACTTTATCGATTGGAATAGAAATTCTATTTCGAGCTATTGTTTCTCCGCCCACTCCATAATCTTCCTGAAATCCCGCCTCTACATCTTCATCCGAAGCTGCAATCGTCATACGGACGAATCCCTCCCCCTGCTTCCCAAAAGCCGAGCCGGGAACCAGGCCAACGCCGGCTTCTTCCAGAATCCGCTCGCAGATTTCGAGCGAGGGCCTTCCGAGCGGACGGAAATCGAGGAAAAAGTAGAATGCGCCCATCGGCGGCATAACCAACACCTTCTCGCTCTCGTACTCGGCTGAAATTCGCAGCACCAGCTCACGTCGGCGGGCGTAGACGGCGCGCATCCCAGCGGCGGCGGTCTGTATACTTTCATCGCTCAAGGCAAAGGCCGCCGCTTTCTGCACGAAGGGAGCCACACAGGTAATCGAGTTCTGCCCGGCTTTGAGGGCATTGTCGATGACCTGTTTCGGTGCGGCCAGATAGCCCACGCGCCAGCCGGTCATCGCGTAGGTTTTGGACAGACTGTTGACCAACAGCGTGCGTTCTTTTGCACCAGGGAATGCGCCCGCGGAAGTCGGTTTTTCAGCATAATATAAGTTCTCATAGACTGCGTCGTTGACCACCCACAGGTTGTGTTCGCCCGCAAAATCCTGCAACTTTTTCAGATACTCCCGCGAAGGATACGCCCCGGTCGGGTTGGACGGGTAATTGAGTACGATAACACGCGTACGAGGCGTAAGCGCCTGCTCCCAGGCTTCGATAGGCGGGATAAATCCGTTTTCAGGTGGCGCAGGCACACGGACGACTTTTCCGCGCAGCATGGTTGCCATGTTGGCGTGCGTGGCCCAGGTCGGGTCGGGGATGAGCACCTCGTCACCCGGGTTCAGGATGGACTGCATGGCGAGGTAATAAGCGTGGATGCCGCCATGCGTGACCAGGATCTCGGTCTCTGGGTCATAGGAAATGTTGTTGTCCAGATTCAGCCGGGAAGCGGCAGCAGCCCGCAGGTCGGGGTAGCCGCGGCTGGGTCCATAGTGGGTCAGGCCTGATTGCAAAGCATCAAAAGCAACCTCGAGCACAGCCTGTGGAGTCGCAAAGTCCGGGTCACCCACTTGCAACTGGATGACCCGGTTGCCAGCCGCCTTGTACGCCAGAATACGGTCGTTCATTGCAACGGTTGCAGATTGCCGGATTTGCTCGAACTGTTGGTTGAGATTCATATAATTTCAAATGTCATTGGAGGAGGCCGTAGAGCCAACGAAGCAATCTCCGAATTAACATGAGATTGCTTCGTCGCAACGAACGCTCCTCGCAATGACAACAGTAATATCAATCCGCCGAGACGGATGTGGAATGATCTATTTTGACCGAGACCTGGTCCTCGTTGACGTAATCCAGCCATTCTTCATACTTCTCGTTCTTGCCGCGGATAACATCGTGGAAGACCTTCTGGATCGAGCGCGTGATTGGGCCCGTTTTGCCGTCGCCAATCTTGCGGAAGTCGATTTCAGCCAGACCGATGCACTCGGCGGCGGTGCCGACCACGAAGACCTCGTCCGCCAGATAGAGCTGGTCACGGGAAACAGGCTGTTCCAACACGGTATAACCCAGGTCTCCAGCAATGGTGTGGATGGAATGGCGCGTGATGCCTTCCAGCACTGGCGCGGTGGAGGGTGTGATGATCTTGCCCCGGCGGACAACAAAAATGTTCTCGCCCGTGCACTCAGCCACAAAACCCTGCGGATCGAGCATAATGGCCTCGTCAAAGCCCAGGCGCACCGACTCGGTCTTGGCCAGGAAGCTGTTGGCGTAATTGCCAGAGACCTTCGATTTGGTCATGGTCACATTGACGTGGTGGCGCGTAAACGAAGAAATATTAGCGCGGATGCCCTTTGCCAGCGCTTCTTCGCCCAGGTAATTGCCCCATTCCCAGACCGCAATCGCCAGGCGCGGTTTGCCACCGTCCACGTTCAGGTTCCAACCGCCGCCGTCCAAAAACAGCAGCGGACGGATGTAACAATCCGCGAAGTCATTGGCACGCACGGTCTGTTTGACAGCCTCGACCACCTGCTCGGTCGTCCACGGCAGTTCGCGGAAACCGAACACTTCTGCCGATTTCAGCAGACGCTCCGCATGATCCCATAAGCGGAACACAGCAGGGCCTTTGTCCGTACCATACGCACGAATACCTTCAAAAACGGCTGCGCCATAATGCAGTGCCGGCGTCAGGAGGTGGATGGTCGCCTTTTCGAATTCGACCAACTCGCCATCCATCCAGATGTATTTCGATTCCATTCCCATGTGATTTCTCCTTTTCCGTATGAGTAGGGGCGGGGTGACCCCGCCCCTACGATCTTACAATCGTCGCAATAATTTCATCCGCCATCTGACGGGTATTCAACTTGCCACCGACGTCCATCGTACGGGCGCCGCCGGTGATGGACTCGTCCACGGCTTTTTCAATGGACGCGGCTTCGGCCTCCAATCCCAACGAGTGACGCAGCAACATTGCTGACGACAGGATCGTGCCAACCGGATTGGCGATGCCCTGCCCGGCGATATCCGGGGCCGAGCCGTGGATCGGTTCAAACAGGCCCGGGCCTTTATCCTTCCCGGCGGGGGCCTGCCCTAAACTGGCCGAAGGCAACATGCCCATCGATCCCGCCAAAACGGAGGCTTCGTCGGTCAGGATGTCGCCGAACATGTTCTCGGTCACGACCACATCCATCCAGGCGGGACCGGTGATCAGCCGCATGGACGCCGTATCCACCAGCACATGCTCCAGTTCCACATCCGGGATTCTCCGCCCCAACCTTAGTTGCGATCTGACGCCACAAACGCGACGATTCGAGCACATTGGCCTTGTCCACCGAGGTGACCTTTTTCTTGCGGCCTTTCGCCAGCTTGAAAGCCAGTTCCAGCACGCGCTTGACTTCGTAATCGTAATATTCGAGTGTATCTACCGCGCGCTCACGGCCATCTTTGACGTCACGGCCTTTGGGCCAGCCAAAATACAGGCCGCCGGTCAGTTCACGCACAACCAGGATATCCACCCCAGCCAGTTTCTCCGGCTTAAGCGGCGACCACTCGATCAGCGCCGGATGGACTTTGACCGGGCGCAGGTTGGCGAACACGCCCAATCCCTTACGCAGGGCCAACAGGCCGCGCTCGGGGCGGTCCCTGGCTTTGGGATCGTCCCACTTCGGGCCACCGACCGCGCCCAGCAGCACCGCATCCGCAGCCTGGCAATCGGCCAGGGTCTCGTCGGTGAGCGATGAGCCGTATTTGTCAATCGAACAGCCACCCATCAGCCGTTCGGCAAAGGTAAAGCTGTGCCCATGCTTGCTTGCGATAGTTTCCAAGACCCGTACGGCTTCGGTCACAATCTCAGGGCCAATGCCATCACCGGGGAGTAGAACGATGTTTGCTTGCATGAATTCTCCAATTACCCATCACCCCTTGCCCCTCTCCCTAAGGGAGAGGGGTTGGGGTGAGGGCAAATTAATGCGCCACCATTAACCCATACTCAACTGAGTCCGCCAACGCACGCCAACTGGCCTCGATGATGTTGCCGCTCGCGCCAACGGTGCTCCAACGCTTGGTGCCGTTCTGTGTGTCGATCAGCACGCGGGTGATGGCTTCGGTGCCATTTTCGCCATCCAAAATGCGGACTTTGTAATCCGCCAGGTGGAAAGCTGAAAGTTGGGGGTAGATCGGTTGCAGGGCTTTGCGCAAGGCAATATCCAGCGCGTTGACCGGCCCATTGCCTTCCGCCGCAGTATGAAGGATCTCGCCCTTGACCCGCACCTTGACCGTCGCTTCGGCAAAAGTACCGCGGCCGTCGCGATGTTCAACGTTGACAAAAAAGTCAACCAGTTCAAAGGGCGGTTTGTAATACATTTCCTGCCGTTTGAGCATCATCGCCACCGAGGCTTCGGCGGCTTCGAAGGCAAAACCGCGTGCTTCCAGTTCCTTGATGTCATTCAGGACAGGCAGGACTTCCTCGCCTTCCACTTCCAGGCCATGTTCTTCGGCCTTACTGAGCAGATTGCCCCGTCCCGAAAGGTCAGAGACGACCACGCGCATCTTGTTGCCGACTTTCTCCGGCTCAATATGCTGGTAGGATTGTGCCGAGCGCCGCATCGCCGCCACATGCACGCCGCCTTTGTGCGCAAACGCCGACTTGCCGACAAACGGCAGGTGCTCGTCGGGGGTGACATTGGCGACTTCCATCACGAAATGGGATAGATCCGTAAGACGGGCGATGTTGCCGCCAGGCAGGCACTCGTAGTCCATCTTGAGCTCCAGGTCAGGGATGATCGAGCACAGGTTGGCGTTGCCACAACGTTCGCCCACGCCGTTGATGGTGCCCTGTACCTGTATCGCGCCTTCGCGGACACCTATCAAAGAATTGACAACTGCACAACCGGAATCGTTATGGGTGTGGATTCCGAACGGGTGCGCGAGAGCAGGCTTGAGTTCCCGGACGATGCGTTCCAGTTCCCAGGGCAGGGTTCCGCCATTGGTATCGCACAGCACGACGGTTTCCGCTCCTCCACGGACGGCCGCCTGCAGTGTTTCCAACGCGTAGGCCGGATCAGCTTTATAACCGTCGAAGAAATGTTCGGCATCATAGATCACGCGGCGGTCCTGCTCGCGCAAATAGGCGACCGACTGTTCGATAATGCGCAGGTTGTCTTCCAACGTGGTGCGCAGCACATCGGTAACGTGCAGCGTCCAGGTTTTGCCAAAAATTGTGCAGACAGGGGTGCGCGAATCAAGCAACGCCCGGATGCTGGCATCGTCTTCGGGGCCGCCTTTGGCTCGGCAGGTGGCACCGAAAGCTGCCACGAGCGAGTGCTTGAACTCCATATCGCGGGCACGCTCAAAAAACTCGGCATCCTTGGGGTTGGAGCCCGGCCAGCCGCCTTCGATAAAAGCCACACCGATCGCGTCAAGACGCTTGGCAATGCGAATTTTATCGATACCCGAAAGGGTGAAACCTTCGGATTGGGTACCATCGCGTAGTGTGGTGTCGTAGATTTGGATACTCATAATTGTTATTAGAGAGTAGAGATTAGAGATCAGTACCTACTCTCTCCCTTTCTATTCTCTATTCTCAAAAGCGGCAATTTCGTCTTCAAAACTCATGATGTAACCGAGTTGGTCCACACCTTTAAGCAGGCAGGTTTTTGAGAACGGGTCGATGGGGAACGAGACAGCTTGCCCATCAGGCAGGGTGGCCGTTTGGGTTTCCAGATCAATGGTGATCTCGGCCATGGGGGCTTCTTCGGCCAGGTCAAAAAGAGACTTGTGGGTTTCCGCGTCCACGATAATCGGGATCAGACCGTTCTTGAGGGCATTGTTGCGGAAGATGTCTGCGAAGGATGTGCTGATAACAGCGCGGAAGCCGTAGCCGGTCAGCGCCCAGGGGGCATGTTCGCGGCTCGAACCGCACCCGAAGTTGTCTCCGGCTAGAAGGATTTGCGCGCCCTGAACCTTGGGATCGTTAAGCACGAACCCCGGCTTGGGACTGCCGTCCGGGTTATAGCGCCAGTCGGAGAACAGGGCCTCGCCCATGCCGTTTTTGTCGGTCGCTTTCAGGAAGCGGGCCGGGATGATCTGGTCCGTGTCGATGTTTTCAACGGGTAACGGGACCATGCGTGATGTAAGCGTTGTAAATTGAGCCATAAAAATTTCCTTGTAAAGAGCCTTGTGAAGGTTTATTTGAGCGCACAAAAGACGCCAATGAAGGCGTGCTTGTAGACACAATCTACTTGCGAAAAGCCAGCCTGTCCCAGCCACTGGAGCTGGTAGGCCAGGGGCGCTTCGCGGTCATATTCCCTGCGCCGCTTGATACTGGCCTCGATCTGGTCTTCCGCTGCGCCGTTACGCCGGACTCGCTCCAGCCACTGATCCCAGTAATGGGACTGCCAGTATTCAGTCGGGCCCCAGACCTGATCGATGTTGATGAACAGGCCACCATCTTCCAGAAGGGAATGAATACGGAGGAACAAAGCGCGTTTATCTTCGTCGGACAAATGATGGATAGAAAGACTCGAAATGATCAAATCGAATTTCTGGTCAGCAGAAATCTGACGGTAATCTTCGATCAGGTAGGTAAACTGATCAGGATATGGTGCAAAACGCTGCCGGGCAATCTCCAGCATCCTGGGAGCCAGATCGCACAGGGTAAACGTCGCAGCCGGGTATTCATCCAGGACATGCCAGGAGAACAGACCGGTACCTGCGCCCAGATCTAACACACGGATGGGTGCTGTCTTTTCGAAAGGGATCTGCTCCAAGGCTGCCGCAAAGATGCCAGCATAGCTGGGCAGCGCCACCCGCATCCAGTCATCGTAATAGTCGACCGAGGCGTCAAAGGCCTGGGCAATCGTCTCCGTCATGCCATCACCCTGCCATCATGGTGCGCACATCCGAGATGACACCGGTTACGGCCGTGGCAGCGGCGGTCAGCGGGGAGGCCAGGAAGGTACGTCCGCCTTTGCCCTGGCGGCCTTCGAAGTTGCGGTTGCTGGTGCTGACAGCATACTGCCCGGGTTCAAGTTGATCGCCGTTCATCGCCAGGCACATCGAGCAACCGGCTTCGCGCCAGTCGGCTCCGGCGTCCTTGAAGATTTTATCCAAACCTTCGGCTTCGGCCTGCTTCTTAACCTGCTGCGAACCGGGCACCACCATAACGCGCACATCGCTGGAAACTTTGCGGCCTTTCAGCAAGGATGCTGCCTGACGTAAATCGGAAATGCGCGAGTTGGTGCAACTGCCGATGAAGACCACGTCCACTTTTTTGCCGAGCAACGGCTGGCCGGGCTGCAAGTCCATGTAAGCCAGGGATTTTTCGAGAGCAGCCTTCTGCGACGGGTCGTTGTAGGAAGCCGGGTCCGGGATGCTTTCGCTAATCTTCATGCCCATGCCGGGATTGGTGCCGTAGGTGATCATTGGCTCCAGCGCAGAAGCATCCAACGTGACGGATTTGTCGTAGATGGCACCCTCGTCACTGGGCAGGGATTTCCAAATTGCGAGAGCTTTGTCCCATTCTTCACCCTTTGGAGCAAATTCGCGTCCAGCCAAATACTCGAAGGTGGTCTCATCGGGAGCAACCATACCAGCACGTGCGCCACCTTCGATGGACATGTTGCAGATAGTCATGCGCTCTTCCATCGAGAGCGCGCGGATGGCTTCGCCAGTGTATTCGAAGACATGCTCGGTCCCACCGCCGATACCGATCTTGGCAATCAGGGCCAGGATGATGTCTTTGGCAGAGACGCCTTTGGCAAGTTTTCCATCCACACGGACTTCGTAGGTTTTAGGCACCCGCTGGAGCAGGCACTGGGTCGCCAGCACATGCTCGACTTCGGACGTGCCAATGCCGAAGGCCAGCGCGCCGAAAGCCCCGTGCGTGGCGGTGTGACTGTCGCCGCAGACGATGGTCATGCCGGGTTGGGTCAGTCCCAGTTCCGGGCCGATCACGTGGACGATGCCGCGCTTGGGACTGTCCAGTCCGTAGAGCGAGACGCCGAACTCGGCGGCGTTCTTCTCCATCTGGCGGATTTGGGCCGCAGCGATGGGGTCCGCAATCGGCAGGGACGGGTCATGCGTGGGCGTGGAATGATCCATCGTGGCGAAGGTTTTGTCCGGGCGGCGGACTTTCAGTCCACGCTGGCGCAAGCCAGTGAAGGCTTGCGGCGAGGTCACCTCGTGGACGAGGTGCAGGTCAATGTAGAGGATGGCCGGGGAGTCGGGTTGTTGGGTGACAACGTGCAAGTCCCAGACTTTTTCGAAGAGGGTCTTTGGCATAATGATGATTATTTTGACCACGAAGACACTAAGACATAAAGCCACAAAGTTTTTTATTCTTTGTGTTCCAGAGTCTTCGTGATCTTCATGGTTAACGGATTCAGGCCTCAGGATCTTCACCGGTCGGGGCAGCGGAGGCAGGCGCAGGGTCGGGGGCGAGTCCGCTGAGATCCCAGCCGGAGGGCATGGTGTTTGGTTCGGGAAACGGATCAAAAATCGGGGCTTCGGGAACGTTTGGATTTTCAGTAGGGGTAGTGACATGGTGATTTCTCCTTGTTGGGTGGTTGGTAGGGGCAGGTCTGAGACCTGCCCCTACTATGGCGGATTATCCAACCAGCATGACACCGTAGTCATTCTGGACGGTTTGCATCTCGGTTTGCGAGATGATCAGTTTATTCAGGGCGTTGATGTAGGCCTTGGCGCTGGCGACGATGATGTCGGTATCAGCGCCGTGGCCGCCGTAAATGCGGCTGTAGAGGAGTTCCTTCTGGGCATCCATGGTTTGCTGACCATTTTTGGCCTGCACCCGCACGGTAACCTCGCCCAGAGCGTCGATGCCTTCGGTGATGGCATGGATGCTGAATTCAAGCAAAGTATTGGGCGTATTGACAATTTCATTGATCGCTTTGTAAGTGGCATCTACCGGGCCTGTGCCAATGGCAGCCTGCGTGTGGACTTTGCCGTCAGGGCCTTTCAAACGCACAGAAGCAGTGGGCATGCCCATCGTGCCACAGGCAACCTGTAGACCTTCCAGCGAGTATACGGAAAGCGGTTGGTAGAACTCGTCGGCGATCAAGGCTTCGAGATCGAGGTCGGTAATGACCTTCTTACGATCAGCCAGTTCTTTAAAGCGGGTAAAAGCCTGGTCGAGTTCTGTATCGTCGAGGGCGTGGCCCATGTCAGCCAGGCGTACGCGCAAGGCGTGGCGGCCAGAGTGCTTGCCGAGCACCAGGTTGGTCTGGTTAACGCCTACGTCTTCCGGACGCATGATCTCGTAGGTCTGGTTGTTCTTGAGCATGCCATCTTGATGGATGCCCGCCTCATGGGCAAAGGCGTTCGCACCGACAATGGCCTTGTTGGGCTGCACAGCTATGCCCGTGTAATTACTGACCAGCTTGCTGATACGGGAAAGTTGGGTAGTTTCGATACCCGTTTCCAGCTTATAGACCGGGTGACGGGTTTTGAGCGCCATGACAACTTCCTCGAGCGAGGTGTTGCCCGCGCGTTCGCCAATACCGTTGATGGTCACTTCGGCCTGGCGCGCACCCGCATGGATGCCCGCCAGCGCATTGGCCGTCGCCAGTCCCAGATCATCATGGGTATGCACCGAGATGGTGATCTCATCGCTCATGCCGGGCGTATTGGCCTTGATACCCGCGATCAGCGCACCGAACTCTTCGGGCATGGTGTAACCGACGGTATCAGGGATGTTGAGCGTGGTCGCGCCAGCCTTGATGGCTTCACCCAGGACAAGATACAAGAACTCAGGGTCCGAGCGCCCGGCGTCTTCAGGGCTGAACTCTACATCAGCACACAGCGAGCGGGCATAGGCAACCATCTCGGACACCCGTTCGACCACCTGCTCACGATCCATATTGAGCTTATGCTTCATGTGGATTTCGGACGTGGCTAAAAAGGTATGGATGCGGGGATGCTGCGCCCCTTTGACTGCTTCCCAGGCTTTATCGATGTCGCCTTTGGTGGTGCGTGCCAGCCCGCAAATCACGGGGACTGTAGCCTGCTCCTCGCCCTCAGGCGGGTTGCCGACCTCATCCGCGATGCGACGAACGGCTTCCAGGTCATCGGGCGAGGCGGCGGGAAAGCCCGCCTCGATAATATCCACGCCCAGACGAGCCAGGTTGCGAGCGACTTCCAGTTTCTCGGCCGACGTCATCGTTGCGCCGGGAGATTGTTCGCCGTCTCGCAAAGTGGTATCGAAAATCTTCACATAATTGCTAACCATAAAATTCTCCTTTCGGGAGAGAGAGCAGAGACTAGAGAGTGGAGAATAGTGACTGCTCTCTGTTCTCTAGTCTCTAATCCTCTTTCTTCCAATTCTCCGGACGCAGCGCACGGACTGCCGCACCTGCCCGCCACATTTCTGATTCGCGCATAACTTTGAGTTCTTCTTCCAGGTTCTGGCGGTAGTTCGGGTCAGAGTTTTTATCCAGCACAATGCGGGTTTCTTCGCCATCGACCACGCTCTGGTACAGATTTGAGAAGACCGGGGCAACCGCATCACGGAATTTGTCCTTCCAGTCCAGCGCGCCGCGTTGGGCGGTGGTGGAGCAGTTGGCATACATCCAGTCCATGCCGTTCTCGCCCACGAGGCGGATGAGCGACTGGGTCAACTCTTCGACAGTCTCGTTGAAGGCCTCGGACGGGGTATGTCCGTGCTTCCGCAGTTCGTTGTACTGGGCTTCCATCACACCCGCCAGCGCACCCATCAGGATGCCACGTTCGCCGGTCAGGTCGGAATAGACTTCGTTTTCAAAGGTAGTCGGGAAGAGATAGCCCGCACCGATAGCGATACCGAGCGCCATGGTACGCTCTTCAGCACGCCCGGTGGCATCCTGTTGGACGGCATAACTGGCATTGATACCGGAACCGTCCAGGAAGTTACGGCGCACGCTGGTGCCCGAACCCTTGGGCGCGACCAGGGCCACGTCCACATGCGGCGGCGGGATCACGCCGGTCTGGTCCTTATAAGTAATCGAGAAGCCATGCGAAAAGTACAGCAGGTCGCCTTCGTTCAGGCACTCGACAATCTTCGGCCACTGCGAGCGCTGACCGGCGTCCGAGAGCAGGTACTGGACGACCGTGCCGCGTTCAGCAGCTTCTTCAACCGTGAAAAGCGTCTCGCCGGGAACCCAGCCGTCCGCGATGGCTTTGTCCCAGTTGGACGTGCCCTGGCGCTGGCCGACAATGACTTTGACACCGTTATCGCGCATGTTCAAGGCCTGGGCAGGTCCCTGCACGCCGTAACCGAGCACGGCTACCACTTCGTTTTTGAGCACCTCACGGGCTCTCTCAAGCGGAAATTCTTCACGGGTGACGACATCTTCGACCACACCGCCAAAATCAATTTTTGCCATAAGTCCTTTTCTCCTTGATGTTTTGCGTAATTTCATCAGACCGTAGACCGTGGACAGTGGATGGCTTTCACGGTCTACCGTCTATGGTCCATCGTCTAGCTTAGTATTCTGCCAGCCCGGAAACTTCTGCGGGGTGCCAGCCGTTGCCATTGCCATGCGCGCCCGGTGTGCGGCGGATGCCGGAATGTTCGCCACGGGTCATGGCGATCTGTCCCGTGCGGACCATTTCCAGGATACCGATCGGACGTAGCAGTTCGATCATGCCTTCAACCTTATCTTCGGTGCCGGTAGCTTCCACGATAACGGAATCAGGCGCAACGTCCACGATGCGAGCGCGGAAGATGGCTGCCAGGTTGTTGATCTCAGCCCGTTGTTCAGGAGTCGCTCTGACTTTGATCAAAGCCAGGTCCCGGTTCACAGACGGCTCGCGCGAAACATCCTGCACGTCAATCACGTTGACCAACTTGTACAGGTTGGCTTCAATCTTGTGCGCATCCACGTCACTCTCGCAATTTGTCACAATGGTCATGCGCGAAACGCCCGGTTTCTCCGTGCGCCCGACAGCCAACAATTCGATATTGAAATTCCGGCGGCGGAACAAGGATGCTACGCGGTTCAGCACGCCCGGTTTATCTTCGACTAAGGCAATTAATGTGTATTGCATTTCTCTCTCCTATTTCTTTTCAGCAGCAACGCGGACAGGGCGACGCAGCATCTGATCGAGCGCCGCACCGGCGGGAACCATCGGATAGACCGCTTCTTCTTGTTCTACGCGGAATTCGAGAACAACTGGGCCGGGTGTATTGCGCGCCCATTCGATAGCTTCCTGCACCTTCTCAGGTTCGGTCACCAATCGGGCAGGCACGCCGTGCGCTTCGGCCAGTTTGACAAAATCGGGGCCGCTCATGTTGACACCGGAATAACGCTTCTCGTAGAAGAACTCCTGCCACTGGCGTACCATGCCCAGGAAGCTGTTATTCATGATAGCAATCTTGACGTTGGCATTTTCCTGCACCGCAGTGGACAGTTCCGCCGCGGTCATCTGGAAACCGCCGTCACCAACGACAGTCCAGATTTCTTCATCTTTGTGGGCAAACCAGGCACCAATGGCAGACGGCAAGCCAAAGCCCATCGTGCCCGCGCCACCGGATGAGAGCCAACGCTTGGGTTTTTCCATGAAGTAGTACTGCGCAGCCCACATCTGATGTTGGCCAACGTCCGTTGTCACAATTGCCCCGCCTTCAGTTGCCTTCCATAGATCGTGAACCAGATGCGAAACGTGCAGCTTGCCGTCTTCAGGCCAGGCCATGATGCTGCGCGCATCCCCTTCCGCTTTCCATTCTCCGATCTGCTGCATCCATTCTTCATGTTCATACTCGTCCACCATTGGGACCAGATCGGTCACCACGGTTTTCAAGTCACCGACCAGGGGTACATCCACTTTTACGTTCTTGTGGATTTCAGATGGATCAATATCAATGTGGATTTTCTTTGCACCGAGTGCATAGGTACTGAGCGTGCCAGTCACACGGTCATCAAAGCGCATACCAAAAGCCAACAGCAGATCGGCGTTCTGGATGGCCAGGTTGCAGTGCGCTTCGCCGTGCATACCCATCATGCCCAGGCTGAGTTCGTGCGATGCCGGGAAAGCGCCCAGGCCGAGCAAGGTCATCGCCACGGGGGTATTGGTCTTGACGGCAAAATGCTGCAAAACTTCCTCCGCACCCGACATCATGACGCCGTGCCCGCACAGGATCACAGGCCGCTTGGCGCGCTCGATCAACGAGACCGCTTTCTCTAAATCCACTTTCGGGGCATGAGAAGGCGGCTGGTAGCCTGGCAGTTTTACATCTTCGGGGACTACGTATTCAGCCGATTCAATCTGGGCATTTTTGCAAATGTCGATCAACACCGGGCCGGGTCGTCCGCTGCGCGCGATGTAAAAAGCTTCAGCTACCACTTCGGCGATCTCATCAGCGCTGGTCACCAGGTAGTTGTGTTTGGTGATCGGCAATGTGATGCCGGTTACATCCGTTTCCTGGAAGGCGTCCCCGCCGATCAAGTGCGCTGCCACCTGCCCCGTGATGCACACAATCGGGGACGAGTCCATCATGGCCGTGGCAATCCCTGTCACCAGGTTGGTTGCGCCCGGGCCCGACGTGGCCATCGCCACGCCGACTTTGCCCGAAGCGCGCGCATACCCATCGGCCATGTGCGCCGCGCCCTGTTCATGTCGCACCAGCACGTGATGCACCGGATAACTGAGCATGGCATCGTAGATCGGCATGTTTGCCCCGCCCGGATACCCGAACACCACTTCCACGCCTTCGCGCGTCAAGCATTCCCACAAAATTTCTGCACCTGTCTTTTTCATTGTCTCTCTCCTTATTTCACCCTTCGCCCTCTTTGGGAGAGGGGTCGGGGGTGAGGGTCTAAAAATCGGTTGTTAACACTGCACCCGTATCGGCAGATGTCACAAAATACGAATAACGTTTCAACCATTTGCTCTGGATCTTGGACTGGAACGGCGGCAGCTCGCTCAAGCGTTGATGAATTTCCGCTTCGCTCAAACGGACATCCAGCCTGCGTTCCGTTAAATCGATGTCAATCATGTCTCCGGCTTTGAGTGCGCCAATTGGACCACCCGCAGCCGCTTCCGGCGACACATGCCCGATGCAGGCCCCGCGCGTCCCACCGCTAAAGCGACCGTCGGTGATCAGCGCCACTTTGTCGCCCAAGCCCTGGCCCATGATGGCCGAAGTCGGCGAGAGCATCTCTTGCATGCCGGGTCCGCCCTTCGGCCCTTCATAGCGGATGACAACCACATCTCCTTCCTTAACTTCGCTTTCCAGAATACCTTTCAGCGCCTCGTCCTGCGACTCGTAAATACGCGCCGGGCCGCTGAACTTCATCATCGGCGCGCTGACGCCACCCACCTTAACCACTGCGCCGTTGGGAGCCAGGTTGCCGAACAATATCGCCAACCCACCCCGTTTCGAATGTGCATTTTCATAGCGACGAATAACGTCATCATCCTGGATATCACAACCTTGGATCGATTCCCCCAGTGTCGTACCGCTGACCGTCATGCGGTCAAAGTGAAGCATGCCCGTGCTACGCTGGACTTCGTTCAAGATGGCTGGGATTCCGCCTGCCCGGTGCACATCTTCCATATGCCATTTGCCCGCAGGGCTGACCTTGCAGATGTGCGGCACCTTTTCAGCCACAGCGTTGATGCGCTCCAGCGGATAGTCCACGCCGGCTTCGTTGGCTAGCGCCAGCGTATGCAGCACCGTGTTGGTCGAGCCGCCCATGGCCATATCCAGCGCAAAGGCATCGTCAATGGCATCTGCGGTCACAATGTCACGAGGGCGGATGTCACGTTCCAACAGAGTCAACACCTGAGCCGCAGCCTTCTTCGCCAGCGCTTCACGTTCTTCCGTCTTGGCCAGGGCCGAGCCATTGTAGGGCAGCGCCATGCCAAGCACTTCCATCAAGCAGTTCATCGAATTGGCCGTGAACATCCCCGAGCATGATCCGCACGATGGACAGGCGAAGCGTTCCAGCGTGGTCAGGCGTTGCTCGTTAATCTTGCCCGCCGAAAACGCGCCCACACCCTCAAAGACCGAGATCAGGTCGATCGTCTCGCCCTCGGGAGTTTTGCCCGCAGCCATCGGCCCGCCAGAGACGAAAATGGTCGGGATGTTGACCCGCATCGCACCCAGCAGCATGCCGGGGACGATCTTGTCGCAGTTGGGGATGCAGACCATGGCGTCGAACCTATGGGCCTCGATCATCGTCTCGACGCAGTCAGCAATCAGTTCCCGAGAAGGCAGCGAGTACTTCATCCCCAGGTGGCCCATGGCGATGCCGTCGTCCACGCCGATGGTGTTGAACTCGAATGGCACGCCACCCGCCGCTCTCACCGCCTCCTTAACCAGTTTGCCAAAATCCTGCAAATGGACGTGCCCGGGCACAATATCTACATACGAATTGACAATCGCTACAAACGGCTTGCCAAAGTCCTCATCTTTCAGACCCGTCGCGCGCAACAACGCACGGTGCGGGGCCTTATCGTAACCTTTCTTGACAGTATCAGAACGCATAATTTTCCTTATTGGTTCCCCTTCTCCATGACTGCGTCATGGGGAGGGGCTAGGGGATGGGGTAATAAAAAAGCCGCCCGATGTGCTTGGGCGGCTCTCGTTTTTTTCCAGGTGTGTTTATTTCTTCGTCACAATCCTGACCAGTGCAACCACAAGCGGTCTCTCCTTCGTAAGAAGGAGGACAATAATCAGGCTAATGACAATCTCGAGCAGGTTGATCAGGTACATCTTGGGGTTCCTTTCTACCAAGTACCGCAAAAGCGGTAACAAAAAAGCCGCCCCAGGTTGGGGGCGGCTTGTGTTTCTCTAAGCTGGTGTCGTTATTTCACTCTCACCGTAGCCATCCCAACCGTCATCTGGTCCTTAAGAATAAGGACCGAAATAATAACGATAAGGATGAGGGTGAAATAGATATTTGACATGGTTTGTCTCAGGTTTCGCCCGATTATAGGACGTTTCGGGGATAAGTCAAGGGCAAAACATTGCAATTTTATATTGTTTACACAATCTTAACATAATCTCTCAAGAAAAATCACCAATCATAAAAAATAGGCCTGTTTCGTTCAGATCTGGCACCATTGTCTTGCACATTATTTTGGCATACACTTATCCTATGAAAGTCGCCCGCTTTGACTTCACTCCTGATTTGCAACTCCTGCTGAAGCGCGACTTACGTGGTCAGCCTGTTGAGGTGCGCTTCCAGGGCCCGCAGTCGGTCAAGCATTTGATCGAGTCGCTGAGAGTTCCGCACACCGAAATCGGCCCGTTATCCGTTAACGGAGCAACGATTGGGCTGGAATACATCGTCGATGACGGTGACAGGATCGAGGTTCGGCCGGTAGCGCTCACCGATTTAACGGAAGAGCCGCGCTTCGTGTTGGATGGTCATCTGGGACGCTTAGCTTCCCATCTGCGTATGCTGGGCCTGGATTGCCTGTATGACAACGCCTACGAAGATGATGAACTGGTGCGTATCAGTGTCGAAGAGAGACGCATCCTGCTGACTCGTGATCGATTGCTCTTGATGCACAAGGTCATCACGCAGGGCTATTTGCTGCGCAGTCTCAATTCAACTGAACAACTATACGAAGTCGTCCAAAGATATGGATTGGTGAAATGGGTCAAGCCGTTCCAACGTTGTATGAATTGTAATCATCTGCTGGAACCGGTCGAGAAAGAAATGGTCCTGGAGAAGCTGGAACCGCTGACAAAAAAGTATTACGATGATTTCAAAATCTGCCCGGCTTGTGACCAGGTGTACTGGAAGGGTTCGCATTACGAAAAAATGTTGCGCGTGATAGAAAGTTTATCCGGTGGGGAGCACATGTCTGAAACAAAGGATGCTTAGGAATTGCAAAAGGAATCAAAATTCACCCGGCCAAACTCTGTAGAGGTTTTATGGCGCGGTGACGATGAAATTATCAAAATGTATCTCCGCACCGGGAGTATCGTACGTTCCAGCAAAAACCCCAACATCTCCGCCGCCTATGAAGGTGGTGTCTTGTGCAGTTGAGACTTGTTGGCCATTTACATACAGCGTGAGCATATTGCCAATGCAGTCGGCTCTTATATGATTCTGTACATTTCCCTTGTTGATGGCGGAACTTTCGATGAGAGTTTCAGCAGAAATACTTTCCATAGAGCCATCCACCAACTTTATTATTCCGACATAACCGTCACTTGATATCACAAATTGATATAAGTTGTTGTTGTCTTGATAACGACACAGTATCCCAAAATCATTATTGTTGGAACCGGCAACCTTGGTGGCATCCACTTCCACGCGCACATCGCTCTGCAGAGATAATCCCGGGGTTCCAAAATAATCCTTATTATTCTGATTCACAAAGATGCGATATACACCATTTTCATAATCTGTGATTCCTGCGTCCGTGCGGACTCTAGACCAACCACTTGCCTCATTTGAAAAATCATCCTGAAAATATACTCTACCAGAAGATTCCCCTCCATCCGATAGATCTGAAGAAAATGAGCAGGCCGGGTTGGATATTAATAGAGCAAGTATGGCAAACAAATATATCTTTTTCATGATTGACTCCTGTCACCAAGTCCGCAAAGATCACAAAGTTTTTTGCGTTCTCCCTACTCCCTCCGCCCAGGCAAATATAGCGTTCTTCGCAGTGAAAATGATTGGATTGGAAATGATAGTTATATCATCAAGACGTTTTGAAACCCCATAAGATATGATTAGGTTTTGCCATGAAAGGCCGGATTTAGGGGTACGAGAGCGACGCACTCTCGTACCCCAAATCCGATATGTACCGATTAGACTTGCCCTGTATTTATTCATATAATGAGAAAACATTTTGGATTGCAACAAAGACATCGAAAAGATTGTGAGGGTATCATGTTCAAGAAAACAGAAGCAAGCGGACATACTGAACTAGTTAAAGGTGTACACCTAAAAACACTGGTATACGGCGATCATACCTTGATGACCGAAGTTAAATTTGAGAAAGGCGCGGTCATTCCGCCGCACCACCACCCGCACGAGCAAACCGGCTATCTGGTCTCCGGGCACATGGATTTCCTGGTGGACGGGGAGCACTTTATCGCTAACCCCGGCGACAGTTGGAACATCGCGGGAGATGTGGAGCATGGCGCCACCGCAATCGAGCCGTCGGTGGTAGTGGAGGTGTTTTCGCCTGTAAGGGAAGATTATTTGCCGTACTACACGCCGGATGAGTAGCGCAAACAGCAAGCGTCTCTATCCGCTCGATGCCCTGCGTGGCCTGATCATCGTCTTTATGGCGCTCGACCACGCCAACTACTTCGTCGCCCAACAACATTCTTCCGGCGAGCAATGGGGCGGCGCTTTCCCTGCCTACAACTCCGCCCTGCCCTTCCTAACCCGCCTGGTGACGCATTTCTGCGCGCCAGGTTTTTTCTTCCTGATGGGCGTTGGCATGTTGCTCTTCGCCGAATCGCGCCAGAAGCAAGGTTGGAGCATATGGAAAATTGCGGGCCATTTCTGGGTGCGCGGCTTGGTTTTGATCGCACTACAACTGTTGGTCGTCAATCCCATCTGGAAGGCGGGACCGGAGTTCTTCCCCGAAACGTACATCGGCGTGCTGATCGCTTTAGGCGGGACGATGATCATCGGCAGTTTCCTGCTGCGACTGAATCCCACTGCGCTTCTCATCCTGACCCTGGGCCTGCTGCTCGGAACCGCATGGCTGCATCCCGACCCAAGCCTGTGGACCAGCATCAGCCACGCAAAATGGCGATTGATCCTGCTGTACAGCGGTGGCGACGGGGCATTCTGGTCGAATTATCCCGTGTTGCCCTGGCTGGAATTGGTGGTCTTCGGGATACTGTTCGGTCGTTGGCTGCTGGCAGACGAGAAACAAGCCTACCAGAAGGGACTCTGGATAGGCTTGGTCTTGCTGGCTTTCTTCGTCATCGTGCGCTATGGGGACGGCTTTGGGAACATCCGTCCGCGTGCGGGGAATACCTGGATCGACTTCCTGAACGTGGTCAAGTATCCGCCCAGCCTGGTTTACACGTTCCTGACGATGGGTGTCAACCTGATCGCCTTGTGGGGATTCTCAAAGGCAAGAGGCAGACGGCTTCCAAACGGCGAGCAGGCCGCTGGTCGCGTTCGGAAGCGCACCCCTGTTCGTGTACGTCCTGCACCTGGCGCTGTATATGCTGATGGGACGGATTTTCACACCTAAAGGGAGCAGCATCCCGGCTATGCTGCCCTATTGGCTGGTCGGTCTGGTCTTGCTATATCCGCTGGCGCTGTGGTATGGGCGTTTCAAGCATTCGGAGAATCCCCTGCGCGGGCTGACAGCTTACCTGTAATAGGTTTCGTTCTCCAGGATGCTGGTCGTCAGATCGACCACTTCGCCCGCCGCAAGGACCTTGGTGGTTTCCAGCACTACCGGCTCGCCGTAATGGTTCCTGCTATGGTATGGACCGGCCAGGTCGGGACGGTTGATCAATTCGCCGCCCACAGCTCGATAGGCAGTGGGAACTTCATCTTCAGGAAAAATAGCAGAAAACGGACATTCGGGCACGCAGGCACCACAGTCGATGCAAGTTTGAGGGTCGACATAAAAAGTAGGCCATTGGGTGGCCGGTTCACCGGGGCTGATGCATTCCACCGGGCAGACATCGATACAGCCGTTGTCGCGCAAACACAGGCTGGTAATTACGTGGGTCATGAGATTATCTCCTTTTCCAAAACAGTAAAGTTTCACCGGTTTTTTAGCGGTGTTTCCCTTACAGTCGTTCTATAGCGGAAAAAGTTACTGGCAATCTGCAAGTACCAAAGTACCGTCGCTTTAGACGTGAATTCCACGATTTTACATCTTGACAGCAATTCTCAATTTGAAAGTGTCACTGCGAGGAACGAAGCAGTCTCCCCGAAAAATCAGGAGATTGCTTCGCCATCCTTCGACTACGCTGAAGAACACTCCGCTCAGGACGGCTCGCAATGACATACTGATATCTTGACATACTATTTTACATACAGTATAATGTGACAAAGGATACAATATGACAGCCAATGAGATGTATGAAAATACAATCAACGAGTTGCGACGAGGCGTGATCGTGCTGGCCGTGCTCAGCCAACTGGATGAGGAGCAATACGGCTATTCGCTGATGAAACTACTTTCAGAACAGGGACTGGAAATCGACCAGGGCACGCTCTATCCCCTGCTCCGTCGCCTGGAATCGCAAGGGTTGCTGAGTTCGGACTGGAATACCGAAGGCTCGCGCCCACGCCGTTATTATGTCATCAGCCCGAAAGGGCAGGAATTGCTGCCCCGGCTCGAGGAAGAATGGAACAAGATCGTTTCCATGATGGAAGGAATGTTGAAGTAACTTGTGTCCTCCCGAGCCGGAGGCGATGTCGAAGGGCGTAACACTACGGACGTGGCAGTCTCACACGTTCGCCGGAGATTGCCACGTCGAGCACTCACGCTCCTCGCAATGACAGATGTAAACAGGAGAAGTAAAAATGAATCTCATAGATCGCTACGTAACTGAAGTCGGCAAGTATTTGCCGCGCAAGAACCGGCTCGACATCGAGGCCGAGCTGCGCTCCACGCTGGAGGATATGCTCGAGGATCGCAGCCAGCAGACCGGTCGTCCGGCGGATGAAGCGCTGGCATCGGAATTGTTGCAGGAATACGGCGCGCCCAGGAAAGTGGCTGCCACGTACCAGACCCATCCGTACCTGATCGGCCCGCGTATGTTCCCCACCTACACGTTGGTATTGAAAATCGTGCTCTTCGCGGTGACATTGGGCCTGTCGATTGCGACGATTGTTTCGGTGGTCAGTTCAACTATGACTTCCCCCGAACTGCTGAGCGCACTGGGCGAGTTCGTGGCCAGCCTGGTGAGCGCGTTGCTGGCGGCCTTTGGCAACGTAACCCTGGTTTTCGCTATCCTGGAACGGGTCATGCCGGTCAGTGAGTTCGAAGAAAAAGAAAAGTGGACGCCCGCCGAATTGACCAAAGAACCGGAACCCAACCAGGTCAAGACCGGTGAAAGAATTGCCAGCATCATCTTCACCCTGGCCGGGCTGATGGTACTCAACTTCTACCCGCAAATTCTCAGCATCTGGATGATCGAGAACGGAAATTTTGTCCCACTGGTGACGCTTTCCGAGGCCTTCTTCCACTTCCTGCCCTGGATCAACTTGAGCGGCATCCTGACGGTTGCACTCGACATCTGGCTGCTGCGCCAGGGCAACTGGAACACGGCAGCACGCTGGGCTCACATCGGACTGCAACTGTTCGGCATTGGGATCGTGATCGCGCTCCTGCGCACCCCCAACCTGCTGGCAATCAATCCCGGCGCAACTGACCTGGAAAGCGGACGCATCCTGACACGCGTCTTCAGCAGCATCATTCCTGTTGCGCTGCTGATTGCCGTCATCGTCAACACGGTCGAAATCGTGAAAGACATCCTGCGCATGCTGCGCCCCGGCAAGCTGAACTTTCCCTTTCGAAAAGGATGCCTGACGAAAGGCTGAGTTTCAACTCATGTGCCTATGAAGCAAAGAACTCCGGGATTGCAATCCCGGAGTTCTTTTATAAACTGTTACAACGCACTTAAATCTCTCGCGGCTTCCAAAAGTGTAGTAACTCGCCCGTTGTTTCTGCGCGCAAATCAAGCCACTCTTCGACAGAATATTTTATGTGTGCCACACTGGCAGTGGACATATGCCCGCACTCGTCACAAACCAGTTCCAGAAAGTCATCCATGCCCGGATTATGACCGATGACCATGGCGGTGTCGACTTTTTCTGGCAACCGGTTGAGAATGGAGATGATCGTCTCGGGGCCGGCTTGATACAGGTCGTCAAGTATTGGACTTCGCCCTCGAAAGTGTACTTTTTCAATAAACCTGCTGCCGTTTGCCTGGCGCGGACGGCCGTCGAACACAGAATGGCATCCAGGAGGATACCCTGTTCTTGCAAGAATTTGCCCATGCGCGGCGCATCATGTTTCCCGCGCTGGTTCAAGGGACGTTGGTGGTCGGGCAGGGAGGCGCCTTTCCAACTGGATTTTGCATGTCGCATGAGTAGTACATTTTTCATATCAAGTCACCTAATAAGGTTACCATATATTGGGAGTCCAAAATCTCCTGATTTTGGCATTATATTACCTGTTTGCTCAAACGATCCGGTCGCCTATGGCAGGACGATCGCATTAGAAAAATAATCGCCCAAAATAACAGTGCCATTACCCCGCCGTACTTCGGCGGGGTTGCGAATGAGCGTTCTTCAGCGAGCGAAGCCCAGGCTCGCTGCCAGGACGGGCAATCTTCTGAAAGCAGGATTTTCCCGTTCAGGTGGAGATTGCTTCGGCACACCTGCCCCGGCGGGCGGTGCCGGGGAAAAACGCCTCGCAATGACAATACCTTTGAACTGGAGCAAGGTTAAAATAGAAGCTATGAACACTACTTACATCGTTTGCGGCAGCCCGGGCGCGGGCAAAACGACTTATGCGAAGAAACTGGCTGCTGCCCGGCACGCGACCTTGCTGGACATCGACACGGTCACCGAGCGATTGGTGCGCCTTGCGCTGCGTGAATCCGGGCACAATCCGGACGACCGCGATTCGGAATACTTTCAAACAAACCTTCCGCGAGCCGATCTATGAAACGCTGTTCGACATCGCCCGTGAGAATATTCCTTTCCAGGAAGTGGTGATCGTGGGTCCCTTTACAAAGGAACTGAGAGATCCGGACTGGCCGTCGAAGCTATCCCAAACCCTGGGCGGACCAGTCGAGGTACATTACGTATCCTGTGCCCCTGAAATCCGCAGGCAGCGTCTCGCACAGCGCGGGGACGCACGCGATCTGGCCAAGCTGCGGGATTGGGAGAATTACATCCAATATTATGAAGAGCGCCAACCAGTATTTGAGCATGTATTGGTGGATGGCTCGACGAATGAAAAGTAGAGAGAGACGCTATGACCAAAAACAGTTATATGATCGAACCCATTGGGCTCATACGCTCCGAGTTGACCGATCTTGCGAAGGCTCCCATGCAAGGCAGCGAGGGCAGGATATGAAGCCTGGCTGGAGGTATCACCTCAATTTGCCCAAGGACTGATGGGAATCAAGGCCGGAGACAACTTGATCGTTCTGACGTGGCTGCACCTGGCGCAACGCGATACACTTCAGGTCCACCCGCGCGGGAGACAGGAAGCGCCGTTGAAAGGCGTATTTGCAACCCGCTCACAGGACCGTCCCAACCCAATCGGCCTGCATCAAGTTACAGTCTTGGAGGTAGCCGGGCAAAAGTTAAGAGTTGCTCCCATAGAGGCAATCGATGGAACACCACTGGTCGATATTAAACCCGTGCTCACCCAGGGGAGCGGCAGGTAGGACAGGACAAGCTCTGGCAGGGGTTAAGAGAAGCAAATTCAACGAATCGAACCGACCTGATCGCAGGTTGAATATACAGTCTTGTGATATAGGGTTCCTTCTTACAGGGTTGTAAGGCCTGGCTATTGCCAATTGCGCTGAAATGGAGATAATAGCAGGCAGTTGAGGGAGGTGATCCAAGCCCTTATGGTTTCGATCAAGAACAATACAATGGCACGGATACAGGATGATTATAGCCATGATATAGCCATGATATAGGATTAGCGAAGGACGACTACAGGATGACTATAGGACGACTATAGGTTGACTATAGGATGAACATGGCACAGGTGAGCCCCGCTATAGTTCGGCGGGACATCCCCGCCATAGTTCGGCGGGACAGGGAGATCAATAGTAACCTGGAAATGAAAGATTTCTTGAAACGTGTGGTCTCGATACGCCCCTCGACAGCCACTCGGAGCTACTCGACCACCGATATTTGCATGTTTTCCTGTATACTTGTACGTAACGATCTACTGCTTCTTGCATAAATAAACGAACTTTTGCGCCGGATTGTTTTGAGAGAAACACGTGTTTGAGTTCAGCTATTTACGCAGCACACAGTAACCATCACAACCGTTCTCTTGGGGAAGCACCTATGACCCTTACACCGCAAGATTTCGTCAGCAAATGGAAGCGCGTGACTTCACGCGAGAAGCAAACCTACCAGGAACATTTCATCGACCTGTGCCATCTGGTCGATCATCCAACGCCGAACGAATCGGACCCGACCGGCACGCGCTTTGCTTTTGAAATGGGCGCGGCCAAAACCAGCGGCGGACAGGGTTGGGCGGACGTGGCCAAACTGGGGTACTTCGGGTGGGAGTACAAATCCAAAGATGCGGATTTGTCCAAGGCCTATGACCAACTTCTCGGTTATAGAGACGCGCTGCGGAATCCGCCCCTCCTGGTTGTTTCCGATATCAATCAGATCATCATCCGGACGAACTACACCAATCTTCCTACACGAAAATTTGTCATTACGCTGGATGACATGCTCGACCCTGAGAACATCAAAATTCTCAAGATGGTTTTCACGGAGCCCGAGCAACTCAAACCGCAGGAAACGGTCGAAAGCGTCACGCAAGAAGCCGCGGCGCATTTTTCCAGACTGGCCGAGAATCTGCGCAAATACGGGGATGCCCCGCAGGAGATCGCGCATTTTCTGATCCGGCTGTTGTTCTGCCTGTTCGCGGAAGACATCGGACTGTTGCCGGAGAGACTGTTCCCGCGTTTGCTGGATCAGACGCGCCGTAATTCGAAGGATTTCTCCGAAGTGCTCAGGCAGCTCTTCCGCGCCATGAACACGGGCGGCTACTTCGGGGCGGACAAGATCCTGTACTTCGACGGCGGGCTATTCGACGATGACCACGTCCTGCCCTTGGACGGCGCAGATATGGACATCATCGCCAATATCGACGCGCTGGATTGGGGCGCGATCAAACCTTCCATCTTCGGGACCCTGTTCGAGCGCGGACTCGACCCGAGCAAGCGTTCCCAATTGGGCGCACACTATACGGGCGAAGAAGACATCGTCCTGATCGTGGAACCGGTGCTGATGGCTCCCTTGCGCCGTGAATGGAAAGCGTTGCAAGTTGAATGCCAAACGTTAAAGGTTGAAGCGGAAGGATTGACCGGCAAAAAACGGGCCAACGCTATCGATAAGATCAGTGGAAAGTTGCGCGCCTTTGCCGATCAGATCGCGGCGATCAAAGTGTTGGACCCGGCCTGTGGCAGCGGAAATTTCCTGTACGTGGCCTTACGCCTGCTGCTGGATTTGCAAAAAGAAGTCATCAACTTCTCGGACGAAATGGGCGCGGGGCGCTTCTTCGTCTCGGTGACGCCGGCGCAGTTATACGGCATCGAGACCAACGAATACGCCCACGAACTGGCGCAAATGACCATCCAGATCGGCTACATCCAATGGCTGCGGGATAATGGTTATGGTTTGCCGGCCGAACCGATTCTCAAGCAGGTCAAGAACATTTTGCACATGGATGCCGTGCTGGCTTACGATGAAAAGGGGAACCTGATTGAACCGGAATGGCCGCAGGCAGATGTGATCGTCGGCAACCCGCCGTTTTTGGGTGGCAAAAAAATGCGCGCAGAACTTGGCGATGAATATGTAGATGAACTTTTCGAAACTCTATGAGGACGGTCGCTGCCAGTGCAAGCGATTTGGTTTGTTACTGGTTCGAAAAAGCACGAGCCATGATTGAAAATGGAAAAGCAAAGCGAGCTGGCTTGCTGGCAACACAAGTCATTCGTGGTGGTGCAAACCGAAAGGTTTTGGAAGAATAAAAGAAACTGGTGATATTTTTTGGGCACAATCTGATCGGGATTGGATATTAGATGGTGCAGCTGTAAATGTTTCAATGGTTGGATTTGATAATGGAACAGAAAACAAGGAATCTCTTGATGACAATCACGTTGTAAATCAAATAAATCCTGATCTTAACTGGCGACTGCTGATATTACACAAGCAAAGCTCAATTTCATGAGAATGAAGATATTTGTTTTCAGGGCTGATGCAAAGGTGGGCCATTTGATATTGATGAAGAGATGCACAAAAAATGCTTGTCTGATACAAAGATAATCCGAATGGAAATCGAACTCAGATGTAGTTAGACCGTATTGAATGCAAATGATTTATGTTCAATCACTCGTGAAATAGTGGATAATTGATTTTGGAATTGACATGCCAATTGAAGAAGCGGCACAATATGAAATGCCATTTGAATATGTCGAAAAGATGTTTAAACCAATGCGACAAAAATCGAATAGCCAGCTTCGACTGAAAATTGGTGGCTACATAGGCGATCCACGACCTGAAATGAGATGAAGCATTAGAAAGTTAATAGATATATTGCAACACCACGTGTTGCGAAATATAGAATTTTTGTTTGGCTTGAAAAAGGTACTTTGCCAATGCTCGACACATGTAGTGTTTTGCGCGAGATGATGATTATTTCTTTGGCGTTTTTCACTCAAAGCTTCATGAACTATGGGCATTGAAACAAGGTACATCACTTAGGGACGAGAGTGGCTCACGCTATACACCTACAACCACCTTCGAAACCTTCCCCTTCCCGTGGCCGCCGGGCGGGGAGCCAGAGGATGATCCGCGCGTGGGGGCCATCGCCCAGGCCGCAAAGGAACTGGTCGAGCAACGAGACCGCTGGCTTAATGCCGAAGGTCTCAGCGAGGCCGAGAAGAAAAAGCGCACGCTCACGAATCTGTACAACGCCCGTCCCACCTGGCTGGAACTGGCGCACAAGAAGCTGGATGAAGCCGTCTTTGCGGCCTATGGCTGGCCGAGCGACCTGTCCGATGAGGAGATTTTGGAGCGGTTGCTGGCGTTGAATTTGGAGCGGGCGGGAAGCAACCGTTAGTGACAAAGGGATTCTGCGAACCGCAGAATCACGAGTTGGGCGGCTTGTTAGATAATTTTTAGGAGTAAGAAGTATGGCAACTCTCTATTTGTTGGTTGGACTTCCTTGTTCAGGGAAAACAACGCTTGCGCACAAGCTTGAACGTGAACAATCGGCGCTTCGATTGACACCGGATGAGTGGCAGATACGTCTCTTTGGTCAAGATGCAGAAGAACCAGAACATAATGCCCGGCATAGCCTAATCGAGGCCATGCTCTGGAATATAGCCAGTAGGGCGCTGGAATTAGGAGCAAATATTATCCTCGATTTCGGCTTTTGGGCGCGAGAAGAACGCGAAGATTATCGATCGCGAGCGAAACAACTTGGTGCCAGTAGCGAAGTACATTATCTTGATGTATCAGAGGATGAGCTGTTGAGACGGCTTGAGGAAAGGAATTTGCGACCTGCCCTCACAGGAAAGTTTCCTTATTTCCGAAGAAGCAATGAAGCCATGGATTGCTTTCTTCCAAAGACCAACACCCGACGAACTTGAGCGCAGAGAATAAGAGAAAATGGTAACGCCGCCCACCGACAATCAGAAGTGTCAAGGGCATGATGAAAAA
>CAWHJM010000025.1:0-57311 GCA_963829615.1 uncultured Chloroflexia bacterium
TGAAACCGGTCCATAAGAATGGAATTTTTGTATGGCTGATTCTGTAAAAGTCACCTCCTGGCCCGATAACAACCCGCCCCTGCGACGAACTCTGGCTTAGCATGACGGACGAGGGCTTGTCTCCGTATGCCTGGTCGAACGCCCCGCATGATGTTTATGCCGCTCATAAACACAACTTTAACAAGGTTATTTATGTGGTGAGCGGCTCGATCACCTTCGGCCTGCCTGAATTCGAACGTAATGTGACCCTGTTCCCCGGTGACCGTCTGGATTTGCCAAAAGGCATCCTCCACGATGCGCTGGTGGGGCGAGATGGAGTTGTCTGTTTGGAAGGGCATCATTGAAATGCAACGCCTCTGAACGGGGAGTTTTTATTTGGATGGAGTATCTCTAATTACAGATGGGGGTTTTATTTGCAAATAAGGAGGTTATTATGACCGCTTCTGCTTCATCCAAGAAATCTGCTCCCGTCCAAGATGACCGCATCCTGCTCCAAACTCGTATTGTTCTGATTATCGTTATCCCGTTTTTACTGCTGGCATTCCTGATTTTATATTTCTTCCCCGATCTCTCTGGTGAGCGTTTTGCCTGGGGCATCAAGCCGCACATGACCGCGCTCTTTATTGGATCGGGCTACCTGGGTGGGGCCTATATGTTCGTTTTTGCGATCTTTGGAAAACACTGGCATCGCATCAAAGCCGCTTTTCCGCCTGTAACTACCTTCACAGTTGCCATGCTGCTGGCTACGTTTTTACACTGGGACCGTTTCGATATCAGTCATTTCCCATTCCAAATTTGGTTGGTACTATACATCATCACGCCCTTCCTGGTACCTTATTTGTGGATTAAAAACCGCGTCACTGATCCCGGAACGCCGGAGCCGAATGACCTGACTGTCCCTACGCTGGCGAAATGGGCTTTCATGGTATCGGGAGTAACAGGCATTGGGATGGCAATCTTCATGTTCATCTCTCCACAGACCATGATCGCTATCTGGCCCTGGACTCTGTCACCGCTGACCGCCCGCATCTTAGGCGGCTGGTTCGGGCTGCTGGGCGTTGGCGGATTGTATGCCAGCCAGGATTCGCGCTGGAGCTCCTGGCGCATGCCGGTGCAAAGCATTACCTTTTGGGGTATCTTGATCTTGATCGGCGCTGTCATGAATCCGCAGGACTTCACCAACGGCTTGTGGAATTCGTTCACGGTCGGGACGGCTGTTGTTGTGGTAGTGTTGTTCGTTTTTCAGGTAGGGATGGAACTTCAACGTAAGCGGATGGCTTGAGTAACGGGAGCAAGTTGGGGGGAGTTTGAGGCGTTAAATGGATAAGGGCAGGTCTCAGACCTGCCCTTACTGTCAATCCAATTTATTTTAGAACCAGCCGCGCAGTTCCATCGCTCTGACTACGCGGTCGATGGCAACCATGTAAGCCGCATCGCGCATGTAGACGTCTTCTTTTTCGCTCATGTCGAGCACGCCGTGGAAAGCGGCAGTCATCTTCAGGTCGAGTTTCTCAAGCACTTCATCCTTGTGCCAGTAGAAGTTCATGTCGTTCTGGACCTGTTCGAAGTAGGAGGTGGTGACACCGCCCGCGTTGCACAGGAAGTCAGGGATGTTGAAGATGTCGTTGGTCTTGAAGAATTCATCAGCTTCGGGCGTGCAGGGGCCGTTGGCGCCTTCGGCCACGAGCTTGATGCGGCTGGACATCTGCTTGACGGTATCAGCATTGACATGACCCTCGATAGCCGCCGGGATGAGCACGTCGGCTTCTTTGGTGATCCAGGCTTCGCCGTCTTCGATGACGTAACCGGCGGCCTTGGCCTTGGCCTGGTCGATGGTGCCGTATTGGTCGACAATGGTCAGCAGGAAGCGCGGGTTGACGCCGTCTTTGTGGCTGTAGGTATAGGACTTCTTGTCATGGCGGTCCCAGCAGGAAACGCAGGCGACCTTGCCGCCCAGCATCTCGACAAAGCCGATGGATGCGTATTGCGCCACATTGCCAAAGCCTTCGATAGCTGCCACGGACTTGGTGGAGTCCATCTTCAGATGCTTCATGGCTTCGCGCACGGTGTAGATCACGCCGTAGCCGGTCGCTTCAGTGCGGCCTTCGGAGCCGCCGCCGCCTAACGGTTTGCCGGTAAACACGCCGGGGGTATATTCACCTACCCGCTTGGAATACTCGTCCATCATCCAGCCCATCATCTGCGGGGTTGTGCCAACATCGGGAGCGGGTACATCGTTGCGCGGGCCGATGTTCTTCCACATCACATCCACCCAACCGCGGCAGAGAGCTTCCTTCTCGTTGGTCGAGATGGTAGCGGGATCGACAATAATGCCGCCTTTGCCGCCGCCCAGCGGAATGTCGGCTACGGCACATTTCCAGGTCATCCAGGTCGCCAAGGCACGGACGGTGTCCATCGTCTCAGATGGATGGAAGCGAATACCGCCCTTGTTGGGGCCGCGCGCATCATTGTGCTGTACGCGGAAGCCCTGGAAAACACGCAGCGAGCCATCGTCCATGCGCACGGGGATGCGGAACGAATACTCGCGGGCCGGCCAACGAAGCACCTCGGCGATACCGGGGTCCAGGTTGAGCTGTTTGGCGACGCTGTCGAACTGTTCTTGCGCCATTTCAAAAGCGTTGATCTGTCCTGACATTTTTATCTCCTGAGAGTCTATTGAGATTGATAAAAATATAAGCGGGCAGCCCGGTACGGGTGCCCGCTTATATTCGTGAATATGTATTGCACTTCAATCATAGATAGGTTTGCATCCTGTTTGTCTGTGCATCTTTAACCTTACTAGCATTTTGACTTACCGTCAATATAAAAAGTTCATAAATTTGTCTGACAAAACTCACAAAAGGGCAAAGGTTGTTCGAATTTGTTCTAGCGGCAGTTCAACTGCCGCTAGAACAAAGCCTGAACGATTATCTATTCAAGGGTAATCAAAGGCGGTTGCTGCTTCTTGCGGATATATTCCGCGTACAAGTCGCCCGGTGGGCAGGGATCACAGCCCAGGCAACTGTGCACACTATTTCGTTCAACCTGATATTTCCCAATCAAATCCCGGCCGGCCTCGTCTGCGTCCACGCGTAATCGCACCACGTAACCCAGAAAACACTCACAGGTCAGGCAGGCACCGTGCGGAAATGCATCCGCGGCTTCGGCCAGAAAGGTTTGTACTTCTTCTCGTGTAAGCTTTGACATGCTTAGCCTCTCAACTGCCGTTCCAATTCCGTCCGCACCACCTGCGGGTTGGCCTTTCCTTGGGCCTTACGCATCACCTGTCCAAACAGCCAATTGACGATGGTTTCTTTCCCGGCTTTGAAACTATCAACTGCCTCCGGATTCTCATCCAGGGTCTGTTTTACGAGGCCTGAGATCAAGCCTTCATCCGAGACCTGTTTCAGCCCACGCGCTTCAACGATCTCGGCTGCGCTTTTCCCAGACTGGAACATTTCAGACAGGACGGTCTTGCCTGTGGACTGGTTGATCTCGCCGGCGGCCACCAGCCCGACCAACTCCGCCAGCGCTTCTGGCCGGACCTTCAGGTCTGCTACCGTTATGGAATTCTGGTTCATCAACCCGAACAAGTCACCAGTCATCCAGTTTGCCATCAATTTTGGATTTACTATTTTCGATTTACGATTAACGGCTTCCTCAAAATATTCTGCAATTGCCTTCTCGCCCGTTAGTACGCCCGCATCGTACTCCGTCAAACCGTATTGCTCGACGAAGCGCAGATATTTGGCACGCGGCAACTCCGGCAGTTTGGAACGGACACGTTCCAACCAGGGTTCATCCACCACCAGCGGAGGCAGGTCTGGTTCGGGGAAGTAGCGGTAGTCATGCGCGTCTTCCTTGCTGCGCTGGGAATAGGTTGTCTCCTTGGCTTCGTTCCACCCGAGGGTTTCCTGTTCCACCTCGCCGCCGTTTGCCAGGATTTTGCTCTGCCGTTCGATCTCGAAGAACGAAGCTCGTTCCAGCGCCCGGAAGGAATTCAGATTCTTGATCTCAACGCGTGTGTTGAGCACGTCCGTGCCTTTTTCGCGAACCGAGATGTTGGCCTCGAAGCGGATAACGCCCTTCTCCATATCCCCGGAGTTGACGTCCAGATAGCGCAATATCTCGCGCAGGGACTCGGCATAGGCGCGCGCTTCTTCCACCGAGCGCATATCCGGCTCGGAGACGATTTCCAGCAGTGGCACACCCGCGCGATTGAGATCGACCAATGTGTACGGGCGACCCGTCTGGCTTGTCAGTGCGTCTCCTCCATCAGAAAGGGTCGCCCCTACGACATGTGTCAGCTTGCCGGTGTCTTCTTCCAGATGCACACGCCGAACGCGAATGGATTTCTCACCATCGGACGTTTGGATGACGAGTACTCCGTGCTCGGCCAATGGTTCTTCGTACTGAGATATCTGGTAGCCTTTGGGCAGGTCGGGATAGAAATAGTTCTTGCGCGCAAAGATGCTGACCGGGTTGACGGTACAGCCCAGTGCCAATGCTACACGGATACCATATTCCACAGCCATCTGGTTGGCGACCGGTAACATGCCGGGCATCCCGGCGCACACCGGACAGACCGCCGTGTTGGGCGATGCAGAGACAGAATCAACGACAGCGCAACTGCAAAACATCTTCGATTTCGTGCGCAATTCCGCGTGGACTTCCAGGCCGATAACGGGTTCGTATTCTATAGTCATTTGTCACTATTGTATCAAGAGCCAGCTAAAGAAGTAAACATTGGCCTTGTAGAAATCTCATCCAGAGAATCACCAGTAACCATATTCCTAGATGGAACTGAACATTAGCGATCACCGCATGCCTGGTTACATCAAGCGCATCGCCATGCCAGACTAAATAAACCTGCAAAGGGCAGGTCGTTGACAGCCATGCTATACTTTTATTATCGGATTGGTTTGTTTTAGTGCGAAAGGAGCATAAAATGGCAGAGAGCGTTTACAAAGTCATCGAACTGGTTGGAACCAGCAGCGAATCCTGGGAGAAAGCAGCCGCGGCAGCCGTCGCGACCGCCGCCAAGAGCCTGAAGGACTTGCGCATCGCAGAAGTGATTGAACAGGACTTACAGATCGAAGATGGTAAGGTCAGTGCCTACCGGATAAAGATGAAGGTGTCGTTCAAGTATCAAGCAGATTAACCATTAGGCAAAAGCGCTGGGAAAAAATCCCGGCGCTTCTTGCTTCTGACAGGCGAAAAAAATCGCATCTCAGCATTCAACAAAAGGATGACATATGCACCCAAACGCTGAACTGATAAAAACGTTTTACAGTTCTTTCCAGGAACTTAACGCGGACGGTATGATTGCCTGCTACCATTTCGATATCATTTTTTCAGACCCAGTCTTTGGGACGTTGCACGGAGCAGAAGCGACTTCCATGTGGCGCATGCTGTGCAAACGTGGCAAGGATCTAGAGGTTGAATTCGGGAACATCCAAACTGATGACCATACCGGTAGTACCCATTGGGAAGCCTGGTACACTTTTTCGAAAAGTAAACGGCGTGTTCACAATGTCGTCGAAGCAAAATTTATTTTTCAGGACGGCAAGATTATCCGGCACACGGACAGGTTCAACCTGTGGAAATGGTCTTCGATGGCGCTGGGTCCGCTCGGCACGTTCTTGGGTTGGACACCATTTGTACAAGCCGGCATCCGCAAAGAGGCGTGGCGCGGGTTGGATGCGCAGTTTATGTTCGAAATGATAAGCTAAATAACATGAATAGATGAAAACCATCTTTATCCATGATAGAAGTTAAATATATTCTAATGGAGGAATCAAGTAGACATCGGATAATCTTTTTTAGAAATTTTAGAACAGATTTGCAGTAAGCGTTCCCGATATGGTAAAATTGGTAGGTTATGGAAATGGACAAGATTGAGACCTTACCTCCACCCCCAGGGGTGGTTGGTTCGCTTAGGGCAGGCTTTGACGCAGTTGCGTCTAATCTGGCGGTCGCATTAATACCGTTAGCCTTGGACCTCTTGCTTTGGTTAGGCCCTCGCCTGCGCGTGAACCGTCTCTTTCAGCCTATTTTCGATGAAATGTCCCGTTATGCAAGTTTCAGCGGTATCCCTTCAACAGACTTGAAGACTCTGCAAGAAAACAGTTCTCTACTCCTAGAGCAGTTGAAACAATACAATTTGTTAGGCACTTTGCGCACGTTTCCGATAGGTATTTTCAGCCTGATGAGTGGAACGATGCCAAGTAAAACTCCATTGGGTACACCTTCCAGCATTCAGGTAGATTCTGTGTTTACTCTGCTAGGTTGGCTGGTATTGTTGACACTGATTGGCTGGCTGTGTGGTGGTTTATTTTTCCGCTGGGTATCCCTGGTAGTGGTAACTCCAACTCAACCTGTAGATACTCGTTTCGGTCAGTCGATTTTACAAACAATGTTGTTATCTCTACTTTATTTCATGCTTTTAATTATGATTGGCACGCCAGTAATGATCGTGCTCGCGCTTGTAATCGCTGCTAGTCCATTATTGGCACAGGGTATGTTGTTGATTTTGGGATTACTTTCGATGTGGTTGATTGTGCCATTATTTTTCTCGCCTCATGGCATTTTTATACGCCACCAGAATGCATTTTCATCTATTTATGCCAGCTTACGAATGGCGCGTTTCACTTTACCCACCAGCAGTTTATTTGTGTTAAGCGTACTATTGATTGCATACGGGTTGAATTTTCTTTGGAATATTCCATCGTCTGATTCATGGATGGCTCTGGTAGGAATTGCCGGGCACGCCTTTATTACAACGTCGCTCCTGGCTGCCAGCTTCATCTATTATCGAGATATGCAAGTATGGTTACAGACTGTTTTTGAGAAATTGAAAGCAAATTTACCAACTCAGCAGGCTTAGTTTCTGGTTCGTCTTTATTCGGAGGTCTTCGTGGTTCAAAGTAGTACAAGTTATCAAGCAAAAGATATTCAGGTATTGGAAGGCCTAGAAGCTGTCCGTCGCCGCCCGGGTATGTATGTCGGCGGTACGGATATTAAAGCCTTGCACCATCTTGTCTATGAGGTTGTCGACAACTCCATCGATGAGGCTCTGGCGGGGATTTGTAAACGCATTGATATTATCATCCATGCTGATAGCAGCGTGACTGTCCAAGATGATGGCCGTGGTATTCCAGTGGACATGCATCCGCAGATGAAGAAGTCTGCCCTGGAAGTGGTTATGACTACATTGCATGCTGGTGGTAAATTTGGCGGCGGCGGATACAAGGTTTCGGGTGGTTTGCATGGGGTTGGCGTCAGCGCGGTAAATGCTCTCTCGGAGTGGTGTGAAGTCGAAGTCAAGCGTGATGGGCAAATCCATAAGCAACGCTTTGAGCGTGGGTATCCACAGGGTCCGGTGAAAGTAATCGGAAAAGTCAAAGAAGACGAGAGCGGAACCAAGACCACGTTCAAATTCGATACCGAAATTTTCAGAGATAATATTGATTATCGTTTTGACACCTTAGCACAACGTTTTCGTGAAATGGCGTTCGTCACGCGTGGCACAACTATCCATTTCAGCGATGAGCGCAGCGATCGGGAGTTGACGTTTTACTTCGAAGGCGGAATCAATTCCTTCGTCCGTTATTTGAACCGCAACCGTGCTCCCCTGCATCCGGTCGTTTACGTCGAAAAAGATATTGACGGGATTGGGATTGAAGCGGCTATCCAATACACTGACTCCTACACCGAATCGGTGTATTCATTTGCAAACACGATCAATACAGTTGATGGCGGCACGCATTTAACTGGCCTACGCAGTGCCCTGACGCGAGTGATCAATGACTTTGCACGCAAGAACAACCTGTTAAAGGATTCCGATCCGAACTTCTCCGGCGATGATACTCGTGAAGGGTTGACTGCCATCGTATCGATCAAGCACCCGGATCCGCAATTTGAATCTCAGACCAAGGTCAAGCTCATGAACGCGGAGGTTCAAACTTACGCGCAGCAAGTGGTCGTCGAAGCATTCAATACTTTTCTGGAGGAAACTCCATCAGCGGCCAAGGCCATTATTGCCAAATGCCTGACATCAGCTCGTGCCCGTGACGCAGCTCGTAAGGCGCGCGACCTGGTCATCCGCAAGTCGGCGCTGGAGTCGCTCACGCTGCCCGGCAAGCTGGCCGACTGTTCCGAACGCGATTCTTCCAAGACTGAGCTTTATATCGTTGAGGGTGACTCGGCTGGTGGTTCAGCCAAACAAGGTCGTGATCGTCATTTCCAGGCGATTTTGCCCTTACGCGGTAAGATTTTGAACACCGAACGCGCGCGCCTGGATAAAATCCTGGGTAACAATGAAGTCAAGTCGCTCATCTCGGCTTTAGGGACCGGCATCGGGGAAGGCTTTGACTTGGAAGGTCTGCGCTACGGACGTGTCATCATTATGACCGATGCTGATGTAGACGGAAGCCACATCCGTACACTGCTATTGACTTTTTTCTTCCGTTACTTACCTCTATTGATAGAGGAAGGGCATCTCTTCATTGCCCAACCACCTCTATATCGGATAGCGCATAAAAATCAGGTCAAATATGCATACACGGAAAACGAAAGAGAAGAGTTAGTAAAAGCTCTGGGTGGTGAGAAAGCGAATTTGCAACGTTATAAGGGTCTAGGCGAAATGAATCCTGACCAGTTGTGGGAGACGACTATGAACCCAGAGAACCGTACCCTGCTCATGGTGGCTGTGGAAGATGCTGCCGAAGCAGACCGAACCTTTGATATGCTCATGGGCAATGCCGTTGACCCGCGCAAACGCTTTATCCAGACCCATGCACGCAGCGTGCGGAACTTGGATATCTAAAAATTTTCCTATTATGTAAGTGAGGCCAGTTCACAAGACTGGCCTTTTTGTTTCTATTTCTATTCGAGTGTCGCAACACCCTTATGATATTTTGCTATTCTCGAGGTGTATATAAGACTGCCGACAATACAATGCTATTGCGGCATGAGTTTGATATGAAAGTACCATTCAAACCGTCCTAAAATGTAGTGTAAAATGCTCTCAGAAGGTTCGATACACAACAATCATACATATTTTAATTCCTATGTTTCAATCAATGCGCTTTAATTTAACCCTGAGCAAGATTTTGCAACTGATCGTTTTACTCTATCAGTCAATTGCGGTGGTCATTTTTATTGCTGCACTTGTTTTTGCCTATAACTGGCTGCGAGAACCATTCCTGGGAGCTTTTTTTGAACCCACCATGCTAAGCAGTCCGGCTGGTCCCGGAAAGCCCAGCGATGCCTGGCAGTTGTATAACCAGGGTGTCCGACACGGTGACCAACTACGCTCGGTTGCAGGACAGGAAATCCGCAACGCCAAGGATCTGCAACAAGTGCTCGGCGATTTCTTCCCGGGCGAAACAATCCCGGTTGTGGTGCGGTCTGTCAATGGGGAAGAAAAGACCTATGATGTGGAACTGCACCAACTCCCCGCTACAGACCGGAACTCGTACCTGTTCGTGCCTTCGATTGTCAGCATCGCGTTTTTTGCGCTCAGCCTATGGATTTTTGGCTTGCGTCGCAATGAACCAGCCGGTCGCGCTTTTACGGTTTTCGCCTCATCGATGGCAATCGTAGCCGGGCTCTTTTTCGACTTATACACAACTCACCGTTTTTCCTACATCTGGGCACTAGCTTTACCGCTGGCGGGCGGTGCATTGGTGGACCTGACGCTTTCCTTCCCCCAGGAAGCTCGTTTTGTCATTGGACGTCCCTACTTGCGTTGGGTAGGGTATGCGGTTGCATTTATCCTGGCAGGCTATTCGATTGTTACAATGTCCAACCTTGAACAACCAACGGCATATTATTCAGCCTGGTACGCCAGCTATTTCTTTGATGCACTTGCTATCTTGCTTCATCTGGGTGTGACTATTTATCGGGGCTTCTCGGCGCAGTCGCCTGTTGTCAGAAGCCAAGCGCGTGTAGTTCTGATCGGGCTTCTATTCTCGTTAGGGCCGATGGGTGTCTGGCTTGCGCTCTTTCCCTTTGGGTTGGTCCCGTTTTCTCCATACCTGTTCTTCTTTGTTATTTTGTTTCCCCTGACGATTGGATACACTATTTTGCGTTACCGCCTGGTGCGGACCGATATGTGGATTCGGCAGGGGCTGGTTTATGCTATCTTGACCATCTTTGCGGTGGTCGGTTATGCTTTATTGGTTAGCGGTTTCAGCCTGGTTTTCAAAGAAGCAATGCCGGTGGACAATCCCCTGATAATTGGCGGATTGATCTTCATCCTTGCTGTGGGTCTGGACCCGTTCCGTAAGCGTGTGCTTGATATTGTCGATAGCTCTTTCTTCCGTGGACAGCGCATTTACGATCAACGCTTGCGCGATTTTAGCCACCACATGACCAGTGTGCTTGACATTCAAAATGTTGGGCGTATCTTGCGCCAACAAATCATGGACACGCTCGCGCCCGAATACGTGCACATCTATTCATTCGACCCGATCAATGACCGGTACGTCAGCCTACCAGATGTCGATGGACGCCCCAGCAGTGATGTGCGTTTTTCATCAAACAGCGCATTGGTCCAATATTTTGCAAGCGAGAATTTGCCTCTTTATTTAGACGGCGCTACCCTGCCGCCTAGTTTGAAAGTGGAAGAAGCGCGCTTGAATCTGCTTGGTGCCAAACTATTTATTGGTTTGGCGGGCAAAGAAGGCCCAATCGGTTGGTTGGCGCTTGGACAGCGCATGTCCAGGCAACCGTATACGCCTCAGGACCTGACATTCCTCGAAAATCTGGCGGACCAGTCCTCGGTTGCGATTGGGCGCGTGCAGACTGTTGCCAATTTGGAACGCCGCATTCAGGAAATGAATGCCCTGACGCGTGTGTCCCAAGGTGTCAACATTACGTTGACGTTCGACGATGTCATGGAATTGATCTTTGCTCAAACTGGACAGATCATCCCTGCCAGCGAGTTTCATATCACTTTGTACAGTGAGGCCGGGGATTATTATTACTATGCTTTTTGCGTGGAGAATCGCGAGCGATTGGAAGAACGCGAAAGTATCCCGCAACCTCTAAACCTGGGTCTCAGTCAGGAAGTGAACCGCAAAGGTCGCCCGATTTTGACGCAAGATTACCTGCGCGAATGCCAGGCACGCAATGTAACACCTGCCTTTCAGGATGTGTTTGCTTGGATGGGCGTACCACTCAATGCTGGCGCTGAGACTATCGGTTCGTTGGGAGTTGGTAGCCGTGATGCTAGCATCACCTATTCGCGGGCACAGCTTGATTTGTTGCAGGCCATCGCTGACCAAACCGCTGGCGCCATCGTCAAGGCCCGCCTCCTACAAGAAACACAACAACGTGCTCACCAACTATCCACGTTGAACGACCTGACCCGACAGCTCACCTCTACACTTGAACTGGAACCATTGCTTCAAAATATTCTGGAAAATGCGGTTACCATTCTCAATTGCGAAGCCGGTAGCCTGTTCCTGGTTGACGAGCAGACAGATGACTTGATTTTCAAAGTGACGGTTGGGCCTCCCTCTTCGGCTGAATTGATTGGTCAACGTGTTCCGGCTGGCAGCGGCATTGTTGGCCGTGCCGCTCAGGAGCGCGGACCGGTGGTTGAAAATCAGGCACAAACCTCGCCTGCGCGTTTTATTGCTACAGATCGGCAAACAGGCTTTACCAGTAAATCGTTGCTGGCTGTGCCTCTGTTGTTCAAAGATCGCGTGATTGGCGTGATCGAAGTGATCAATCGCAAGGATGGTTTGCCCTTTATCGAAGATGACCAAACCCTGCTGTCCGCTTTTGCCGGACAGGCAGCAGTTGGGATTGAGAACGCCCGCTTGTTTACGCTTACAGACCAGGAACTGGCCTCACGTGTGGAAGAGCTTTCGGTCATGCAGCGTATTGACCGCGAACTGAATGCCAGCCTTGAAATCGACCGTGCCATGCGCATCACATTGGAGTGGGCCATGCGCCAATCCAAGGCCGAAGCCGGGTTAATTGGCATGCTGGCAGACGAAAAACTGCGTGTGATGGCTGAACAAGGGTATGGCGATTTGAACGGTCGCTTTGCAGATGGTATTTTGTCTCTGGATATGCCTGCTGTCAAATCCGCTGTGCAAATGGCCCAGCCACAGCAGGTCTCATTGCAGTCGGATGCTGAGGGTAGTATCCTGCCTGGGGCGCATACACAGATCGTTATTCCGATCCGACGCGAAGCGGACGTCATCGGGCTGTTGCTGCTTGAAAGCGTCAGTGATTCGCAGCAGGATGTCGCCTTCCTCAACCGTCTTAGCGACCATGCCGCCATCGCTATTTCGAATGCACAGCTTTATGAAGAGGTCCAGGCAGCAAATGATGCCAAAAGCGAGTTCGTCTCGTTTGTGGCACATGAACTCAAAAACCCGATGACATCCATCAAGGGTTATACTGAACTGCTCGCGGCTGGCGCGGTTGGTCCGATCAATGAGATGCAGAACAATTTCCTGCACACGATCCGGTCGAACGTGGAGCGCATGTCGACGCTTGTTTCGGACTTGAACGATAACTCCAAAATCGAAGCTGGCCGCCTCCGCCTGGACTATAAAGCTGTGGAACTGTCCGAAGTAGTGGATGAGGTTACCCGTTCTACCAGCCGCCAAATCGAAGACAGAAAACAGGAGATCGAGCTTCAGGTACCCGAGACGTTACCGAAAGTATGGGCAGACCAAACACGTGTGAGCCAGGTATTGACGAACCTGGTGAGCAATGCCCACAAATACACCCCTGAGGGTGGAAAGATTATTGTAGGAACCGATGTTTCTGCAAATCAATGGGACCCCGAAGGCGCAGCGCAAGTTGTGCATATCTGGGTCAAGGATAATGGTATTGGTATCAGTGCGGAAGACCAGCAAAAAATATTTTCAAAGTTCTTCCGCTCGGATGACCAGAAGGCTCGTGAAGCGCCGGGTACAGGTCTGGGGTTGAACATCACCAAGAGCCTGGTAGAAATGCAGGGCGGCAAAATCTGGTTTGATAGTGAATTCCGTAAAGGGACCACCTTTCATTTCACCGTCCCGGTGGCAGAGGAATAGCAACTATGACATTTCACGCTGCTGTTGGACAGGCACAAGCGCTGGATGGCCGTGAAGCCAGCCTGCAAGCCACGCACCATGCGCTCAATCGTCTTGGGGCGGTTGCACCTGGTTTGGGGATCGTAATTGCATCTCACCAGTATCAGGCACGTGATGTTGCCAGCGGGGCTGCCAGCTTGCTGGGGGATGCACCGCTGATTGGCTTCAGTTCCCCCGCCAGCCTGACTGGAGCAGGTTTGCATTCGCATTCGGTTGTTGTAGCCGTACTCAGTGCGGATGGCTTGGAAGCCAGTTCCCACTGGTTGCCGGGTTACGCCCAGAGCAGCCGCGAGGCAGCTTCTCAGTTGGATATGCTGGTTTCTGGCAAGCAGGCCCAAAATGTCATTTTCTTTGCAGATGGCTTCAATGGGGATGCGGAGCAGTTTTGCAGTTCAGTTTCTCCAAACACATTCCGCATGGTGGGTAGTTTATCTTCGGGTGATCTACACACTGGAAATACTTATCAGATTTCTGGCAATCAGAACGGTGCGGGCGCACTGGCCGCTTTGACTTTTAGCGGCAACCTGCGCATGGGCGTGGGTCATGCCCACGGCTGGGACCCGGTTGGCGGTCAGATGCGCGTGACGCGTTCGCGCGGTTTCTGGCTGCGGACTCTGGATGCGCGTCCGGCCTCTGAAACCTATGCTGAGTTGTTTGGTTTCCCGGCCCGTGAATGGGGCTTTCCGCCTCTCAGTCACATGGCGCGCCTGTATCCGCTTGGCATGGAACAAGGCGATGAACTGGTTATCCGTTCACCGATCCGTGTGGAAGCGGACGGCAGTTTCCGCATGAACGCCTCCGTCCGCGATGGCGCGGATGCTTTTATTATGGTGGGAAGCCGGATTGGTTGCCAGAAGGCAGCCCAAGATGCGACCCAGCAGGCTTTGCGCGAACTGGACGGTGTCAAACCGGCCTTTGCGCTTGTGCTGGTTGACATCGCCTGGCAGATGCTGCTCAAAGCCACGCCTGGCGCTGAAATCGCTGCTATCCAGGAAATCATCGGGGAACAGGTCCCGATTGCCGGAGGCTATACGCTGGGACAGATCGTGCCTGGCGACGAAGCCGCTTCTCTAAGTTTTTTAAATCAACATATCGTGGTGATTTTGTTCGGGGAAGAAAAACAGAAGTAACTCCCAATATGAGATGTGAGAAACCCGGCTCAATAAGCAAGCCGGGCTTCTTTTTGAATAGAAAAGTATTTCGCCTACGCAGGCATTTGTACCTTCGGTAGTTTTTCCATGGCCGCTTTAACCGCATCAGCCGGGTACTCGTAGTCTTCCAACTTGCCGCCCAGATAGGCATCATAGGCCGCCATATCGAAGTTACCGTGACCTGATAGGTTGAACAGGATCACGCGCTTTTCGTCTTTGGCCTTGGCGTCCAACGCTTCGTCAATCGCAGCACGAATGGCGTGTGATGACTCTGGCGCAGGCACGATGCCTTCTGCTCGCGCAAATTGTATTGCTGCTTCAAAGGTGGCTTTCTGCGGGACAGCTACTGCATCGATCAAACCGGCATTCACAAAGGCCGACATGCTTGGCGCCATGCCGTGATAGCGCAATCCACCGGCGTGGATCGACGGCGGGATAAAGTCGTGTCCAAGCGTGTGCATCTTGACCACCGGGGCCATTTTGGCCGTATCACCGTAATCAAAGGTATAAGTGCCCTTGGTGAGTGTTGGGGTTGCGTTGGGTTCTACTGCCAGCAGACGCGTGCGCTGTCCGTTTTTGAGATTTTCGCGCAGGAAGGGATAGGCAATACCGGCGAAGTTCGAGCCGCCGCCCACGCAGCCAATGACGATATCGGGATATTCACCAGCCATATCCATTTGCTTGAGGGCCTCTTCGCCAATCACAGACTGGTGCGTCAATACGTGGTTGAACACCGAGCCCAGGCTGTACTTCTTCGTCCCACCGGACGTGGCTGCTACTTCAACCGCTTCGGAGATGGCAATGCCCAGCGAACCGGGATTGTCGGGGTCCTGTTCGAGCAGGGCGCGGCCGTAATTGGTGCGGTCGGTCGGGCTGGCAAAGACCTGCGCGCCAAAGGTCTGCATAAACATGCGACGGTAGGGCTTCTGCTGGTACGAAACCTTGACCATGTACACTTCCAGGTCGAGGTCAAACATCTTGCAGGCCATCGCCAGCGCCGAGCCCCATTGCCCTGCGCCGGTCTCGGTGGTCAGCGCTTTGGTTCCGGCAATTTTATTGTAGAAAGCCTGCGGGATAGCTGTGTTGGGTTTGTGGCTTCCTGCCGGCGAGACACTTTCATTCTTGTAATAGATGTGCGCAGGTGTGCCAAGAGCCTTTTCCAACCGACGGGCACGCAACAGCGGAGTGGGGCGATACAGTTTGTAAATCTCGCGCACTTCTTCGGGGATCTGGATATAGTGCTCGGTAGATACTTCCTGCATGATCAGTTCCATCGGGAACAGGACAGATAGAAAGTCCGGGGTGACCGGTTCGAGCGTATCCGGGCGCAGCACCGGGCGTTGGTGGGACCGGGCTGTCGGCCATCACGTTGTACCAAAACTTCGGTAAATCAGATTCGTTCAAGAGAAAACGGGTTTGTTCAGACATGGGAACCTCCATAAAATTTACGATTTGTGATTTTAGATTGACAAGTTTGATTAACTATTGATGAATAGTTTACAGATTATCTATCTGCGGCTTCCTTCAAGGTGGGTGAAACACAATCGACATAAACATCTCATTTCTCCAATTCTCAACAAAAGATGCCCGAAATATTATTTGCCAGCACTTTTTCACTGAATGACTGGCTGTGCAGTAGCCCCATCTTCTGGTGAACGTCTTCCAGCGTCTCTTGAGCAATAAACTTGGCCTTAACTGTGCCACTGAACAACACTTCCAGCAGCATTTTGGGTTGCGCAATATACTCAGCGCGGCGCTCACGCAGGGGCGCAAGATAGGCGTTCAACACTTCTACCAGGCGGCGCTTGACTTCCACATCCCCGATCTTGCCTGCGAGATAACGGGTCTTGAACTCTTCGACCTCGGCTTTATCGGGATTAAAAATGTCATGATAGACAAAGACCGGGTTGCCGTCCACATGCCCCGGGTCCGTGGCATGGATGCGCGTGGGGTCGGTGTACATCGACATCACCTTGCGTTCCGTCTCTTCAACCGTGTCGCGCAGATAAATCGCATTCCCGTACGAAGTGTGCATGGTGCGGTTATCCAGGCCGGGCAGACGGGCGGCATGGGAGAGCAGCGCGTCCGGCTCAGGGAAAGTTTCGCTGTAGGTCTGGTTGAAACGTCGGGCGGTCTCGCGCGCCAGTTCGATGTGTGGCAACTGGTCTTCACCCACGGGCACCACCTGCGCCTTGTACAGCAGGATGTCCGCCGCCTGCAAAACCGGGTACGTCAGCAGGCCGAGCGAAGGTTGCAGGTTCAATTCCTTGATCTGTTCTTTGTAAGTCGGTACGCGCTCCAACCGAGCCACAGCGGTCAACATGCTGAACAACAGCGCAAGTTGGGCATGCTCTGGGATGATGGACTGCAAAATAATTGTCGACTTTGACGGGTCGATACCGGCGGCTAGCCAATCAGCCAGCAGATTCAGGATGTTGTCCTGAATGCGTTCCGGATGGGCGTAATCTGTTGTCAGAATATGCAGGTCCGCCACCAGGAAGAAGCACTCGTGCGTGTCCTGCAACCGCGTCCAATTCTCCAACGTCCCAACCAGATGCCCAATATGACGCGGCCCGGTGGGACGGTGACCTGTGAGAATTCGTTGTTTTGACATGGCAACCTCCTTTCAAAAAATAGATGATCTGACTTATGGCACGAAACCCGTTCCCGTTTCTTCCCGGACATCCAACCTGCGTGCCATGAAAACAGCCTCCGCCGCCACCTCAACAGACTCTGCCACCTGCCCACAATAACGTTCCTGTATTGGGTTTTCGACCTCAAGCGTTGTCTCAACATCTTTGACAACCAATTTCATTTCGGTTTGTGTGTTCATTTTTTCTCCTTTTCTCCCTCTCCCACTGTGGACGAGTAGCCCGAAGGGTACGAGGGCTGGGTGAGGGTTAAATCGGGGTAAGCAAACAAAAAAGCGCTCATCCCAAACATGGGACGAACGCTTCTGCATCCGTGGTGCCACCCAACTTAGGCTGACGAGGTGTTGCCGGAGTGCAAAGTCTTATCATCCCCGAAGGGAACCCGACTTTGTCGTCTGTACTCCCTTAACAAAAATTTCCCTGATGAAGCACCAGGGAAAAAGCCAGCCTCACTCATTCAGGTACGGGCTAACAGCTAATGTCTAAAAGCTAACTGCTAACTTTATACCCTAGCTCTATAACGGGAGCATCCCGGCTCAGGTTACTTATTTGGTTTCGATAAGGCGAAAAAACTCCGCCAACGCAAACACCATCTGTTCGCCCTGCGGCTCGGAGGTCCATTCGGCGCTGATGATTCGGGCAGGATTTTCACCGTTCGCCTGCTCTCTGTACCGACTTTCAGCGCGTACTCGTCCTCGTCACAGCCTGTTGAATAATTTCTGCTGATTATATCCAGAATAAACAGAAAGTCAAGGCCTAATGGGCCATTAATGCCGGTTAGACCTGTCAGACCAGTTGGACTATAATAAGCTTCATGATTGAACTGACCATCCCCGGCCGGGGGGCATTACGCATTGAACACCTTGTCACAGACGTGAATGGCACTCTCGCCGTAGATGGTGTTCTCATAGATGGACTTGTCAGGCGTATCGCATCTTTGCGTGACCGGCTGGAAGTCCATATGCTCACCGCCGACACACATGGCCGCCAGGCCAACATCAATGAACAGCTAAATCTGAAAGCAACACGAGTCCCGCCAGGAAATGAAGCCAGCGACAGAAGGCGGAATTCGTCCGTGGACTTGGCGCTGAGGCCGTTGTCGCTATCGGTCAGGGCGCGAATGACGCCGAGATGCTCAAAACTGCTGCGCTTGGAATTTGTGTTATGTCGCAGGAAGGTGTGGCAGTAGAAACACTGGTTTCTGCTGACATTGTTGTTCCCGATATTTTCACTGCTCTTGATTTGCTTGAGAAACCGGTACGCATCGTTGCGAGTTTGCGGAAATGACCTTTCCGAACAACTCCCCCACCCAGCCTTTTGAGCCAGATCCCAAATCGCGTATCAGCGCCCGCGCTCGCCGTCGGCGCGCCCGCCGCACCTTCTTCCCGAAAGATGCGCAAGGTCGCGCTGCTGTCTTGGCCGTGCTGGCAAAGCGCGCTTATCCATCCTACGAACTTTTCATCTTTTCCCTCCTTTGTGGAGCAGTTTTGGGGGTTGGCTACATTTTTGATTCATATGGTGTACTGTTACTCGGAATTTTATTCGCTCCCTTGATGCTGCCCTGGGTTGGGCTTGTACTTTCCGTGATCAGCGGCACGCCTCGTTTGTTTGTGCAAACGTTTGCCGGGTTGTTGATCAGCGCACTGCTGGTTTTCGGGGCCAGCCTGCTGGCAGGCCTGGCTTCGCGCCTTATCCTTCCGCACACCTTCAACGCAGCCTTCACGCTCAGCCGCCTGTGGTGGCCTGACCTGATTGTCATGGCCCTGGGAGCCATCCTATTAACCGTCTCCTTTGTGCGTTCCGAAAGCAAGCCTTATCTGCCCAGTGTTTTAGTGGCCTATGAACTGTTCATGCCGCTCAGCGCCAGCGGATTTGGTGTAGGAAATGGCATCGGTGACCTGTGGCCGCATGGCGTCTTGGTTTTTGTCGTACACTTGGCCTGGGCGACGATCTTCGGCCTGATTACGTTGGCGCTGCTTCGCTTTCGTCCGCTTTCAGGTGCGGGATATATCTTTACCTTGGGTGTTTCTGCCTTGGTTATCCTGACTGTACTCTGGCTAACTAATTCATCGGCATCGCCGCCTGCTGACCCGACAGTCGGAGCCATATTGCCAGTCGCCACCCAGACGCTTGAACCACTATCCAGCGAGATCCCTTCCTCTACAGCGTCTCCTTCTGCGACTTCCATCCTGCTGAGGCCGACTGAAACCAAATCCACCCCTGAAGCGACTCCCGCAGAAAGCGATGAGACCGTCACGCCTGTTCCATTGACGTTGGATGTGACCCTGCCTGTTACCGAAACGCGCACCAGCACTCCTGTCCCCGAACCGACGCCCGTTTACGCGGTCATCCGTGCGCGGGAAGGCGGTGGGGCCTACATTCGCAAGGAGCCGGGCGGCAATGTGCTGGCGACCCTGGATAACGGTTCCATTGTCCAGGTTTTGCCCGATACACAAGACTATAACGGCGTACTGTGGTTTCATATTGTTGCCACACGTAACGACATCCGTGTCGAGGGCTGGATCATTCAGTCCGTACTCGAAACGGCCACCCCTGTCCCAAATTGGGAACCTTCAGAAACCCCAAACCCCACTCCGTAGGGAGTTTTTTGAGAATCTCCTGCATATGAGGAGATAAAATGCCCATTCATTTTGGCACCGACGGCTGGAGAGCCGTCATTTCAGATACATTTACATATAGCAACCTGCGCATGGTTGCCCAAGCGATTGCCGATGCAGTTGCGTCAGATCATTGGGATAAATCCGGGAACGGTGGGCCGGCTCCGGATCCGAGCAAGATCGTTGTCGGTTTCGACACGCGCTTCCTGTCTGATCGCTACGCCGTTGAAGTAGCCCGTGTCTTGTCCGCAAATGGATTCACTGTCTTGCTGGCACAATCGGATGCACCCACCCCTGCCATTTCGTATTCTGTTAAGCATCATAATGCGATTGCGGCAGTGATGATTACTGCCTCGCATAATGCGCCCCGTTACAACGGTGTAAAACTCAAGGCAGCCTTTGGTGGCTCAGCCTTGCCCGAACAATGCCGCCGTGTGGAAGTGTATATCAACGACAACGAAGAGCGCGCACGTGGTCCCAACCTGATGGATTTTGAGAAAGCGCGTGAACTCAAGCTGATTCAGAAATTCAACCCGCTGCCTGCCTACTTTGACCACCTGCGTACTTTGATCGATACGGATATTATTGCCGATGAACCGCAGCGGCTGGTAGTGGATTCCATGTATGGTTCCGGGCGCGGCGTAATTAAGGCTTTTTTGCAAGGTACCGGTTGTGAAGTGGCCGAGATCCGTGGTGAAATGAATCCCGGCTTTGGCGGCGTTCATCCCGAACCGATCGCAAAATATCTTGGACCACTGGCATCAGCGATCAGTTCGGGGATGGGCGATTTTGGTCTTTGCACCGATGGTGATGCTGACCGCATTGGCGCAATGGACGGGCGCGGCAATTTCGTCGATCCGCACAAAATCATGGCTCTTTCGCTCAAGTATCTGGTCGAGAAGCGTGGTATGAGTGGCGCGGTAGTTCGGACGGTCTCCACAACACGTATGATTGACCGCCTGGCCAAACGCTATGGCCTGACCGTGTACGAAACGCCGGTCGGCTTCAACCACATTGCAGACTATATGATGAGCGAAGATGTCTTGATTGGCGGCGAAGAATTGGGGGGCATTTCGTTCAAGGGACATATTCCCGAAGGCGACGGCCCGGCGATGGGATTGCTTCTCGTAGAAATGGTTGCGGAAGCGAAGAAGCCATTGTATGAGATGGTGAGCGATTTACTAGAAGATGTGGGACCGGCCTTCTACGAGCGCAAAGATTTGCGCTTGAGCCGTCCGGTGGCCAAGGCCGAGATGACCGATTTTCTCACGAAGCAAGCCCCGGCTGAGATTGGAGGCGAGCAAGTTGCAGAGATCAGTACTCGTGATGGCGTCAAATACATTCTGGCTGACGATTCGTGGCTGCTCATTCGTCCATCCGGCACAGAGCCGGTACTGCGCGTTTATGCCGAAGGCCGCAGCCAGGAAATGGTCAAAGCCTTGTTGGGGTATGGTGAACAGGTAGCTGAGACTGTTGTTTAATTTATCTGTATGAAAAGACCCTGGAAGCTTCTCATTGAAAGCTTCCAGGGTCTTTTTTCTTTTGCGCTTATCGAGTTTATCGTGTTGGTGAAGCCCGCAGCCTGCGCGCCAGGAAAATGACAATTACAAGCACCATGGCTGCAATCACCAATCCCGGTAAACCAACTTCATCTGCGAACCCGGAAGTTGGCAAAGCCGTGGTAGTAGCCACAATTGTCGCTGTGGAAGCGGCTAACTGGGTTAGTCCAGCCGCAACGGTGGCAGTGGCCGGGTCAGGGGTGAGCGTGAATTCCGGCGTATCCGTTGCTGTCGGTTGGGCCACTACTGGCGTATCCGTAGGGAGCAGCGTTTCAGTTGCCTGTGGCGTCTGGGAGAGATCGAAGGCGACACCTGTGGCGGTTAGCGCTTCGTTGATCTGTGCGTTTTGGGTTGTCTGGGCGTTTTGTTCACCTGTTTGGGCCGCCCTTTGCTGTGGCAAAATGACCAAAGCATACCCTGCCAGGCAGGCAATGGAAAGTAGAACGATGCCGCCCAGAATGCCCGCAGCGATCAGGAACGTGCGATTGCTCGATTCTTCTGGTGGGGTCTCTTCATCATCGTAGTTAAGATCGTCGCCTTCGTACATAATTCACTCTCCTCACTTTCTTTGCAGCGTAGCCTCTCAGGCCTTGGGTACGTTGATAATATTATCCCACAATTTCCAAGTTTACCAAAGGAACAAGGATTTGTTCCCCGTTTTCCAATTTTACGTCAGCAGCCGGGGCACGCAATCCGCTGGGCAGGGAAGACAATCCGGGGCGCAGTTTGGTCAGGGTTCCAATCTCCCCGGCATGTGGTGCGCGTCGCATGCGCACGGTTTGACCGGTTTCCAGTGTTTCGATGTCGTTGGGTGGAAACGGTTCCTGTGAGATTGGCAAAGGGATGATGATTTCAGGCCGTGCGCCAGTGTAGCGGTTGAAAGCTTCAGCGTTGATGGTCACTTCGCGCTTGACGTTGCTGGCTAATAGCTTGTAGGCTGCGGAATTCATGGGGATTTGTCCGAAACCGTCAATTGCCACGATTGGAAAACGCATTTGCTGCGCAGCGGGTAACAATCCGGGTGAGATGCTAGACAGGATCAGCCCGCGTACCGGCAATTCTGCAGCAGTGCGCAGGGTTTCAACATCCCGCAGGAGGCCAGCCAGGATGATGGAGCCTCGCAGGCTGACGTCCAGGCGCGAAGCGGTGAGCACGTCGTCTGGCTTCTCGGTAAAATTAAGTAGCATTCCAGTGTCAATGCGTCCGTTGCCCCAGGTTCCCTGGATCAACGCCCCTACAGCACGGATGCGCACTCCCCGATTGGGCATGATGTGTACGATAGTTCCGGGAATACCAGCCCTGAGTTGTATCGATGCATCGCCGGTTTCCATCAACACTTGCCCACCTCCAGCCGCCACCACACGACCGCTACGCGGCGCTCGAATAGTGTGTGGAAAGATACCTTTTCCAATAGCAATTTCAGTGCCTTCGGAGACTTTATCATCCGTCTTGACGCGGATCAATCGGTCAGCAGCACTGGCGGAAATACCCAGGGTGCGGGCGACATCAACCAGTACATGTTCACGTGCCCAGGTGGCCTCGGCAATCACATCGTTGGGAGAAACCTTCTGGTTGAGTTTCGCGATTACGTTACCAGCAACTGGGAGAATGCGCTCACGCTCGATGGTCGTCAGGGGCAGGATATGGTTGACAGGTGCAAGCATTGAATCAGCCTCCCACCGACCAGAGCCATTTTTTGAACAGTTCACGCCGACGTACCGGGTCTTCTGGCAATGCCAGCGGCCTGCCGCGCGCGTCGATGACCACGCCCATGACCCCACCGGCAACTTGTACGGTAGCATTGCGACCCGGACCGTTGCCGATGTCGGAGCGGTGCAAGGGTTGTAGTGTCAGGCGGGCTGTTTGGCCTATACCAAGCGGTAATATTTCGAGTCCGCCAAACTTGACTTCTGCACGCGCATCAGTGCCGTCTTCATAAGTGAGACGTGCGCGTAATACCTGCATGCCGTAGCTGGCTGGGCTGATGACCGATACAATTGTTCCCAAGCTCATGAACGCCCCTGATTCCAACACCTGTACGGGTAGCAGATAGTTGGTTTCAGCCGCCGCCCCCAATAGGGGAAGCAGGTTGTTTTGATCTAAAATGATCGAGGTAATCCCGACTGGCTGCAGTGCATCCAGCAAAAGCAACAGACTTTGTCCGGGTGTGGGTGCATCGCTCAATGCGGCCCCCCCGGCCAGGATAGGTTCGAACAGGGGCATCAAATCCTTTTTTATCAGACGGGCTTCAGGTGGGAAATTGCGCCGGGCTTCCCGTAGCGCCAGGTACAACGCCTGACGGGAGATGGCATGCCCAATGGCATGGTCTTCCTTTGTGGCCGGGATGGTGCCCGGATAAAGAGAGCGTTGGTATAGATAATCACGCACGACGCTGGGAGCAATGTCAAGTGGCAGCCAGCGCATGATGTCTTCAAGCTGTGTATAACCCAACAGACCGGGCAGATTTTCACCTAGGCCAAATTGTGGATAAACGCCCAGGGTAAGTTTTCCGTTGAACCCGGCAGCAATCACGGCGGCAGTCGTACCAATATCCACTCCCAGAATACCCCGGCTTTTTCCATTCAGTTGACTCAGGAAGCGGATGATACGTCCCTCGGCATAGGCTGTGGGTAGAACGCGTCCACCTGTCCAGGCTACCAAATCATCCACTCCCGGCATAAGCCGTTTGCGCACATCCGAAAATACTTGCGCCAGTTCGCGGGAGGCGGGAGCCAAATCTTCAGTATCAAGTGAAGGACGGACATTAGGACTGAAGTGCAGAGAAGGGGTTAGTTTTCCCAGCGATTCCTTGACGGAATCCGTCAGGCTTTGATTGCCTGAAAAGAGAATTGCCGGGCGTTTTTCTTCCGGCATCAGGTAGCAGGCCAGACCAACCGACTCCATTATTTTTTGTACTGAGCGTGATGCGCCACCATCTGTTCCACCGGTCAGGATGATGATATCGGGACGGGCGCGCAAAATGGCATCGATCTGCTCGTCCGGTTTACGCTGGTCGTTCAGGCCGAAGGTTTCCATGACTTGCATGTAAGCTGTTTCCGCCAGGCGTTGGGCGCTTTGCATAGACACGTCCGAAAGCAGACCGACTACCACGGCGCGCAATGTTGGCCCTGCTGAGAGCGTGGCCGCGAACGTATCCACTCCGGACCCGTCGACCTGAACTGGTGTGATGAGCTGATTGTTCTGGTCAAGCAGCGTTTTTCCGGTAATACTTTGCAGGTTGCTGATGGCTTGTTGCACACCTAGCGATATATCCTTGAAGGGCGCTTCAGCCGTGGATGGTCCCTGCCCGGAAGCGATGAAACGATATTGCCCCTCAACCACATCGAAGAGCACCGCTCGCGTAGTTGACGCGCCGACATTTACAGCCAGGAGGGAACTATCTTGAAGGAGTGATACAGGCATAAGGTTTAGAATAATTGCATCAGTTGAATGAAGAAGCTTCGCATCGAATCTACGCGTTCGATCAAAGCAGTCAGGGCTGCCATATAAACTCCAGCGAAAAGAACGCCAAAGGTGATGGCAATGTAGACGCGACCAACCCAGGCCAGGACATTGACCAGAGCGTTACGGCGCACGGAGCCGTCTGGCTTTTGGGTTGCGCCGAAGTGGAAGTAAACCATCGTTCCAATGACACCCACTAAAATCAGTGCGCCGTTCACGATCATGAAGACTACATTGGTATTACGGGCAACAGCCAGGTTCACATCAAAGTCATTAAAGGTAGCGTTGATTTGCGGCAAAAGGGTTCCCAGTACAGCGCCGCCAATTGTTACCGCAGCACCCACGCCAACCAGATACGCCATAGGTAATTGGCCGATGTTCGATAGGCGCGGGAAGACTTTGAAAAGCAGTAAGATGCTTCCAAGCAACGGGATTGCCAACGCAACTGCCTGTCCGGGGCTTGCAAAAGCCGTCCTGGTCCAAATCGGTTGGACCAGGGCCGGATTGATGACTTCATTCCATGCCACAGCAGCTACATATCCGGCAGCAGCCCCCACAAAAACGTAAACTGCCGCTCGGAAGAACGGGTTGTCACCAATGAGATAGCTCAAGATAAGAATAGTAATGATAAAACTGACGCCAGCAGAGATGAGATCGGGTGGAATTGGCATATTATGCATCCCCCTGTTCTTTGCGACGCGCCTGCCAGCCTGAGACCAGACTCCACAGGGAACCAATTGTGATCAGCACAACCGCTGTCAGCAGGCCGAAACCGTACGCATCCCAGTAGCGACGGACCACACCGGGGCGTCCACTGTTGACTTGTTCAATGGGGGCGCTGCCATCCAGTCCAGTGACCATCCCGGCGACCTGTCCCGATTGGACGTAAGGCAGAAGCATCGGTCCGGATTGAGCACTGGAGACAACCAGGAGATGGGCTTCGCCGCGCACGCCCTCGGTTTGTTCAATCCAGATACGAGCGGTTTCGATGTCGTCGGTCAGCAGGATAATGGCCGCAAAATCGGATAATTGTTTGACGTTCTGTAACACAGTTGTTGACCAGGCGTTTTCCCCGGTGATCGTGAGTGGTTTGGTGGTTTCCGGGTTCATTGAAAATGATAATACACCTGAAGCGCCACCGGGCAAATATCCCAGGTTGATAAAGTTCTGTCCGCGCTGGTAATCGTGGTTAGCTGGCGCTGTAAAGGGATCGATAAAGCGTTCGGCCAACCCGGAGCCTACCGGAGTGGAAGAGATCAGGGTCAGCCGTGGGTGCTTGAGCGTAAGCATATGATCGATCAATGGAGCGGCGGCGGCTTCCAGTTCACCTGACAACGATGCTTCATAATCAAAGATCAACAGGACGGGAGCGTCTGCTGGCAGGGTATTCTGGATATAGTTCAATGCAGCTGAGGTTTCAAGGGGGGCACTTGTGGGCATCGGGTTGATCTGTGTGCCGCTGAAAACTGCCCCAGCGATTACCAGCAGGAGCAAAATTGTAATGACCCAACGCAGCAAGCGCTGCGTAAGCACTACTTTTTGTGTGCTGACCGGCTTGGGAGAAATTTCTTCAGCTAACATTTGTTCCAGTAGGGCTGCACTGGATTGCTGATCTTCACTGGCCTGAAGTTTGATTGAAAACGCCTTGGGTTTGCTGGTAGGGCCAACTCCCGGCACAGCCGGTAGCACACCGCGCAATCCCGCCAGCGGACCTCGCTGCTCCATGGGCTGCTCTTCGACGGTTTCCCCATCCGTTTCTGAGATGACCGATTCAACCGGGCGCATGGCCTGAACCCAACTGGGCAGGTCGGCCGGACGCAAGTCGTTCCCTTGTGCATCTGCAGAAGCCTTTGTGGCTTCACCTTCCGCCACGCCCTCGGTGTCAGACAACCAATCAGGCATATCCATAGAGAAGATGGCTTCTACATCTTCCGTAGATATGGGCTTGCCCTCATCATCTACAAAGGCAGACGTTGCCTCACTCTCACTAACCGGTTCATCTGACTCAAGTGTTGGAGTTTCTACCTCTTTAGCAGGTTGTTCGTTCTCGGTTGTTTCTTCACCTATTGCCGACAGCCAACCGGGAAGTTCGCCATCTGTGGATGGCTGCGGTGTTTCCACAGGTTCTGTACCCGGGGTGAGTTCTTCTTCAGCAGTGCTTTGCTCCCCAAGCGATGATAACCAATCGGGTGTTTCGCTCTCGCCAACTGGTTGCACCTCACCCTGTGGTAGGGACTCACTGCTTTCTTCTCCGATAGAAGCCAACCAATCGGGTAATTCATCCATTGCAGCAGGCTCTTCAGCCTCTGGCAGAGAAATATCTTCGGAACTTTTCTCATCTAGCGAAGTTATCCAATCGGGTACTTCGCTTTCGGCGGCAGGTTGAGTGGACTCCTGTTCCGGGGCTGCCTCAGTTTCAGTGGCTTCCTCTCCAAGCGAGGCCAGCCAATCTGTAGTGCTTTGGACCGCAGGCTGTTCTGCATCTTGTTGTGGGGCGGCTTCTTCGGTCTCCTCGCCGAGCGAAGCCAGCCAGCCTGGTAAATCGCCTTCACTGGCAGGCGGCGCGGCATCTTGGCTTTCCGAAACCGGGGCCGGTTCTTCGCTGCTCATCCATGCAGGCAGGCCGCCCTCAGTTTCATCTTTTGATGTTTCGTCCGCACCCTGCAACCAGGCGGGCAATTCGGTATCAAACGGAGTCTCGTCATCGGTGGATTCCGCCTGTGGGGCAGATTCTGCTTCGAAATCGGCATTCCATCCGAGGTCCGAGCTTGATGCGGTTGATTGTGGTTCGGTTTGTACTGGTTCTTCGGTCGCATCCTCGTCTTGGCCTGCATCTAGGCCAGAAATCCAATCAGGCAGCTCACTGGCTTCGCTTTCTTGCGGCGACGGAGCGTCCTCGCCTAGCATGCTCTTTAGCGCAGCCAGGTCATCTTCTTCTGTGAATGTTTCTTCATGTTCATGTGCAGCCTGTCCCGCATCGCCGCGCAGGCCAGCCAACCAATCGGGGATTTCTTCATCGTCTTCAGATTGGGACTGTAGACCCGCCAACCGGTTAGCCACTTCTTCTGACGGCTGCGCTTCCTCCTGCTCCGGAGGCTGCTCGGTGGTTTCCTCAGCAGATTCGCGCGCCTGTTGGCGGACCTCGCGCAACCACTGTGGCAGGATGGATTCCAATTGGCCCGTATCCTGTTCTGTGGGCTCGTCACCGGGATGGATGGGTGGTTGTGAGCGGGCCAATTCATCCGTGAGCGGTTTCAGGCGTGCTTCACAATACTGACAAACATCCAGTTCGGCCGGATTGGGCTTGCCGCACATGGGGCATCTGATTTCAGCCATCAATTGCCTCCGTACGGACGGTCAATCCCAAACAATACCCGCAGACCAGTGGTAAGCGCACCCAGCGCCACACCGATCAAAATGCCGCGCGCGCCAGCAAGTGCGAAGAAGTTGACAATGATGCCTCTGACAAAATCACCCCCCGGAATCTTGCCAAATGGTAAGGGCGTAGCTAACAACAAAGTGATAATTGCAAATATCAGAAAGATGAAACTCATTACATCCACGCGCCGACGCAACAGACGCGCACTGGCATAAATCAATGTGACGGCCAACAGTCCCATCAACGCGGCTTCCGCCGGAACGATAATTGTATCCAAAACGAAACTTAATACCAGGCTATTTGTCCCTACTACTCCCAGTATGAATGTGGCAAACAACGAAAAAACCAGCAGGATACTGTATGCGCCGTTTTTCTGGCGTGTGCTAATCTTATGCCAGTGCACACTGAAGAGGTTGAATACCCCTACCAGAATTGCGCCCGCTGCCATGATGATCGCCCATTGCACCAACAACAGGCGAATCTGAAGCAGCATTTCAACAGGGATAAAATACCCCAACAAGACAAGCAGTCCGGCAGCGATGGCCACGCCCGCAGACAAAATACGTAAAATACGCATTAGAACAGCCCTGCCAACTTCAGAACGGAACCGCCCAGTAAGACGAGAATAATGACCACACGTAAGATATCTTGCACCTGCAAACTAGCCTGATGCGCAGGTCCCGCGTTGATATAGGCCCCAGCTGCAAAAAGTTCTTCACCAATCAACGGTTCTTCCACGCTGGCGTAAAGGATGGCCTGGGCGGTTGGGTCAACCGCGGCAGCCACGGCCGGGCTGTTGGTACGCTCGGCGGTATCGGTTAGTAGGGCAACTTCAGGGCCAAAGTGACCGATGAAAACATTGGATGAAACGTTTTCATCCCGCATGGAAGGGATGGCCCCGGCTGCAAAGGAGAAGGGCGTCAGGCCGGTTAATCGTCCGGTGGTGGGGTTGTAGAGTATCTTCTGCGCCTGCGGCTTTGTAACCGGCCTGCAAGGTGTCACGCGTCAAGATAGAAAGGTCGCCTGCGCCGGAGGTAACAACTGGCGGTTTATCACTTGCCGAAGTCTGTTCTATAAGATGGCGTAGCATAGCCAACCCCGCCAGACCAGGTGCGCCGTTAGGCGTTTGCAGTCCGCTGCGGCCCAGCGAGATATGCAATCGTGTGCCATCTTCCACAGAGATGCCAATCGCTCGTCTTAAACGAGCAAAGGCCGCGATCTCGCGGAAAACAGGCGCAGACTTACGCCTTACGAAAGTCAATCCGAGCAGCAAGTCCAGCCGCAACAAGAACCAGAACCAGCCCAATGATGCTATTCATGCAGAAGCCTCCTTGCGCAAGTAGCTGGCAAATGCAAGCACTTCATCATCCTCTTCCAGCATGTTTGCCAAAACTTCAATTTGCTCTCCGCCAAGAAAGGGACGTGCAAAATAAAGCGCCTGGGAGCTGAGCAGGGTAAAAGGACCTCCTGCTTCGAGCAACCAGGCGGCAAAGGCAGTTAGTTTCCAGTGTTGGAGATGTTCAGCCCAGGCGGGCCAGTAGGCGCGCGGCGTTTGCATAAGTTGAGTATAGCATAAATTTTAAGGTTGGTTACACGCTGAATGTTGCCCCATAAGGCCTAAGGATTACAGGATGATTGCAATTCAAAATTACGATTCGTCTCTTGGCAGTCGCTATATAGACAGGTACAATCCAAATTGTGAACGAATCGCGTTATCTACCAGATACAAACCGGGTTGGCGTATTGACTGCAACTGTTTTACTGGCATTTGCCCTGACACGCCTGATCCAAACTCCCGAATTCAATCTTGAACTGCAACTACCCGGTTTCTATTTTTCATATCCACTTAGCTTGAGCGCGTTCATGATTGTCATGGCCGCCGGATTGACGGCAACTGGCATGGATTGGTTACTGCGCTCGCATCCATCATTGGGAACGACACGGACCATCGAGCACTGGGTATTACCCACTTTAGCAACTTTCATTGTAGGCATTCCTCTTACGATTCTGCCCTCCTGGCAATGCTTGGTGGCTTGGATTCGGCATTGGCGGCTTGCTACTGGCTCTGGTTTTCCTGGCAGAATATATCGTTGTCGAACCGTCTGCTTCCAACTATGCGATTGCATCAGCCGGGCTTACTGCGCTCTCTTTTGCAGTTTATCTGATCCTGACCACTGCCCTGCGTTTCAGCGGCGCCCGTTTATTCCTGATGGCTCCGGCATTGTTCATCGCTGCTGGGCTTGTCAGTTTGCGTACATTGCACCTGCGTATAGGCCAAAAATGGGAATACAACTGGGCGGTGGGAATTGCCCTCATTTGCACGCAAATTGGCGCCGGGCTGCATTATTGGCCAATCTCGCCTGTCCAATTTGGACTGATATCGCTTGGACCACTGTATGCGCTTTCTACCCTTATAGGAAACCTCCTAGAAGGAACGCCGCTTCGCCGTGCGCTGGTTGAGCCCGTGATTGCGCTGATTCTTTTCTGGAGCATCGCTGCCATCTTCCGTTAGAATGATCAAAGTCTTGAAGTTGAAACCCGCACATTGGCAAGAAATGCGTCGACACGTGGCAGCGCAAGCACCGCTTGAGGCTTGTGGTATGCTGGCCGGGAAACAGGATTCGGTTGAGACCGTGCTCAGGGTGCGCAACGCAGAACAAAGCCCGGTACGCTTTCGCATGGACGCTCAGGAGCAGTACAATGCTTTCGAGTGGATCGACGCCAACGGTCTGGATCTGGTCGGTATTTTCCATTCGCATCCTTCCGGGCCTGAAACTGCCTCCCCTACCGACATCGCGGAGGCTGCTTATGACGTTGTTCACATTATCTGGTCACGTCCGGAGCAGGCCTGGAGTGCACGCGGTTTCTGGATTGAAAAAGGACAGGTGACCGAAGTGACCTTACAGGTATTGTCTGAACAGTAACCTTGCAACTATTCTTGTGTTACCAGTGTTACATTCACTTGGAGCATCTTGGAGGAGACTACTCTTATGCAAATCGTAATTAGCATTGGGGTGCTTTTGTTGGCCTATACCATTGGTTCAATCCCGTTTGGGTGGCTGATCGTAAAAATGAAAACTGGCAAGGATATCCGCGTGATCGAGAGCGGCCGGACTGGTGGCACAAATGCTATGCGGGCTGCCGGTTTTTGGGCCGGGCTGCTCACAGCCATTATGGATATTCTGAAGGGCGCAGCATCGGTCTGGATAGCAAAAGCTATCTTACCGGATGCATACTTGCTGCAAGCGCTTGCCCCTGTTGCGGCTATCATTGGCCACAATTACTCCATTTTCATACCCGAGCGTAATGAGCAAGGACGCATCGTGCGCCTACGAGGTGGCGCAGGTGGGGCACCAGCTGTAGGCGGCGCTTTTGGGCTTTGGGGGGCATCCATCTTAATTATCTTCCCGCTGGGCGCTCTTGTTTTCTTCACCTTGGGAATTGCCTCCATCACAACCATGAGTGTGGCATTTTTTGCCATCATTATCTTTGCCGTTCGTGCCTGGCTGGGATTTGCCCCTTGGACAGACGTACTGTACGGGGTGTTGGCGGAGATATTACTCATCTGGGCCCTACGCCCGAATTTGCATAAGCTGTTCTCGGGCAAAGAACGCATCGTTAAACAAAGTTTGAACGGATGGATTAGATCCAAACGCGAAACGCAACAACCCAACCACGGAAACGCATCGTAACAAAAGGCCAGGCTCACGCCTGGCTTTTTTATCGGTTTCGTTACTTACACTAATCAGTGTCCCCAGAATCATTTCCACTTTGCACGTAATTTAATAACGCACGCAGGTTGCGCTCATGCAATTGCACAGCCAGCCCGCCCAAGTTTACGCAACTCTTACCACAACTCTCAATACTAACTTCCTCTAAATACTCAAGAGGTTCTTTCCGTCGCGCTGCAGTTCGAACAGCTTTCTTGATGGCTGAAATATAGTTCAGGTTTTCTTTTACCGCTGCTTCGATCTCGCCACGCAGAATGATGTCTCCGTGACCCTGCACGATATTTTCAAGTCCCATACGACCGATACGCTTGATAGATGCAGTAATGTCTTCCACGTTGCCATCTACGATATAAGGGATTGGCATAAATGCATCGCCAGCAAACAAGACACGGTCTTCTTCGACCAGCACGGATATGCCATCATCACTGTGTCCCAAGGCCGCTGTAATAATCAGATTCTTTTTGCCTACTTTGAGGGTTATTTCACCCTTGCTAAAGGTCATATGAGGTAAAACAATTTTCACCTGCCGCAAAGCTGTGTTCTGCTTGCTGGCAGCTTCTAGCGAAGGGATACCCCGTTCTATCAACAATTTCCTGCAATGGGCATGGGCAATGATCGTTGCGCCGGGAAAGAAACAATTGCCCCAGGTATGGTCGGCATGATAATGTGTGTTGATAACATACCGGACCGGTACCCCCAATTCATGTTCAATAAATTCACGCATCCCCATTGTTTCATCAGGGAGCGCCAACGTATCGATGACAACAGACCAGTGTGGCCCGACAACAACCCCGGCCGTAACCTGGGCATAGACGTCGCTTTGGAACCAGTAGACATTTTCAGATACACGCTCGCGGTGCATAGATTTCCTCGTGAAAATTTTCCTATTAGATAGCACAGATAGGGGGTGAAAGTCAAGTTGTATAGACGAATTTAGAGACTCTCCCCTGAATGGTTGACTTGCTTATGCGCCATTGACATGATAAACTTTATGTGTATGAGAGCAAATTTACTTGTAGTAACTCCGCAGGCCAGTTTTGGGGAACTAATTCGTCAGAGCCTGAGTGATACAGGCTCTTTTCGCATTCATATGGCAAATGGCAAAGCAGAGGCCATTCTGGCAGCTGAAAAGGAACATTGTACACTTGCATTACTGGATATGGAATTAGGCGAGCAAGCCCTGCTTGAAATTGGCCATTCTATACGCAGCTTAAACCCCGATCTTGACATCGTTATCCTGGCCGATGACGAATTACCTCCAGCGATGGATGCAATCCGTCCTTGGGTGTTACTTCGTAAGCCTTTCTACTTGCCCGATTTTATTCAGCTTATTCGAGCAGTTCCCATCATCCCGGATCAGTTGATCGATGTGCTGGAAGAAAATAAAGAACCGGTGAGTAAAAAAGAGATGAAACCATCCCGACAAGACGACCCACAAGTGCTAGAAATTCCCTGGCTACGTGATGTTTCGAAGGCTGCACAGCATCTTACACGCCTGACACTGGAGTCGTCTGCACAGGCAGCGTTGATTACCCGCGAGAAAGATTTGTGGGCCTATGCCGGCCAGCTTTCGCAGAATGCAGCCAATGAACTGGCAAGTACCGTTTCCCGTCATTGGGATGGACAAAAAGGCAACGACTTATTGCGCTTTGTACGCCTGGAATCAACCAAAGCCGAGCACATGCTGTACGCGACCAGCATGACAGCCGATGTAATCCTTGCATTAGTATTTGACGCAGAAACCCCCTTCAGCACAATCCGTAGCCAGGCCAACTCCCTGGCTCGTTCCCTGGCAATAGCCAAGACTGGCCCACTCGATTCATTAGAACGCACTCCTCCTCCGAAAAGGGAGCAGGTTCAGGTGGAGTCCGAGGCGGATGAATTTGACGAGTTCAGCGAAGACCTGGAAATTCCGTCCATCGCCAATATTCTAAATGAAATTCCCCCACCCATGCCGCCAAAGCGTGTGGAAGTGAATACACCACAGATGAGCGTTGATGACGAGAGCGTATCAGGCCCGGACCTCGATATGGATCTGGACCCATCCGCTGCTGCCACACGACCATCCACACCTTTGCCCAAAAAATCTACTCGGCTGCCAAGTCAGGAAAGCTCCCCGGCCATTCACCTGCGGGATTTGATGTTGGCTGAACAACCGGATAACCGCCAGGATTCGCTGACGGACTTTGCTGACGAACTGGCCGCGACCATGCCTTCCAAATCGCAACGCAGGCGACCGGCCACCCCCATAAGACAGCCTGCTCCCGGTGAATTGGATGAGACGCGCCCGCACTCCATTACCGAAGTGGCCGGACGGATGATCACCGAATCCGCTTCGGCGGCCATGGCACAGTTGAATTATGCCTGTTTGCTGGTGCCGCGTTTCACAGCCCACTACATGACAGGCGATCTGGCTGACCGACTGTCAGAATGGATGCCGAATATCTGCATTGCGTTTGGCTGGCGGCTGGAGTTCCTGGCTGTGCGGCCTGAATATTTGCAATGGGTGCTCAATGTAACGCCAAACACATCGCCTGGCTACCTGATGCGCATTATGCGCCAGCAAACTTCGGAAAAAATCTTTAACGAATTCCCGCGTTTGAAACGCGATAATCCATCCGGTGATTTTTGGGCGCCAGGCTATCTCATCATGGGTGGTTTGCAACCGCACCCACCGCAACTGGTCAAAGACTACATAAAGCAGACCCGCCAACGCCAGGGGCTTTCCCAGCCACGGCGGTAACCTGTAGAGTTATTGTTGAATTTACCGCAGAGAACAATGCTTCTCTGCGGTAAAATTTTATATGTAGAATTAACCACAATATACACAAACCTTTTCAGGTTTGATGCGCCACTCCACTTATCGAATTTTGGATACATTATGCCCCCTATCCTTTACCTGATCGACGGACATGCCTTAGCATATCGAATGTATTTCGCGCTGACCGCTGGCGGCAGCAACCAACGCTGGCAAACATCCAAAGGGGAACCCACAGCCGGAATATACGGTTTTGCCAGAGAATTGATCCGCATCCTCGAGCAGGAAAAGCCCGAATACATGGCTGTAGCCTTTGACACTGGCAAAACCTTCCGGCATGAGATGTTCTCCGAATATAAGGCCACGCGCGCCAAAATGCCCGATGACCTGCGTCCACAGCTCGAGCGTATCCGCGAGATGGTGGATATCTTCAACCTGCCGCGCCTGGAAATGGAAGGGTACGAGGCCGACGACGTGCTTGGCTCTATTGCCAAAGTAGCTGCTGAACAGGGATTGGGCGTCAAAATCATCACCGGTGACCGCGATCTGCTGCAACTGGTCAACCAGCGCACTGCCGTCTATGTAGCCGGTGACGACAAAACTTATGTCACAGACCAGGACGTAGCCAACAGCAAGTTCGGTGTTCCACCAAATCAAGTTGTAGACTACAAAGCCATCGTTGGCGACAAATCCGACAACATCCCCGGCGTACCTGGTGTAGGCGAAAAGACCGCGCTCAAGTTGTTGGAACAATATGGCACGCTGGACCAGATCTACGCTCATCTGGATGAAGTGGAAAACCGCTGGCGGACGAAGCTAGAAGATGGCAAAGACTCGGCCTACATGAGCCGCGACCTGGCAACCATCCATACCGACCTGCCAGTCAAACTGGACCTTGAGCATGCGCGCGCTGACCAATTCGACCCGGCTGCCCTGGAGGCTTTCTTCCAGGAGCTTGAATTCCGCACATTGATCAAAAAAGTGGCGGAATTAAGCGGACAAGCACCAGCCGTTGTGCCCGCTGCTAAACCTAGCGGGCAACTATCTCTGTTTGGAGACGAAGCGCCAACTCTCTCTGCACGCCAATCCACAATAGACATCGAAGTACAAGTAGTAGATACGCCGACGAAATTGGAAGCGCTGGTAGCCGAACTGCAACAAGGCCAAGGTTATTTCGTTCGATACCGAAACAACTTCCACCGATGAGATGCAAGCCGACCTGGTAGGCATCTCGTTGTCCGTTCAAGAAGGGACAGGCTATTACATTCCCGTTGGTCACAAAAGCGGCCAGAATCTACCCGTAGAGCAGGTCATCTCCGCGTTGCGAGGACCGATGACCAATCCGGAGATCGGCAAGGTAGCGCACAACGCCAAATACGATTACATCATGCTGACACGTTACGGCCTCAAGGTCACGCCACTGGCGTTCGACACCATGATCGCCGAGTTTGTGATTGATCCTGGCTCGCGCCACCTGGGACTGAAGAATTTATCCGAAGTGCGGTTAGGCGAAGAAATGACGCACATCGAAGACTTGATCGGCAAGGGCAAGAACCAGCTCAGCATGGACAAAGTGGAAGTTCAGGCTGCAGCCGCTTACGCCGCCGCCGATGCGGAGACGACCCTGCGCCTAATGCCGTTACAGCGCAAAGAGTTAGAGCGCGCAGGTGGCATGAAGTTAATGGATGAAATCGAGATGCCGCTAATCAGCGTGCTAGCCAATATGGAAATGAATGGCATCCTGATCGATCTACCATTCTTTGCTAGCATGTCAAAAGAGCTACAGGGCAGGCTAAACGAGATCGCAAGGCAAGTCTATCAATCTGTGGGTAAGGAGTTCAATCTCAATTCCACCCAACAGCTTTCGGATGTGCTCTTCAACCGTCTACGGTTGGAACCGCCGAACCGCGGCAAGAAAACCGCTAGCGGACATTATTCCACTTCGGCAAGCGTACTCGAGACCTTAAGCGGCAAACATGAAGTAGTAGATTGGGTACTGGAACATCGCGAACTAGCCAAGTTAAAATCCACTTATCTGGACGCTCTGCCTCTTGCAGTCAATCCATCTACAGGTCGCGTACATACATCCTACAGCCAGACCGGGGCGGTGACCGGGCGGCTTTCGTCGTCAAATCCCAATCTGCAAAACATCCCCATTCGCACGGCGGAAGGGCGGCGCGTGCGCAATGGTTTCATCGCCGGGCCTGGCAACGTGTTGCTCTCGGTGGACTACTCGCAGATCGAATTGCGTATCGTGGCATACATGGCTAAGGACGAGGGCATGTTAACGGCCTTCCGCCAGGGGCAAGATATCCATGCCACTACAGCGGCAGCAATTTACTCGGTCCCGTTAGAAGCGGTGACAAAAGAACAACGTCGCCATGCCAAGGCCATCAACTTTGGCCTGATCTATGGTATGTCCGCTTTTGGTTTGACCCGTTCCACAGAATTGACCCTGGCCGAATCCCAGGATTTTGTTTCGGCGTATTTCAAGCAGTTTCCCGGTGTCAAACAGTACTTGGACGGCATCCGCAAGATCGCCGCTGAACAGGGCTATGTTGAAACCTTGTTGGGACGCCGCCGGTACTTTCCGATGCTCAAAAATCCGACCAATATCAACCTGAAAAATCGCGAGGAACGCGAAGCGATTAACGCACCCATCCAGGGTACAGCTGCGGATATCATGAAAATTGCCATGCTAAAGATCCCTGCCGCCCTGCAAGAAGCTGGGTTGAATGGTAAGATGTTGTTGCAAGTACACGATGAGATCGTGTTGGAATGTCCTGAGAGTGAATTGGATGTTACCGCTCGTATCGTACAAGAAACCATGCAATCGGCCTATCCGTTGAGTATCCCGCTTCTCACGGAGGCGCGTTGGGGTCCAAGGTGGGGCGAAATGCAAGTGATAGGATAGCGGATAAAAGTGCAGAACCATTGAAAATGCTCCCTAGAGGGGCAGTCAAGGGTAAAATTAGAATAACATGCCCGGTAATGAAGAAATTTTCCAAAAAGCAATGAACCAGGGACACTCCTATGCTTGGGACCAGGAGTGGAAAAAGGCTGCCACTTCCTATCGCAAGGCATTGGAGGCGTTTCCGGATCACCCCAAGGCGTTGAGCAGCCTGGGACTGGCCTTATTACAGTCTCAGCAGTTTGACGAGGCCTTGCAAATCTATATACGCGTTGCCCAGGTCTCATCTACAGATCCCGTTCCATTTGAGCGCATTGCGCAATTATCGGAACGTCTTGGCCAACTCAAGCAGGCTGGTGATGCGGCCATGAGAGCCGCTGAATTATATTTGAACAATCGCGATGTGGAAAAGGCTATTGAGAATTGGGGGCATGTCACCATGCTCAATCCGGAACACATCCTGGCCCGCTCACGCCTGGCATTGACACATGAAAAACTCGGCCACAATCAGCAGGCTGTTACTGAATACCTGGCCGTAGCCAGCCTGTTGCAACGCGGCGGGAACCTGGAAAAGGCCACTGAACTGGTCAATAAGGCTATGAAAATGGCCCCGGCCAGTGCTGAAGCCAAACAGGCACACACGCTGCTGCGCGCCGGGCAATTACTTCCCAAACCTGTTCGACCACGAGGGGGTACCGCCCCACTGATGATGTCACAGGTCAAGCAATTGAATCCACCTACGGCTCCTGTCGCATCGTCCATGGACCCCGTAGCTGAAGCGCGTCAAAATGCGCTCACTACACTGGCAGAAGTCCTCTTCGACTACTCCGATGAAAGTCCTGTTGCACAGACTCGCCGAGGCCTTTCAGCCATTGTCAAAGGCACCGGGCAACTATCCCTACACCAGGCGGAACAGACCAAAATCGTTATGTATCTTGGTCAGGCCATCGACGCGCAGACCAAAAATCAGGGGGACCTGGCCGCGGACGAATTGGAAGGCGCACTGGAAGTCGGTTTTGATCATCCAGCTCTGTATTTCAGCCTGGGATTGCTTCGCTCAGAAACTGACCGCACGGAAAGCGCTTTGCGTTATCTGGGACATGCGGTAAAACACGTTGATTTTGCTCTGGGTGCCCGCCTGCTGATGGGCAAACTACTGAAAAAAATGGGGCGCATAAACGAAGCATCCGTGGAATATCTGGAAGCACTCAAACAAGCCGAACTCGATGATCGTCCCAGAAGACTACGCTGATGAGATCCGCCAACTTTACGAACCGCTTATCGAGGCTCAGGCTGCCGATACGGATGAGGCCAGCCAGCTACGTCTTATGTAAAAATGTTCAGGAACTGTTAGTACGCTCAGACTGGCGAAACTATCTACTCAAAGCGCGGGAACAATTGCCCAAAGCGCAAGATGGCGACACCCCACTTCCGTTGGCGGAGGTCATTATTCAAGCGTCAAAGCAGCCAGGTACTGGATGCCATAAGTCAGGTTAATCAGCTTGCCCGTCAAGGACAATTGCGCTCAGCCATGGAGGAAGCGTTCCACGCACTACAAAGCGCTCCCACATATCTCCCGTTGCATAGCTTGATTGGCGACCTGCTGGTCCGTGAAGGACATACGGAGGAAGCAATTACCAAATATACAGTGATTGCCACAGCGTATGGAGTCCGTGGTGAAGCCAACCAGGCAACCAAGATGCTGCGCCGTGTGACCGAACTCGCCCCTATGGATCTGAACGCACGTATGCGCATGATCGACCAGCTCATTGCGCATGGTGAAGTAGATGATGCCATTAATGAATATCTCGAAGTGGCAGATATTTACTATCGTCTGGCCGAACTCGATATGGCTCGCAAAACTTATACTAACGCATTGCACGTTGTGCAGCAGGCCAACGCCGACCGTAGTTGGAATGTCCATATTTTGCAGCGTATGGCCGACATTGACATGCAGCGCCTGGATTGGAAACAAGCCATGCGCGTCTTCGAGCAAATCCGCACCCTGCGCCCCGATGATAAGGGTGTGCGTAAAAGCCTGATCGATCTCAATATACGACTGGCGCAGCAGCCACAGGCAATTGCCGAGTTGGATAACTATCTCTCCTACTTGAATACCAATAGCAAGAGCGAGCAAGTTATTCCCTTCCTGGAAGAGTTGGTCAAAGAGAACGGAGATAGGATCATCCTGCGCCGCACGCTGGCAGAACAATATAAGCAGGCCGGGCAAACCGCAGAAGCAATTGCCCAACTGGACACCATCGGCGAAAGCCTTGTCGAAGAGGGAAAGATCGATGAGGCCGTGAACACGATCCAACAAATCCTGCTAATGAACCCACCCAACGCAGAAGACTACCAAAAGCTCTTACGACAACTTCGAACTGAGTAAATCATCCCCGCTGTTGAGCGGGGATTTTCATTGTATTCCACTCCCCAGTATCACCCAAAATCATCCTCCAGCAGCATGTATACCCGACGGGTATTTGTTAACATGGTTCAAGCCAAAAAATATTTACCGGAGGAGCAGCATGGTCAACCACTTTAACGAAAAAAATCGACGTGACCTGGGTATCGTCTGGCTGATTGCCGGACTGATCTTTCTCTTCAGCGGTTTTTCCGGGGGTAGCATCTTTCTTCTGCTCGGCGCGGTCTGGTTGGCTTCATCCAATGGAAAAGGGTTGACACTCTTTCGCAACAATCCCGACGATATGCGCTTCTTGCTAAAAGGAACGACAATTGGGTTATTAATACTGGCATCTGTTGTTTTAGTTGTAAATTCCATCCCTTAAAATACTGACATGCAAATCCGCCTGAAAACAGGCTTCCTTTTTCTCTGCTTTCTTCTTCTGGCCGGATGCAACCCTCGCCTCGTTCCAGCGACCCCGAGCCTGCCAGCCGCGTCGACGGGTCCATCCATCCCCGCAGGCTTGACTCAGGAACAATTCACTACCCTTAGTTCTTTACAAAAAGTGGATGATTATCCGCTCTACATGATGACCTATACCGGGGCGTACCGTCAGCATGTGGAGAACTCGTGGTTTGAAAAGTCCGTGGACTCGGGCGCTTCCCCTCCGGCCTGGGCCTGTTCTTTGTTCACAGTCCTGCTCGACGAAGATAATTTGCTCTATGGGCGCAACTTCGACTGGCAATTCAGCCCGGCGTTATTGCTCTTCACCGATCCACCCGATGGCTATGCATCAGTCTCGATGGTAGATATCGAATATCTGGGCTTTGACAGCGCAGTTATTGGTAATATCGCCGATTTACCAATTGATGAACGGACCAGTTTACTCGACGCGCCTTATCTTCCTTTTGACGGCATGAATGAATACGGTCTTGCCATCGGCATGGCAGCGGTACCATCCGGACATATGCAGCCCGATGCAAACAAAGAGACCATAGGGTCACTGGGCATCATCCGCCAGATGCTCGACCATGCCCGTACAGTGGATGAAGCTGTGAATATTATGAAGAGCTACAACATTGACTTCGACGGCGGACCATCCATTCACTATCTGATGGCAGATGCAAATAGAAAGTCCGTATTGGTGGAATACTACGACGGGAAGATGCAAGTCATCGACAATAAGGAACCCTGGCACCTGGCGACCAACTTCCTGCGTTCATCTGTGGATGATCCGGCTGATGGAAATTGTTGGCGGTACAATAAGATTGTTACACAATTGACCGAAACCAACGGCCAAATGGACGCGCAAGCTGCCATGCAATTGTTGACAGATGTAGCTCAAAACAATACACAATGGTCGATCATTTACCAGATGAGCAGCGGTGTGATAAACATTGCCATGGGGCAGCAATATCGGGATATACACCAATTCCAGCTTGACCTTGTAAGCCCATAAGATATCGCTACAGGTCAAAATTTGGATGAGAACGGGGATGAATCGTGACCAAAATAATTTTCGCTTTTATGCAAGCCTACGGAGGGGACGAGCGCGAGTCCCTGTTGCTGGCGCGTAGCTTGCGCACGTTTGGGGGAAAGCTGGCAAACGATCCACTATGGCTGATGGTACCGAAAAGTTTGGAGTACGTAAGCAAGGCCACGCGTCAGGCGCTGAAAGGGCTTGGGGTTCAGCTCAACAGGTTCGAGGTCCCGGAAGAAGCGCTCAGGTTCCCCTTCGGGGGCAAGGTTTATGCAGCAGCAGCCGCGGAGTCACTGGCATCCGACAAGGCAGATGTTTTGGTCTGGATGGATTCAGATACGGTTTTTACCGGGGAGCCAGTCGAATTGGTGCTTAAAGAAAATGTCAGCTTGGGCTACCGCCCGGTGATGTTGAAAAACATCAGTTCTCTATATGATGAGCCCTTAAATGCCTTTTGGGATTTCATTTACAGAGGTTGCGGCACGTTCGTAAAAAACAGCTTTCCAATGGTTACTACCGTGGATGCAGTGCGCATCCGGCCACAATTCAATGCCGGGATACTCAGTGTACGCCCGAAAGTTGGATTGTTACAAGCTTGGCGAAACAACTTCGAGCGCCTGTATCAACAGTCGAATCTTGTCCCTTTTTATCAGGAAAACATTTTGCATCGTATTTTTGTACACCAATCGATCTTGGCTGCGACATTGCTGTCCAGGCTGGAAGATGATGAAATGCAAGATCTGGGAGTGCGTATCAACTACCCGGTGTTTCTGGAAGGGGCAACAGAGTTGGTATGTGATGCCGTGACTATTCGCTATGATGAATTCAAGTTCTTTGAGCAACCCGGTTGGGAAAAGAAGGTTCTACTGAAGGATGATGTAAAAAACTGGTTGTTAGCACAAACAAAACAATAGTTTTGTATACAAATCGCTAAAAACGCTCTTACAAAAACTCAACTTTTTGCCTTCGTTTTTCTTACGTTCTCTGGATATGATAGAGACAATTCAATAACCTACAAAAGGAGAACGAAAATGACCTTCTACATTCAACCTTACCCGTATCGTCGTATGTCTCGCCGTATGGCTGCCATGGATGGCGGCTCCAGCCGTGAAAACTTCCTGAACGTGAACGTCCGTGACGAGGAAGACACCTTCGTGTTGAGCGCCCTTGTTCCCGGTCTCAAAGCCGATGACCTGAACATCCAGGTGCTTGATGATGTCGTCCGCATCGAAGGTGAGTTCCAGGCCAGTGATGAAGAGTACTTGCTGCGCGAGTTACCCAACGGCTCTTTCCGTCGTGTCTTGCGCATGCCGACCGAAATTGACGCTGATAAAGTCGAAGCCAAGATCACTGATGGCGTGCTGACCCTGCGCTTGCCCAAGGCCGAATCAGCTCGTCCCAAGACAATCAAGATCGCTGCCAAATAATTGAGTTGACTTTCCTCTAGACATAGGGGCACAGCTTGGCTGTGCCCCTATTCGCGTTATAATCGGCCATATTACCTTTTTGGAGCTACTCGTGCAACGAACCCTAACTTTATCACTTTTAAGCCTGATAATCATCGCGATCCTGGTCGCGTGTGGCCAGAGTACACCGGATGCTACACCTACGCCGATTCCGACCGACACACCAATCCCAACAGCGACATTCACGGCTACTCCATCGACGCCGTTGGCTATCCTTGTCATGCCAGCGGATTTGGACCAGACCATGTATGACCTGTATCAGTCGACTGTTTATGATCTGACACAACAAGCCGGATTCCGTTTCCAGGTGCGTAACACGCTCAGCGAATCGGACCTTGAGCCTACTCTGCGTGTGGTGATCGCTCTGCCTCCCGATCCTGGTCCCGGAATTGCCGCGTTGGCTGCTGCTGCCCCGCAAACACAATTTCTGGCAATTAACATCCCGGACTTAACGGCAGGTGGGAACGTCAGCGTGTTGTCGAATAACTTACAGACCGATATTGTCTCATTTATGGCCGGGTACATCGGCGCACTGATCACAGATGATTATCGTATTGGTATGATCTACCCAGATGGGAATGCGGATGCGCTCAACGCCTTGGATGCATACACAAATGGCAAAACCTATTTCTGTGGTATCTGTCAACCCTATTATTATCTGCCTTACGATTTTCCCCAGTCCATCCCGATCCCTACGACTGAATCTCCCGAAAATTATGGTGGGTATGCTGTCTATCTAATCCAACAGCGTAAAGCCAATTTTATTTACGTATATCCCGACATCGCAACTCCGGAGTTGCTGGCTTACATCGGTTCGTCGGGCGCTGTACAAGTGGGGGCTGCTCCACAAGGCGGCGTTCCGCTCTACTGGGCTGCCAGCTTGAGCCCGGATGCTATCGGCGCGATCCAAGCATCCTGGCCAACTCTGGTTGCCGGACAAGGCGGTCAGGCAATACAATCCCCGCTGAAACTAACAGACGTGGACTCGAGTCTGTTAAGCCCGGCAAAACAGGCCCAGGCAGAGCAGGTACTGGCGGAACTGCTGGCCGGACGAATTTCTCCTCACGGAGTTCCCTAGAATATAAATTGCTAACAAAAAGGTCTCCTGCAGGTGCCTGTGGGAGACCTTTTTGTTATATGTTGGTGTACACTTGTGGCAAGCTTAAATCATGCTCAAGCCAGCGCCTCCGTAAGAACCAGGATATCGCCTTGACCACCAAAAATGCGGGACTAATGGGCTTGAGTAGACACTCATCTACACCAGCATTGTAGAAGTCAAGCATTTGATTGCCGTTATAATCCGAAACGAGAAGTAAAATCGGCCCAGAAGCCACAGTTCGCAGTTCTGAGCAAAACTCAAGTTGCTTCGCATGAGGAAGGTGTGTATCTATCACGATGAGGGCAGGATCGGCGACTCTACAAGTCTGGAGAGCGTTTTCATGCGTCTCACAAACTGTTGTAAAACCCTTTTCTTGAAATGAAGTTTCCCACAATAAAGCGGTATCAGGTTGGTCTGAAATAATCAAAACAACCTGTACAGTTGTTGGGGAGGTTATTGACTTCCAGGTAAGCATGATTTAATTTTATCCAGTTCTATTGAGCTCTATTATTTTTGTCGTCCACAAGGGTTAAAACGGGTCATCACATTGTCAATTCATCAGATTAGCTTTGAATTTTTGTGTTTTTTGTGTAAGAATTAACCGAATAATGACAATCGCAAACAATATCCCAATCAGCCACACGAAAGTCGTAATACCCAAGCGGCGTGAGGAAATACTGACACGACCGCGCCTATTGGAGATGATGTTTGAGTTTCTGGATAAAAAATTAATCCTGGTTTCTGCCCCCGCTGGTTATGGAAAAACATCTTTGCTGATTGACCTGGGCCACGATAGTGATCTGCCATTTTGTTGGCTATCACTCGACTCACTGGACAGGGAACCACAACGATTCGTAACTTATTTTATTGAAGCAATAGCGGAAAATTTTCCCGATTTTGGAAAGCAAACGAAAGCAACACTTGATACGTTGACTTCTATTGATAAGAGCATAGAACCCTTGGTGGCTACGCTTGTCAATGAGATTTATGCTCATATTCCCCAACATTTTGTGTTGGTTTTAGATGATTATCATTTGATCAGAGATGTTCCGGTTATCCAAGACTTCTTGAACCGTTTCCTGCAACTTGTGGATGAAAACTGTCACCTGATTATTTCATCCCGCGCTCTGACACAGTTACCAGATCTGCCTTTGATGGTAGCCAGAGATATGGTCGGGGGATTGGATTTAAGTGAGTTGGCATTCCGTGTTGATGAAATCCAGGCTCTCTTTGCACAGAACTACAACCTGCATATTTCTGACGATACAGCGCGCGAATTGGTCGATGAAACGGAAGGGTGGATTACAGGGTTACAACTCTCCAGTCTGGGAATTGCTCAGGGAATGGCAGACAGGCTCCGGGTCGCACGCGCAGCGGGTGTTGGCTTGTTTGATTTCCTTGGGCAGCAGGTCCTCGATCAACAACCGGAGGAAATCCGCTTTTTCCTCCTGCGCAGTTCTCTGCTTGAAGAATTCGATGCAACTTTGTGTGAAGCGGTTTTGGGTGAGCTTTATCCTGAGCGAAAGGATTGGCGTCGTTGGATAGATTTTGTTATCCAGAGGAATCTGTTCGCGCTGCCCGTTGGCATTGAGAGCGGTTGGGTACGTTACCACCATCTTTTTCGAGATTTTCTCCAGGACCATCTGCAGAAAGAATATCCCGAAGAGATTCCCCCCATCCTGAGAAAGCTGGCACAGGTTTACGAAACGCATAACGAGTGGGAAAAGGCTTACCAAATCCAAAAGCGTCTGGGAGATGTAGATGCCCTCGCAGGTCTGATCGAACGGGCAGCACCACATTTAATGTCACATGCTTTGGTGACGTTGGATACCTGGCTAAAAGAATTACCTCCATCTATCTTATCAACAAGGCCCGGAATATTATCCATCCGTGGAACAATAGCTCACATGACAAGGCAATTCAAGCGAGGGATTAGAACTCCTTAATCAAGCAGAAGACAGTATTTCGTGAAGTGGATGATATTACGGTCTAGCACTGACACTTAGTGCGGCGTGCAACGGTCTATCGCTTTCTCGGGGATTACACAGCTGCACTTCACGATGCGGATGAAGCGCTACACTTAACTGAATCCAGCGACCAAATGCAATCTATTCATGCACAACGCATTGCGCCAAAAGGGACTCAGTTTATTTCGTCAGGGGCAGTCACGCCAGGCTGTGAAAATATTGGAGCGCGCGCTTGAATTTTATAATCGAATGGATGATGTTTCCCATATCCCGATCTTGATGATGGAAACAGGAATAGCATATGATGCAATTGGGAAAAAAGAAGAGGCCAAACATTCTCTATGAAGAATGCGCTGAAAATCTGGAAAAAAGAGGGAAATCTTACCTGGCAAGCAAATTTGCTGAACAATTTGGGCGTTCTTCATTATCTGCAAGGAGAATACGATAAGGCAATTTTGGTGCTGGAAGAGGGCCTGCTTTGTGCAAAACAGAGTGGTTATTACGCCCGGATGGAAGCATTAATTTTAATTAGCATGGGCGATGTTTATGCAGAGGTCGAAGATTTCACTCTGGCTCAACAGCATTACCAAAAGGGAAGCGAAATAGCACAGGAAATCGGGGACCGATTCCTTTTAAATTATCTGAGTCTGGCACGAGCGCATCTTTCGCTGCAACAACTGGATCTGGATAAAACGAAGCGTTTGCTTAACGAGGCAAACAGGTTGATCTCATCTCAGGCTTCTCAATATGAAGAGGCATTGTATAAAATGCTTCGAGGACAGCTTTTTTTACACCAGAAAAAATCCGAACAAGCCAGAGATGCGTTGGAAATTTCGGAAGCACTATTTAAAGCAGACGGGCGCAGTGTGGAATATGCAAAAAGTCAACTTTTGCTGGCTGCAGCCTATTCGCAGGAAAAGAAGCAAGATGATGCTCGTTACAAATTAAAGGAGCTACTTGAAAGCGACAACCATACCGAGTATCCGGTACTCGTTTTCTATCGACAGGTTGAAAGCTGGTTGGGTAACCTACAGCAGGATGCGGAATTCGGACGAACTTTGCGCGATTTATTTACCAAATCGCATCAAATCCACAAAAAGTTGCCCGCCATTCGCAGACAAATACGTCGCCTGGCCCGAACCATGGAAATGCCGGATGCCAAACTGATCATCCGGGCATTTGGGCGCACACAGGTTAAAGTAGGCGGCAAAACGCTAATCATGTCCGATTGGCAAACACAGTCTGTACGCGATTTATTCTTTTACTTCCTGACAACAAAAGAACCTTTGACAAAAGAACAAATCGGAACAGTTTTTTGGCCTGAGATTGAAGAACCATCGAGATTGAAGATGCGCTTCAAGAATGATATCTACCGCCTGCGCAGGGCAGTTGGAAGCGACACAATCTTGTTTGAAAACGATCTCTATAGCTTTAATCGCTCATGTGATTACGAATATGATGTCGAGGCGTTTGAAAGTCTTTTGTTCCAGTCCAAAATAACGAAAGATGCCAACCTTCAAATCGAATTATTGCAACGAGCGGTAAATCTGGTAAATGGGCAATTTTTGGAAGACATTTATGCAACCTGGGTATGGCCCGAACGGGAACGCATAAATCAGATATTTCTCCAAACCCTTTTGGATTTGGCAGATCTCTTGAAAGATGTTAACAAGTTTCAAGAAGCACTGGCTACTTATCAACGGGCAATTGAACACGATTCCACCTTTGAAGCAGCCTATTTGCATGCGATGAACCTTCATATACAATTAAATGACCGTGTGAGCGCGATTCGCTTGTATGAGGCCTATACAGAGATGATGGATCATGAACTTGATCTACCCCCCTCTCCAGAAATGGAAACAGTTTATAAACGTTTGACCCGTTAAAGAAAAGATAATTTTGTGTCCTTGAAAAAAAGTCAGTTCGAAAGAACTGATTTTTTAATCCTTTGAAGCCTGTTTTGCAGCCCAGAGAGGAGTATCCTATGTAAAGAATTCAATAAATCAAGGAGATATTTCCAATGAAAAACAAACTATCACAATTAAGCATTTTGGGTACAAAAATTAACCGCCAACATTTACAACTGATTTGGACGATTATTGCTCTTGCTTTGTTAGTTCTCGGAATTGGTGCGCCTACAGATGGCGGCGGGGTAAGTATCTAGTGATTTTGTGGTTGGGACTTGGCATCGGCTTGGTGACCGGGTTGGGATTGTCCAAATGGCGTGGACATCCCTACCGCCCCCCAACGCTTAATCACATCTGGCTTGTTTTTTTGGGTTTCCTGCCTCAATTCCTTGCTATTTATCTTGGAAGGAACCACGTCACAATTACGGACTGGTTGGCTGCTCTAAGTATTGTGACATCACAACTTATCCTGCTTATCTTTGCATGGCTGAATCGACACTTACCAGGAATGTCAATATTGATTGTTGGTTTGGTTCTAAACATGGCTGTGATAATTGTGAACGGTGGTTTTATGCCAATAAATCCAAATACAGCCGAACGGTTAGTAGGTGCAGAAAGAATGACCTCATTCGAGATTGGAAGTCGAATTGGCTACAAAGATATTCTTCTGCCCGCAACTGAAACCCGACTGGAATGGCTGGCAGATCGTTTTCTACCTCCTGTAGGGTTTCCTTATCAAGTGGCTTTTAGTCTGGGAGACATTTTTATTGCCTTTGGTGCGTTCTGGATTCTTGCTTATCAAAAATCAAATGCTTAGGAGTATTTTATGGCTACACCACAAACCTATCAAAAATCTTTACTACCACTTCGAGTTACTGATACCCCAAGGAACGTTGCAGGATTAAGTAAACTGTTCGAGGCAGCTGTAGTAAACCGTCAATTTTGCCAACTGTTGCTTAGTCAGCCTGAAGCAGCCTTGCAACAAGGTTATTTGGGGAATTCTTTTGATCTCACTTTGGAGGAACAGGCCCTAATCATTTCAATACAGGCCAACTCATTACCCGAATTGGCCCAACAAGTAACTGCAGTGTTAGGATAACTAATTTAATCTTCTGGGAGGCGTCAGTTTATCAATAAATGTTCATACCTGACGCAAGTCTGGATGGCGCGGTAGTCAGGGGCCGTGGCGTGGCTGGGGAACGCCGCGTCCCGCGTTGTCCGTTCACAACAGAGTAACCCAATGCTCCAGGCCGTCATTACCGCCCTTCCAATACTAATACTTGAAATAAATGAAGATGGAATTATCCTTGATTACAATAGCGATTCTCCATCTCGCTTTGACGTTCACCCAGAAACTTTTCTTAACCGCCACCTGAGCACTTACCTCCCTAATAAAGTTACAGATGAACTTCAAACCGTTCTTTCTGCCATAAAAAATGCTGATCAGCCCCCCAGTATCAATTACATGATGAAGCTTGAAGATGGTGAACATTGGTTTGAAGCCCGTTTCATAGCTTCGAATAGAAAACGAAGTACCGTCATTATTCAAGATATAACAAGATACAAAATGAACGAAGCTAGGGTTCAAAAACAACTTGATCAAATGTCTGCGCTGCGCGCCATTGACAAGGCTATTACGTCAAGTGTAGATTTGAATCTAACGCTTTCCATCCTGTTAACACAGTTAGTGAAGCATTTGCAAATTGATGCGGCTTGTATTCTTTTGTGGAATCGTTGATACAGAAAGATTCGAATATAAAGCAGGGCTAGGTTTTCGAACCAACACGCTCAGTTACACAAAACTCAGGCTCGGCGAAGGGTATGCCGGTATCGCAGCACTTGAACAACGGATCATTCAGAAGATCAATCTCTTAAATCATGGTACCGATTTTTTGCGTTCCCCCTCATTTGGGCAAGAAGGTTTTGTCTCTTACTTCGGCGTTCCGCTCATTGCAAAAGGTCAGGTTCAAGGGATCTTAGAAATTTTCAATCGCTCGTTGATAAACCCAAATACAGAGTGGTTATCTTTCCTTGAAATGCTCGGAGGACAAGCCGCCATTGCGATTGATAATGCAACACTCTTCAGCAACTTGCAGCGTTCTAACATTGAAATAACCTCAGCCTATGATGCCACAATCGAAGGCTGGTCCCGTGCCTTGGATATGCGAGACCATGAAACTGAAGGACATACCCAACGCGTCACCGAAATGACCCTGCGATTGGCTCGCCTGATAGAGCTACCAAAAAACAGCTTGATTCACATACGCCGTGGTGCGACTTTGCATGACATCGGCAAAATGGGCATTCCAGATCGTATTTTGCATAAACCCGGGCCACTGACATCTGACGAATGGGAAACGATGCGGCAGCACCCGCAATATGCCTGTGCTTTGCTATCTCCTATTGATTATCTCCGCCCGGCCAAAGAGATTCCTTGTTGCCATCATGAAAGATGGGATGGTAGCGGATATCCATCTGGACTAAAGGGTGAAGAGATACCACTGCCAGCGCGTCTTTTTGCAGTTGTCGATGTTTATGATGCGCTTACATCGAATAGACCCTATCGATCTGCATGGTCAAAGCAAGCCGCCCTGAATTACATTCAGGAACAGGCGGGGATATTATTTGACCCAACAATTGTTTCTACATTTCTGGAATTGATAAAAGAAAAAGAGCTTGTAAGTAGCCTCAAATAACATTCTCTACGCAGGGAACTAGAATCAAAAAATCCTCCCTTGGGAGGATTAAGGAGTGAGCGCGCTGGGATTCGAACCCAGAACCAATGGCTTAAAAGGCCACTGCTCTGCCGTTGAGCTACGCGCCCAATGTTGTAATACCTATAAAATAGGATAAGGCGGATTGCATTCTATCACGGGCTTAATCCCCCGTCAACGGAATATCAGCAAACCCAGCGGTGAAGAACCGAAGGTTTTTCGCACAAGAAAATTCGCAAAATGGGGTAAGGTTGGGGGATGAGCAAACCAAATGGACGGAAGACAGACTTGCTTGGCGAAGCAGAGCAAGATCAAGAGTTGGATGAGCAAAAGGCCTTGCTGAAAGCCTTTTGCGGCACGCTGTATCATTACTTTGGAGGCTGGCAGGAACTGTTTCGGGGAGTTAAGGATGGGCGTAACCCAGAGTTGATCAGGTATCCGCTGAAGAGCTTACTGAGCGCTGGGGTGCTGATGTTTCTGTTTCGGTTGGGAGCGCGGCGACAGATCAACTACCCGTTGCGGGGGAATGGGCCTTCGCGAGCCAAATTTGGAGCCTGGTTTGAGGTAGAAGAAGTACCCCATGGAGACACACTCAACTATGCTTTCAAAAGAATAGCGCCAGGGCAGGTGCAAGAAGTCGTTTGCCGGATGGTGGAAATCCTGATCCGTAAGAAAGTCCTGTATCGCTGGCGACTGTTTGATAACTTTCTGGTTGCCGTGGATGGCACGGGGGTGTTGACTTTCCGAGAGCGCCATTGTGCATCTTGTCTGACCAGGAAACTCCACAACGGGGAGAGCCTTTACTATCATCCAGTGTTGGAAGCCAAACTGGTCACGGCCAATGGCTTTGCATTCTCGCTGATGACCGAATTCATCGAGAATACGGATCCACACGCCGATAAGCAAGATTGCGAGTTGAAGGCATTCTATCGTTTGGGCAGACGTCTGAAGGCTCGCTTTCCCCACCTGCCGATCTGCCTGTTGTTGGATGGGCTCTTTGCGGGCGGTCCAACCTTCCAACTCTGCCACGACTACGACTGGCGCTACCTGATCGTACTCCAAGAAGATGACCTCCCCCAGGTTCACCGCACGTATGAGTTGGTCCTCTCCCAGACACCCGAAAACCATAAACAGATCCGCCTGGGTCAGCAACAAGAGATCACGCAAGACTACCATTGGGTCAAGCAGATCGATTATCGCGATAGCCAGGATCGGCACCACGCTTTGAATATGCTGGTCTGCAAAGAGAGCAACCTATCTCGCCAGGGAAATATCAATTCCACAACCTTCAAATGGTTGACCAACTTTATCCCGACTGCCCGCAATGTCGATACGCTGGCTAACCAGGGTGGACGTTTACGTTGGAAAGTGGAAAACGAAGGCTTCCATCTGGAACACCCCTACAGCCAGAACGACACCGCTCGCAAGGTCTTCTATTTCTTGCTCCAGATCGCTTACTTGCTCTTCCAGTTGATAGAAAAAGGCAGCCTGTTTCGGCAAGCTTTTCCGCAAGGCGTCGGTTCGCTCAGAAATATCGCTTCCCGTCTGCTAGAAGCCTGGCGCAATTTGCGACTGTGCCCAATGGCTTTCTTTACCCTGTACAGTGGCCGCTACCAGATCCGCTTTAGACTCCTCCTGAAACAAGCGGCATGCCAGCCCACTTCGAGTGCCCTGCCTGTCGGTTTGGCCTCTGCCAGACAGAACATCTTTGTAAATCTGACATGCCGTGCTTCTTATTTTATCCTACCTTGGTTCCTTCCCATTTTTTCCTGTTGACATCCTGATGAGGCCATCGCCACCCATTTGTGGGAACTCGTTGCGCGCCTGTTCTTGCTCTTCTCTCCCTTTTCCTTGCCTTCATCTCTCCACTGAACCGGTTTTCTTCACCGCTGGAGAAAACCATAGACGCAGAATTAGATTTCTTTCCTGTTAAATCGTTGGTTTGGAGCAGAAATTCAGTGTGCTGAATTAAATGGCTCGGTCAGGTTTAACCCAACCGAGCCCTATTTACCCTAGCAACAAGGTTGAAGATCCTTGCAGCCAGTTGAACTTTTATGGCGTTGGGAAGACAAGCCTTCCTTCGATGACTGGAGAGATAGTACCCATAGCAGTGATGTAGTCGATGACCGAGTCACGCACATAGAATTGTGTATCGGCCACGATCTGATTCAGCGGCCAAATGGTCTCACCGGCGTTGTTGAAGTTACACGACCCGGCGGCCAGGTAGTTCACCGTGGACACGTTATAGTAAATGCCAGCGTCGCTGAAATCGACCGGAACGCCATCAAGGGTTAGTGAGACAACGTTGGCCCCATCCGGTTCGGTAGCGAGATCCCCTGTGTAGGTGATCACGTTGCCGGTATCGGTAGTCAACATACAGGTCGTGTAGTGTGAGTAGCCGCCGTAGGGGGAGCCCTGGTTGTACCACCAGTAGTTCCGGTAGCCGCGCTCCAGTACTTCCTTGATCTGTGGACCATTCATACTCAAGACCAGCAGCGAGTTCTCGTAAGGCATCAGGGTGTACATGTCACCGACAGTCAGTGTCACCAGGCTTACGGGCGTTGCTCCATCTGCCACTTTCTTGTTGCTCATCGCACCGGATAGGTGAAAATCGACCGGAATTCCATTTGTGGTCAGCTCAAAGACCGCCGCGTCGGCTTGTACGTTGGCGCCGCTGGTCTCCTGGGTATAGGCTTGCAGGGCATCGATTGGAGCGGTGGTCTCACCGATCTCTGTGCTGGTATAAGCATCCAACTCGTCCATGAATGGCTGCAGGTAGGCTTCCATTTCGCTATCCACGGCCATATCGTTTGCCGGTATCAGGTATCCCTCTCGCATAACGACTTCACCCCCGACAAAGCCCACGTTGACCTTGCCCAGGTTGGTCGCATACCTGCCCGACTGAGCGATTAACGTTCCATTTGGATTGATGTCCGAGGTAACCATCACTGCCGGATCCAGGAAGGTGTGGCTGTGCCCACCGATGAGCACGTCGATGCCGGCTACGTTCTGCGCCAGGACCAGGTCGCTGTCGATCTCGTCCCCGTAGGGTGAGTAACCCATGTGCGTCAAGCCGACGAACAGGTCCGGATTTTCAGCATCCTTGATCTCCGAGTACACATCATAGCCCACCTCCTCGAGCGAGTAGAAAGTCAGCCCGGGGATATTGGTGGGCAGCTCATAGCGGTAGACGCGCGGGTTGGTCAGCCCGAAAATGGTCACCTTTTTCCCGTTGACATCCAGATTGATGTAATCCTGAACGTTTTCGTTAATGAACCCGTAGCTGCCATCATCGTCAAGGTTGATCGTTCCCAAAATGGGCATATCCAACTGCCCGAGCATGCTGGCAAATGTGGCCGGACCAAAGTTGAACTCGTGATTGCCAATCGTGAAGGCGTCGTACCCCAGTAGGTTCAACCCGCCTGCAATGGGGTTGGGTGTAGCGTTGCGGAAGTACTGGGCAAAGGCGTTGCCCTGGAAGGTGTCGCCAGCATCCAACAGCAGGACGTTGGGGTTATGTGCCCGCTCAGCCTTTATCTGCGAAGCCAGGAAGGCAAAACCTTCAGACGTGCCGTAGTAGTCGGTTTCGGGCCAGGTGCCGTGAGTATCGTTGGTGTGCAGCATGGTAATCACATCGTCCAGCCGGATGATGCGCTCCATGGGAACGTCTTCGGCATCGATCACTTCCAGCATCTTGATATATTCAACGAAAGCCTGTCCTGCATATCGTAGTAGGTGTTCCAGCGGTTGGTGCCATCGGCAAAAGTGGTCCAGCCGTCCTGGCCGCCGGCCAGGAAGTCGTTGGTTACCACCCGGTATACCTGATCGCGCCCAAGTGGCTGGCCATCTACAGTGATGCCATATGCGCCCCAAGCCGTGGGAGTGACGCAACCGCAATCGTTGTACCAATACCAGCTGGCGCCCGAGGTCTGCAGGATGCCCTTATAGAGATTGGCGGATTGATCCAGCAAAGTCTGGATTTGGGTCCGGTCAGATCCATCATATACAGTGTGTTGCCGAACGGCAGCACATCAAAGGTGCCCCCCAGGTAACGGTGTATGGCAATGCCGCGCCATCCGGGATGAGCATGTCGGCGCGCAGCCCACCGGGATTGGTGAAGGCGATGTCCACCGAGCCGTTCAGCTCGCCATCGTCATATAGATCCGATTTCCACAGCATAGAGTCAGTAACGATATCACCGATCAGCGATTCGTTGTTGTAATCACGCGCCATGCTGATATTGGTAAAGCCCACCGGTTCGTTGACGATAGGCGCGACAATCTCTGCCCAATAGGCCACCCGGGCTGCCACTTCAAAGTCTGGCATCGTATCGATGACTACCTGAGCATTGGCAATGAGCATGCTGGCTGCGTCCATCTTAATGTGCTTTCCGGTCTGCGCCTGGACCTCGTTCATGAAAGCGTTCAGAACGTTGGCAACAACATGCGCCTGGCCTTTATCCCAAGCAGCCTGCGCTGCATTCAACTTCTGAAGCAGGCTATTGTAGACACCAGCACTGCTGATCGATCCATCCGCATAATAGAGATTTATAGCCTCCATCACGCTCTGGATCGTTATGGTTGGGTTGGTGATGGTGATCAGCTCGTAGTTGTCAAGTAAAAGCTTCTTGGCAGCTTTATCGACCGAAACATCAATGTGTCCGAGCCAGCGTCCATAGTACCCAGCCGACACGATGGCTGTGTTGCCCACGTAAATCGGGTCAAACAGCGCCTGGTGTTGGTGCCCGCCGATCATCAGGTCAACCGGTTTGCCAGCATCAATCAGTTCCTGGGCGACTGTTAGCAGGCCTTTATATGGTCCACTGTCTTCAGTTCCCATGTGGATGACTACCACCATGGCATCAGCTTGGGATAAAACCTCATCATAGTAATGCAAAATGGTTTCGGTCAAATCCTTGAAGACCAGTCCATCAGTTGTGCCGAGCAATGTAACTTCCGGGGTTTCCTCGCCCGCCAGACCAAGTACCCCCAGCTTGACCTTGTTCTTTCCTGAACCGAGCTCCAGGATTTCGTAGGGGCGTGCCCAGGATGGCAGATCCCAGTCCGTCCCTTCCAGAACAACGTTCGCTCCCAACCAAGGGAAGTTCGACTGCGCGATACGCTGCTGGAGCTCATTTTGCCCCTTGTCGAATTCATGGTTACCAAAGACCGCCAGGTCGTAACCCATCAAATTATAGACATCGATGGTACTTTCACCCATCAGCAATTGAGAGATGGCAGGTGCTGCAAAATATACGTCGCCTGCGTCCAGCAAGGCTACATTTTCAGCCCCGACCTCGGCTTTGATCCTGTTGATTGCACCAGCGATATTGGCTGAGCCGCCGCGCCCACTTGAATCTGGCCTCCAGATGTCCATGGAAGTCGTTGGTGTGCAAGATGGTTAAATTGACAGTAGCCGGCGCTTTGGCCAGTGCAGTTGTAGGCAGGATGAGTGCCAGCACAAGCAACAAGCTGACAATTGCTCAATTTTTGTTTCTAACGTGTTTAGACATTGTTTTCCTCCGAAAACATGTTGTTTCGAATACGAATAGTGTCCCTCGAGATACTTAATTAGAATTTAATCCCTGGCACCTCCTTGCATTTTCGTTAAGTTAAGTATACATAAAATGTGACAGCACTTCAATAAGCAGCCTTCATTTTATTAAGAATGAAGCCTGGCTTTCCAACAGCCAGGCTTCTTATCTGGAAAAATTTGATTTTCTATCGTTTTAAGCAACCAGATAATACGGTCATATGAAAGGATGTAATGACCCAACACGATGAGCGCGAGTATCCAGCCATAGGTCGGGTTGAGCGCGAACAAAGCCCAGGTGGCGAAACCGAAGAAAGCGAGTTCGATCAGCAGCCGGATAAATCCCGGCACGGGCACAGGCGCTTTCCCCGAACGGCTGGGATCGCCTTTGACATTGAAGGTGCCCCAGACGGTTGCTGCCAGTAGTGGGATCAGGATCATCAGGATAAATCCCAATGTACCGGGAAATTGGGCTTTGGCCCAGGCGCCGAAGGTAACCAGGGCGAGGATTTCCAGCAGAAAGCGGACGGCGAGGTTGAGTGGGTTTTGGCTCATGACTATAAAAATGTTACTCTCCCACGATAGTTTGTGGGAGAGTAACATTGATAATCTATTCTTATTTTGGATGAAAACCCCTTGACCTCATTGGCAATGAACTTTGGTAATTTTGGAAAGTTCACTGGGAGCAATTATACGAAAGGGTATCGAAGCCGATGTTGGGGTCGAAGCCGCGGCCGAACTCCAGGACGACTTCTACGATTCCGGTGCCTGAGACATTCCAAGTCCAGTTGCCGGGTTGGCCGGGTAAAGCGGTTATGGCATCGCCTGTGAGATTCAGATCTCCGTACAGGTCGGAACTGGTTGGGAAAATGACACCAGGCGAAGTGAAACTAAGTTCATGTTGGTCAACAATGACGCCATTGGCATCATAGGCAGTCATGATGACATCGTGGAAAGTATCGCGGGATGTGTTCAAATCTCCATAGTCCAGCATGTGCAGCGAGAAATTGCTGACCGAGATTCCGGGGAAGGTAAAAGTATACAGATGAGCTTGATGAGCAGTTGCAGTAGTGATATCGCTAAAACCTCCACCAGCAGCGAGACCATCATTGGAAACCGCCGCGGCACCATTCGGTGCTCTATAGGCCAAAGGCTCTGTGGCTGGGAGGATCTTGACAGCTGTACCGACGGCATCAATCTTCAAGTTGGGAGCAACTGCTCCCAAACCCTCCACTGAGCCGCCAACGCAACCTGCGAAAAGTCCGCCATTGCAAGGGACGGACAGGCATACCGGAGCATTCGGTAGTAAACGAAAGGGTATCGAAGCCGATGTTGGGATCGAAGCCGCGGCCGAACTCCAGGACGACTTCAACGATTCCGTTGCCTGAGACATTCCAAGTCCAGTTACCAGGTTGGCCG
>CAWHJM010000026.1:0-9966 GCA_963829615.1 uncultured Chloroflexia bacterium
CAGCCAGGGGCTCTCGGCCTGATCGTTGGCCACGCGCTCGAACCACCATTGGTGGGAAGTCTCGTGCGCGGCCACAAAAACAAGGTAGTTCATGGGCTTGCCGTCATACAGGTTGTAGAAATCACGCGGCAGGAAGTAAAAGGCCGAGTATTCCATGCCATCGTTGAAATCGCCCATCACAGCCGCCAGCGTTTTGTGCGGATAAGGCCCGAAGCGCTGGCTGTAAAGCTCCACGGCTTGCGCGCTGACATCCAACACGGTTTTGCCGGGGTTCTCATAGAAAGGGAAATAATAGCTGGTAATGGTCACATCACCGACCTGCGTGCTGACGCTTTTGAATTCGGGGCTGGCGGAGATAGCGAAAGTTCGTCCGGCCGTAAGTGTATAACGCGTGGAATCGCCATTTTGTTCCGCAAATCCGCTGGCCGCCACTACCACAGACGGATCGGTCTTCAAATTGACTTCGTAATTGGCGGCCTCGTAGACCAGGTGCTCACCGTAATACCAGGGATCATGCAACACCCAGCCTGTTCCCGCTTCATACGGGACGATGAACGGATACCAGTTCGCCAGGTTGACCTGCCGGGCAGTGTATCCATAAATGCGCGGACGCTCGACGCTGGGGTCCAGTTGTTCGGCAAAGGGCAGGATGAGCGTGTATTGGATCGCGACCGTGATAGTTGTTTCCGGCGCGAGCGGCGCGGGCAGGGAAAAGTCCAGTTTTTGGCCGTTCAAGTCGTAAGTGCTGATAGGCGCGCCGTCCACGCTCAGGACGGTCATGTTGAAACTGCCGGGCCACATGTCCGGCTCGACCGCCAGCACGAGATCGTTAAGTGTCTCGCCGCTATGGTTGGGATAGAGGATGGTTTGGTCCACGCTGACGGTTTTGTCCGCGTAGTCGAGCGTAGCGTTGATCGTGTATTTGGCCCGCTCCGGCGCAGGGACAGGTGTGGCCGTGGGCGTATCAGTCGGGAGAATGGCAGTTTCGGTTGGAGGAACGAGGGTGGGGGGGATTATTGCTGCCTGAGTCGGGGTGGGGATAGGTGCAGGGGAGCTGCAGGCGAAAAGAATGGAAAGAAGAAAGAGGAAAGAAAGCAGGTGAATTGATTTTTGCATCGCAGTATTTTTAACCCGCAATTGAGAACATTGTGTTGTTGTGGATAAATATTTTTTGAACCGCAAAGTTCGTGCTAAGAGAAAAACTTTGCGGTCTTTCCCGAAGAACACCGGGACGTGCTTGGCGATTTAATAAACCCTTGGCGTTCTCCGCGACTTGGCGGTTATTTCCGATAATTATTGATAATAAATCAATTGCGCAATCGTCTGATGATGAACACTACTAGAAAAAATGCCGTTGCAGTTAGCACAATCGCCGCACCAGAAGCGATACTCAGGTAGTACGAGAGATACAGTCCTACCAGGCCGGAGAGAGAAGCAAACAGCGCGGCCAGCGCCATCATGACCGGCAGACGGTGGGTTAGCAAGGAAGCTGTTGCCGCGGGAGTAACCAGCATGGCGACCATCAGCGCCACACCGACGGTTTGCAGCGAGACGGCGATCGTCACGGCGATGAGCGTCAGCAGCAGGTTGTTGAGCAGGCCGACCGGCAGGCGCAAGGTCACGGCCAGGATGGGGTCGAAGGACAGGGTCAGGAATTCCTTGTAGAAGGCGGCAATGGTCAGGAGTACGAGCCCGCCGAAGATCAGGATCAGCCACAGGCTTCCGGTCGAGACGCCCAGCACATCCCCAAACAGGAAGTGGCTCAAGTCCACAGCATAGCTGCGGACGGTGGAGATCAGTGCAATCCCCAGCGCGAACATGCCGGCAAAGATGACGCCGATAGCGGTGTCTTCCTTGACCTGCGAATTTTTGCTGATCGCGCCGATGCCGAGCGCAGCAATGATGGCGGTCCCAAGCGCCCACCAGAAGAGCGTGTCGCGCGCCCCGCCGCTGACCAGGTAACCAAGCGCCACGCCGGGCAGGATGGTATGCGCCAGCGCGTCGCCAAAGAAGGCCATACCGCGCAGCACAACATAGGTGCCCACTACCGCGCAAACGATGCCGACCAATACCGCAGCAGCCAATCCGCGCAGCATGAAAGGGTAGGAGAGAGGTTCGAGGAGAAAAGACATTTGATTTTCGATTTACGATTTACGATTTTCGATTTACGATTTTGGATTGATGATTGATTTACGTGCGCGTAATGTTTTGATAGACGCAACGGTCATCGCAATGATTTCGTCGGTTTCTTTTGCAACGATTTTGAGCTTGTTGATCATATCCGCTGTGGACTTAGCGCGACAAGCAGCCCTGTAATTTGCTCCGATTGATGTGCCTGACCGTACGATTTGCCTGGCAATGGCGGTTGCTGAAACGGATTTTGGCATTTCCTCAACCAATCGGATGATAGAAATTGCCAGACGCTTTGTTCGTTCTTTGAAAATTTTCTCGTTCACTTTTGCTCCAACCTGGGTAACATTCACGTATGCGTATCACAACCAATCGTCAATCGTTAATGGGCAATCGTAAATTTTCCATCTTCCCCTTCATCGCAACAATCATCCACAGCTAGCACGTTGTCTCCATCCACAGAGCGTATCCGGCCACCATAAGCCTGGATCAACTTTTCGGTTTTCAAAACATCCTCAGCCGATCCCAAGCCAATCAGTCGATGGTTGAGCAGCATGATGCGGTCGAAATGTTGGGCGGCTTGCTCCAAGTCGTGCGTGGAGACCATGACCGTTACATTCTGACTTTGTAACCCATCCAGCAAGGACAGGATGTTTTCCTGTGAGGGCGCATCCAGGCCTGTGAGCGGCTCGTCCATCAGCATCAGTTCGGCTTCCTGCGCCAGTGCGCGTGCGATAAACATGCGCTGCTGCTGTCCGCCGGAAAGCTGGCTGATCTGGCGCTTGGACAGGTCGCTCAAGTTGACGGTCTCCAGTGCGTTGTGGACCAAATCCCAGTCATGCTTCTTCGGCCAGCCGAGCAGGCCCAGCTTGGCGATACGTCCCATCATGACCACGTCCGCTACGCTGACGGGAAAGCTCCAATCCACCTGGCTGCGCTGTGGGATGTAGGCGATGCAGACGTGCCCACGCGGCATCGAGCCATAAATGTTCACCTCGCCGCTGGCAGGTTGCAGCACACCGGCCACGACCTTGAAAAGCGTGCTCTTCCCGGCTCCATTCGGGCCGACCACTGCCACGCGTTCCCCAATGTGCAAATGGAATGAGATGTCCTCCAGCGCAAAACGCCCGTTATAGCGTACATTCAACTTGTGTACGTCGAGGATGGGTTGGTTATCGATGTGATGGGTGTGAGGATACATATTCTCTTTACCCCTCTCCCTTGCAAGGGAGAGGGGCAGGGGTGAGGGTTGATTACTTTTAACGCACTAACAATTGCGTTGACATTATAGCGCATGAAGGCCAGGTAGCTGTCTGCGTCCCCGCCGGGCGCGGTCAGCGAACCGGTGTATACGGACACAATCTTTGTGCCGGTATCCTGCGCCACCTGCTCAGCCATCGTGGCGTTGAGCGTCGCTCCAACGAACACCGCCGGGACGTTCTGTGCGCGGATGGTATCTTCCAACGCAGCGATTTCTTGGGCCGAGGGTGAGGCGTTGGTGCTGAACGATCCCACCAGCGCGCCAACCTGCTCGAAGCCATACTCATCGGCGAAGTAGCCAAAGGCATAGTGATCGGTTACCAGTTTGCGGCGCTCGGGCGGAATCTCGGCTACCTCGGTGCGGATCCAGGCATCCAGGTCCCGCAGCGAAGCGATGTAGGTATCTGCATTAGCCTGGTAGGCGGACGCATTGGCGGGGTCTGCTTTGGCGAGCGCGGCGGCGATGTTCTGCGTCCAGACGATGACGTTGTTCGGGTCGGTCCAGGTGTGCGGGTCATTGCCGCCGTGTTCGACCGCTGCAGCGGCGCTGTCCAGCTTGCGCACATCGATTCCATCGGAAACCGCCACCACCATACCCTTGGCATTGGCATCCAGCGCGGGTTGGAGCGACTCTTCCAGCCCCAGTCCGTTGATGAAAACCACCTGTGCATCGCTGATGGCGGCGACATCCTGCGGGCGCGGATCGAAAGTATGCGGGTCTGCGCCGATGGGGAACAGCACACTCAGGTTGATCAAATTGCCGCCCACTTGGGCAACTACATCGCCCAGGATGGTGGTCGAAGCCACCACGCGCAGACCGGAATTGGATGTAGCCGGGGCGCTACCGCAGCCAGCCAGCAAGGAGAGCAATATGAAAAGGGGAATGAATTTACGAATAAGCATAGTTTCTCCTGTTTTGAAAATGAAAATCGTTTTCAATAAAAATCAGACACAAGAAAACCGGAATCCAGACGCTTCAAACTCCGGTGTTATCTGCTACCCGTTTACCGGCGTTTCACAATCCGAACAGACGCCGAACAATTGCAACCAGTGTTCGTTGACCGTGAAGCCGTGCTCCCCAGCCACCCGCTCGAAAAAAACCTCCAGGTCATCGCCTTCGAAGTATTCGGCCTTGCCGCATTGCTGACAGATGATCAGGTGTTGGTGCCCGTCCGCGTGCGGCAGGTAAGCGTTGCAGCCGTTGGGCTGGTGCACGCGCTGGATCAGGCCCAGTTCTTCCAGCTTTTCCAGCGTGCGATAGACCGTTACCAGTCCCAGACCGGGACAGCTGGCTTTGGCCTGTTCGTACACGTCCAGCGGGTTGAGTGCGGATGTGGTACCTGCTACCGTCTCGATGACTGCCTTGCGGGCATTGGTCAGGCGGTAGCCGTTCTCTTTGAGTTGGGTGAGCCAGGATTGTGCAGTCATATCTTATTGAAAATCATTTTCAATTATACGACACATATCTTACCTGTCAAGAAAAAAGCAGCACAAATCCGGATCTTGTGCTGCTTTGCGTTGGGCATTTACAAAAGTTTTACGGCCCACTGACAGTGGGATATCCGCTGTCTCTCCAGGCGTTCAGGCCGCCTTCCATGCTGGTGGCATTGAATCCGGCTTGCACCAGAATGTCACGCCCAGTCTTACTGCGATTGCCAGAGCGGCAGACGACCAAAATTGGCTGGTCCTTGGGCAGTTCGTTCACGCGCGCGGCGAGTTCATCAAGCGGGATTAAAGTGGTGTTCGGCGCGTGGAAGTCATTCCATTCCTCGGGGGTGCGTACATCCAGCACGAAGGTTCCATCCTGGTACATCTGGTGAGCCTCGTCGACGCTGACAAGAGCCGGCAGATTCCCTGCGTTGCTGGCCTGCTCACCTCCCAAGGATGCAATTAAAAAGATGAGCAGCCCTACAACGATCAGGATACCGACCTGCACAATTGGGCGGCGCAGAGTTGTACTCAATGTGGGTTGCGAACGTCGCGTTGAACGGCGTGAAGTTTTGCGTTTTGGCATAACAATCCTCTTATTGGTGAATTGTTCTTTAGATGCTCGGAAAACAAAATAGTTGCGTGGCTGAGACTGTCATATGACGACATAATGTCGCGTTACAGCGGTTCTCGTACTAAAAGGATTGCACGGCCTCGTTCAGGTCAGTGTAGACTTCGAAGAACTGCTTGAACCCGACCGTATCCAAGACTTTATCTACCTCAGGCGATGGGTTGAGCAGCTTGACATTTTTCTGGAGACCACTTTCGCGCTCCCGGTCGATTTCCTTGTATGTCCCCCAACCATCTTCTGGATCGGTTTTTTCGCCACGGAACATCTTCGTGACGATATGCAGGGAAGCCAACCCGGCACTGCTGATGAAAGCCAAACCAGCCAGGTCTAGTACCAAATAACGTACCCCTGCATCGTAGAGTTTTTGCGCTGTATTGACCAATTCAAGATAACTCGAAGCATCCAAATCCCCTTTGATACTCACCACACTTACCGGGACTTTGCCTTTCTCTTGCGAAACGTTTATCTCCATCGCTCCTCCTTAAAATAATCGCATAAGATTGGTCGAATTATACGTGTTTTTTGCGCTTTGCTGGCTTGCTCTTTAACTTTCCATCCAGCCGGTGGATGCGATGTTCCAACTCAGCCTGCCAGTGTTCACGGATATAGGCGGGCAGGTCACCTGTGTTGACTCGTTCCAGCGCGGACTGTGCCCACTTTTGCGCTTCAAGGTAATCGCGGCGGCGATGTTCATAATGTTTGGCTAACTCGACATACGCATAGACGTGCCCCTGTGCGGCAGCCTGTTCCCACCAACGGACAGCTTCATCCAAATCCCCGCGTCTCTTTTGTAGGACCGAAAGCCTGTGCACCGCCTTCCAGAAATTTTCTTCTCCTAAATCCATTTCCAGCCCGCGCTCGTAGAGACGGGCCGCCGTTTCCCAGCGGTCGAGGTCTTCGTGCAGCTTCGCCAGCGCGATCACGTCCAGTCCGTGCTGGATATGTTCGTCGAATGGGTCATGCAGCATGGCGGCGGTGTGGTTGAATAGCGCGGCCAGTGCCACGATGTCCATGGCGTTGTGGTAAAACACGCCCTTCATTTCGCTGGCATCGCCCGTGCGCAGGTAGTCGAAATACAGCCAGGGGATTTCGTAACCGGGTACTTCCTCGCTGGTGCGCGGCGCTTCCAGCACATTCTCTTCGATGTATTTCAACGTGCGCGAGGGCAGACGGTCACGCCATAGGCGGCGCGCTAAATGCAGCAAGTCAACGTGGGAATAATCTTCGAACGGGACAGGGATATCGTGCAGGGTATAGCGCGTCTTGAGCAGCGGTGCGTCGAAAGCCTTGCCGTTGTAGGTGACCAGCGCCGAGCAGGGAGCCAGGAAGTCGGCCAGGGCCTCGAGCATAGCCGGCTCCTCGCCGGGATCACGCATGAAGAACTGGAGCAGGTGAAAGGTCCTGCCCTGAGCGTGTCGAAGGGTCCGGCCTGATGCGTTGCCTTCAAAGCGTCCCGCACCGACCAGGAAGGCATACGTCCCGGTGCCGCCCGAAAGCCCAGATGTTTCCGTGTCTACGAAGGCGAAGGCCTCCAGCGGCATGTCCAGCAGGCGCGGATCCTTTGCCCAGGCGGCCATCAAGTTGAGGGGCGCATCTGTTTCGAGCGGCGCCCAGCCGTGACGATAGTCTGCCTCGTAGGTCTCTTCATAGATAAAGGTCTCGCCACGCCGGGTCGAGACGAAATGGCCGTCCAGCACATCCTGGATGGGTGCCCCGGTCTTTTTCTTTGGGGTGGGAATATCAACCGTGCCAACTTTAACGCCCAGCGATTTGAGCTTATCGGCCAGGGATGGCTTTTGGGGATCCATTTCCCCCATTGTAACGCAAGTATTTATAAACTGCACATTTGTGCTAAACCAAGAGCCCCTTAGTGGAAAGAACATGCGCCATCTACCCTGAAGGTTTTCATTGGTATCGTGAGATTCATTTCGCACATTTTTACCTAAAATGGTGTTAGATATACTAAACCGCCTATTTCTGGAGAAAAATGATCGTTTCTGCAAAAGAAGCGTGGAGACGAAATGACCGCCCAACATATCCTGAATGGGCAGACCCGCTTTTTGCTCCAGTGAAGGAATTCCACCTATGCCGACCTTAACACCAAGAGATTTGAGTTTGTCTTACAAAAGAGTATTGGGTTCTCGTAACTAAGTGAGCTGGTGGTTTAGGTGAGATAGTACAGGATGAGATTTGCCGAAGGTGATGATATTTGTTTGTAACAAATCCTTTTTCTGCCTTAGATATAAAATAAGAGTAGTTTTTTAACAATTTTACTAAGCCTACTGCGATTTAGGCTCGCGAGTAGCATTGTAGTTTATTTCTATTCAAAGGCTTACCCAAAATTGTATTAGTTTAGGAGGAGTCATGCAATATTTCAAGCAATTTAAATTCGTTCAAAATTCCCTAAGCGCATTGGTCATCGTTTTACTGGTGCTGGCAATGATACCGGCCACACCAGTCTATGCAGCTACTTTCACGGTGACCAAATCTGTTGACACAAACGATGGTACGTGCGATACAGACTGTTCTCTGCGCGAGGCGATTGTTGCGGCGAATGCAACTATGGGAACAGATACCATTATTCTCAACAATGGTACAACCTATGATCTCACATTGGCGGGTGCTGGCCCTCTAGGAGATCTGGATGTATCTGGTATCCTGACGATCCAAAGCAGCGATCCTAATGCCAGTCCGGCTATCATTAACGCCGTAGTAGGAACTCTCGGTAGTCGTGTTATAGATGTTGCCGCTAACGCTAACCTAACATTGATCGGGGTCACGCTTCAGGGCGGAAGGGAAACAACCGGGGGAGCGATTAATATTGGTAGTAATGCAACAGTGACGTTGGATCGTGTTACCCTGACTAACAACCAGGCAACCAGTACGGCGATATGCGGTGGTGCTATCCTCATCAACGCTGGCAGTACGCTAAATATCTATGAAAGCACAATCAATGACAATCAATGTACAACCAATGGCGGAGACGGTGGCGCTATTGGTATGGCTAATGGAACAGTAAACATTCGTAACAGTACCTTCTATGAAAACCAGGTTTCAACACTGGCGGGTGCCGCTGCAAATAACAGTCAAGGAGGCGCAATTTATATAGGCGCTGGCACACTGACTGCTGACTTTGTCTCTTTCTCTGCCAATCGTGCTCAAGCGAATCAAGGTGGAGATATTCAGCAGGCTGGAGGAACGCTCAATATTTCCCATAGTTTTCTGGTTAACCCGGTCAATACCACAATTAACTGTTTCAGTTCCGTTGCCGGGGGTACCACCACAGATACTTTAATCGAGAGTAATGCGGCTGGTGTTAATGCCTGTGGAACCGCACCATCGACCGCATTTTCAGATACGCTTACCTTGGCTAGCAATGGCGGTCCTACACAGACACTGGCAATAACAACTGCCATGACTGACCTGTATGATGCTGCAAGCGCCTGTACAGGCAGTAATAATACAGATCAGCGGGGTATCGCCCGCCCACAAGGTGTGGCCTGTGATCGAGGTGCGTTTGAGTTTGTACCTAACTCCCTTCCAACAATTACAACGCAGGCGGTTACTGGGATAGGAACCACAACAGCTACTGGCAACGGCACTATTACCGCTATGGGAGTACCTGACCCCACTTCTCATGGTGTAGTGTGGAATACAACTGGCACCCCAACTACGGCTGATAGTTCGACCAATGAAGGTGCAGCTAGCGCGACCGGTGCATTTGCAAGTTCGATGAGTGGTTTGATGCCGAACACCACTTACTATGTCCGCGCGTATGCTACCAACGCGGCTGGCACCTCCTATGGCAATGAAGTCTCATTCACTACCACCACGGATAGCGGTGGCGGAGTAGTTGAGCCTGCTAAGAATTTGCCAGCCACCGGTTTCCCTAAGGGACGCATAACCGCGATTCCAGTCCAGCCTGTTGAAAAGGCATACGTTTCAACCGACATGGTGCTCGAGATCCCGGCTTTGAATGAAAAGCTGGCTATCGTCGGTGTTCCTCAATCTGCAGATGGATGGGATGTCTCCTGGCTGGACAACAATGTGGGCTATCTGGCGGGTTCTGCCTTCCCCACCTGGGGGGGAACACTGTAATCACCGGCCATGTCTGGGATGCCAACAATAATCCCGGTCCGTTCGTCCATTTGAGGGATCTCAGGTATGGCGATCAGATCAAGATCCACGCCTGGGGACAGGTATATACGTATGAAGTGAGAGAGAGCAAATTTATCACTTCCAATAACGTGAAGACCGTTTTCAAACATGAGGATCTCGACTGGCTGACGCTGCTTTCATGCGAGCTCTACAATCCTATTAACGGCAACTATCTCTTCCGTCGGATGGTGCGAGCCGTTCTGATAAGTGTGAAGTAAAAATTGACGAACTAAACGAACGTGCGATGCACTATGTTGGCATCGCACGTTTTGATTCCTACCCCTATCGATTACAGCAGGTTTAATATCGATAGGGTGCTTTTTCGAGGGGATTTGCATAGTATGGTGTTAGATATACTA
>CAWHJM010000027.1:0-48983 GCA_963829615.1 uncultured Chloroflexia bacterium
GGGGAAACCGACCAATTCAAAGATCGCAATCTTCGTTTGAAGGGTGCAGACATCGCCACACAACGTGGCTGGACCGGCGTTCCCAACTTCATCCTCGAGAGTGACAAGATCTCCATCGGCGCAAAACTTACTTATGCCATGCTCCTAAAATACGCCCGTGAGATGGATGAGTGCTTTCCCGGCCAGGAGCGCCTGGCAAAAGATATGGGCAGCGGCTTACGCAGTGTGGTTCGATACATATCCGAATTAGAAGAGGTTGGCTTGATCACGATCAAACGCAGAGGCCAAGGACGCCCCAATCTATACACAGTTCACATCAAAGCCTTGTTCTGGAAGAAACACAAATAATCCCAGGCTGAAGTGCCATTTTGGCATTTCTAGACGTGCCAATATTTCCTTTCTAAAGATGCCATTTTGGCACACTAATAATATGCAGTTACTAATAAGCAGAGAACTAAGATACAGTATTGGATTTATTGTTGTTTTTGATGGGGAAAAGTGGCTTTACTGCGCTATATCCATCTAATTTCCGATGGATCGTACACATGAACAAACTTTGTACTCATCCGTAAAAGCAAGGATGCAACCCCATGCGAAGATCCCAGGCGTAGCCCCGGTTGACTTGCCTGGGGTTTTTCTCAATTCTGCGGACATCGAGTCCTTGAATTGAGCCAGGAGAGCTATGCCCCTCCTCATGGAGGCCATGTCCAACGGACAGATTTTCCCCGAGAAACGCCGGTGAAAACAGACCGTTTGGCCAGACCCCCAATCGTCGGGGCATCCGTGTCGGGGTGTCGCCGCGTTGCGGTCGTACCCCGACTGCCAACGCTGCGCCCTGTCTACTCCCTATCGGTCGAGCCAGGGTGCCTTCGTCGTCACTTCACTGCGTTCGTGACATCTCAGCGCCACGCTCGGCAAGAGAACTCACTGCGTGAGAACTCTTGCACTCACTACCGCGTTGGCAGTCGGCGTTCTCGACGCCGACACGGGACGACCGCCGGTTTCTCCTGGACCTCTCCGGCGGTCTCCGGAAGTGGAAGCGCCTGCGGCGCAGCGTTTTGATTTCCCGTCTCAAGCCTTTTCCCGATATCTTCACTAAATCTGGGCTGGCAAATATTATTCTTGCCTGCCCTATCAGGATACCAGCCACCTTCTCGGCGCAAGGATTTGCCCTCGACTGTAAACCGTCGGGGTTCCTCCTTGCACCTTCAAGGTATCCGGCTGGAACACTTGTTGCACAGGCAAGATTATTTTGAAGCCTGAAGGAAAGGGGGTGATGAAAATGACCGATAATCAACAATCCAATCGAGATTATCAGCAGGACGAGCGTCAGCGCAAAGCCATACACATCCGACTAGATCGAATAATCGATGAGTGGGAAGGGCGACCTGCAGATCACCGCAGGTACCAACCATTTCCGTTCGGTGCGTTGGAAAAAACGATTGAGAAATCGTTACAGGGTCTAGAAGACCGTGTCCGGAGGTTGGTCAACGCTATTGAGAAGCGCATACCAAAACCGTGGAACAAATAGTTCCAAAGGGGTTGGAGGAATTTCCTCCAACCCCTTATTTTGGTTAATCATCCAGCATTTCCCCAACGTATTTACTTCCTAATCGATCAATGATCTCTTGCTTTTCCTCTTCGATAACTTGGTCTGCGATGCGGTTGGAATACCCAATCCGCTTGGCTTCGGCTCTCAATTGTTCCGCCAGTTCCTGGATTGCCTGATTTCCAGCTCGCTGAATGGTGTATCGACGGAACTGGCACCGGAGATCAGCGACAAAATCCAATGCTTCCTGGGGGTTCGCCATGGCCCAGGCTATGACCAATAGAACAATTGAGAGTAAGTAGAACAGGGCCATACTGTTTGGAGCTTATCAAATTCCAGCTCATTATGCAAACTCAAGGCTAATTCACACCAAGACTTTTTTAGGGCAATTTGCTATTTTTAGGGTGGAGGTGAGAAATGCGAACCGAATTCGAACATACTCCTGAGATCCATGCCCTGGCGGACATCCTGATGCGGACTTTCATCCAGCGCAGAGACTTGTACGCCCGCCAACTGGATGATGGACGCTATTGCTGCGTCCGCAAACCGCTTCAAGAAAAGCACCTGATTGCCCATCTACGAGGCGAGATCACCCTGGGAACCTATGTGCTCGATCCAGACAGTCTGGCGCGGTTTGCCGTCATCGATGCCGATGACGACATCCAGTTGGCTCGTTTGGCGGGTATGAGAGGCGGCCTGGCCCGGGAAGGCATCCCTTCCTACCTGGAAGCCAGCCGCCGTGGTGGACATCTGTGGTTCTTCTTTGGTCAGCCGGTCTCCGGGGAGACCGCCAGATGCTTTGGGAAGAGCCTTCTCCGGGAAAGCGGCTTGGAGGGCATTGAACTCTTCCCAAAGCAGGACGAGCTTGGGGACGGGCCAGGCTCCCTGATACGACTACCTTTTGGGGTGCATCGCAAGGACGGCCAGCGCTATGGATTTATAAAAATCAATGGCGAGCCGCTCGCAACCACATACCCGGGGCAGATCCGCGCCCTGGGCAATCCAATAGTGGTGGACAAAGCTGCTATTGAGAAAATCGTCAGCCGGAACCAGGCACCGAAACGGGAGCCGGTTCTGGTCAAGACAGAGGCGAATGGAGAAGCTTTGTCCGCACAGATCAAGGCCAGTGTCAGCGTCCGGGAATTTGTCAGTCAATACGTTGAGCTTGCCCCGAATGGGCGCGGATTATGCCCCTTCCACGACGACCACAACGCCAGTTTTTCAGTCAACGCTGCTGGAAACTACTGGCATTGTTTTGCAGGTTGCGGCGGCGGCAGCTTGATTGATTTTTATATGAAGTTGAAGGAGGTGGATTTTACGGGTGCAGTACGCGAATTGGCGGAAATGTTATTACAGTCCCCAAAGTAAGACTTGCATTGATTTGCTATACTGAAATGGGTTGTGAGGAGCCTGGACGACAACTCCCACTACCCAAAGAGTCTAACGCTCTTTATTTACCGCTTGCGCTAGTGGCGGTTCCAGGCCTGGTAGAGTCTGTTCTCCAGGTCTTGGATTTTCTTCAATAAGCGGTCGATTTCAGCTTCTTTTTTGTCGAGCTGATCTCGAAAGATTCCTTTTTTTGGAATCCTGCTCCTGAAGGGATGATTGCAAGGAGGAGACTTCATCCTGCAAGCTCCGGATTTGCCCATGTTGCTCTCGCACCTTCTTGAGCAAGCGCTCTTCAGGTGTGAGGGACTTGGGCGGGAATAGTATGAAGTTCATCAAGCCATCTAAAGCTCGAAATGGCAGAGTGAATACTGCCACAGCTATGTTTCCCATGTGTACCTTTCTTGGATGTAGTGTGTACTTACTATTATTAACGTCCAGGCTCACTCATCTTTAGTATACAACATATTTCTTCCAATAAGTGCGATATATCGGGCTAATTTGTATGCTAACCCACGTCTAACTCCCCTACTGACAATCTCTCTTTGCTTCTCTATACTGTCCCTATGGCAGAAAAGAGAAAAAGGCTACCGAGATATGGGCGAGTGTCCAAACCGCCCGCTATGCGGCTCACAGAGCGCGACAAACGTATTTTAGAAGCCGTGCATGCCTACGACGGCACGTTGAGCTTTTCCCAAATCCAACGCATGTTCTTCACCGGCAAGAGCCAGACCGAGCAGCGCCTGAAACTGCTCTACCAGCATGGCTACCTTGCCCGGCTCAACAAAGACCAGCGCAGGCGATTCCCGGAGATGATCTACTGGCTGGACAAGAAAGGGGCGGAAATTGTCGCCAGCCTGAACGGCACTCCCTTGCAGGAATTCTATTGGCGCAAAGAGCCGCGCTGGTTCCAGGTGGAGCACGACCTGGCTGTTATCGATTTTCGCCTTGACATGCTCCAGGCCTGCCACCAGGATAACGAGATCGACCTGGAGAACTGGATCCCGGAGAGCGAGTTCTGGGCCTACCCGGACAAAGTCAGCTATACATTATCAGGATAAAACGCTCCACAGGAATATTCGCCCGGATGGTTTCTTCATGCTCACCACCGGCAAGAACCGCATCCGCTACCTGCTGGAGATCGACCGCAGCACGGAAGACAACCCGCGCTTCTATCGCGAGAAGATCCTGCCGGGCTTGGCCTATCTGAAGAGCAAAGCCTACGAAGAACGCTTCGGCCACCGCAGTGGACGCTGGCTGGTGGTCACGACCGGGGAACGCAGATTGGCGAATATGCTCCGCCAGGCGCAGCATGCCCAAACGAACGGCCTGTTCTACTTCACCACCTTCGACAAAATCAATCCCGACACTGTACTTCAATCCCCTATCTGGCAGCGCACCGACCGCAGAGAATTGGTCCCGTTAGTTTTCCTGGATTAGATCAAGAATTCATTTCACACCCACCCCGTTTGCATCAAGGATTTGCCTCTTCGACAAGCTCAGAGTTCCTCCTTGACGCCCGGGGTGGGTGTTTTTAGTGGCTGGTATGGGGTGCATGCGCACTCCAAAAGATACAAAACATGAAATGAGAAAGGGGGTGAAAAAAATGAAACTACTTACCAAAGCGCTTGAAAAACGGTTTGCTCAAGTTGGCAGACAGGCTGGCAGCAATCCACTTGTAATTGCCAGGTTCTTCAACCCTACCGGTGCAGGCACCTGGTTTGCCACGGAATATGATCCCAAAGAACGCATCTTCTTCGGGTACGTCTCCATCTTCGGAGATTGGAACGATGAATGGGGTTATTTCTCTCTTGACCAGTTGACAAACTTCCAAGGCAGATTCGGTCTCGGGATCGAGCGCGACCTGTATTTCGATGAAAAGCCTTTCAGCCAGATCAAAAAGTACTGAACAGGTTCTTCGCTGGGCGCTCCTTCACCGGGGCGCTCAGTTTGCAGCTTGACAGACTCACTATAGCATGAAATCATAAACTCACAAAAACACAAACATGAACAAAAGCATAAACTCACAAAACCATAAAAACGTGATTGTGAAATTGCACCAATGCGCAATCTCACAATCACGTAAACCCACAATCGCAGCATCCAACAATGACACAAACCCATAAACACACAAAGGCATAAAAGCATAAAACGGGGGAAAGATGAGAAAGATCGTATTGACCAACGACAAAGGCGGAGTAGGCAAGACCACCACCGTGGCAAACCTGGCGGTTGGCCTGGCCAGAAAGGGCCGGAAAACGCTGGTGATCGACATGGATCCGCAGGCAGACGTGACCTACGCCTTGCTGGGCCAACGCGCCCCGGAAGCCGCTAACGGCTACGTGCCGCCTACGACGCATGCCTTACTGACCGGCCATTACAGTATCGACCAGGTCACGCTGGAAGTAGCACGCTATCCCAATCTGTTTCATCATCCCTTCGAATGCAGACCTGGCGGATGCCGCCCTCAAGCTGGGACAACGCCCGACGCGCCTGCGCAGCCTGCTGGACGAGTTGCCTGCTGATGCTTTCGATGTGATCTTGATCGACACCGGCAAGGGCTTGGATCCGCTGGCAATCAACGCGCTGGCAGCCGCGAGCGAGGTGATCGTGATGGTTTCGCCAGGTAAATTGGAATTGGACGCGATCGCCAGGATGATCGAGAATGTCAGGTTGGTGCGCGATGAGGTACTCTTGAAAGCGGCAAGAACCAACCGTCAAGGGCATTTTGCTCACTATGGCTGACCCTTACTCGATCACCAAAGATACATTAGCCCGCATCAAGCACCTTTATCCGGGGAAATTGCTAAAGACAGTCATCCCCAAGAACAACGACCTGCAAAAAGCGATTGGGCGCGCCCGCAGCGTTTTTGAAATCGCGCCAAACAGCAAGGGTGCTTCAGCCTATGGGCAACTGCTGGAGGAGTTGAACCTATGAGCGACCAGCAGACCACGGGCTTAGGGGAGCCGGATCCAATCGGCAAGAAAAGCTTGTTTCAGCCTCCAACAGCCTCCAATCCTTCTCCTGCCAGGCTAGACCGCCCAACGATAAAACCAGTAGTTCCCAGGATCCGCATGTCGCTAGATATCACAAAGAAATCATTGGCGATCATGCAAGAAGCCCAGAGCAAATATCGCCTTGAGACCGGGCATCTTTTGCCCAAGTGGAAGATCATCAGCGAGTCGCTGGAGTTATACGAGAAAGCCAGGAAAGGGAAGGGGAATGAAAAGATTGAATAGGCTGCCGGTCAACGACATCGAGCACTGCCTGTCACAAGCTCAACACCTGAATATTCGCCATCCGTTGCGCCGTATCTTCAGCGACATGGCCGGGGATGAAACCACCGGGCTGATCGCCTACGCCATCTGGCGCGAACGTTCGAACATACTTTCCACCGTATATCGTGCTTCAGATAATACGCTATCTGAGGCAAGCAAATCCGGGGCCAGTCAGGCACGATCCTGCTGGCATAAGGATGCTGCTGCCTTTGATGACTTGCCCCGTCAAAGGCGACCGGGTTCGGAGCAGGGGGAGTCTGCGCCTGCCCAGTTGTGATTGGCCCTGGAAAATTTTGAGTGCAATCGGGAAGATGTACTTCGTGCTATTTGTTTCCCCGCCTCCTTGGGTAGCACACGGGCTTAGCTCGTCAAGGATTTGCCCCTGCGGGTTCCTGCTTGACTTCGCCCATTAAGCCTGGTGTGCTTTGAAAATACTCCCAAGGAGGCAAACCCACCCACCCCCGATTGCAGAAAATTGAAAGTTTTGAGCCCGGATTTGACATTCTCAGTGGCGGATTAATATAATTCGACTATGTCTGGAGTTGAATGGAGGGGAGTCTCACCGGAAGAAATGATGCGAGAGATCAAGGCATCCCTTAGTCGTAGTCGTGAGAACAAATATGCATTTCAGGTAGGGCTGAAAGACCTGGACTTCGATGTGAACGAGGACAAGCTCCAAACCTTGGGGATGAGTTTACCGTTCCAAGGGACTTCCCAGGCAGAGCAGGCCCTACGCAACGGTGTCATCCTACCCACCAAGTTCATCGAGGTCGACAATACCGAACATACTGTCTTATGCTTTGATCCCCGGCCGGTGGGATACAGCGGTTTCATGGATTGCGCTACCCATTCCCTGACATTGACGGACCTTGGCTTGTTTGAAGTTGGTCGCTACCCGGCTGTGAACCTGACAGCCCCGCACCGTTATTGGCAGTGGTTCCTACACCGGCAGATGGCAACTCCTGAAACAGTTACGGGTTGGCGAGAGGATCATCATCTCAGTTCGGAACAATTCGTGAATGTTGTTTATCAGGCAATGATTACTGGCTGATTTCATTTTCAATATTCGCCAATTTCCATTGCATTCAATTGTGATTTAGGATGAGGCTGGTTTTTTCATGCTGGCTTTGCTATGCTGATATTGTGCTGGAACTAGATATGCCGTTCCCCAGGGGACACGAACTGCTCACACAGGAAATCCGGGAGAAATTGCCACCGTTATACAGCAATGAGGAATTAGGATTGCTCGCATTAGCCATCGTAAAGTATTTCACGCCGGACAGCAATTGGACCTGGTATGCCAGCGAGTTTGACGGGGAAGACATCTTCTTTGGCCTGGTCTCTGGCTTTGAAGTGGAGTTGGGGTATTTTGCATTATCCGAATTGGAAGAAGCCAGAGGGCCGCTTGGGTTGCCGATTGAACGAGACCTGCATTTTGAACCCAGGACACTCAAGGAGCTGATGGAGATGCACAGAGGGGGATCGTAGGATGACGCCGGAAAAGGGAACGTCCCAGAATATGGAGCCGCTCAGAAATTATTTCTTACTCTTCAAAACCTATTATGGAAACCTGTTGGGTTGGTGTATCAGAACCGGCTTACCTACCCAGGATATACCGGGGAATATTGAATCCGCAGCACAGGATTGGCTGCAATCTGCTGATGGCAAAAATTATGCTAAAGAGAAAGAACCTGAAAAGGAGGGGATCGATTTTGCAGATGTGCTAATGTATGCCCCACCGGAGATCCTGGCCCAACATAATATCTTTTTGTGGACTCCGATATACGAGATCCTGGAACTCGATTCTGATAAAAATTTACTGACTGAAGATCTCAGGAAGCATAAAAAAGACTAAACCTGAAAAAAGGGGTTCCAACTCGGTTTTCTTGGCTTGGTTGGTATAGAGAAATGAGACATGCTATGCTAAAACCATGCAGGAAATAGGGGAGAGTAACGAGAAATCGAAACTCCTGGCGGCTCAATTAGCAAGGTGGGATCAACACATCTCACAGATTGCGATCATTCAAGCGCTTGCCGATGAGGACGCCAGGCTTGATCTGGTTTGCAGCTTTGAGCCCGAGCCGGACTGCGATGCAACTGGCTTTTTCTTAATTGCCAACTTGCTAACGCGGATCGAATTCGAACGCTTGGATGAACGCCTGACGATCCCATTCGCCTATGAATTGGGTTTCAAGATGGGCGAGCAAGTATTCCTTCCAAATGGAAAAATCTTGAGGGGACCGCAGGATTACACTGTACTCTGGCCAGAGCATGAAGAATGAAACCGAGTGCAATGATAAGAATTCCCTAACCAATGTGGTGACAGCCTTACTCGGATTGCCCTGGGTCCAGATTGCTACGGAAGCCTGGAAGCTGGGGCGCAAGATCCTGCGCGGTTTGATCGATGAGGGCATGTACGAAGTGTTGGAATACGAATCTACGCTTGAATTGCATGACAAGAGCGGCAAGCGAGCGACCTTCAAGAAACGCAAGAAGGTGCGCTACCTGCAAAACAACATCATTGCTTACCAAGATTACGGCTGGGGAGACGGAGAGTATTTTCTGGATTACAAATCCAGGCCAGGTGTACTGGTAGACCGCTACAAGGCGGGCTTCAAGACCTACATCCTGCTCTCGCTACGGGAGGTGAAGAACAGGGGAGATGTGGACGAGTTTCACATCCAATGGAAGATCAAGAACGGTTTTCTCAAGTCGGATGGCTTCTGGGAGACCGATGTCAGTAGCCGAACCGGGCACATGAAGATCAACGTGATCTTTCCAAAGGGCAGACCACCGCAGAGTGTCCGGTTGGTTGAGAACAATATTCGCCGAACCACAATTCTTGAAATGAGATTCGATACAGACAATTGCCGGATGGAAGATGGCAGGTGACTTGGGAGAAGGATAAACCCCGCTTGTATGAGCATTACATCATCACGGTGGGATTGGTAACAAAAAGAGGCGACAGGTCCGCGGGTACCTGTCGCCTCAACGCTTTTTGTGCCCCGAATGGGGTATTATGCCCCGAAAAAAAATGGGGTACTAACCAGATCCGCCACCCATGACGCACTCTCCTTTCGCAATCAATAAGCGGCCGCAAGGGATAAACGCAGGCAAAAGGGGAGGGGACTACAACGGGAAGCAGAGGTGGAAGTAAAGCAATATAATTATAATCGCTAGAGATTGTAATTGTCAACCCATATCACTTTGGTCAGGAATTTTAGGAACTTGATTTGGGTCCTGGCCTACGGTCGCGGGCTTCATATTCTTCGACTGCCCGTAAGGTAGTAAACCAATCTCTCCCCAATTTTCTACCTTCTATCTCACCTTCTCGAACTAATAATCGTAGATGACTGTGAGACAGCCCGCTAATTTCGGCAGCCTTGCTCAGGGGAATCAAGTCATCCAGGCCGGGCTGGTAACTATCACTCCCTTTATCATGGCTAGACATTTTCTTCAATTATACGAGAAAGTTTATTCTTGATGAGAACCAAGTTGATCTGCTAAAGTGAGGATGATGTCAGTTCGAGAAAACATTCAGATTTTTCACCCATTCGATCTGGACACCTATTTGGAAATTCTGAGGGCTGATTATGGTGCTTGTGAGTATCCAAACCAACCTGGTAGCTATCTGATTGAAGATCTTCCATTTTACAAACCAAAATGGATTGAGGATCATGTATCAATATTGGGTTTCAACTATGTTCCATTATCTGAGTTGTTGATTCAAGCTTTGGTAAATCATACAGACCTGGTGCCAGACGAAGCAATCATTCTATGGTTAATAGAACAAGAATTATTGCTAACCACGACACTCACACAAATGAGAAATAAGTAATATGGACAATATCATTTACCCGCCTTACAATATTTTTGAGGCACCTTCGAAATCCGATAAGTAGGGTTGGATTTGGATTTCGCGTAATTCTTTTCATAAAGATCGTTAGTAATGTTTTCACGAAGGAGGAAAAATGGATGGCACACTTATCGACATTGCTAAATATATGGATGGACATTCAGAACTGGGGAATAACTCCATGGATGGTCAAATTGATTGCCTATCCAAACAACCTGACAATAGTTCGTGTAGTAGATGATAAAACTCTCTTTTCTATTCCATGGGGAAATCTTCAATTTGCAGATCGAACTGTTATGCATAAAAAGGGGTTGCGTCTTTATGGGGCGTTGCTTTATTGCATCGCATGATCCCTGGCCTTGATCTTACCGATGCTGCATCTGCATTTCACGATGGTCTCGATCTTAGGATACATGGACGAAGAAATTCAGCGAAGTCAAAGATTATTTTTTTCGACAGGTTCAGAAACGAAAAGCTGAAGATATTGCCCGAAAAATTATGCAATCACCGAGACAATTATTATCGTTCATTAAACAGGTCATCTAGTCCAACACGCAGAGAATGAACGCTAGAATTAGTTCCATTCTCATCTCAAGAAGGCCTTGAGACTATTCCATGGTACATTCTTAGTTCCATCGGATTGGAAATCCTGCGGCGCTGTTATGTATATATCTGGTGCCGCAGGTATTAAAATGGTCAACCCGTCGCTTTAGCGCTCACAAAAGACGCAATATCAATTTGCGGAGGTCGATGGTCCGAAAATATCGATTCCGATACTATCTATAAAGGAAGTAAAAGTAGTTGACTTGACTGGGGTTTCATTCTCGGTGAATACACCGTCCGGAATCGTGGAAACGGCTCCCCATAGAGCCAAGGGGGTTGTCATAACCTATATGTTGAACCCATTGGGGACACAAATCGAATTAACTCTTTACACATTTACTCCAAAGTCAGCGTATGAGTGGGTGAATATCATCCTTGAAGCGATACACAAAAAATCTGCTGGATTGGGTGAATCAGGGAAGATAACTCGGCGATGAGGAGTTTTCCAATGCTCGTTTTGGGTAAGGATATTAGCACATCTGAATTGATTTCTATCGATGCTGATGCCCGTTCCAGGGGAATATATGTGATTGGATCAACAGGGACTGGTAAGACCACATTATTGCAGAGCATTGCTTACCAGGACATGAAAGCCGGTCATGGGGTCTGTGTGCTTGATCCTCATGGGGACATGATTGATTGGTTGGTGCAACGTGTCCCTGACAATCGTCTGGAAGATGTAATCCTTTTTGACCCTTCTGAAGACGATTATCCACTTGGAATCAATCTGTTGGAGTGTGATCGGACTGATTCGAAGCAAGTGGGACGAGTGGTTGACCATTTTGTCAGCGCACTGTCCAGAATATTTGCCGACAGTTGGGGGCCTCGCCTGCAACACGTTCTCAGCCATACGCTTTGGACAGCAATGTCAATCCCGGGCTCAACTGTCTTGGAGGTCTTGTTATTGCTCACAAGTGGGTCTTATCGTGAGAAGCACACGCAAGGCTTGAAAGAGCCATTGCTTATCAACTTCTGGAAAGAATTTCCTGAAACTGCCCCGAGGTTGCAGTTTGAGTTGGTTGGTTCCACCGTCAATAAATTGACGCCGTTTCTGTTGGATCATAAGATGCGTAATATTATCGGCCAATCCGAAAGCAAAATAAAGATGCGCACCATTATGGATGAGAAGAAGATACTGTTGGTTAACCTGTCGAAGGGCGATCTTGGTGAGAATAATTCTTCGCTTTTGGGTTCGTTTTTGATTAATATGATATTGATTGCGGCGATGACTAGAAGAAGTATGTCACTGAAAGAGCGTCAAGAGAAGCCATTTCATGTGATTGTTGATGAGTATCAAAACTTTGCCCTCCGAGAGTTTCTCTACCTTGCAATCCGAAGCGCGCAAGTATGCAGTTGACTTAGTCGTAGCCCACCAATTTAGAGATCAATTAACAGATGAGAATAAGGGATCGGCTCTGAATGTCGGAAATTTTGTAAGCTTTCGCACTACAGGCAAGGACGGGATCGAGTTATCCTCGCAATTCGACAACACGCCACCCAAGCCTGATCCAGTATGGGAGCCAATACGTATTCCTTCTGAGCAGTGGGAAGGATATTTCCAACGGGGAGTTGTCGACCAGCAGGTGCCTGGTCATCAACGTCTCTATTCCGACGTTATGATGCAAACCGCCAATGATCTTGCAAACTCTTACCCCTTTCGTGCCAGATTAAAAATAATCGAACATAGTGAAGAATTAGACAGACCCGTGTTAGGTGAATACATAGTTGACACACTTAACCCCAAAAATAAGGAATATGCTGATCCTTATTTTGGATTGCCACAAGAGGAAAAGGAAGAGCAGATTTCGAAGGCAGAGTCGTAAGTTAGCCAAGACGCGCGCCGAGGTTGACGACGAAATCACCAAGCGAACTGGGGGGGCCGGGGATGAAAATGTCGATTTAACTGCTAGGCCCGTTGCCTCTCATGAGGCTATTAGTAAAAAGCACCAAAGGAAAAAGTAGTTGGGTTTATTGCTCTTCACTCTCCATTTGATTGCCCAAGTCTAAACAAACCTGTTCTAACATATCTTGTAATTCTTCAAAGTCAAGGGCGCCGACTTCGGCATAATCCAAGATAAAGCTAGATAACCAAGCCAAGGGGAAGATGCAGGCCAAACGAGCGCAATGCTACATCTGCTTCTGCACAAATGATTCCGTACTCTGTTTTCATTGTAATAGGTATGGTTAATATAGATGGATACGAAGTGCTATGCTTGTGCTATGCAGGAAATAGGGGAGAGTAACGAGAAATCGAAACTCTTGGCGGCTCAATTAGCAAGCTGGGATCCACACATCTCACAAATTGCGATCATTCAAGCGCTTGCCGATGAGGACGCCAGGCTAGATCTGGTTTGCAGCTTTGAGCCCGAGCCGGACTGTGATGCAACTGGCTTTTTCTTAATTGCCAACTTGCTAACGCGGATCGAATTCGAACGCTTGGATGAACGCCTGACGATCCCATTCGCCTATGAATTGGGTTTCAAGATGGGCGAGCAAGTATTCCTTCCAAATGGAAAAATCTTGAGGGGACCGCAGGATTACACTGTACTCTGGCCAGAGCATGAGTGAAAACGAGAACAATAAACAAACAAGTTCGCTAGCCAGTGTAGTGGCAATCTTGCTTGGTTTGCCTTGGGTTCAGATTGCAACAGAAGCCTGGAAGCTGGGATGCAAGATCCTGTGCGCGGCTAATCGATGAGGGCATGTATGAGGTGTTGGAATACAAATCTACGCTGGAATTGCACGACAAGGGGGGCAAGCGAGCGACCTTCAAGAAACGCAAGAAGGTGCGCTACCTGCAAAACAACATCATTGCTTATCAAGATTACGGCTGGGGAGACGGAGAGTATTTTCTGGATTACAAATCCAGGCCAGGTGTACTGGTAGACCGCTACAAGGCAGGCTTCAAGACCTACATCCTGCTTTCGCTACGGGAGGTGAAGAATAGGGGAGACCAGGACGAGTTTCACATCCAATGGAAGATCAGGAACGGTTTTCTAAAGTCGGATGGCTTCTGGGAGACGGATGTCAGCAGCCGAACCGGACATATGAAAATCAGCGTGATCTTTCCAAACAGCAGACCACCGCAGAGTGTACGGTTAGTTGAGAACAATATCCGCCGAACCAAAGTTCTTGAGAGAGATGCGGTACGGCAATTGCCGGATGGAAGGTGGCAATTGACCTGGCAAGAGAACAAGCCGCGCCTGTACGAGCATTACATCATCCGCTGGGATTGGTAACTAAAAGAGGTGGCTTGCAAGCCGCCTTCAACGGGCGTGACCTCTTCCACCGTACGCCAGATCTCGTCCCTACAAACGTGAAGATATTTACCGCTTTGAACTCAATAAATGCTTTCAATATCTCCAACTGACCGAGATGGAAGCTCTCGTGCCAGTGGAAACTTTTGACGTGGGCGTAGCGCGTCTTTTCGCCGCGGTAATTGCTGTGGACTTCTTCAAGCCGCTCCTCGCTGACATCTTCCAGCGCGGACTTGAGCCATGCCACGCTTTCGTCTAGATACACGATTAATGTCTCGAACTGCACTGATTCACTCCCCGGCGTGACAGGCGGCGTTTCAGTGTGATACAGCGTGCGGACACCTTCCTGCCAGGCATGCGCCGCGCCAACGGTTTCGAGCACATGGCTGCGGTTGGTGACGATGTGACCAAGAATCCAGTTCATGCAGTTGTGCTCGAAGGGTAACTGTAAGAGGCTTTCCTCGTGGCTGATACCATCCACGAAGCGGTGGATGAGCATGGTGTGGAATTCGTAGTCTTGCAGAACTTTTTGGGCTTTTGGGGTGGGCAAGGGTTACTCCTTATTGAGGTAAATGTCGTGATTGTTCGCGAAGGTTTCGTCCAGCAGGGCGAAAAGCGAATTGAGGAAGTGTTCCTGATGGATCGTTTTTTCCATACTCTAGCCTGCGCTCTCGAAAGCTGACCTGACCCATGCAACCAGTTGGTCATCCACCTGCGAGGCATCCGTCACATGGACGATGTAATTGCACATACTGCCCTTGGGTTGTTCGAGCAGGCGTTCGTCGGCGGGCAGTTCTTTGGCGTTCAAGCCGACCTCGACGCGTGTATTTGTCTTCGGGCCGATCATGGCGAACTGCTTCTTACGCCGCAGGCTGATGTAACCTTTTTTGGTCAGGGTCTCGAATTCCCCAAATTTGTTGATATGTTTTATCAATGCATCGTGGATGGTGCGCAGGTCGGCTTTCTTGCCGATGTAGATTTCATCCAGTATATCCGCTTGGCTTTTGCCCGCGGCAGCGCTTGTACCGTCTGATTGAAGCACTATGTGAGCAAGGGTATTCGCATCACCGTGGCCAAGGCCCAACTCGCGCTTGAGCATGTCACGGATCTCGCCGTGTTTGCTCAAGTCGCTAGCTTTGATAAAAGCAGCCAACTCATCGAGTGATTTGCCGGTTTTCTTCTGGATGTTGTCAATTTGGGTTTGAACTGCTCGATCGAGCGAACTCATATTTTGATCTCCTCTAGCTAAGCATTGTGTGATTAACGCCACACTCCAAGAATAAAACCGATGAGAGTAAAGTATACAGTGATATAACCGCCGTTGATGAAAATGTACTTCCACGAGCGTTGCTCGAACAATGCAATCACCGCAAAGATCAGCGTTGACCATCCAAAACCGGCAAGGAAACCTGCCGTCGCACCCCATGTAGCGGTGGTGTTGGCATCGCCCAGGTAGAAAGCCAGGTTATATGACATCACGAGTGCAAAGAGAAAGGCCAGTCCATAGGTCTTGGCGGGATTTGATTTTGCAAGTTGTTCCGTCGTTCAGCCCGGTTTCGCTCAACCATCCCTTATAAAAAAGGACGGGTGAGTACCACAGAGCGCCAAGCGCGAGGTTGGCGATGGCACAAACAACAACGGCAAAGTGGTTGATGTATAAGTTTTCCATGATAAATCTCCTTCTGGAAATTAGAATGATTTGAACATTATCCTACCGGAGACGGAAAATTTGGTATTGGAAAAAATTTACCTCATTGGACGGGAACGTAATTCAATAGTCCTGTCTTTATTGTCAGGTACTTGCTCGGAGTAAAGCCTGAAAAATTCCTGAAAATCGTGGATGAAATGCGCCTGGTCGTAGAACCCGTTTCGCAATGCAATTTCGCTCCAATGGACAGACCCGGCCTTTTCAATTTCAAGAACCGCCTTTTGAAAGCGCATGATCTTCATGTATTGCCTTGGGGGCACACCCACCTGTTTCTTGAACAAACTGATGAAATGTTTTTGCGAATACCCGATCTGGTCGCTGAGTTGTTGGAAACTCAACCTGGTTGGTCTGTTTATGATGCTCGCTACGGCATACTCAACGCAATTTGACACGATATCCGACGAAAGCGAGTTTCCTGCCTGTCGCAGTAAAAATGTTTCAACCAGCAAAAACATCCGGTCAATGGATGGGGCGGCGAGTAATCGTTCCCTCAAATCAAGAATATCCCTCCCGAAAATCAATTCCGCCCCCAGGACCATGTCTGTGATTTCGCTCATCGGTAGCGGGTAGAAGGGATAGGCTTTCCCTTTTTTGAACGCCACAATCAGCATCTTGCTCCCCCTGCCCGAAGGAATGGTAATTGGCCGGGTCCTCACACCGCTCACCCAGGTGTGGCGGCAGGCCTGGATTTCTGCCAGGGTTTCATTATCATAGATGTATTGCGTGTTCTCGGTCAGGTCGATAATAAGTTCTGTGTTCCCATCGGGCAGGAACCGGTCCATGTGATGGGCAGGGCTCAACCCTTCATAATAGAAAATACTCTCGATATACCTGTCCAGCGGGGAAAATAGGATGTGTGCCTGGAATACCATAGCAACCTCTAAAACGGGGAAAGGACATCAATATTATAGAATATTTTTTCTAATTTGACAACCTCGAGATTAGTTTGATCAGTGTTTCGATGCTGTCATAGAACCGCGTTTCAGACGTATTTCTTTTGTAGATCAACCATCATCGCAAAGGGCTCCTTGCCTTCGTTGATGAGGGGCACAAAGGGAATTTGGTAATCAGGAAGCGTTGCTTGCAATTCAAGCGTATGAGAACCTATTGGAACGGGAGCATTAAAATCAAGCCCTACCCAAATCTCTCTACAGCAGGAGATCATTGAGGCCGCAAGCAACAGATCCGTCTTTTTAGCCATCGGGGCTTGAACTTACTTCCGATTTCCTGTAAGCTTACATTGATAAAACTTTCCATTCCAAAAGAAGTTGAGGAAGTATGAAGCGTTCATCAGGGATCAATATCGTGATCGGGATAGGGATTTTCGCCATTGTCGCGATTGTGGCGTACTGGTTTTTCTGGTTCGCGGTGCCGGGAGTGGTCCAGTCGCGCACCCCCGCTGATCCAGACTTCGCAGTATATTCGGGATATGAGCTTGCCTTTCCCTTGCCGGATGCGTTTGTTGCGATTGCCTCGCTGGTAGGGGTTATTGGGCTGTGGAAAATGAAGGATTGGGGGTTTCTGTCCATGTTGCTTGCGGCTGGCGGAGCGATCTTTTTGGGGCTTGAAGACTTGCTTTTTGATCTCGAAAACAATTTATTCGTGCCCTTCAATGGTGCCGCTGGGATTGAGCTAGCCATTGTGCTGGTTATCCTATCCCTGGGACCTACAATGACCGTCCTGCTTTGGAAACACAGAAAAGAGTTGATCAAATAATTTAATGCAAATAAGGATGGATGTATGCCTCCTGATCTATGGTCACTATATGACCTGATGTATAGAAGCCGCACGTTCGAAGAAGCCGTGCGACAAATTTGGAAGGAAGGGAAAATCTCCGGGGAGATGCACCTTGGCATGGGGGAGGAAGCTATTGTGGCCGGGATCGTCTCTCAATTGATCGAAGGTGATGCGCTGGCCTTGGAACATCGCGGCACGCCACCCATGTTGATGCGAGGCGTGGATCCGCTCGCATTACTGCGTGAGTTCATGGGAAAACCCGATGGGCTGTGTGGTGGACGGGGCGGGCACATGCACCTGTTCGCGCCGGAGAAACTGGCAGCTTCGTCTGGTATCGTGGGCGCGGCGGGTCCAGCCGCAGCAGGTTTTGCAATCGCCGCTCAAGTGCTCAGACCTGGTACCGTATCGATTGCATTTTTTGGGGATGGAGCAACCAGCGCCGGCATGTTGATGGAGGCGATGAATCTGGCCGTGGTATGGAAGTTGCCTGTGATCTTTGTGTGTAAAGATAATGATTGGGCGATCACCACACCAGCAGATACTGCGGTGGGCGGAAATTTACTGGAGCGCGCCCAGGCATTCGGCATGAAAGCTTTTGAAGTGGATGGCATTGATGTGCTTGCAGTCTATGCAACGGCAGAGGCTGCGTTACAGCATGCCCGAGGTGGGCATGGACCAGTTTTCATCTGGGCCCATTGTGTTCATCTTGAAGGGCATTTCTTGGGCGATGGCATGTTGGATATGCTCCGCCGGCCAATCTACTCATTTCGTAAAAGAGTTTGGTTGATGATCAAAGGTTTTTTCAGCAAGGGTGGCGCATCCTGGAGTGAGAGAATGGCGTCTATGCAGCAAATCCTTCAACAGGTGTTTGCGGCGCAGGATCAGACCAGCAGACAAAATGATCCGCTTGTGCGGACGCGACAAGCCCTGGTCCGGAAAGATGCGATACGGCTGACCGACTTGGAGACAGCCATCCAGCGCGAAGTCCAACAGATTGTGACAACCGCTCTCCAATCCGAAGGGAAAACACCATGAAACGGATGAGCTTTTCGGAGGCAATTGATGACGCCCTGGGTCAGGCGATGGCAGCAGATCCGCGTATCTTTTTGTTAGGAGAGGATGTTCAGGGTTTGCATGGCAGCCTATTCGTGCGTTTTGGCCGAGAGCGGGTGCGCAATACGCCCATTAGCGAAGCGGCATTTCTGGGTGCGGCGGTGACCGCTGCCATGGCGGGCTTGCGTCCTGTGGCTGAGATCATGCTGGTGGATTTCATTGCCGTGGCGGTTGATGCACTTCTCAATCACGCTGCTAAGCTGGAAACCTTTTCGGGAGGGCGCTGGAGGGTGCCGCTGGTGGTGCGTACAGCTTGTGGCGGCGGGTACGGGGATGGCGGCCAGCACGAGCAAAGTCTGTGGGGCTGGCTGGCTCATATCCCCGGCCTGAGTGTGGTTGTGCCATCCACTCCGGCAGACGCAGGCGAGTTGATGCTGGCCTCGCTGGAGTTGGGATCACCAGTGGTGTTCATGGAGCACAAACTGCTCTCATCCGTTTGGTTAGATTTTCTTGGTTCCGGTGGCCGTGAGACAGTGACGTATGATATTCCCAAAGAGGGAACGCGTGGAGTGGTACCGGATGTATGGAAACCTGTCCCGATTGGCAAGGCGGCGCTGCGGAGAGAAGGATCGGATATAACCATCGCAACACTCGGTGTAGGTGTGCATCGCGCCCTGGAGGCTGCCGCCCTGCTTGAGAAGGATGGCATCTCAGCAGGCGTTCTGGACCTGCGAACTGTATCCCCACTCGACAAAATAGCATTATGCGAGGAAGTTGGACACACTAAGCACCTGCTTGTAGTAGATGAAGACTACGAGGGTTTCGGGCTCTCCGGTGAGTTGGCTGCGGTTGCATTGGAGGCCGGTATCATCTTCAAATATGCGCGCGTCTGCACGCAGACAACCATTCCCTATGCGCGTGACCTCGAGGATGAGACTTTGCCAAATGTGAAGCGGATCGTAGAAGCATGCCATAAGTTAGTTGAAGAATAATGATCGCGAGCATTCGCGATAACTTGTTTCCGGCGTCGGAAACTTAATTGCCGTGAGCGAGTGCAGTACCTAGTTCAACCGAATTTTTATTTTTTATGAAGTCCCCTTATCCCCGATAAAATCATCCGCCGACCTGATCTTCGGCTCGCGTGCCTTGATGAGCCTGAGTTCATAATGCTTTTCTATGGCAGGATCAATGATTGCTGGCTTCAACGCTTCGATCAGTGTTTCAATTGAGCTATAGGATAGTGTATCCAGCACCCAGTTATATTTCTTCTGCAAATCAACCATCATGGCAAAAGGCATTTCGTCCAGTAAAGCCAGGAAGTTGGGATTGCCTTGTGTTATTCGCGGTTACTTTCTAGTACCCCTTATCGCTTTAGTGTTGGTAAGACCTTCTTCAAAATACCTTGCCTTGCTCAATTCCCGAAACCTCCTTATAATAGCTGGGTAGATTTAAGGCATCAGCCTTTGTGATTTTCGTACCGGAAATATCTACATAGAGCTAAAATCCCCCGGATTTCTCGGTTGCAATATTCCCAAAATGCGGGAGTCGCCAAGTGGTAAGGCATCAGCCTTCCAAGCTGACATTCGCGGGTTCGAGTCCCGTCTCCCGCTCTGAGCAGTGTTCGGTGACCAGAAATCAGTAGCCAGTTTGATTGAACACTGATTACTGGTCACTGTTTACTGAACATGGGCCCGTGGCGCAGCGGTTAGCGCAGGCGACTCATAATCGCTTGGTCACAGGTTCGAATCCTGTCGGGCCCACTTTTTACACCTTTTCTAATGCGAGATTAATGTAATAAACAAAGTAAGAAAAGACACCTAGCCTTCACTAGGTGTCCTTTTGTGTCAAGCCTACGTCAGAACTTTACGTTAGTGTTCTTTGTCTTTTGGGGGATTAGGATCCTTTCCATAGCTATCCTTGCTACGGATTTTTCCATCTTTCCCTTGGACAATCACTTCTGTGCCTTCCCGTTTGACCTGTTCGACCGCGGATTTTATGGCTTCTTTTTAGGTATCAAAATTCCCGGAGAAACGGTTGTTATTTTCCTTTTTCTTTTGCCAACCGCCATCAGGATGTTGTGTAACCCAGATATTTTGCTTATTCTTCTTTGCTCATTTTGAGCTCCTTTTTACTCAGCTTTATTTTTTAGGAGCGGAAATTGCAATATTATTCGAACTTTTGATATAGACTTGACACCATCCTTATAGTCCTTATAATATATATACAAGCCTAGATTATCCAAATTTGGATAACCTTTTCTGCTCCCATCCTCACCCCGTGCCGCCAAACTTTCGGGGTGTTGGTTTATGATACGAATATTCTGATAAAACAGAACCGAAGTTCTGTGGTCTTAAGATAAATGCTACTTATTATTTTCCTGCTTTTATTTCCTGTTCAATAACTGTTCGAAGAGATAATAACATCGATTTCCTTATCCAGTTCTTGATACAGTATTCATTCCCTATCGAACTAATTTGTTCTCTAACATCCTTTTCTGAAAGAATTCCATAAACTCCATCAGTAATACTCAAATTAGCATGCATTAAATTTTGACTAACCGCCTTTAGTGCAGGAACATCTTTCGCATTTTTCAAAGCATAAACTGCATGACCATGCCTAAATTTATGGGGAGAGTGATAAGGCAAACCAAAACTGCGCCAACCAATGGTTGAGCGCAGCTTTTTTTAGAGTATGATTGCCCCGATGTGCCAGGAGAAGTCTAAATGCGAGTCTTAGTACTTGGGGGGAGCGGTATGCTGGGTCACCAGTTGTGCCGCGTCCTGTCTGATCGCATGGAAACCTGGGCCACCTTTCGCGAAGATCCGGCCAGGTTCAAACACGGCAAGGCATTGTATCAACGATCAAATCCCCCGAAAAAATGAACCACACCCACCATTTTTACATCCTGCTTTCACAGGAGAGCATTTTTCCTTATAATAAGAATAACGTCTTCCAACTATCAACGATCAAATCCCGAAAAATGAACCACACCACCATTTTTACATCCTGCTTTCACAGGAGAGCTTTTTTCCTTATAATAAGGATAACGTCCTCAACTATAAAGGTGGTCTTATGTCCTTCAACCTCGTCAACTACTCCCAGCAAGACCCGGCCTGGAAATCGGTCAAGATCGGCAAGAGCAGCGAGACCATCGGTCACGTCGGCTGTGCGCTGACCAGTGTGGCCATGCTGGTCAGCGGGCACGGCTACCCCGAAACGCCCAAGACGCTCAACGCCAAGCTCAAGGCGCGCGGCGGCTTCGTGGATGCGGCCATCATCTGGGGCGCGGTCACCAGCATTTATCCGCAAATCGTCTACCGCAGCCTGGTGCTGTGCCGCGACACCGCTGCACCGCTGGCCCAGATCGACGCCTCCATCGCCAAAGGTCAACCCGTGCTGGTCGAGGTGGATAGCTCGCCCAAGGCCGGTCTGCAAACCCACTGGGTTGCCCTCTACAAAAAGCAGGGCGACGACTACCTGATGCTCGATCCCTGGCCCCATCCGACCGAGAGCGGCCAGGAAGTGCTACTCATGCCGCGCTACAGTCACGGCAAGCCGCTCAAGAAGAGCATCACCGCCGCCGTCTTCTACGAATGCGTTCAGAGCGGATCGGGAGACTCGGATGCGACCACAACGACCGAACCGACCACGCCCACCGAGCCGGGAACGTACGTCAAGATTCCCGTGACCGTGGAGTCCGGTCTGCGCCTCCGCACCGCGCCCACAACGGCTTCCGATACCGTAGCGATCGAGCCGCCCGGAGCGGACCTGCTGGTGATCGAACCCGTCAATGTGGCGCTGCCCAAGATCGGCGTTTATGATCAGTGGATCAAGGTCCGCGATGGGCAGGGCGCGAGGGTTACGTCGCTGCCTGGTATGTGGAAAAAGGGATTACAGTCCCCCCTGTCGAAGACGGGGGGAAACAGGGGGGGAAACGGAAACGGAGGACAGGTCCAGGTGAGTCCGAAGCGCCGTACCGAGTGACAGCGAGGCAGACCAACTCCCGAGCCTGTTCCTGAGCCAGAACCACAACCCGAACCTATAACGCTGACCGTCTACGTCTCGCAGTCCGTTGGCGAGGCTGGCTTACGTCTGCGCAAAACAGCCAGCCTGGGCGGCGCATTGGTCGCCGTCGAAAAAGCCGGGGCCGCCCTGACCGTGCTTGAACCCGAAGCGCAAGCCAAACCCAAAATTGGCGTAGCGAACAAATGGATTCACGTTTCCGACCCCGATAAGCTGCAAGGCTACGTGGCCGCCAACTATGTTGAACTGAAGGGCGAAGCGCCCGTTGTTGAAGCCCCCGAACCGACGCCCCCTGAGCCTATCCCCGCTGCGACATCACTAACTGTCTACGTCAGCAATGCTGCCTCCGCTGGATTGCGCATGAGGAGCAATCCCACCACGAACTCGTCCACGGTGAAAATTCTGCCCCCCGGAACCGAACTGAAGGTGTTGGAAGGCACAGCCAACATGATCGGCGTCTACGGCAAATGGCTCAAGGTGCGCGAAACGGGGGGAACGGAAGGTTACGTGGCTGCCTGGTACCTGCGGAAATAAATGACGGCCAAACGCGCGCTGCTTGCCTGGGGTGTTCTGACGATTCTGGTGCTGGCCAGCCTGCTGGGCATCTGGCTGTGGCGCGGACCGGCCGGTTTCGAGACCGCTATCCAGCGTGGGCCTTACACCAACTTGCAGACCGCGCTGACCTCGGTCGTGGTGACCTGGCTGTTGGCTGGCTTTTTCATTTTTCTGCTGTCTTCAGGGCGCATTCACTCAAAAAACGCCTTTACCTATGCCGGCTTTTTTCTGGTCGCGCTGGTTTACGTCAACCTGCTGCGCGAGCGCACCGAATACGGTGACGTAGAGTTCTACATCGATGCCGCCTTCAAACTCTTTGCGGGTCAGCCGTTGCCGACAGAGTATTTCTATCCGCCGCTGTGGGCTACGCTGCTTTCGTGGCTTGTTCCGCTAGGAGAAGATGGTATCTTCCTCATCGTTTGGCTGCTCAACCTGCTCTCCCTTTTCGCCTTTTATTTTCTGCTCTCCCACACGCTCCAACTCTACGGATTTTCCGCGCGGCTTGCTGCGCTGGTCACGACCGGCTTCATGCTGGTCAACGCGCCCATCTTGCGGACGATGATTTACATGCAGGTCAACCTGCACGTGATGAACGCGGTCTTACTCAGCCTGTTGCTGTATCGCCGTTTCCCGGCCTTCTCCGCGCTGATGATGGCGGTCGCTGTGCATCTCAAAGCCTCGCCGGCGGTGTTGGTGCTGGCTTTCCTGCTCGAATGGAACTGGCGCTGGCTGGCCTGGGCAGCGCTATCCTTTTTGGTCGTGGGAGCTATCCCGCTGGCGGCGCACGGCATCGGCCCGTATCTTGACTTCATCCAGAACACGATTGGGCTGGCCGCCGGTCACGCGCTCAGTTTCCGCGAAAGCTCCTTTGACGGTTTCTTCACCGCGCTGGTCGAGTTCCTGAACCTGTCGCCAGTTTTTGTCAGCATTGGGGCCTATGCTGCCAAAGCGCTCCTGTTTGTCGGGACCATGCTGGTCATGCGTAAAAACATCCGGGGTGAGACTTTCTTCTCCGGGGAAGGAACACGGCTCTACAATGCCATCCCGTCCCTGCTCATCTTGATGTTGATGGCTTCGCCTATCGTCTGGGTGCATCACGGCGTATTCGTGGGCTTGTCGTTTCTGGTGTTACTCAAAAAAATGGATAAGCCTTCCGCCTGGGCGCTTTTCGGTTTCGCCTACTTCTTCGAATTCTTGCTGCCGACCTTCGATTTCTTCCCCTGGTCCTACGGACGGCTGGTCGCACCTTTGATCTGTCTGTGGCTGATGTGGAGACCTGCCCGGTGGGCCGATCAGAACTGTTTACAAAAGCTCAATCGCTGGTTTGAAACATTGCCGGCCTAGCATAATAATTATAGATAAAGGTACTTCCTCGCTGAGCGGAGGGCGAGCTAATGAGGCCCGCAGTCGAAGCGCAAATTTGTGCAAAAATTGCGCTTCGACTGCGGACCTCATTAGCATTCGCCCCTCCGCTGAGCGAGGAAAATTCGTGTTCTTTGCTTATCCGCATTCACGTTAACAGGAGCTTCATCGTAATCCCGGAACCCAACAGGAGGATCGACATGCCTTTCCAACTTCGCCAACGTTTACAACAAGGGGAATTGCTGCTGGGCACCATCCTCAGCCTGAACTCGCCGGATGCAGCAGAAATTTTGTCTCAAGTGGGCTTCGATTGGCTTTTCATCGACGCGGAACACAGCACGCTCGATCCGCACGACCTGAAGGCCATCTTCCAGGCTGTTGGGGATTCCATGCCATGCGTGGTGCGTCTCCCGGCGTTGGATGAGATCGTGGTCAAGAAAACGCTGGATGCCGGCGCGGCCGGGCTGCTCGTTCCGCAGGTCAATACGGCCGAGCAGGTGAAGCAACTCGTTCGATGGGGTCGTTACTACCCGGAAGGCTCGCGCGGATTGGGCTTCGGGCGCATCCAGGGTTATGGCTTCAAGGTCAACGAATATCTCGAAAGCGCCAACGAGAGCATCCTGCTTTCCGTGCAAGCTGAGAGCGCGGAAGCTGTGAAGAACATCGAATCTATTGTGCAGGTACAGGGGCTGGATGCCGTATTGGTTGGTCCTTACGATTTGTCTGCCAGCATGGGCCTGCCGGGGCAGGTCGACCATCCCGATGTCAAGGCTGCCATCCAGCACGTGGCGGAGGTCTGCAAGGGTGCTGGGATGCCGGTCGGTATTTTTGGCCTGACAGCCGAGGCTGTGCTGCCTTATATTCAACAGGGATTTAAATTCGTTGTGTGTGGGGCGGATACGGTTTTGCTGGGGAACGCCGCGCGCCAGTTGTTGAAACAATTACGAGAGTGAAAAACTTACCACTAAGTCACGAAGACACAAAGTCACAAAGTTTTTCGTTTTGAGTCTTCGTGACCCCGGTGTCTTTGTGGTACATGAGTTCAAAGCCCCCACAAAAGCCTCTACCATTTTCTCCAGGTTGATTTCCTGCGAGACGATCCGGTACAATTCGGCCCCCATTTTCCGCAAGCGACTTACATCCGATAACGCTTCGCGCAGGGTGGATACCAGCGCACTTTCATCCCCCGGCGGGATTTGCCAGCCGTTTTCAGGGCGGACCAGGTCATCCTGGGTGCCATCCCCTTTGGCGACAATGACCGGCAAGCCGTGACTCATGGCCTCCTGCACCGCCAACCCCCCGGTTCCGGGCAGGACGAACAGGTCTGCTTCCGCGAAATAAGGTTTTAACTCGTCTCCATGCTTTGCCCCGATAAACTGCGCTGACGGGTAAACCTGCCTGCGCAACTTGTTCCAAATTTCCGCGTTCCGGCCCATCCCCGACAATGACGAGACGCGGCGCGTCAGGCCCTTCGACTTCGCTCAGGACTGCACAGGCGCGCAGAAGCGAATCGATCCGTTTGCGGGCTTGTAACCGTCCCACGAAAAGTATAGACGCATGGTCAACGGTCAACGGTCTGCGGTCCGGCGGAGTTGTAGGAGCCGCTGAAACCGCGTTATGCGCCACAAAAATCTTCTCACGCGGGATGCCATAGGCGGCATATTCGTCCGCGCCGCGCTGACTGTAGGCGATCAAGCCGTCGAAGCGGTTGAGGAAAGCCCCCCACTGCTCCCCCCATTTTCTCAGAAAATGGCGGGAGCCGGAGGGAGGCGGCGCACCCAGCCCCCAGCCGAGGACCGGGCGTCCGCGTTCCCGCATCCACTTGATGGCCGGGGGCGTCGATAAATAACGCGGATTGGCCTCCACGATCAATGCATCGGGGTTCCAGTCGGCCAGCCAGTTCAGCAATCCGCGCTGGTAGCAAAAATAAAGCGAACCTTTGAGCAGGTGAATGTTCTCGGCCTGAGTGTAGTTAGCAATTTGCAGTTTCCCGCTAACAATGCTTTCTTCCGCGCGTGGCAGCCCGGCAAATAGACTCATGCCGCCCGCGCAAGCCGAAGCCAGCATATCAAAAAACGGCACGCGATAGGACGGCAGTACACGCTGCTGCAATCCCAACCGACCAGGGAATTTCAATTCACTGCTCACTGGTTACTAATTACTGGTTACTGACGTGCGGCGCACCCCAGGCCGGGGACTTGTGGCAATGTACCACCTTCCATTTGCCGTCGATCTTGACGATGACGCGACTCTCGTTGTGAGAGGCCACGCGCACACCATCGGGGAAAGCGGTGCTGATCAGCATGGTGTAGCTGGCGATAGCGGTATCGCCGTAGCGCTGGATATGCAGGTTGGCCAGGTCCAGGCGGGATTTGGCCTTTTGCCCGGCATCTTCCGCACCGAAGACCGAGCCGCGCTCGGCGTTGGCGTTCATCATGAACTCGTGGAAGGGCAACCCATCCAGGCGGTGTGGTGTGACCCACCACTCGTAGAGCGTCAGGTCCTCGGCGGTGGTTTCGTAATAGGTCTCCACATCGTTCTCTTGAATGGCTTGTAAATGTTTCAACAGGAAATCCTTAATTTCTTCGTCCATATCGTCTCCATAAGTCACCACAGAGCACACGGAGAGCACAGAGAAAAAACTCAGTGTGCTCCGTGCTCTCCGTGGTGAAATTCATTCCAACAAGAATTTCAAATATTCATCCACCATTTTATCCACGCTCAATAGCTCTTCCGCTCGTGCGCGTGCCGCTTTTCGGAAGCGCTCTTGTTCCTGTAACACCTCGATAGCCATTTCTGCCAGCGCTGGTACATCCGGTTGTTCCAGTTTCCATTGATTTCCACCATAAGGGACAAGCCTGCCAGCATGCATCCCCAACGAGTTCCCGCAAGGAGCCAGTATCGAACCCGACCACCGGCAAGCCACAGGCCAGCGCCTCAATGACCGAATTCGGGCAAGGCGGATTGATCTCAGCCGAAAAGAGCAGGTGCGACGAACGCATGAGTTCAGGGATTTGTTCGTGCTGGATGACTCCCAAGAATTCTATTGGAAATTTACTTCCCTGTTCAAACCTGGCTTTTGTATGTTCATCAACCCTGCCCGCAACCGTCAGCTTGATCGGAAAAGTAGTGGATAAGATTTCGGCCAGTTGTACCGCCGCCCGAAGACCCATATCCAGCCCGCCAGCCAGGCTGCCTTCCACTACCAGGATACGATAGGGAGGTTGGGACAAAATCGGCATTTTGTCCTCCAGGCGTGTAAGTGTCCAAATCCACCCCGTTGATGATCACCTGAGCGGGCACGCGTGCCACGCCGTACCAATCTTCCCACCAGTTGCGGATGAACTCGCTCTGGTAAATGACCCGGTCGGCGATACGATTGCGTATGAAGGCCAACAAGGCATTGCCATACTCCGCACGCAGGGTGTAACGTATTCCGCTCCAACGCACGCGCTGCACCCAGTTGACCCCGTCCAGGCGCTGGACGACGCGCAGGCCACGGCGTTTAGCCCGCCATAACGGTAGCAGGTGACGGGTCCCGCCGATGACCAGGATTGCTTCGGCTTCATCATCAGGGTCGTGCGTCACATCGATCCCACGTTTACGCAGTCCGGCTTCAAACTTCGCGCGAAAGGAAGCCATCCCACCGGTGTTCACCACTGGAACGATACAAATACGGGGCATGCGGATATTATATCTTGCCCCCCGAAATCCCAGATCTTCGAAACTCACTTTCTCTATTTTCCGCGAACCAAACTCGCCCAGTGCACTGATCTTTCGATCTCCCCTGTCTCTCCGACAGGCCGCTAGAAGCAGCCAAACAAGTCTGTTTCGAAGATGGCCAGGAACTTGTCCATCTGGCGCAGGCGTGCCTCCGCTAATTCCTTGGATTTCTCCAGGTGGAGCGTTTTCGGAAGCCTTTCCCGGCGTTTTTTGATCGTCTCATAGGCTTTTCTGAGATCCTTCGGGTTCTTGGAAAAATCGCGCAGGATGCCCACCACGCCCAGGAAATCCAACACATCCGCGTCGCGCAGCAGGATGGCCTCGATGCTCATATCCGAGCGGCTGCTGTGATGCTCCCGGATGCATTCCAGTACCTGCGACTTGAATCCCTCCCGATAGCCCTGCTCTGTCAGAAAGGTCTCCGCCACTTGCAGGGACCTTTGCACGTGGTCGACTTCGGGCTGAACCCAGGGCTTGTATGCGCCCCAGTCGTGCAAGTGCGCTGCCAGCCAGACGACGTCCGCGTCGTATTGCACATCCTCCCCGATCTGGTCGATCAGGTGCAGCAGGCGTCGCGTGTGGTTGATGCCCCAACTCCCCCCGTATTCTTCGGTGAGACGGGCGATCTCATCTTTATCGATTGCTGACATGGATTTCTCCTGGTGAAGCTTGATCCTGTTTCTTTCCTGAAAAACTTTTTCATGCGCATGTTTGATTAAAGCGCATCAATTTCCATGTTCCGTAATCGGGCTGGTAAGTCAGTTCCGTGATGCCGCAAAAATCAACGTAGAAATTCCAGCGGTGATAGACGGGATTGTTCGTGAGATGGCACATCAGGATGCGGATCAACCCATCGTGGCTGACGAGGACTGTATTCTCACCCCCGTGGCTTTCCCGTTTCTCGTTCAAAAACGCGACGATGCGCCTGCATGCTTCTTCCCCGGTCTCTCCCTGGGGAAAACGGAAATCGCTCTTTCTCTCGCGAAAGGCCTGCCACTCTGCCGGGAATTTTTGTCCCAACTCCGATTCGGTTATGCCGTCGAACAGGCCGTTGTCGATCTCGTTCAGGCGTTCGTCGACAATCGGGAGCAGCTTCAGGTGTCCGGCAAGCGGGGCGATGGTTTGTCCCGTCCGCTGGTAAGCGCTGACGTAGATCCTGGTGATTTCCTTGTCCGCAAAGTATGCGACCAGTTTCTGCGCCTGTTCCTGCCCCATCTGGCTGATGGGCTCGTCCTGGTGGCGTAATTGGGGGTTATAGAAATCCCCTTTTGCCTTGTCTGCGTGGCGTAGGATGTACCAGCTCATGATAGTTTCTCTTGCTCAAGACGCCGGATGCGGAGGTGTTGCCGGATAATGATCGCGATCAGCGCAAGCGTCAGGATCGGCCAGATGATCACAAACACCCAGACATTGATCTCTTTGTATGTAATCCCAAATACCCCCGCGAAGTAGATCAGTATCTCAACACACCAATCGAAGATGGCATCCATTGGATTTCCTCCTGTAACGCAAATTCGCGACGCTACCTCAGCCCCAGCAAGTTCCTGAGCAAATACAGAATCCCTGCGCCTACGGCCCACACGCCATAGCCCGTCAGGATCATAGGGGCCAGTTTCATCCCGGCGCGCGCTGCCAACCAGACCGTGATGATAAAAGCCAATGTGGGCAAGAATCCCAGGAACATGCTCAACGTAAAACTGGATACCGCCTCTTTGTCCCCGGCAGAAGATGAGTACACAATCCACAAAGCCAGCGGCGCGGCCAGGGGCATGGTAGCGCTGATGGCCGCGAAAAATTTGCTTTGCTTTTCCAGCACGGCCACCAGGATAATGACAATGATCGACAGCACGACAGGCAGGTAGTCTTGTGTTTTCATGCAGGCTCTTCTTTCGCTTTATTCAGGTGTAAACTGCGAAAAGCTAATGCGCCTACCCCCAACGGTACCCAGAAAGTCATCGCGCGATAGACGATGGTGATCACCACCGCCTGACTCCAGATCACGCGCAGGGATTTGAGCGCCAACGGCAACACGCCTTCCACGACCCCAATACCGGATGGCGTGGGCGAGACGATCATGAACAGGTACCCAATCGCGAAACCCCCGGTGACGGTCCCTGCGGTATATGGCACCTTGAAGGCCAGGAAAGCGCACAATAGAATGCTGATCATCAGGCCCTTGTTCAAAAAGGCCAGGAGAAGCGGCTTGAGCAGATCGCGTACGTTGTGAGGCAGGGAGGCCAATCCATCGGCCATTTCATGGGCAAATTCATGTGCGCGTTCTTCTCGCAAGTAATTCCGACGCAGGAACGGTCTTAAGATGAAATTGACCATGCGAGACAGATAAGCCAGGAAGTTGCCCATCGCCTCCGCCGAGCGGGAGCCGAGATAGAGCGTGAAACCCAGCAGGGATGCAATCGCGAGCAGGATCAACGAGGCCGTGATCTCACCCGCTCCCAGGTTGTTGCGGCGGATCAGCACGATGATTCCCAGGGCGAGCACAGCCAGGAATGCAGACAGGTCGAAAAGCACGAACATAGCTGCGGCCAGGGTGACTTTGCCGGTCGGGTGCCCGTCCTTTTTGGCGGCATTGGCGAAGATGGCAATTCCCCCAACTCCTGCGGTAGGCATGATTACATTGACAAACGTCGCTGCGGCTGCTATCTGGGTCAGGTTCAGGATCGAATCGTGCATCCCCAACATACGGTAGAGCAAACGATAGGTGATGCCCACCAGGAAAAACCAGCCGATCTGGATCAAGAGCGCCAGCAAGATGAACCAAAAATTACCCTGCTCCAAGGTTGCAACAGTTTGTTCAAGTTCACTGAAACTGATGATGACAAATGCAACCCCCAGAAATAAGACGAGTAGCACCATGAATTTACGCATAAGTGGATTATACACACGAAAACCCTCCGCGCTTTCAAAACGTGGAGGGTTAATCTTTCAGAAGCAGGAAAATTACACTAAACTCTGATTACAAAGATTCTTGAAACCACAACGAGCACAACGAGCAGCCTGGTCGTGCGAACGGTCGACATCGTTCTTGATCTCATCACGGCGCATGTCGGCCAGCAAATCCATCAGGGCAAATTCCAGTTCGGGAGTGTAATCGATGGCGAAATCACGATTGTTGTAATGGATGATGCCGTAGGGTGGACGCTTACCATAAGTCTTTTCAACCAGCAGGCAATAGGAAGCCAACTGAAAGATATGTAAATCGTAGGGCGCTTCGGGCGCGCGCCCGGATTTGACTTCCACCGGGATGACAATCCCGTTATTCTGGCGTACCAGGTAATCAGGCTTACCGGTCAGTTTGAGGGGCGGATAATACAGCGGACGTTCCACCTCGCCCCAGCCACCTGTATCCGTGTAGATGACACGCCCACCGGGCAGGCCGGCCTCGCGACGCTGCAGCCTCGATTGCCAGAAGAAGATCAGGGCGAGTAAAAAAAGGAAAATGACAATATAAAGCATGGTTCTACCAGAGTTAAGTGTTGGACCAATCTGCGTTTTGGATGACCACCCGGTATCCATCCAGGTCTTCGAAGGTTCTACCCAACCTGTCCCAGTAAGGGTTATAGGATTGGACCGGTGTAAACCCGGCTGCTTCCATCTGTTTGCAACGCGCTTCCCAAGCATCTCGATCAGGGATATAGAAAACCAGCAGATTATCGTTTGTGGGCGCCTTCCCGACCGAATGGCCGTGATGGTGCGTAAACTCGAAGTGGTATTCCATCCCGGCATTCCCCAGCATGACGCCATCAAAGCCCTGGTGGTTTTCAAAGGAGCCGAGAACTTCAAGGCTGAGACCAGCTTTGTACATTGCTACGATAGCTTCCAGTTGATCGGTCGGTCGGGCCACTCTCAGGTGCGCATTCATGGCATCAGCGTCCTTTATCTTTTTTCCGCTGCTTTGATGACTTTCCGGACACGGGTTACTTGCGAACCGGACAAATCTTCCATGCGCTTTTCGAGCACGGCGATGAATTCGTCCCTGTTGCTGGCGTCTACGGCGGGCAGGCTCTTTTCGGAGTGCTGCGGCACATCCTTCGGGCGGCAGGTACGCAGGTGCTCCAGCAGGTGAGGAAAAATAGACGGGCGGTAAGTTTCGTCAGAAGCAGCCAGTGCCAGCGTCTTGACGGCGTTGTCCACTGTAATGACCGAGCCCGCGTGCATGGCTTTGAGAATTTCATCCAGGTGAGCGTAGACGAAATCAGCCCTTAATTCCGCCACGGTTGAAAGCGCAATCATGCCACCCCAGACCAGGCGGTTGTTGCGGCTCTTGAGCAATTTCAGAAAGTCTTCGGCATAATCGGCAATCAGGGCAGGCTCAAGGTAGCCGACCTCGTACAACACTTTGACGCAATCGGCCTGGATATTTTTGTCCTTGTTCCACAGGTTTTCAGCGATTTCGTGGATGCCTTCACGGTCTTGCTGCTCAGCAAGCTCCCGGGCGAGTTCCTGGTTGGGGACTTCGTCGCGACGGTTCTGGAAATGCGCAATTCGGTTGAGGGCAGACATACAAACCTCCCATATCAGAGCAACTGCGTGGTGCAATAAGCTACGAGCAAAACCAGGCTGCCAGCAATAGAGATGAATCCCAACGTGCGCGATAGTCCGGCTGCCAGCACTTTGCGTCCATGTACCCGGTGGAGTTCGGTGCCACTGGCAAGTTCGGCCTGATTTTCGGATTCGAATCCTTGCTTGCGGTACCACCAGGCGCGACGGCAGTACAGGTAGTTTCCGATGTCAGAAGAGCGGATGACTTGCATAGGCCGAGTATAGCACATATATTCTAGGCATTAAGACCTGACATGTTTCACTCTCCCACCCCGCTACAAGGTGCTGGTACCGAAAAACATGTCAGGTCTGTAACCCAGTCGCCGACTACGTTCCCGGTGGGATTGCGCGAGATGGCTTCGTCTAAGGACATCCGCTCATTGCGCGAGTCGCAGCTTATCGTTTGGGACGAGACGGGAGTCCGGGTAACGGACATTGTCCCTATAGGGGAAGCAGGCAATTGCCCCGTTCGCGCAGGTCATAACGCAGCGTCTGCCAGAGATAGCGCGCGGACTCCAACTCCCCCTCCCTATCGCGTTGACGCAGGGTGACATCGCCGATCTGGTGGGGGCTTCGCGCAAGCGCGTCAACCAGGTGATGGTGGCTTTCAAGTCGCAGGATTTGCTCAACACAGATGCAGAGGGGCATATTATTCTGTATGACCGCGAGGGGTTGGCGAGGTATTGTCGGTGATCACAGACCTGACAGGTTTTGGAAACCTGTCAGGTCTTTTCATATCGTATAATCGGCCCATGTCCGAATTCCGCTTTTTTCATCCCATCGAAGTCCGCTACGGTGACCTGGACCCGCAGGGACACCTGAACAATGCCAAATACCTGACTTATTTCGAAACAGGCCGCATCAATTATTTCGCCCACCTGGGGCTTTATACACCGGGACAATCCTTTCTGGATGTCAACGTCATCATGGCCGAGGCGCGCGTGACCTTTCTTGCGCCGGTACAGTATGGTATGCCGGTCAAGGTGGGTGTGCATTTCAGCAAGCTGGGCAACAAGTCCCTGACGGTGGAACAAAACATTGTGCACGCCGAAAGCGGCGAAGTGTTGGCTTCCGGGCAAGTCATCCTGGTGGCCTATGATTATCATGCAAACAAGACTGTCCCGATCTCGGATGGAATGCGGGAGACGATTTCTAAATTTGAAGGTCTCGAAATCCAACAAGCCCAATAAGTCCAGCATATCAACTTGTTGGACTAACACGATAAGGAATCCGTATGACCCTACCTAAAATTGACAGCGAATATTTGACAAAGTTTCTGGTTGACCTTTTGAACATCCCCTCGCCGACCGGTTTCGCCGAAGAGGCCATCGCTTTCGTTGAAAAGGAACTTTCGGCCTATCCCCGGCTCAAGCTCAGCCGCACGCGTAAGGGCGCGCTGGTGGCAAAGTGGGAAGGCGCCCCTCAGGCCTTTCGACAAGCTCAGGGCGAATTTTGCTCCCCGCGCCCTGACCGCCCACGTGGACACGCTGGGCGCGATGGTCAAGGAGATCAAGAGCAACGGTCGGTTGCAAATCACTCAAATCGGCGGGTTGATGCTGAACGGTGTAGAGACAGAAGGTTGCTGGGTCCACACGCAAAATGGACAAAAAATTCGCGGCTCGTATCTGATCAACAAAGCCTCCAGCCATGTCTATGCCAAGGAGACCTGGGAAACGCAGCGCAGCACGGAGACAATGGAAATTCGTCTGGATGCCCGCACCACTTCTGGAGATGAAACGCGCGCCCTCGGCATCCAGGTCGGCGACTTTGTGTCCTTCGACCCGCGCGTGGAACTGACGAATGGTTTCATCCGCTCGCGTCATCTCGACGACAAGGCCTGTGTCGCCACCATCGTGACCGCGATCAAGTCCCTGGCCGATTCCGGTAAAGCTCCGGCACAGACGACTTACTTCCACATCAGCAACTACGAGGAAGTGGGACACGGCGCCGCCGCAGGCATCCCTGCGGAGGTGACCGAACTGGTGGCTGTGGACATGGCTGCCGTCGGCGAGGGCCAGGAATCGGACGAGTTCCATGCCACCCTGTGCGTCAAAGACAGCGGCGGACCGTACCATCACGGCCTGTCGAACAAGTTGCGGACGCTGGCTGATGAGCACGAAATCCCCTACAAAGTGGACATCTATCCCTACTACGGCTCGGACGGCGAAGCCTTCTGGCGCGCGGGCGGGGATGTGGCCGTGGCGTTGATCGGCCCCGGCGTGGACGCTTCGCACAACTACGAGCGCACCCACAGCGAGGCGCTGGTCGCGACCACGAATTGGATTCTGGCGTATTTGCTGGTTCGGATTAGCCACGAAGGACACAGAAGTCGCGGAATTAGTAATCGTGTAATTTCCGACTTCCGAGTCCCGATTTACGGTAATAACGAGGATTACTTATGAAATTTGACGCGGCGTTAGCCCCTATGTACTTGAACGACGTCCCGGCGGTGGCGCAGGCGGCTGAAGAGATCGGCTTCAACGGCCTGTGGACGTCGGAGACCCAGCACAACCCGTTCCTGCCATGCGCGTTGATCGCGGAACACACGCAACGGATGCAAATCGGCACGGCCATCGCGGTCTCGTTTGCGCGCTCGCCCGCGGACCTGGCTTACACGGCCTGGGACCTGGCAGCCCAGTCAAGGGGCAGATTCATCCTGGGGCTGGGCACGCAGGTCAAGGGCCATATCGAGAAGCGCTTTGGGATGCCCTGGCCGGAGTCACCGGTCAACAAGCTGCGCGAGCAGGTCCTGGCCATCCGCGCCTTTTGGGATTGCTGGCAAAACGGGACGAAACTGTCCTTTAACGGCGAGTACTACAAGCTGCGATTAATGTCCCCATTCTTCAATCCTGGGCCACTCCCTCCTCTCTCCCCCGCGAGGGAGAGAAGCGAAGGGGGGGCTGATTCCCATCTACATCGCCGGGGTCAACACGGGACTGGCGAAGCTGGCCGGGGAGGTGTGTGACGGCTTCCACGTGCATCCCTTCCACAGCCCGCGCTACCTGCGGGAAGTGATCCTGCCGGCCATCGAAGAGGGACTCGCCAAAGCGGGCCGGACGCGCGCCGACCTGTCGGTTTCGGTGACGGCCTTTGCGGCCACCACGCCCGAAGAGGAGAATTTCGCCCGGGCGCAGATCTCGTTCTATGCTTCCACGCCCTCCTACCGGCCGGTGTTCGCGCTGCACGGCTGGGAAGATGTAGCCGAGCAGCTCTCGGCGCACGCCGCCAAGGGCGAATGGGGCGAGATGTTCGGCCTGATCACGGACGACATCTTGCGCACCTTCTGCGCTGTTTCGGATGAGGCCGGGTTAGCCGCCGACTTGAAAGAACGCTACGCAGGGTATCGCCGACCACCTGACGCTGTACACGCCTTTCAAGCCGGGCGAGAAGGATGAGTTCTGGAAGAAGATGGTCGAGGCGTTCTAACCGCAAAGTGAAAATGGAGTTTAAAACAAGGAGCACTGCTCCTTGTTTTTTATCTCAAATTGAGATAAAATATCGTTGTGCACATCATCTCTCGCAAAGCGTTGATCCAATTTTGGGAAAAACATCCTGATAGCCAGTCTTCTCTCGCACGCTGGTTCAAGATTGTACAAAAAACAGATTTCCATACTTTTACCGAACTGCGTACCGTTTTTCCCTCTGCCGATATGGTAGACAAATGGATAGTTTTCAACATTAGCGGGAACAAGTATCGATTGATTGCATCGGTTCACTTTAATCGTAATAAGGTTTATATCCGCCATGTACTGACCCATGCGGAATATGACCGAGGAGAATGGAAGAAATGACGGTTTTTACCAACCAAATCCAAAATTACTGGAAAAATATCAGCCCCCTGCTCACCATCCGTGATGAGCGCGAGTATGATGCAGCTGTAGGCCGGATGAACGAACTGTTGGATGAAATTGGCACGGATGAAAGCCACCCGCTTTACAGCCTGCTGGATACGCTCGGAACGCTGATCCAAGCGTATGAAGAAGAACACCATTCCATCCCGGAAGCCAAAGGGACAGAAGTTTTGCGCTTCCTCTTGGATGAGCATGGACTGACTCAATCTGACCTGCCCGAAGTCGGGTCGCAGGGTGTGATCTCGGAAATTTTGAATGGCAAGCGTGAGTTGAACGTTCGCCAGATTCGAGCGTTGGCAAAACGCTTTAAAGTATCTACGGCAGCGTTTGTGTAAACCTTCAAGCCGGGTGAGAAGGATGCGTTTTGGAAGAAGCTGGTAAAGGCATTCTGATTCACCGCGGAGTTCGCAGAGTTCGCTGAGAAAAAAACTCTGCGCTCTCCGCGTCTCTGCGGTTAGATTGAAAGGATGAAACCCTATAACCAACTCTCCCCCCGCGGACAAATTCTCCGCGCCCGCTGCGAGGAGTTGGAGATGTATTTGTAGAACATCGTTCGCAAGGGAATGTTTGAATGTCACTCGAAGAAGGTGGTCAATTGAGTGATATTCTGTTATTTACAAGGGAATGTCATTAAACCTTCACCTTCCAATAGTTTCATTGGCAAACTTTATTTTCAGAAAACTGGAAGAATTATTGGTTGCCAGAGCAAAAATCACACACAATGTAAAGGCGAACTTTGGACTTGCGAGCGCTGTGGAAAAAGAGTATGCTGGGAAGAAGGTTCAGTTGATTTACCAGAAATCTGTGATGATTGCTGGTTTGATGTAAGAGAATTAGGCCAATTTGGGAAGATGCGATCGAGGTGGACTGATGAAACAATATGAAGCAGTGGTAGAAGCAATGAAGCAACACGGTGGATATGCAACACTTGGACAGTTGTATCAAACTGCGCCAAATATTCCCGGTTCTGAGTGGAAAACTAAAACTCCATTTGCTAGCATCCGCAGAATTGTTCAAGTGCGAGATGAGTTTTTCAAAATTCGTCCTGGTCTTTGGGCATTGACTTCTGAAAAAGAAAAAGTGATGCGTCTTTTTTCAGGAGAACAAGCGCCAGAAAAAGAGAAAGAATACACTCATTCATTTTTTCAAGGTTTGGTTGTTGAAATTGGGAATTTGAAAGGTTTCCAAACTTTCATCCCTGCTCAAGATAAAAACAAACCTTTTTCCCAAAAGAAATTAGGGGAAGTAGCAAATCTTTCTGATTTTTATAAATTCACATATGAAGAAGTCTTAAGGCAAGCCCTGACCATTGATGTCACTTGGTTCAACGACCGCAAGTATCCCGCTGCCTTTTTTGAAGTTGAACATTCTACCGACATTCACAGATCTTTGTTAAAGTTCATGGAATTTCAGGATTTTCGAGTTGAGTTTCACATCGTTGCTGACCAACGCAGAAAAGCAGAATTTGAAAGTAAACTCTCTCTGACCGCATTTTCTCCCATCAAGAAACTTGTCAAGTTTTGGGATTATGATGCCGTTTCAATACTGCACAGCAGAATGTCAGAAACAGTTCTTGCAGAAAAAGCACTTCTATAAAAGAGATTCTTCCAAATGTACATTGCTTACTATGTTATGCGGTGTGATGGTGACGCTGATTTGTATGCGGTTGTAGAAAATGGTGAAAGTGTTTGCGAAGATTTAGCTCTAAGCATTTCGGATGTTATTGAACAAAAACTTGAAGAGGCCATGGAAGAGTGGTTCAAAGTTGATCATTCTGAATGTGATTTTCCTGATGTGTGGGATTTGACATCACCGGATTTAGTTCAATGAGAGAACGTCCCACCATCGAAACCATCCCCATGTCCACCGATGCCAGGAAGATCGAATTCTTCGGCACACTCATGCCGGCGTTGCTGCTGCTCAAGGCCGCGCCGCTGCGCTTTTTGGGCTACCAGGCGGCGGGATTCCTGCGCCCGCGCGGCGAGATCGCCGATTTCGTCGCCCGCGGCTGTGACGATGCCGCCCGCATCGGGAACACGCTGGTCTTCGTCCACCGCTGGGAATCGACGACCTTCGATCCCTTCACCTTTGCCAAAGCCAAAACCTTCATCCGCCAGTTGCGGCGCATGCTCACGCGGGCGGGCTACCGCGCTACCCTGATCGACCCGCTCTCCCCCGGTCGTAACCTGCCCAGGCTGGCCCAATCGGCATGATCAAACGTAATTATTGAACATATACGGGGAGATAAAAGTCAGAGATTATCAAGAACCATTTCTTAAAAACCGGGATTTTGCCATGCTTCCGAACATATTATCTTCGGTGGTGATCTATAAGAAGTGATGAGAATTTAACGCGAATTTCGCGAAATGGGCGAATACCGCGAAAGGTCTTAAAATCTTTGCGTAATTCTTCGCTATATTCGCGCTTTTCGCGTTGAAAAAGGCCTGTGTCTAAAGAGACCGAGGTTGTGAAGATGTTCATCACTTGACCCTTCACCACTACCTTATCTTCTTTGAGAACGTCATCAACTTGCAAGATACTACATAAATAAAAGATGCTAAACTAATCAAGAGTGATGACCAGTAAATTCACTCAATTGAGGTCAAAATGAAATGGTACCAGGATAAGACTTTCCTAGGGGCTGTTTTAATAGGGGGAGCGGTAGGGTTAATCTTTCCAATCGTCGCAATATGGGTTGAGATCGCTCATCAAGGCCTTGCCTTTACATGGACGGCATTTACGGAAGTCCAAAGAAGCCAACCTTTGATTTGGATTATCAGTACAGCACCCCTGGTCTTAGGGTTTGTGTTTGGTATGCTTGGCAAGCAGAAAAGCTTGTCTGAAATAATCAGCCGCGGAAAAAAGGAATGGGAAGCGATCTTTGATGCTTATACAGACCCGGTCTTTGTAACAGATACCGAAGGCCTGATCTTGCGCTGCAACCGCGAATTCATTGATAAACTTAATCTATCGTATCAAGATGTAATCGGTAAACCTGCATCCAAGATCTTCCCGTCTTTTATTAAGAGAGAACAAAATGAAATATTTGTTGATGAAATCAACTGGCTGGGTGGAACCTTCGAAATGCGAGTATGCCCTTTACAGGCACAGAATGCTCCAAGCAAATCTATTTTTATATTGCGTGACATTTCCGAACGTAAAAAGTATACAGCCGAAATCAACCGCCAGAAACAATTTTCTGACTCTCTAGTATCTACAAGTCCAACTGCCATTGTAGTATTGGACAGTTCTGAGAACATTATTTCATACAATCCCAGCTTTGAGCGCTTATTTGGGTACTCAAATGATGAGATCACCGGTAAAAACATAGACGAACTAATTACAACGCCAGAATCTGCGCAAGATGCAAGCGAATATACCAGGCAAGCGATGAGCGGTGTCGTTCACTTCATCAGCCAACGCCGAAGAAAAGACAACTCTCTGATAGATGTAGAAATATTTGGGGTGCCTATTATTGTTGATGACAAAAAAAACGGCGCGCTGGCAATTTATCATGATATCAGTGAACTGATTCGCGCCCAGAGAGAAGCCGAACAAGCCAGTGTAGCAAAAAGCGAATTCCTTGCAAATATGAGTCACGAAATCCGCACACCGATGAACGGGGTGATTGGCATGCTCGAACTTGCGCTCGATACCTCGCTCACTGCGGAGCAAAAAGACTATCTGCAAACCTCCCTCCAGAGCGCTGAGACCCTGCTCTCCATTATCAATGACATTTTGGACTTTTCGAAAATCGAATCTGGTAAATTTGAATTGGAACAGATCGACTTCAATCTGCGAAATACGGTTGAAGATGTAGCCTATACACTTGCAAATCGCGCGCAAGAAAAAGGCCTGGAACTAGCCTGCTTGATTAATCCCGACCTGGTAACGGACTTGCGTGGAGATCCAAATCGGTTGAGACAAGTTTTAGTCAACCTGATTGGCAATGCCATTAAATTTACACACCACGGTGAGATTGTCGTTCATGTAGAACCGGTTCGTGACACGGAAACACACGCTACAATCAATATCGCGATACAAGATACTGGGATCGGTATCCCAGTAGACCGCCAGGCAGCTATCTTTGAGCGCTTTACTCAAGCAGATGGCTCTACGACCAGAACATTCGGTGGTACTGGTCTGGGGCTCACCATCACAAAGATGATTGTCGATGCAATGGGCGGTAAAATCGGTCTCAATAGCACGCCAGGCGTAGGTAGTTCCTTCTGGATCGAAATCACCCTAAAAAAACAACCAGCATCAAAACGCGGTATTGCTCCACTTATGCTCGAAGCAGTGGAAGTCCGCAACATGCACATCTTGGGAGTAGATGATAACCAAACGAACCGCCTCGTCCTCACAAGAATGGTCGAAGGGTTTGGCTGTCGCATTGAGCTTGCAGCAACCGGAGCAAAAGCGTTAGAAATGCTACGGACAGCCGCCCGGGCTGGCGATCCATATCGCATTGTGTTGCTCGACATGCAAATGCCCGGTATGGATGGCGAGCAAACCACCCGTGCCATCAAAAGCGACCCATCCATAAAGAATACAAAAATCATTATCCTGACATCCATGGGCCAACGCGGTGATGCCGTTCGCCTGGAGACGTTAGGATGTTCGGGATACCTGCTTAAACCGGTTAAACAACAAATGCTCCGTGAAGCGATCATCGCTGTGCTCGGACGTAAAGAAGAGATTCAATCTGGTTTAATCACCCGCCATATCATCAATGAACAGAAACGTTACGGACAACACATATTATTGGCGGAAGATAATCCCATCAACCAAAAATTGGCCGTTACCCTGCTCCAAAAAGCCGGTTTCTCGGTGGACGCTGTAGAAAATGGAATTCAGGCTGTCGCAAGAATAAAAAGTGATCCTTACAATGCAGTGCTGATGGACGTCCAAATGCCGGAAATGGATGGTTTCGAGGCCACCAAAAGTATCCGGGAATGGGAAAAAAGTTCAAACCAGCACATTCCGATCATCGCAATGACCGCCCATGCCATGCAAGGCGATCGGGAACGTTGCCTGGAAGCAGGCATGGATGACTACATTACCAAGCCTATCGAACCGTCAGTGTTGTTCAGCGTTCTCGATCGCTGGGCTCAATCAAATTCCCAAGACGAGTCTAAAACCTTGGAACCCATTGCAGATTACACTACAAATGAAAACCTGATCTCTGACGATTGGGACGATGGATTGTTCGGGGAGAGCTTAGAATCTCGGGTTGACGTTGAAAGCACATCAATTCCTGAAACCGAGGCTGCCACGCCTTTCCAGGCATTGCCGATGAATTTAGAAATTGCCCTATTCCGCTTTGGAAATGACCGCGCCTTCCTGCAAGAAATGAGTAAAGAATTTATGATCGGTCTCCCTGACCGTGTCAAAGAGATAAAATCCGCCAGGCAAGATGAAGATACCAATCGATTAAGCCGACTGTCGCATAATCTGAAAGGGACCGCCTTGAACTTCAGTGCAGACTCACTTGCCGACGTTGCCGCAAAATTGGAATTGTGTGGCACAAAAGAAAATATAACCAATTCAGCATCACTTGTTGACAAACTCGACCTGGAGGCCCAACGGTTGAAAGCTTATCTGGATAGTATAGATATTTTAAAGGAGAACATATGATCCGAGTCCTTGTTATTGACGATGAGCCGCTCAACCACCAACTGGTCGCCCGCGCGCTAGAGCCACTCCAATGCCAGTTGAGCTTTGCTGATAATGGCAAAGACGGGGTATCCAAAGCGCGCAGCACCAAACCTGATGTCATCATTACAGACGTTATGATGCCTGATATTACCGGGTATGAAGTCACACGTATTTTGCGCCGCGAGCCTGAATTCGCAGTCACGCCCATCCTGATTCTCACGGCACAATCTGGCTTGCAAGATAAACTGAAATCCTTCGAAGCCGGGGCCGATGACCATCTCACCAAGCCATTCGATGCGGCCGAACTGGCCGTCAGGGTAACCTCCCTACTGCGGCGCGTGGAAGCAGCCCGAACTTCGCGAACGGATGCACTGCAAGTCAAAGAGGGTGCGCGTATGGTCGCGGTCCACAGTTTACGTGGGGGAACAGGATCTTCCACGATGGCAGTCAATCTCGCGGTGGGCCTGCTCACGTTGTGGAAATCCCCTACCATCCTGCTAGATTTGACAGTAACCGCCGGACAGGTTGCTCTAATGTTAAACATGACTCTGCGGCGGACATGGGCCGACATCGCCGGCTATGAGCCGGGCGAATTGGATATGGATATGCTCGATTCGATTATCGGTCACCATGATAGCGGGCTTTCTTTCATCGCTGCACCGACCTTCCCTTCCGACGCGGAAACGCTGCGCGGAGAGACATTCGGAACTGCGCTGGGCTTGATCAAAGGACAGTATGAGTATGTGATCATGGATCTGCCACATGATTTCAGTCAGCCTGCCCTACAAGCGCTAGACGTAGCAGATGTGATCCTGATGGTGGTTTCTCCAGATATGGCCTCGATCCGGGCGGCCACTGCCGCCATGGACACGTATGAAAAACTCGGATATCCCAAAGAAAAGATAAAACTGGTCTTGAGCGCAATCTTCCCACACTCGAGTCTCACAAAAGAACAGATTGAATCTGCTATGGGAATGTCTACTATATTAACAATCCCATATGTCCAGGGGTTATTTGTAGACGCAATCAATCTAGGCCAGCCCCCTGTTTTCCATAAACCGCATGAAATGGTCTCAGGGCTGTTTGAAGATTTTGCCTTGCACCTCAGCAAAGACAAGCATAAAAAGAATAAACCCCAAAACCCCACTGAAACCTGGAAACGGGTCTACAAACGCTTTCAAGAGCGAAAAAAGTAAGGAAAAACCAGCCCAACTGAAAGAATTAAAAAAGGAAATTGCGCTTTAGCAATTTCCTTTTTTCTTTTCAAGGTTACTGTATCTCGTCAAATATGATTCCAATGCTGAGCCTTTTCTATCCGCTTTCCCAACGGCGGATGCGAATAGAACAGAAATACCACCCATTTCTCCGGGTCCACTTCGCCCAGGTTCTGGTTGGCCAGCCGCGTGAACGCGGACGCGAAAGCATCCGTCTTGCCAGTGGATTGCAGGGCATAATCATCCGCCATGGACTCGCGCCAGCGCGAGATGGCATTTTCCAGCGGCATGGTGACCAGTCCGTACGCGCCCAGGATGATTCCCAGTGCAGGCAGGGCTGCTACATCTGCGGGGCCAGCAAAACCGAAGAAGCTAATCGCCCAGTTCAAAAGCAAGGAGGCCAGGTACAGGCCAAGCGTGGTGGTCAACGTACCCGAAGCGATCAAAATAGGCAGGTCATTATGGACATGATGCCCAAGTTCGTGCGCCAGTACAGTCTCGATCTCGTCGGGCGTGAACTCGTCAATGAGCGTATCCCCCAACACGATGCGGCGCGTGTTGCCAATGCCGGTCAGCGCGGCGTTGGCCGATTTGGTGCGACGCGACATATCATATTTGAAGACACCGCGCACTCTGGTATTGGCTTTCTCCGCCAGCTTGAGCAAGCGCTCGGCCAGGTCCGCGTGTTCTTCGCCCAACGGCACGAATTTGTTGAAAATCGGCATGATCAGCACCGGAGCCAGGTTCGAGAGTAGCACGCTGAAGGCCAACATCCCGCCCGCGGCCCACAGCCACCATAGATCGCCGGTAGCGCGCAGGGCCAGATAAAGTAGTTCGAGCAGGAGCAGGCCGAGGGGCGCACTGACCGCGAGTCCTTTTAACTGGTCGATAATCCAGTCTTTGAGCGTCTGGTTGGACTGGTCGAAGCGGTGCGGCAAGATGAATCCGCTGTAATAATCGAGCGGAAGCGTCAGGATGGCATAGATACCGCCAAAAATGACGAGGAAGCCTGCCACCAGGAACCAGGGATTGGGTGAAATCGTCGTCAGCCAGTCACGCAGGCCGATGGCCCAGCCGAAGAAGAGCCAGGCCAGGGCGTAGATAGCGCTCAGACTGTTACTCACCAGCCACAGGCGGCGGCTGATGCGGGCGTATTGTTTGGCTTGTTGTTGTCGTTCGGGATCAATGGTTGTCATAAAGTTTATTCTTCCTGCCTGCGCCAGTGCCGCAGGCACAAGTGAGCGGAACGACCGAAGGAAGTGCAGTCGAAGGGCCGATTGCGCTTCGACTACGGCTTACGCTTTGCTTCAGCCTCCGCTCTGCGCGAATTACTTTTCTTTCTTCTCCCGCCCCCTGCGGACCGTGACGGTTTCACCGCCAATACCCCAGTTGTCAGTATCGACCTCTTCGATCACGACCACGGTGGTGGCCGGGTTTTTCCGCAGCGTTTCAGCCAACAGACGAGTCACCTCGCGGATGAGGGTGGCTTTCTGTTCGGCGGTTGCGCCTTCGCGGGTGATTTTGATGTTGACGTAAGGCATGTTACTCCTTTGTCTTAAAGGGTGGTTGAGTAACCCGAAGCCGTCGGGTTGAGCCTGTCGAAACCAGGCTTAGGGTGATACGGCGGACGGGCACCGCCTACTCACCTGTGCCTCACCACAGATACAGGCAACCAACGAGGTATCAACGTTTGCCTGCGTTCAACGAATCGACCTGCTCCATCGCCAGGTGTGCCAAAATCATTTCGACGGGCATAACCTGACCGTACGATTTCAACGCTGCCAGAAAAGCCTTGTGGACGTGCTCGGCCGGGATGGTGGTATCACCGTAGGTCAGGGCGCGCGTGGCGCAAGCATCTTCTGCCACCATCACCTGGAAGCCCAGGTCGGCGGCGGCGCGGGCAGTGGCGTCCACGCACATGTGGGTCATCATGCCGGTGATGATGACACGCTCGATGCCCTGTTCCTTCAGCAAGTCCAGCAAATTCGTCTCACGAAAGGAGTTGGGATAGTGTTTTTGTACAAGCGGCTCGCCTACGTAGTGCGGGGTGATGTCGTTGATGTCCGTGCCGCGGTCGCCGGAGATAAAGAAGGTCGCGTCCGGCTTGAGCGAGACGTGCTGGATGTGCACGGTCGGCAGGCTGTGGTCCCGGAAACACTGCAGCAGTTCGTTGGCCTTCTTGGCCGCTTCGACCGGACCTTCCAGTTCCATCTTGCCGCCGGGAAAATAATCGTTTTGGATGTCGATCAGGAGCAGGGTTGTTTTCATATGCGTCTATCCTTTCATTCCAAACAAAAATCGTAATGCACTCAATCGCATCACAACAAACTCATACAAGATCATAATAATGATAAACGAAACCGTTGCCAGAAAGAGATATTTGGGAAAAACCGCTAACTGCCAATCCTTGATGAAGTACCCGACTGTTACGATCACCGTCTGGTGCAGGATGTAGAAGGGCAGCACGGCTTCGTTAGCATAAGTTAGGAATCCGTTATTGAAGTTCAGATGATGGATGGCAAAGCCCATGAAGGTCATCAGCCAGGCCCAGGTATTGAGTCCGCGGAAGGGGGCCAGGTAGTACGAGTAGATGCTGATGTCGGCCATTTCGAGGGAATAGCCAACCGCAAGCAGGAGCAGGCTTAAGGTCAAAGAGAAGAAGCGGGTGCGTTCAATGGCGGGTCGATAGCGCTTATCTGTCGCCAAAATGAATCCCAGAAAGAAGATGACCAGGTAGGTCAATGGACTCCAGCCGCCGAAGTCGCGACGTCCGATCGTCTCCGGCGAGAGTCCCACGATGAATTCCATCAGCATGATCGGGATGAAGAACAGGTAAATCATCACCGATTGGCTGAAAAAGTCCGCCAGGCGAGTGGTGAGCGACTCAGATTTCCGGATGCGTTGGAACAGGGCCAACAGCAGCCACGAAAACAGGAACAGCATCAGCAGGTACCACAGGTGCAGGCCCATCCAGGCGAAGTTGCCGCCGAAGCCGTAGAAACCGTCGAAGTAATGCGGGATGAACTGCCAGAACGTGCCCGTGAACTCCCCGTGCGTGACGCGCTCGATATAGACTTGCAGCATGATATGCGTGAAGATGCCGAAGATGAGTGGAATGAGCAAACGATTAGCGCGCTCGCGCATGAACTCTTTCCCCGTACGGCGCTTCAACGCATAGTAAATGGCAATGGCTGAAAGGATGAAGAAGAGCGGCATGATGAACTGGTCCAGCACAGCCACATAGACGCTCGCGCCGAAACTCAGTTGGAAGTTCTTGACGTGCCAGTCTTCCTCGTTAAAAAAGCGCGCGTTATGGAACGAGAAGATCAGCAACATACCAATCACGCGCAGCCAGTCGATGTCGTAGAAACGTTGTTTGGTCTCGAGCATCACAACCTCCCGGCGCTATACCTATTTGCGCCCAAAATCAGCGGGAATCTCACCCCAGGCTTTGGTGTCCCATTTCAAGACCTTAAAGGTTGGGTAGGTTTTCAAGGCTTCTTCTGCGCGCCCGATAAAGTCAAACAATATCTTGTTAGAGTGCATCCGCTTTAATTTTGTATTGCATTTGCCCGCCTTGATCCAGGCGATGGCATTGGCAGAATCGGAGTAGATCGGCCAATCAAGCTTTTTAGTGATCAACCAGTCCATCGCCAGCACGATCGCCAGGAACTCACCAACATTGTTGGTGCCGTCAGCGAACGGCCCGGAATGAGAAAATCTGCTCGCCAGATTCGGTCAATACACCCCGATATTCAAGCGGACCCGGCGAACCGGAGCAGGCCGCGTCCACACAAATCGAGGGCAGGATGGGTTTTGTCATCGCAAACAGCCATTGCTGGTTGGTGCCCGGTTTCCCTTTATAATCTGATATTCCCCACGAAAAGCCGCTTCCGCAGCGGCACGACTTCCAAAAGATTTGTATTCCGCGCCCGCGAATCCTTTTACCTGTGCTTCGGTTTCTGTCCAAGAGGTGTAGATGCCGGGTTTGCGTCCTTTCCAGACCACGTAAAATTTCTGTTTCGCCATGCGTCAATTGTAGCATTGACCAGTGTAGAACCGCAAAGAACGCCAAGTTTTTATTCTTTCTTTGCGGCCTTTCCCGAAGGACACCGGGACAGTGCGCGCTCTTAGCGGTTCAAAAAACAAAAGAGTGGTTTTTGACTTGACGAGAATTTGGATAATTTTTATAATAAAAATACAAATAATCACGGAGTGCTGCGAAAATATTTGAACTACAACTTTCAATTGTGAAGGCAAGTTGCTAGATAAAAATTCAGGAAAGTAACAAGAAGCAGTAAGGAGTAAGAATATGAGTGACTATGCCCATCCAGAATATCTGGTTGAAACAAACTGGGTCGCCGGAGCACCTGAACGACCCGAAAGTCCGCATCATCGAATCCGACGAGGACGCCCTGCTCTACAAAATGGGACACATTCCCGGCGCGGTCCAGGTCGACTGGTTCACCACCCTGCAACATCCCCTGCGCCGCGACTTCCTGACCAAAGAACAGTTCGAGAGTTTCTGCTCGGAAGCCGGCATCGCCAACGACACCACGTTGGTCTTCTATGGCGACAAGTCCAACTGGTTCGCCTGCTATGCGCTGTGGGTGTTCGAGTATTACGGTCACAAAGATGTCAAAATCATGAACGGTGGGCGTGCCAAATGGGAGCAGGAAAAGCGCCAGATGGTAAAGGAAACGCCATCCCACCCGCGCACCAGCTACACAGCCAAAGAGCCGGAAAAATCCATCCGTGCTTTCCGCGACCAAGTCTTTTCCCAGGTGGAGGCCCAAAAGCCGCTGGTCGACGTGCGCTCGCCCAAGGAGTACAGCGGCGAACTGCTGCACATGCCCAACTATCCGCAGGAAGGCGCTACCCGTGGCGGACACATCCCCGGCGCGGTCAATATCCCCTGGTCGATGGCCGTCAACGAGTCGGACAGCACGTTCAAGACTCCCGAGGAACTGCGCTCGTTATATGAAGGCAAAGGCATCTCGTCTGACAAAGACATCATCGCCTACTGCCGCATCGGCGAACGTTCGTCCCTGACCTGGTTCGTGCTCCGTTATCTGCTGGGTTATCCCAAGGTCAAGAACTACGACGGTTCCTGGACCGAATGGGGCAACCTGGTCGATGCGCCTATCGAGAAATAATTTATTGTCAGGAGACGAAGCGGATTTGCTTCGCCCCTACGCAGAACATAAAATGACATTACCAGCAAAATTACAAGAAATCGTAGACGACTTCTCCTGGGCCTCGCGCGAGGAGAAAGTCGAAATGTTGATCCAGTACGCCGAGTCCCTGCCGCCGCTACCTGAACGCTTGCAGAGCGAGCGTGACAAGATGGACCCGGTCCCCGAGTGCATGACGCCCGTCTTCCTGTTTGGCGAAAAAGATGCGGACGGCGGCATCACCTTTCACTTTGACATTCCGCCCCAATCCCCCACTGTGCAAGGGCTGGCAGCTATTCTCGCCAATGGACTGAACGGTTTGAAACCCGAAGAGATCCTGGCTGTGCCAGCCGATTTTTACACCGAAATGAACCTGCAAGATGCCATCAGCTACCAGCGTCTGATCGGTTTCCAGGGCGTGTTGGCGCACATGAA
>CAWHJM010000028.1:0-54487 GCA_963829615.1 uncultured Chloroflexia bacterium
TGGGTACGTGTCCAATACCAGGAATTGATTTCTCCAACCTGGGCGCCGATTGGCTTGGTACCTATTTGACCAACGACGGCCAGGTGGTCAGCGCTGAAGACGCCTGTGCCCTGGCGGCTGCGCTGGAAAGGTCATTGGAGGATATCCCGGATGCCAGGATCGAAACGGATTGGGATTTCAGCCTATGGCTGGAGGCTGACCTGCCCGAGTGGTTCTCTCCCATGGAACGAGAACTGGTCGAAGAAGAACTCCAGGAGGGGTTATTGGATATTATGGGAACGCCTCCTTTAGAGTTTTTTGCCGGGGACGAAAAGCCACATCTGGTCCAGTTCATCCGCTTTTGTCGCTTGGGGAGTTTCGAGATCTTGTGAATTTTTATTCGTGCGGCCGAAATACAAGACCATCCGGTCTCCAACGGACCCTTTTGCAACAAGATGAGGATGTTATCCCCCGGCTCCTACTTGGAAGCCAGCTTGTACCAAAAATTGGCCAGATACCCCTGGGGATCGACCTGGAAGACTTGCCGAATAGTTTCCGGTTTTCCCGCGTTACATTTCCATTCGTATACCGTTGCTCGGCCAGTCACGGCAGCAGGAATGCTGTCCGCGGTAGGAGTCATCTTACAAAAGTCTTCCATGGCCGAGGTTGGCACCTTGGATGTATCGGCCTTCTCCAGACAAGGGAGATTGGCTCCAAAATGGCAGACCCACACGCTATTGTCCATACAGCGCCAAACGGCATTCTGTTGAAACGTCAGTGGTGCATCAGCCGATACAATCCCTTGCTTGACCATGCCTTCAACAATCGAATCCGGCATCTTAGGTCCGGTGTATTGTTCATTCGGTGTATCGATCGTCCCAATAGCCGCACAATATGCAAAGGGATCGTCATATGCAGGTTGTTCCGAGTTGGCAACAGTCGCAGTGGACTGTGCCTGCGCAGGGGTATTCTGCGATGCAGGTGCAGAACAGGCTCCGATAAAAAGGACAACACTCAGAGACAAACCCACGATAGATTTAGCCTGATGACACATAGCTTATCTCCTTGTTTATCTACTCAGAATGATCATCCCTCCAACCGTGATTTTATTCAGGCTTTGATCCGCCCCCCGTGGTAAAGCAGCTCATACACTCTGATGTCCTCCCGGGTGATCCATTCCAGCCCCGTGAAAGATTCCAGATCGCCCTGACTTGTATCCGTATAGATACCATGCCCGGTTTCGTGTTCGAACCCGCCTAAAAAGCGCCCTTCTTTGTACAGTAACGATAGGCTCTCTTTGATGATCTGGCCTGCTTCTGCCGCGCTGATCTTTTCCGGCTCGAGAATTCTCCCGTAGTAATTCATGGCCCATACTGGCTCATCTTCGTAATATACGACTTCCTGCCCGATGAAATCCGTGCCGCCGAAATAACTGTCCAGATAGGAAAACGCGCCTTCCTGGAACTTCAAATCGTGCGAGCCTGGTCTGCATGATTCCGCTTTCTCGCCATCGCCCACATAGGTCGCGGCCTTGGCCCGAACGATGAAATGGTTGAGTTGTTGTAAGGAAAATTTTGTGTCCATGGTTGGCTTTAGAACCTCGACATAAATTTGTTGAATTCTCTCTTCGCGCGATTGATGGCGGTCAGACGGGAGACTTTTCTGATTTTTATCCCTAACTCTTCCTCGAGCGATTGCAACAAGCTTTTCAGGAATTCATTTTGTACCAGGATTTCTTTCGGCTCCAATGTGTTGGCGAGGCTTTCTACCACCTTAGCCGGGATTTGTTCCCACATCGCTTCCATGCTTGGCAAGGGCTTGAGCAATTCTGTCCCCAGGATGAAACCACTTTCATGTTCGGCCAGCATCAAAATGTAGGGAAAAAATGGCCTTTCCTGTTTGTTTTCTTGAATTGGCTCCTCCAGCATGTAAAAATCGACTTCCACGCTTGCATCCCCCGGCATCCTTCCTTTGAGTTCATCGAGCACTGGCAGGTTTATCTGCAACTCGATTGTTTTTGTATAAGGAATATCGACATGGATCTGATCGTCTTTCCAGGTCCCTTTGGCGTTCACGCGTAGCAGGTAATCGTCTTCCTCTTCGGTCGGGAACAAAATGTCAGGGTCAACTTTGACGCGTGGTGCAACGTCCAAGGTTTGTTCCAGGCCGTAGATAAGCATCTCGGCTTCTGCTTGCTCAAGATACCAGGGGAAACAACCCGGACGGTAACTACGGAATTGCGGCCAGGCATTGGCGCCGCGAAACTTGAGACCGAGGGATTTCATGATCGCACGATCTTCGGCGGTGATGATTTCCCGGTCCTCGAAAGATAGCTGTAACTGCGGCACCTGTAAGATAAATTCAGGCGTCAGCTTTGGACCCAAGTCTTGCATTTCCCAAAACCTATCCAAGCCTTCAATGCCTAGATAGATTGCAATCGAATAATGTTCGCCTAGTGCTCCCATCACACTGATGAAACCGAGCTCTCCCGTTCCAGGCATCTGAAAGCCGAAGATGTCATCTTCTTCCATCCAATCCCAGGGTGCGAGTTCTTTGACCTTGGCCGCCAGGTCATACAATTGTTTCCACTCATCCACCGTGGGGGGAGTAGCCTCAAGAAGTTTCTGTTTTTTCTGTCTCACTGTGTTCCTCCTAACAGTTCTTTCAACCTGGGATGTTCTTTATATGCGCCCCAGTATTTCTCCGGTAGCATGGCAGCGATGCGACACATGATCTCGTCTGTATATTGCTTCAAAGCCGCCTCGCGGTTTTTTCTCGGCAGCGGCGGCAAGGTGAAGGGAATACCGGCAGTTAAGTTAATGTGACTGCGGCGCAAACGTTTGAGATTGCCGAAGATGACCTTATCTTCCGTGCCTGAGATTGCCACCGGGACAATCGGCTGCCCCAACCGCGTTGCCAAGTAGCTGACACCCGGCTTGCCCTCGATCAGCGCGCCAGTCCGGCTGCGGGTCCCCTCCGGGGCGATGACCAGGTTGTTGCCCTCGTCCATCAAAGTCATGACTTTGCGCAGGGCTTTGATATCGGGATTGAAGCGGTCGATGTAGATGAAATTGAAGTATTTGCCCAGCCACCTGAGGAAGGAATTTTTCTCCCACTTTTCGCCGATCAGAACGAACAAATCCCAGCGGTCGAGCGCATAAAAGGCCAGTGGCGCATCCACAATCCCCAGATGGTTGGTGGCGATGACAAAGTTGCCTTCTGCGGGCAAATTTTCATAGCCGGTAACCTCCACGTGGGCGATCAGGTTAAAAAGCAGACGGATGATGGTGCGAAGGATATAGCGCATAATGATTTTACCGATGTCTCAAATCAAGAGTTCTTTCAGGCGTGGATGTTCTGCGTACACACCACGGTATTTTTCCGGCAGCAGTGCCCCGATGCGGCACATGATTTCGTCGGTGTATTGCTTCAAAGCCGCCTCGCGCTCCCTGCCTTTGACTGGCGGAAGTATGAACGCTGGCCCGGCTGCCACTTTTATCTCTGATTTTTTAAAATGTTTCAGTTGCTCGATCACACCCCGGTCTTCGGTTCCGGCCAGCGCAATGGGCACAATGGGCATCCCGGCCTTCATCGCCAGGTATGCAACGCCTGGTTTGCCTTCAGCCATGGCTTCGGTTTTCGAGCGCGTCCCCTCCGGCGCAATGACCAGGATGCCGCCTGCTTTCATACGCGCCAGGATCTCACGTACCGAGCCAACATCGGCGTTGAAACGGTCCAACCAGATGGCGCCCATCGCGTTGCCGATAGGTCCATACAGCCAGTGGTGTTCGTATTTCTCAGCCACTGGCAAAATAAAATCACCTTCCAGCGCATAGAAAAGTAGGGCAACGTCCAGACGACCGAGGTGATTCGTGGCGATCACAAATCCGCCCTGCGCGGGGATATTCTCATATCCCTGTATCTCCACGTGAGCGATCAGGTTGATGACGAAGCGGATGAGCCAACGCAGAAAATTTTGCATTGTGTTATTTTATGTCAATTGGGAAAATGCCGCAACAAAAAACTCCCGCAACAGTGCAGGAGTTTTTATGTTGTATCGAACGAAAGGATTTACCAGAGATTTGAACGGCGCTTGTCAATGCGTTTGTCTTTAGTCTTCTTTCCATACTTTGCCATCATGCGCTTGATTATATCGAGATCGGCTGGTGAAATATTGATCAATTGGAAACCAACGTTATAGATAAAGGGATCAAGAGGATCGACTTCGCACCACTTGCTGCGAGCAACAAAAATCATGGCTGGTTTATCGGCAATTTCGCTGGTGAGATCCATGCGGAGACGGAAATCTTTATTAATTGGAATGGGTCCCTGGCTATCCAGCTTGATACCACCCGAACTGATGTCTACCAGATGCCCAACCAGATCCTGTGAGTCATTATCAATAAGCCGCATGTAATAGGAAAAATCTTTTCGCTCCAGATTTCGTCGATCATCCATTTTGAATCCTTTCCTATGGTACAACCACTATTGATAACAGTATAGGTTAATTTTAGCCTAAAATCAACTTATTTGGTATTAGAAATGAGTACTACTCCACACTTTGGCCTTTTACTCAGCCTTCAAAATATGGGTTAGCACCGTTGCGCCGCTGCCACCAATGTTCTGAGCCATGCCGATTTTCGCACCGTCCACCTGTGTTTTACCGCACTCACCGCGCAATTGCTGGACAACCTCCACGATCTGATACATGCCCGTTGCGCCGACCGGGTGCCCCCGGGCTTTTAATCCGCCACGCGTGCAGACGGGCAAACGGCCCTCTGGCCTGATCTCGTTATCCAGACCGAGCCGCGGTCCCTGGCCTCGTTCGGCGAAACCGCAGGCCTCCAGCGAAAGCGCTGACATGATCGAGAAGGCATCATGCAATTCGAACAGGTCAATATCCTGGGGCGTGATACCGGCCATGTCGTAAGCGCGTTTGGCGGCTGTATAGGCCGCAGATAGGAAGAGCGGTTCCTTGCGGGAGTGAACGGCAATGGTATCGGTAGCAGCCCCGGACCCGGAAAGAACGACGCGTGGTCGCCCGGGGACCGAGGTCACTCTCTCGGCCGGAACAATGATCGCAGCCGCGGCCCCGTCCCCAATCGGCGAAGCGTCCAATAAATTGATGGGAGTGGCTACCATGCTGGATTTTTCGAACTGCTCCAGGGTGATGTTCGTGTGCAGGCGTGCATTGGGGTTGTGCATGGCGTTGGCGTGCGCGTTGATCGAGAAGGGCGCGAAATCGGCGTGCTTCCAGCCGTATTCATGCATGTACCGACGCATGATGAGCGCGTTCAATCCGACGAACGAGACGCCCTGCTCCGCCTCGTAATCGGCGTCGGCAGCGGTTGTCAGCGCCGCAGTGACATCGTGCCCGGCTTTGTCGGTCATCTTTTCGACGCCGACCACCAGTGCGGACTCGATCTCACCCGAAGCGACTGCCATTACCCCGGCCCTGAACGCAGCCGCCCCGGACCCGCAGGCTGCTTCCACTTTGACGGCTTCGTGGCCCCACATGCCGATCCAGTCCGAGAGGAACGCGCCGAGCTGGTTTTGCCCGTCGATGATCGGGGAGAGCATATTGCCGACGAAGAGCGCATCCACTTTGTCTATGCCTGCATCTTGTATGGCGGCAAAGCAGGCCTCCCCGCCCAGTTCCTTCAGGGATTTGTCCCAATGTTCGTCAACTTTTGTCTGTCCAATTCCTAAAATAGCGATTTGTCGCATATTGCCTCGATGTATTTTTGTTAATGAATTCTACCTGATTGTGCTATCAGGGACTATCGAAAAATATCGCTTTTCTATACAGATTTGTTATATGTTATAAAGCTTATGCAGATCCTTTATCAGTAAGCCTTGAGGTATCTATGGAGCACTCCTCACAGTTTAATGTATTGTTTGAAAACCTTGAGCACTATGGGCAAGAAGGGCGCATCGCGGTTTCCTACTTGCGGGCTCATCGCACGAAAATCTCTTTCAAACATGCCAGACCGAGCACCGGTGCCTGGTGGACAATTGCTGGAAATATCAACCTGAATTCCCGTTATCATTCCTTCGATAATATACTCAACGATACTCGTGCTTTCACCCTCCTCATTCACGAAGTCAGGCACTTGCAGCAGGGCTTTTTTACTGCGCTTTCAGTGTACGGGGAACTGGACGCCTGGCAGTTGGAATGGAATGTCTATCATAGGATGCATAATCGTTATCCTAATTCAGCAATAGAGGAACTGATGAGTTTGCCGCTGGGATGGGACCGGGCTGTGTTGCGACGGGCAGTCCAGTTGATGCAAACCTATGCAACCAAGGGGTATCGCGCCGATTTGCTGCCCTTATACCCCCTGGGGAAAGAAATTGCATATCTGTTGTTCAGGAAGGTTCCTTCATCAACTCTGCAAACCGTTTGAAGCGAAAGTGCCGTGAACTTATGCGTCCGCGGCACTTTTTTCTTTTAATGTTCAACTTTCAACTATAAAACCAATTTGCTCACAATCGCGAGCAAAATCCCGCCCGCCATCACTGACCCCAACTGACCGGCCGTATTCGCTCCCATGGCGTGCATCAGAATGAAGTTATCGTAATCTTCGTCCTGGGCCATACGCGCTGCCAGGCGTCCCGCCATCGGGAAGGCGGAGATGCCCGCCGCGCCGATCAACGGATTGATCTTGCCGCCGCTTAAGAAGGACATCAACTTCCCGAACAGCAGCCCGGCAACCGTGTCCAGCACAAAGGCCAGCAGGCCAAGCAGCATGATTTTAATAGTGTCCACGTTCAGGAACGCTGCCGCCGACATAGTTGCGCCAATCGCCAATCCAAGGAAGAGCGTGGCGATGTTGATGATCTCATTCTCGGCGGCTTTGCTCAAGCGCTCGACTACGCCTGAAACTTTGAGCAAATTGCCAAGCATCAGCATCGAGATGAGCGGCGTGGCTTCCGGAACTAGCAATCCAACCACCACCGTGATCGCAATCGGGAAGATGACCAGCGTGCGCTGAGAGATAGGTTTGGGTGCATAGTCCATGCGGATCATGCGCTCTTTTTTTGTGGTCAGCAATCGCATCAACGGCGGCTGGATGATGGGGATCAGGCTCATGTACGAGTAAGCCGCCACCGCAATCGGTGCCAGCAGTTCGGGGGCCAGCTTGGTCGCCACAAAAATAGAGGTCGGCCCATCAATCGCGCCGATCACACCGATTGACGCGGCCTGGTTGAGCGGAAAGCCCAGCAGGATTGCCAAAATCAATGTGCCAAAGATGCCGAATTGTCCCGCCGCGCCCAGCAGCACCATTCTGGGCTGTGCCAGCAACGGACTGAAGTCGATCATCGCGCCCACGCCGACGAAGATCAGCAGAGGGAAGATTTCGGTGGAAATCCCGGCATTGTAGAGCACGCCCATCATGCCTTCCGAGGCGGTCATACCTGCCAGCGGGATATTGGCCAGGATGCAGCCAAATCCGATGGGCAGCAGCAGTACCGGCTCGTATTCTTTGGCAATCGCCAGGTAGACCAGCACTGCGCCGATTGCCAGCATCACAGCGTTGCCGAAGGTGAAGTGCGTCAGGCCTTTGAGAAGTTCGGGGAGGAGGTCGGTTAGGTTCATAATAGTCACGTGTCATTGCGAGCCGTCGTAGGCGGCGTGGCAATCTCCTGTTAGTCTGAGATTGCCGCGTCGCTGTTACGCAGCTCCTCGCGATGACATCTAGTCATTGAACTCCACCAACACCTGCTTGTGTTTCACCGATTGCCCGGGGCTGATGGGCACGCTGGCAACCGTCCCGCTACGGTCGGCGCGGATGGTGTTCTTCATTTTCATGGCCTCGATCACGCACACGGGTTGTCCCGTCTCCACCTGCGCGCCGGGCAGGACGAAGATTTCGATCACGGTGCCGGGCAGGGGAGCCAACAGGGTTTTGCCGGTGTTGGTTCGAGTAGCGGTTTCTGCTATTTTAGTGGGAGCAAGCTCGGATAAGGATGAAGCGACGAGTTCCGTTTCGGGATGGATTTCGAACGTTTCACCGTCCACAATTGCTACAATCGGACGTTTGTTGATATCCTGGATTTCGACCTCGTAGGTCTGGTCGTCGATTTTTACGCTGACTTTCATCGTTTCAGATTTCCTTTTTGATACATCTGGCGCGTGCGCATGCCCAGTTGCCAGGCGCTGACCAGGGCGGTATTGGGCATGGGGAAATGACCAATGCGACTCTGCGCCTGTTCGGCCAATGCGACAGCGACAGCGGCGGCCGCAGCCCGGGCTTTTTGTTCGCGCGATTTATCCGGGACTTCGATGCCTGCTTCCTTTTCGGCGAGGATACGCGTCAACAGGGACATCAGCCCCCATAACAGAACGATGGCGCCGAAAACGAGGCCCATGCCGATCAGGGTGATTTGAATGGAGAGTAAAAAATTCTCAGACATAGTTTTCGATTTGTATGTCATTGCCTGCACCGTGCGCAGGCACGCGTGTGAGGAGCGTAGCGACGAAGCAATCTCATGTTACGAGGAGATTGCCACGCTGCCTGCGGCAGCTCGCAACGACAGCTAGACCGGGATATTCCCATGCTTGCGCGGGGGGGCGGGTGAATACTTGTCGCGTAATGCGCCCAGCGCGGCGATGATCTTGGGGCGCGATTCGCGTGGCTCGATAATCTCGTCGATGTAACCGGCCCCGGCAGCGTAATAGGGATTGTTGAACTTCTCGCGGTATCCATCTGCCAAACGCTTGCGCTCGGCGATGGGATTTGTGGCGGCTTCGATCTGTTTTTTGAACAGGATATTGGCTGCGCCTTCTGCTCCCAGTACTGCAATCTCAGCGCTGGGCCAGGCGTAGGTCACGTCGGTCCCCAAGTACTTGCTGGACATGACCACGTACGCGCCGCCATAGGCCTTGCGCGTAATGACGGTAACCTTGGGCACGGTCGCTTCGGCGTAGGCATACAGCAGTTTCGCGCCATGACGAATGATGCCGCCGTGCTCCTGGGCGATGCCAGGCAGGAAACCAGGCGAGTCGACAAAAGTGACCAGTGGTACGTTGAAGCAATCACACATACGCACGAAGCGCGTCATCTTGTCAGATGCATCGATGTCGATCACGCCGGCAATGCGGGAAGGTTCCTGCGCCACGATGCCCACACTGTGTCCGCCGATGCGCGCCAGCCCCACGATGGCATTCTGGGCCCAATCGCGTTGTACTTCGAGAAAGGAGCCTTTGTCTACGATGCAACGGACGACATCGTGCATGCTGTACGGTTCAGTCGGTTCAAGCGGGACAATGTGGTTGAGTTCATCGTCCATGCGCAGCGGATCGTCCGTGGGTGGGACGTATGGCGGGTTCTCAACGTTGTTAGCTGGCAGGTAAGAGAGCGCCTTGCGTGCTAATGCCAGCGCCTCATGTTCGGATGCCGCTGCCAGGTGCGCCACGCCACTGACCGACATGTGGATGTCCGCCCCGCCCAGAGATTCGGAGTTCGATCTCCTCGCCTGTCACGGCCTTGATAACTTCCGGTCCGGTCAGGAACATGAAGGAATGCTTTTCGACCATGATGATCAGGTCTTGCAAGGCAGGGGAGTAAGCCGCGCCGCCTGCGCAGGGTCCCAGCATGACGCTGATTTGCGGGATGACGCCCGAAAACTGTGCGTTACGGCGGAAAATCTCGGCGTAGCCACCCAGCGCGCGCACGCCTTCCTGGATGCGCGCGCCGCCCGAGTTGAGCAGGCCGATACAGGGCACACCGTTACGCATAGACAAGTCCATCACGCGGCAAATCTTGTGCGATTGCATTTCGCTCAACGTACCGCCATAGATGGTGAAATCCTGTGCGTAAACATAAACGGTGCGGCCGTCGATCTGACCATAACCGGTGATAACGCCGTCGCCGAGGAATTTCTCTTTTGCCAGGCCGAGTTCGTCATCTGGGCTGGTGATGAATGGCTCCAGTTCGTTAAACGTGCCAGGGTCAAGCAAAAGCTGGACGCGTTCGCGCGCGGTCAGCTTCCCTTTAGCTTTTTGTTTCTTGATGCGTTCTTCGCCGCCGCCAGCCAGAGCTTTGGCACGTATTTGTCGCAACTCAAGGATTCGAGGATCTTCAGGCATTTTATCTCCCTTCACCCCGCAATGCGGGGCATCCCCTGCCCTCTTCCCAAGGGAGAGGGGGGATGCAAGTTCGTGAAAATAGTCACAATTTGAGTATAGCATAGCCTATCTGACGATCCAGTGAGAACCGTCAGTGCTCCGGGGTGCTTTTTGATATGTCGTATCCGACCCTACAATTCTATATCAAAAGAACGAATTTGACGGAAAGTGTTATAAAATAAGCAACTCCAATTACAAAAGGAAATCATATGGCCCTTGCTTATGGATTGCAAAAATCCCCCATATCCCAGCGGTTGGCGCACATTATCCTGCGCCTAATCGGCTGGCGAACACATGCCATTCGACCGCGTACTTCCCGCTATGTCATTATCGGTGCGCCGCATACTTCCAACTGGGATTTCGGACTCGTGCTACTCCTGATGGCGGCCGAGCAATTACCAATTCGCTTCATGGGGAAGGATTTGCTCTTCCGCGGACCGTTGGGCCTGGTGATGCGTTCCCTGGGCGGAATCCCGGTCAACAGGCGGGAGCGCACCAACCTGGTCGATCAAATTGTTGCCAAATTTGACGAGTTTGACGACCTGATTATCGGTATCACTCCCGAAGGAACACGCAGCAAGGTTTCACATTGGAAAACCGGTTTCTACTACATTGCTCTGAAAGCGAAGGTTCCTATCGCGATGGCATATCTGGATTATGGAAACAAGATTATCGGCGTAGGGCCCAACTTCATGCCCAGCGGCGACCTGAAAGTAGACTTTGAGATCATCCGCGGGTTCTACACTGGGGTTGTGGGAAGGAATCCAAAAAAGCAGGGAGAGATCGTCCTTGCAGAATAAGTGCAGGTCCGATAAGTTGATAAAAGCAGGAAGGCCGATAGTGGAAATCGGCCTTCTTTTGTTACTGATCTCCCTTCCCTATTCCCCGGCCCCGATATAAATCGTAATCAGGCAGAATACGGGAATATTCCGAATCCATGAGTGGGGATGAGATCATGAAGTCCGCGGATGATCGATTGCAGGCTATGGGGATATTCCATACTACTGCTATTCTGAGCAGGGCTTTAACATCAGGATCATGTGGCATGGGCTCCAGCGGATCCCAGAAGAAGATCAGGAAGTTGATTTCTCCGTCAGCGATCTTCGCCCCAATTTGCTGATCGCCGCCGAGCGGACCGCTTTGCAATTTAACAATCCCAAAGCCCAATTCATCCTCGAGCATTTGCCCGGTTGTTCCTGTTGCATAAATTTGGTGGTGAGCCAGTAAATCTTTGTTGAACTTTGCCCACTCTACCAGGTCATGCTTTTTGTTGTCATGGGCAACCAGGGCTATTTTTTTATCATGCTCTATCGTAGCATTTTTATTAGCCATTTTGTTTTTCCTTATAGAGAATAATGAGCACCGAATTGTGTAAATTAGGACTTACGCAGTCGCGAAAGATACCGAATGCCATTGTGTACTCAATAATTATCTGGCAATTCGATAGGACAGGCGAAGTATAAACCCACTTGCCGCTGGTAAAAGCAAATTGGATTAAAAAAGCAAAAGGTCAACAACTCGAGTTGTTGACCTTTTGCTTTCAGGTGGTTTACTTTTTCACCGCATGTTGGCGCTAATATATCTTGTGACGGAAATGATACCTCTCCAGAAGCGCTTGAATGACTTGCGTATGTTCAGGTTCGATATCCTTGAACTCGAAGCCAATCTTGAAGGAATTCGGACTTTCATCCCGGTCACAGCGTGCAATGCGGGCAGGGATTGCCATACGTTTGACCATGATACCGGGTAGTTCGTCCGGGAACTCGATTGCCAGGATCATCTGCCTGTCGACGTCCAGTTGCTTTGTGCCAATCACCATAGCGCCCTGTAGCGTCAAATCCCCCAGATATCCTAACAGAGTTCCTTGGTCCAAATCATAGACCGGCGTAAACGCCATCAATTTCTTGCGAGATTCTTTTCTTCGTTCACTCATAGGAGACTCTCACTTATTGTGTCGTATATTCTTATCACAGTTAATTATAAAGTACTTTGCTCCTATTTTTCTTGAGAGTTTCGCCGATAGGTGTAACCAAGCGCTACCGGCTCAACCGCATTTGTAATTGCAAGTAAAAGTGTGACCGTTCTGTCCCAATAATCTGTATCCGTAGTTTCCGGTATTGGGAATGTACTTCCAAAGAGAAAGGCAATGGTATTTTCCAATGAAAACTGCTTTCTCATGGTAATTCCCAGGATTATGTTTTCTTAATCTGCCGGAGTACGATACTCAGAGATTTGCTCTGTCTTCGAAAGCGTCGGCTCGCGTTTGTCGAAGCCGAAGCGCTCGAAGATGTCGGCGTATAGTTCGATGATTTGCTGACGAGTGAAGCCCATCTCCTCGTAGGAATAGGCGTGGTCGCTTTTGTAGGCCAGAGTCTCAGCGATGGCTTCGGTCACGATTTTGTCCAGCGTGGGCTGGTCGGGGTAGCCGAACTGCTCGTAGAAGCCGCGAATGATGCCTTCCGGGTTTTGGATCAGCTCGTCGTATCCCATGAGCAGGTGGCGGGGGGAAGGATGCGAGTCCAGATATTTTAGCGGATGACGGTACCAGTGTTGAGTCAGGTCCAGGATTTCTTCCATATACAGGAATTTTTCTTCCGGCTCGGTGAACTGACGGCGGGCATAGTTGATCCACGAGACGGTGGATGGCAGCATGTCCAGCGGGTTGCGGACCAGGTAGATGATGCGCGCATCCGGGAAGAATTCGGAGATCGTTTCGATCTTGGGACTGAAAGCCGGGTTTTTGGCGACGAAGTATTTCGCGCCGGTGGCGTACAGGTGGCGCTGCAGCATGGACTTGTAGAAACGCATGATGCGGCGCTTGTGCTCGGAGGGAAAGCGCTTCGTCAAAGTGCTGGTAATTAGGCAGTTCGTCCATGAAGGGAAACAAGAAACTGACGAAGAAGCCGTCCCAGTTTTGCAGGTGAATATTTTCGTCTTCTTCGGGCTTGAAGAATGAGATGGGATGAATGCGGACTTTGCCGAGCGTGTTGCGGTCAAAAGCGTACAGCAGACGGTGCAGGTGACTGCCCAATTTGTAGTCGAGGCGCGAAACAAATTGTGTAATTTTCTTTTGTGTGACGGAGGGGGCCAGGTAGATATCCCAGATGGTCAGGCTGGTGAAATTGTCGTCGCGCGAGAGCAGGCGGTGCAGGAAGGTCGAGCCGCTGCGGAAGTTGCCCAGGATGAAGAGCGGCTTTTCGACTGGCTGCGTTTTGTGACCGGGGAAGAGAATGTCATCCAGGGAAAAAAAGAACCAGTGGAACAGTCCGCCGATGGGCCAGACGATGTAAAAGAGAACGATGAAAGTCAAGCGTTTACGGGTGAGGCGGGCGGGTGTGCCTTTCCATTTGAAAAACGAGCGGTAGAACATGCGCCAGAACAGGCGGAAGTTGTAGGCCATAAAGTAGATGGTTCCTTTTGGGGATTCACCACAGATGAACAGAGATAAACAAGATGGTTTGATGAATGGGCATGTGATTTATCAAAATAAAAACGTTCATCCGTGTTTGTCTGTGGTGATACTTGACACCAAAAGGCCATGCGGCCTTTTAGGTCTGGGCGATTGTATCAGATTTTCAGGATTCGACTTTTGATTCAAGGTAATCTTTAATGCGTGTTAACATTTCATGGTGAGATGTACGCGCCTGGTTGAACGCATATCCAAATAAAAGATCGGGCGCTTTGAGTGTGATGGTCTCATGCAGGAGCACACCGTCCTTTTCGGCGTAATTTTGGTCACGTTGGTGACATAAGTGCCCGGCGACTGGTAGGCTTCGGTGTGAACGGTATCCTCGCTAACAGAGAGGATGTCGGCTCGATATTTGATCTTGAAGCGAAATGGCCCCCATTGCAAACCGTCTGTGATGAAATAACGATGAACGCCCTCAGGCTCATCTTTTGCTCTTTCAACCTTTTCGATCAAAGGGTGAACCTTGGTGTGCTGAGAGTAATCAGAAATCAGACCGATGGCCGTTTTCACGTCCGTACGGATGACAATCTCTTCTTCGAAAGTGCCCTGTTTCATAATCGATTCCTTGTCATGCAGAAAAGATAAAAAGTGCAATGCTGGAGGCATATCCCAGGACGGCCAGGATCAAGCCCAACAAGATCAGGGCTGCCCATTTGCGCCAACCTTCTAAGCCTTCGATTTGTGCGGCGCGCCACTTGCCGGTCCACCATCCAAATATCAACACAACGGGCAGCAGAGCGTAGAAATAGCGCTCCTGAAATACGCTCACAAAATCTGACGGTACGGGTATGTCTGATGCGATCAGCGCCGGGATGGTTGCCATCATGCTCAGGTATCCATACAGGCTGCCGAGCAATCCCCCAATTGCAGTGGATAACATGGGGATGATCGCCTTCATTCAACCAGCTTTCCACCAAAAGCAACACGGCCGGAACCATCTGGTTGATAGAAGATATGAACGTTTGTCTCTGGGCGGTTCAGAACATTGGCGATGACTTGGGTCAGCCGGGCGATTTCGTTCTTCAACTCGCTTCCTTTCCGGATCCTTGACCTGAGTACCGTTACGAAGACGGGATACGTGCCGGCAGGTGCCCCGTTATTCTCCGCATAATGGGCGAGCGGGATGATTTGTACTCTTAACCCACACCGTCCCGGCCTGCGCGCCGAAGACCTGTGCCGCCTCGTCGGCAAGCGATTGTGTCAGGTTGGCTGGCAGAACTGGGGTCGAGTCCGGTGCGACGATTTCAATATCCAGGATGGGCATCTTTTTCCCTGATCGAATGATGTCTGATTTGCCAAGAATAACATAATTTGACGAATAACGTAAAAGAGACTCTGCCGGAGCAGAGTTCTCTTTTGAGGCTTTCAGGTCTGGGATTAGACGCCGGAAAGGCTGTTATTGATGGTACTGAAGACGTTGCCGATGATCGGGCCAAGCAGCATCAGAACTGCGATAACAACGATAGCGACAAGGACGAGGATCAACGCATACTCTACCAAGCCCTGCCCTTTTTCTTTGGGTGAGAACAACATAATATATCAACTCCTTTCAAATGACACTGGTAAGATACTTACATGTTACAAGCCCAATGTTACACGTTTTTTCGATAGTTTTCAATAATGAGCGAAGATTTCTCATCTTCTCTTAATACGGATTGTGTGGGGCACTTTCTATAGCCAATTTCCTGCTTGCGGCGATATGTCTGAAATAAAGCCTGAGCAGGCAAAATAAAAGAGACCCTGTACCAGGCAGAGTCTCCTCTGTGCATGATCAGTTAACTAAAACTGGAGAGACTCTCGTTTATGGTGCTGAACACATTTCCAATGATCGGGCCAAGAAGCAATAGAACAGCAAAAACAACAATGGAGACCAAAACAAGAATCAATGCGTACTCAACCAGCCCCTGACCACGTTCTTTCAAGGTGAATTGCACGATTATCACCTCCTTTATTGAAACGAAGAGGCCCTATTTTCACAGGGCCTCTTTTATGGTTGAACTAAACCATCAAACGCCAGAGAGACTATCATTGATAGTGCTGAAGACGTTGCCGATAATCGGGCCGAGTAACATGAGGACTGCAATGACGACAATAGCGACCAAAACAAGGATTAATGCGTACTCAACCAAACCTTGGCCCTTTTCTTTCGGTGCAAACAACATGGGTATTCACCTCCTTCCATTGTGTTTTCGGTGTGTTTTAATCACCTGTATTCATGACGGAGAAAATGCGAAAATGTTACTCTTCTTTTTGAAGTTATGACAGGATTAGGTTTTTCGACTGCGGCTTATCATTGCTCATATGGTCCTGATGCTGTTTTGCGTCGGCGTGCTCGCAGCACGGACGCCGTTTATCGGGAGGACAATAACTTCCTTGATTACCAGCGGGCGTGATGTTCTTCTGCAAACCCAATCAAATCTTTAACCAGAATGACATCGCCAGCTTCGGTGGTGACATGCCCGTTATAACGCCCAAACATCTGGTGGACTTCGCTGGTGATGATGGCCAGGTTGGTCTGGGCCAGACGGTCTTTGAAGGGTGTAAAGGTCAGGTCAAGGCGGCTCTGGTTGTCGGTGAAATGCCAGGGTTTCATATAGTCGCCGGAAACGTAATCGAATTTGACCTGGTCCAGTTTGTGGATGCGGTTATCAAGGATAAAGGCGTTCTCGGTGGCAGCGGACAAGTCGCCAAAGCCGAGTCCCAGATTCAGGCCGAGGGTGCGGCCATCGGGCAGGAAGCCGGAAGCGCTGGCCCAGTTCCAGAAGGATTGGTATTCCCAGACGCCACGTCCCCAGTCGAGCGAGCCCAGGCTTTCAGTAGGCTTGATTTCTTCTTGAATATCGCCGTAGCGTAACGTACCGCTGGCGGGCAGACAGTTGATCTTGCGGTTGTAGTAGAAACGTTTTTTCCCGATGGGGATGACGATGACCATTGACTCGTATCCCGGCGGTGTTGCCAGATCGATTTCGGCTTCGATGCCGCGCCCGTCGTGGAAGTCCGGCCAGGAGACGGAGAGATGCCGATGGTCAGCGTGCAGGCTGAAGTCCAGTTTGACGCGCTTGTCCTCGAAATGACTGTTGCCTTCGGTGCTGTTACGCGGCAGTTCGATCCCTTTCCCAAGCGGGATGACCAGTCCGTCTTCGTGCAGGTCTCCGGTTTCGAAGTCAAGCGTATAGACGAAGATGTTACCGGCGTAGCCCAGGTCGGCGATGGTGGCGGAGAAGAAGCGGCGCGGGGTGAAGACGGCGTAGTAGTCCCAGCGCTTGACCCGGAAGCGCTGCAGGGGACGCAGGGCGTAGAAGCGAGCGGCCTCGAGGTTGCAATCCAGCAGGGGCTGGCGCGCCCAGCCGACCTGGGCCAGATGGCCGTCGGGTTGGAGCAGGGGGCCGGGTTGTGCCCCCGAAGGGGATGCTATGAGTTCTGTTTGCATGAATGTCTCCATAATCGGTCAGTTTTGGACGATGCCGGGATGGCGGGTGTAGGACCAGTGGGTTTGGATGATTTGCCAACCTTCTTTGGCCTGGCGATAGGCTTCGGTGCAATTCCAGCGGGATTGTTTGTCACCGGTGTACGAAACGTAATTGAAAGTCAGCACGGCCAACTCGCCGCCGATTTGCACGCAGGGATTGAGCAACTCGAAGCGGTCGAAGTAGACCTGGCCCCAGATGGTTTTGTAATATTGCGTCAGGGCTTCCAGCCCGTCGATGCGCATTTCCTGGTAGGGATCGAAGTAGACCACATCGGGGGCGCAGATTTCGAGAAAGCCGGAAGGGTCACCGTTTCCCCAGCGCTCGAGAGCGGCGCTCTCCATTGCGATGATGGTTGAGATTATCTCTTGCTCGTTTTGCATTTATTTTCCTTATTTTATCGCAAAATGCTGGTCGATCCCAGGTTTCATGACTTCATTAGATGGCGCAAGGTCTTCGCGTAGCACCCCGTTGGGGCTGACCTGCGCCGCACGTGAGACCTTCGGTCGATACGATGGGACGGGTCAGGAGACCTCGTCCCATCAAATCCTTCGGGACGTTCCGTTCATTGGTGCTTTTTCAAAAACGCTTTGGCGGCTTTGCGCGTTGATGGGCTTTCGCTATCTTGCTCTTTTTCTGCGAAAGCCAGGATTTGTTTTTGTTCTTGCGCGGACATGCGTTTCGAAAAGCCGGTCAAAGGCGTTGATGATGTCGGCTTTGAGCAGGCTCTTGCGGCTTTCAGTGTGGCGGGTATTTTCCACATCCAGCAGACAGGCAATGACTTTTTCGCGCAGGTCGGGCCGGGCTGCGGGGATCAAGTGAATGGTCTGGACGAAGTAACGCGCGACCATGACTTTCTCGTCGTCGAGCATGCGCAGGTAGGCCTCCAGGATGGAATCCAGTCGATGCTCTTCGTCTACGGCGGTCAGGAAGGCGATGGCCTGCGTGGAGCTGGAGCGGTAGAAGCCGTTCGGGCTGCTGATGCCTTCGGCGAAGCGCTCCCAGTAGGGATAGAACAAACCGGGCTGTTGTTCGAGCGCGCGGAAGAAGACCCGCACGCAGTTGTAGCGGTAGGTTTCATTTTTGGCAAAACAGCCTTCTACCAGCAGATCGCGCAATTCGGCGCTTTCCAGCGCCGGTTGAACCAGGTCGTATAGTTCGGCTGGTTCTTTTTTGGTCAGGATGGTTTTTGCGAGTTGGATATCCATTGCTAATCTACTCATTTCCTTTGATGGCGCAAGGTCTCTGACCTGCGCCGTATCGAGTCCTCCAAAGAGTTGATATTTTCCATGAATTGAGACCTGCGGTCAGTGTGATGGGATGAGGTCTCCCGACCCATCACATCGAGTATCAATTTCACTATCCTGAAATCAGATAAGCTTCTTTCAGCCAGCCTTCTAAGTTCCGCATCGAAATCATCCAGCGACTTGATCTTGAGCTTGTGATGAAACCGGTTGGCCGAAGGCTGGTCGGTTTTGAGGATGCGCGGGCTTTCGATCTTATGGTCGGCTTTGATGTTGAGCAGCAGGTAGGATTTGCGTGTTTCCACGCCTGCCAGTGCCGACTTGCGCACCAGGTGGATGGAGGTCTTCTTGGGTTCTTCGATGATGGGGCCGAAAGTGTTCAGCACTGCCAGCAATTTATCGTACAACGCACGGACGATGGGATCTTTGTCCGCGAAATGGTCATCAATGGTGTAGGTGTCTGTCATGGGAGTTTCTCCGGATACGAACACAAAACGGTGTCCAGGGGTTCAATGCCGCGAAAGTACGGGACAGATGGATACATTTTTCACGGCACAGCGATGTTCCCGAGTGCCCTCGGCTGTATTCCACGGACAGGCATCTTGCCTCCAATTGATGTCAGCTTGCGGGGTGACCAGATCGATGTCCATGTTGGCCCCGTCCAGTTTGTGAAATGGTTTTCGCTCATCGAAATACCCTTTCTTGCTCTTGCTGGCGCAAGATCTTTGACCTGCGCCATGCGTGACCGAAGGTCTCCCTATCCCAGCGGGAGCCTATGTGGGACGGGGCGGGAGACCTCTTCCCATCATAAATCTAACTGCGCCAGGCAAGCATCTACCCAGGCTTGATCCATCCTTGCCAGCCGCTTTTTCTTCAGGTTTTCCTTCATGATCCAGCGCACATCTTTGTCCGCGCTGGAGAGCCAGTGTTCCATGGCCTGCTTTCCCTTGCGCGGGCAGGGCAACGACGATCACGCTCCAGCAGTAGCCCAGTCCTTTGCGCAGGGTTTTGAAGTCTTCATCCCGTTTCATTATATTTTTCCTGGATGAAACGGGATCGTCGCGCTCCTGTGCTGATGCGACCGCGCTTGTGATGTGGTCGAGGATTTCAAGCGCCCGAAGGATATGTTTCTCTTCCCGTAACAAGGCCGGTTCGGCCAGCCCGGCAGCGGCAGCGCGCATTTCCAGCCAATTGCCATTGGCCCAGGTTTCCATTTTGTCCAGCAGTGTTTCCATATCCGCTTGGCCGACACGCTGCAGCGCCATCGCCGCCCCTTCGCGGATGCGCCAACGTGGGTCGGATGCGCAGGCGCGCAAGCGTAGGCCACAAGTCGGTCTGGCCTTCGGCGATCAACCTGCCCAGCCCTTCGACGCCGCAAAAGGCCAGGAATTCATCGGGATTGTTGACAGGGCGCGCGTTCCGGGTCGAAGCTCAGGAAATGTTCGAAACGTGCGCGATCCCCCAGATCAGCGGCAGCATGGGCCAATTCCAGGTTCCCGCGCGGACCGGGCAGACTCGATTCTGCGCGCAGGTACTCGTCCCAATCATCCAGCTTACTCAATATTTCTCGGTAATCATCCACTTTGCTCATGGGAAAACCTGAATTCTGTAAATCAAAAATTGCTCAGGGTGGCGTAAAAGTAGTTTGGTGTCACTGATTTCCATCGATAACTTCAAGCGTGACCTGGGCTTCAGGCTGCACGATGATTTCCATGAAAATGGCGTCGCCGAAGGGTTGGCCGTTCGGATCAATGGCTTGCCAGGCGGTATTGTAAGTGCCCGGATCGTTCGGCGCGATGAAGGTCATGCGGATGGTGGCCTGGCTTCCGGCGCGGGCGGGGTAGAGTGCCTGCTCGGTGGCTGCGCCCATCTCCAGCCCGCCGACGAATTTCAGACGATAGCGCTCGTCCCAGTTGCAGGTACCGTTGTTCTGCACCAGCCACTGTTTGTCTACGCTGGCGCCAGGCGAGACTACGGTCCCGTCGGGGACGGTCACGTCTTGGACAAAGGCCAAACTATCCGTGCAGGGGGGCGTGGCGGTGGGGCTGGAGGTTGTTATCGGTTGTGGCGTGGAAGTGGGGGGAATGACGGGCGTCTGTCCCTGGACAGGCGGCGGGGTCGCTGTGGCGGCTCTGGGTGGAATGAAAGGTGTCGGGGTGGGAGTGGGGGCGCAGGCCGGGAGCAGGAGAAATGCCAATAGAAAGGCAAGCAGGTTCGAGCGTGGTTTGAAGCGAGAGCGGGATTTCATTTGTCCCCGTAAAAAGTAGGGGCACGACGCGTCGTGCCCCTACGAAATTGGTTTCTATTCGTCGGCTGGTGCTTCGTCAGTCGCTTCTTCCATGACGAGCGGCATGACCAGTTCACCGCCTAACGCTTTCTGGCGGATGATAGGTCTCGATCTCAAGCGCCAGATCGGGGTTCTGGCGCAGGAATTCTTTGGAATTCTCGCGCCCCTGACCGAGACGTACATCGCCGTAGGAGTAGAAGGAGCCGCGCTTGTCGACGATCTCGAATTGGGCGGCCAGGTCGAGCAGGTCGCCGGCCTTGGAGATGCCTTCGTTGTACATGATGTCGAACTCGGCGGTGCGGAAGGGCGCCGCAACCTTGTTCTTGACCACGCGCACGCGGGTGCGGTTGCCGATGATCTCCGCGCCGACCTTGATGGACTGGATGCGGCGCACGTCGAGACGGACGCTGGCGTAGAACTTGAGCGCCTGGCCGCCGGTGGTGGTTTCCGGGTTGCCGAACATGACGCCGATCTTCTGGCGCAACTGGTTGGTGAAGATGACGGAGGTTTTGGTCTGGTTGATGGCGCCGGACAGTTTGCGCAGCGCCTGGGACATCAGACGGGCATGCACACCCATAGTGGGATCGCCCATGTCGCCTTCGATCTCGGAGCGGGGGACGAGCGCGGCGACCGAGTCGATCACGACCACGTCGACCGCGCCGGAGCGGACCAGAGTCTCGGTGATCTCGAGCGCCTGTTCGCCCATATCCGGCTGGGAGACCAGCAGGTTGTCGATATCCACACCTACGCGCGCGGCATAGGTCGGGTCGAGGGCATGTTCCATATCAATAAAAGCTGCCGTGCCGCCCATCGCCTGGGCTTCCGCCACAATGTGCTGGCAGAGGGTGGTCTTGCCAGAAGATTCCGGGCCATAGATTTCGGTAATTCGTCCGCGCGGGATGCCGCCTACGCCTAAAGCTATATCCAGGGAAAGGGAACCGGTAGGGATGACTTCAGTCTGCATGCTGTGAGCTTCGCCCAGGCGCATGATGGAACCATCACCGTAGCGTTTGATAATATCGCCGAGGGCCTTATCTAAGACAGCGCGGCGGCCATCATCTTGTTGCGCTTCTTCGTTTTTACTTTTTCGTGCCATGTCTAAGTCTCCAAATACAAGTGTTTAGGTCCGAACTTCAGGTGTGTACAGTATAGCACAGATGTTCGGTTCGTCAAGATGCTTTCTGAGCGGCGGGGAACTTCTGAAATGTCTCGCTATTTGGTAAGTAAAAGAGAGAGAAGAAAAAAATGGAAAAGATGATGAAAGATATAAAAGAGAATGTAGAGCAATAGTGCAAGAGTAGAAGAAGAAGAAAAGAAGAGATAAAAAATATAGAAGAAAAGAGAGAATTGTAGATAGAGAAAATTCAGGAGTGTGTGGAACAGAAAAGCGAACAAATGAGTGTGAGAAAGAAATTCGCTAGGTATAGAAGAAAAAGAGAAAAGAAGAGTGAGAGATGAAAGAGAAAAGTAAAAAGGAAAAAGAAGGTAAAAAAAAAATATAAGAAAGAGAGAGAGAAAATAGAAAAAAGAAAAAAGAAAAGAAGAAGAAAAGTGTGTGATAGGAGAGGAAGGTATAGTGATACAGGAGATAGAGAGAAAATAAGAGAGAGAGAGAGAGATAAAAAAAGATGAAAGATAGGGAGAATAAAAAGAGAAGAAAGGGAAATAAAAAGAAAAAGAGGTATAGATAGAAATAAGAGAAAAGAAAGAAAGAAAGAAGATAGAGAATAAGAGAAAAATAAAAAAAATAGGATAGAAAAAATAAATGAGAGAAGAGAGAGATAAGAAAAAAAGGATAGAAGAAAAGGAAAAAGAAGAGAGAAAAATATAAAAAAAGAGAGAAAAAAGGATGAAAGGAGAAAAGATAAAAAAAGAAAAGAGAATATATGTGGTAATAATAGAATATAGAGAAGAGATAGAAAGAGAGATAGATGGCTACGAGTTCAAAATACTGTTTCTAGTGCCATCTAGTGGACTGAAGAATTCCGGCTCAGAGATAGCACACGGCTATCTCCCGCTTTGAGGATCACAGGCAGGATCGCATAGAGAAGGTACAAACTCTCGCCACTGACCAACTCTCGCTGTGAACAACTCTCACAACGGATCTGCTGCGATGAGATCGAGACTGTCCAACACAGGAGATCAAGTACAGCCCGCCAAAACTGCCAAAGTCCTACAGTCGCGAGCTATGTATAAATAATGTCCGAGAGCCCCGCTATGAAGATAGATACCTTATTGACTCGGCGTGGAGATTTCTGGCGTGAGCGTCGACGGAATGAATTTCAGTTTGGGGGTTGGAACCGGGCTGAGTGCAAAGCCATCTTTTCCGTGGAAGGTGAAATACGTTACCTGGCCGGGGTAGATTTCCACCCAGAATTGCTGGACTTTATCATCATATTTCAAAGAGACCTTGTAAATCCCGGCCGGCAGGTCGCTCAATGCCATGTTCTCATTGTAGTACGGATCAGGATTGGTCGCGCCGCCACCGTAGGTCCACACGGTGCGCAGAGGTTTGCCTTCCGGTTCAGGGCGGATTTCCACGTTGTACCGGCGCAGTTCGTCTCCCTTTTCATCAGTGATACGTCCGACCAGCACGCCCCAGCCCTGGGGTGGCGACATCCATAATTCCGGGTTGAGCGTGTCGTGGAAAGAATTTCCTCCCAGCCGCACCTCGAAATGCAGGTGCGGGCCGGTGGTCTGGCCCGTATCCCCTACGTAGCCGATCACATCACCTGTGTCTACCCATTGGCCATATGACACGTTGATCGCTTCCATGTGCGCATAGACTGTGTACAGTTGTTGTCCCTGAAAGCCGAAATCGTGCCGGATGGCGACGGCCTGTCCGTAGGGATCATCCGTGTTGAGCGGCGCTTCTGTGAACAGCCCCCAGCCAGCCCAGACGACCGTCCCCGGCCCGGCGGCCAGAATGGGCGTTCCTTTTTCGTCAGGGATGTCGACACCGGTGTGGACCACACTATCGAAGAAGATACCCCCATAGCGATATTGCGCCAGCGGCCAGTTGACATTGTTCGCGCCGATGGGACGGGCGAAGTAAAAGTGATCGTACGGAGAGACCGCCCAGGGAACAGGATACAGCGGTGGACGCCAGCCCGAGACCGGTTCTGCGCCAGGTGTGGGCAGATCAAAATGCAGCGGCAGCGGAGTGGACGTCGGCGCTGCGGCCTGGACTTGAACCTGCTGGCCGCTATCGAGGGCGATCACCGGCGTCGGGGTTTGCGTGCCGGGTGCACAGGCGGAGAGCACGAAAATAGAAACTAATAGTAGACCTCTTGCAAAAGTCAACAATTTGTCTTGCTCTAGGCGGCGTCCTCGCCGCCGGGGACGGCGACGAGAGCACTTATACAAGCAACCTAGTAAAACAAAACGCATTTTCTTCATGGCGTTGCTGAAGGAACTGGCGTATCCGTTTCGACTGGCGTTGACGTCGCTGTCGGTGTAATCGTCGGCACCATTGACGGAGTCGGCGTATCCGTCCGTGTGGGAGTGATCGTGGCAGTTGGGCGGGGTGTGCGGGTTGGGACGGGAGTCCGGGTTGGGACAAGTGTCTTAGTCGGCGTGGCGCTGGGCGGCAGGATATGCGTGGGTGTCACCAGCACGTCTTTGGGATAAATCTCCAGCATGGCGCTGTACCAATCCAGGCCACCAGTCAATGCAAATTCGGTAAAACGCGCGCCGCTGTAATACGTCTGCCAGTTAGGCAAAGCCGGGAGACGTTCCCAGCCGTATTGACGTGCCAGGGATGTAAAATCCAGCCAGTAACCGGGCGGCACATCCGAATATTTGCCACCCTGTTCATACGTGGCGGGGTCAAGATCGTAGCGGGCTGCCAGGTCCCAGGGCGGGTCGTGCAACGGCTCTCCTTGCGAACCATCCTGGCTCAACGTGCGCAGGTACAGTTGCCAGTATGTCTGCGTGCCGTAATCCTGGCGGATGGCTACCATCCAACCAGCGTTGCTCATCAACGGGTTGAGTTCGAACGCGCGCCCGGTATACAACCAGTCTTTGCCCAGGCCGGGATCGAGGGAGGTTGTCAGCGGGACGAAGGCATTGCTCAAGCTGGCCAACGCATCCCAGCCGGCCTCGTCGATGACGCGCTGGCGCAGCGCCTTGAAGGATTCGTCTACCAGGTCATGCAATTGCGGATAAGGCGCTTGCACGTCGGTCAAGGTGTTGACAGTGTAGCGCTGGGAAGGGCCTTCTGCCGGTTGCGTGACAGCCACTGTCCATTCGGGTGTGGGCGTTTGTGCGGCGGCCTCTACATACGTTTGCGGGAGCGGATTGGGCAAGACCATGTTCGGCCAGTTCAGTCCACGTACGGGTCCGGGCAACAAGATCGGTTGAAGCAGCAGGTTACCGTCCAGCGTGTAGGACGTCAGGTATTCCTGGTTGGGTCCATGGATGATGGCTGCCAGGCGGTCAGCAGTTGCATTCCAGGCCGGCCAGTCACCATCACCGACCCAGGTTGCCGGGCGTTCCGGTTGGACGGCATCCCAGACGTAGATACCGCTGAAGCCGATGTCCTGCGCTACAGCAGCCCAGGCCAGCTTGCTCCCATCACGCGTCCAGACGGGGTGGCTCTCGGCAGAAAAAGGCGTGCGGCTCAGATTGGTGTAGCGGTCCTGGCCAGTTTTATCCAGGTTGGCCAGCCAGATGTCGCTGTCACCGCCGCGGTTGGAGACGAAGGCGATGTGGCGTCCATCCGGCGCCCAGGCGGGGGAATGGTCAGAGGCCGGATCATCCGTCACGGGGATGGTTTCTTGGTCACCATTGGTGAGCGAGATAATCGCGATATCCAGATTTTCATTCTGGTAAATTTCACAGGCCAGCCACTGACTGTCCGGTGACCAGGATGGGGCCGATTCGTACTCCGGCGAATCTGTCACGCGCGTAATCTCACCGCTCTCCAGGGTAAGAACGTATAAGTCCCAGGTGCCGTTACGATTAGATGCAAAAGCCACCCGCGTGCCGTCCGGGCTGAGAGCCGGGTCGACATCATCCCATGCGCCGTAGGTCAGGCGCGTGAGCGGTAATTGTCCCGGGATGTAGAAAAACAGATGCGCGTAACCGTTCTCTTCTATGGAGAGTAACACAGTATCCTGCGCTTCAGGAGCAGGAAGCGCTGTCCCCGTTGCTGTGGGTTGCGGGGTAGGGACTGTCAGAGTTTCCGTCGGCGGGCTGAGCGGTTGCGCACAGCCGACCAGAGTAGCGGCTAGCAGAATTAACGGGACGAGCCTACGGATGGTTTGAGCGGTCATGAAAGGGGATCAGGTTTGTGATGGTAGTTCGAAGCGCACTGTGGCGGGTTCGGCTTCCGGGCCGTCCGGGTAGAAAAGTCTGGCTTCCAGGTCGAGCGGGCCGTCTGCTGGTTTTGTCCGCAAATGCAGGGTGAATTCCAGTTTCCAGGCCATTGGCTCGACGAAGCTAGCGGTGCTGATTTCCTGGCTTTCCTTGTCAGTGAGGGTGAATTCCAGATGAGGCCGTTTTTCAAAGGCGCTCATCTCGATGTTGACGCGTACGCGCCGGCCATCTTCATAAGGCTCGGCGGTCAGGGAGACGATTTTGGTCTCCTCGGGAGGGGTACGTTGCAGGTTGTCTTCGGGAAAGAAAAATTCCATGAGCGAGATTATACCCTTTCAAGCCCCCACCCCAGACCTCCCCCATTTTCGCTACACGCGAAAATGGGGGAGCTGCCCTTGACAAGCTCAGGGTAAACTCCGGATGGGAGGGGTCATTCGTCAAACAGAAACGTGGCTTCTGTATAGTGCCGCACGCCTTTGTTTTTGACGCGTTCCTCTACCCAATGTTGCAGGTAGGCTTCTTTATATTCGATGGGCCTTCCGCTCGAAAGCTCGTGCAACGGGTAGTTCAAATGTAGCGCGCGGGGCGAAACCGTAAAACGCGTGATGCCGGTGGGTAGAACGATGTCTTGTGCGGCGAGTTTGAGCACTGTTTTGATCTTGAAACGTGGAAAAATAACCAATGCAGTCAAGTCAGGATAGATCTTTTTTAGTGAATCTACCAGTGTTTGGCTGGTACGATCGATCGAGGCGCGTGTTTTGTACGTGTTCACGATCTGGTGTAAAGTGTTAATGTGGGTTGCCAGGTCGCTTGGCATTTCTTCTAAGATATAGAAACTCCCATCCGACAATCGGATTTGCAGTGGCATGTACTTTGGAGCATCCAGAGATTGTAGTGGATCGATCTTTGTGAGTTCGATGCCGTTCACTTTTCGAAGCGAACTAACCAATATGTTTGTGTCCATCCCCCATACAATGTGATTCCAGGTTTGCAGGTTGACGTGCTGGTTACTGACTTCCACAACCTGGGCCACGGTATGTGGGAATTCCAACTCTCGCAGCGATGTGACGCGGTTGGCGCCGTCCAACACCATGAAACGGCCTGAACCATCGGTCAGTGGCATCACGATGGGGGGATTGCGTAATATGCCCTGTGCGCGCAGTTTTGCTACGAGCGGCAGGGTGCGTTGCAGATCATGGTCCTCGTGCAGGATCAAACTTTCGAGGGGCAGAATTTTGAGTGTAGGGATAGAAGCGATCATGGGCTCACTAGGAATAGAAGATAGCCGAGCATACCATGAAACATTGCCCCGTTCAAACGTTTAACCGTTCTATTAACTGTTGCATATCGTTCGGAATGGGCGCGCTGTAGGTAACTCGTTCTTTTGCGATTGGATGCGTGAACGTCAGTGAGAGCGCGTGTAAAGCCGGACGCCCGATCAAGTCTGTCTCTTGTGCGCCGTACAGGACGTCCCCAAGAATGGGAAATCCCAATGCGGAGAGATGCACGCGGACCTGGTGTGTGCGTCCCGTTTTCGGATGCGCTTCAACCAATGCCTCGGCCTGCCCCCGTTTAAGCACCTTGAGATGTGTTTCCGATGGTTTTCCCTTTTTACGGACTACGACAGTACGATGCTTGCGACCTACATTGGTTTGTAGCATGTGACGGGCGGTGTGCTCATCCCAGGGTGGGAAGACCTTCCACGATGGCCTGATAAACCTTCTCGACCTCGTGCCGCTCGAACTGACGGTTGAGTTCGCGGTGCGCTTCCGCGGTACGGGCGAAGACCATTACGCCGCTGGTGACCTTGTCCAGCCGGTGGACCACCCAAATTTTCTCGTATTCTTTCTCGAGCATCTGACGCAGATAGGGCGCATCCGGTTCCCAGCCTTCGGGCAACACGGGCAAGTCCGCGGGTTTGTTGAGCACGATGATGTGCTCGTCGAGATAAAGGATTTTCATGAAAAATATTATAACCTTGTAGATGGCGCTGAGAATCAAAACTTCCCGGCAAAATAAAATGCAGGGAAGTGAAGGGTGAAGAAAAGTTATGGTAGATCGTTAAATATGGATTGTGATGCAAAGGCCACCCCAATCATAGTGGGACCTGTGTGCGCGGCCAATGCCGGGGACATATATCCGATTTTCATCCAGGTGCAGTCGAAGACAGAATCAATCTGGTCATGCAGTTTTTGAACCGCTTCAGGATTCAGGGCATGCAGTACCTGGACATGGATAGCAGTGCCAGGGGTATGATATTTTGTCATCAATTCAACCAGGCTGTTGATGGCCTTGTCAAAGGTGCGCGCCATGCCCAGTTGGGAGTAGGTTCCGCCGACTTTCTCAACGCCGATCAAAGGCCGGATGCGAAGTACCGAGGCCAACAGACCTTTCATATGGCTGATGCGTCCGCCGTGGATCAGGTACTTTAAGTCGTTCAGGGTATACATGCTTTCGCTGGCATCCCCGATACGATGGATCAATTCGATGATCTTATCCTTTGCCCAACCTGCTTTAAGCGCACGGCTGGCCGCTGCAACCTGCCAGCCCAACACGGCGCTGAGCGTTTTGGTATCCACAATGGTGACGTTGGCTTCAGGAACCATCTCAGCGCCAGCGTGTGCCGCGTTGATCGTTCCGCTCAAGCCCGATGACATGTGAATCGACAAGATGTCCGGGTCTTTGGCGGCCAGCTTTTTGTACATGGCTGCAAAGTCCCCGGCTGAGGGTTGGGATGTGATCGGAAAGCTGGTTGTTGCCATTAATTTTCGTTGCAGTTCGTCTGATTGGATCGTGTCGCCGCTGTAATAGGTTTGATCATCAAGAGTAATGGTATGACGAACCAGGTGGATTTCAGTTGCAGGCATCAGGTGCTCTGGCAGATAAAGATCCATGCCGGTGTCGCTTACGATTTGCATGTGATTTCTCCAGTAAATTAAATGGTGTGTTGAATTGTAATCTGGATTAAGGTGTTTATGATGTTTTGCTAATACGATTGAAAGGTGTATCAGGCTTGCTTGGATTCAACTTGTAAGTGCAACAGCGATTACCCCTTGACATTAACGTTACGTTAGGGTTTATACTGTTCTCACGATGTACACCGTAAAACAATTGTCCACGCTGGCGGGTGTGACCCCGCGTACGCTGCATCATTACGACCAGATCGACCTGCTCAAACCCGAGTCGGTTGGCGAGAATGGCTATCGCTACTATGGCGAGACGTCGTTGTTGCGATTGCAGCAGATCCTGTTTTACCGCGAACTGGGCTTCAGCCTGGAGTCCATTCGAGAAATGCTAGGCAGGCCTGAGTTCCAGATTTTGGATGCGCTGGAAGAGCACCGCAAGTCCCTGCAGGGACGGATGCGTCGTCTGGAACGTCTCATCCAAACCGTGGACAATACCATCCATCATTTGAAAGGAGAAAACATCATGAGCCCCAAAGGACTCTTCGAAGGTTTTAGCGAAGAACAGCAAGAAGAATATGCCAAACAGGCCGAGCAGATGTACGATCCCGAAACGGTGCGCGAGTCGAACCGCAAGTGGAAGAATTATTCTGCCGAGAAGAAGCAGGCCATCTTGGATGAAGGCAAGCAGGTCTATCTCGATATGATCGCTGCCATGCCCAAAGGCGCGGATTCGCCCGAAGTGCAGGCTATCGTCGAACGCTGGCGCAAGCACATGGATTACTTCTGGACGCCGAATCTGGATCAGTTGCTTGGCCTCGCTACGATGTACGGTCAAAGCCCTGATTTCAAGGCCAACTTCGACCAGATGCATCCCGAACTGGCTGATTTCATGAAAGAAGCCGTGAAGGTGTACGTGGAAAATCAACGCTAAACCAAAAAAGGCTCTATCGGGGGCTTAGCCCCCGATAGAGCTCCTTGCTAATAAACGACGACCGCACAGGTCGTCGTTTTGTGTTATCTTATCCGAAATTTGTAATCTTGCATTCAGGAGTCACGGATGATAACAAAACAATTTCTGATGGACGAATTTCGCTCCCTTGGCATGACCGCAGGAGACACGATCTTCGTCCATAGCTCATATTCCACCTTGGGGCGCGTGCCCGGCGGCGTTGAAGGCGGACCGCAAACGGTCAATGAAGCCATCCTGGAAGTGGTCGGACCTGAAGGGACACTGATCCAGCCTACATTCAATTATGATTTTCTCAAGGGCGTGCCCTGGGACATCCGCACCACGCCGTCGCAGATGGGTGTGCTAACCGAACTACTGCGCACCGATCCGCGTGCCAGGCGCATGTTCCACCCGATCTATTCGATGGCAGCCATTGGCGCGCATGCGGACGAACTGGCCGCACACCGCACCACAGATTGTTTTGGCGAAACTACCATTTTTAAAAAATTCCGTGATTGGGATGCAAAGATCCTGATCCTGGGGTTGATCTACAGCAAAAGCATCACGTATCTGCATCACTGTGAGCAGGCCGCTGAAGTTGACTATCGTTACTTAAAAGAGTTTACAGGTACAGCCATCGATTTTGACGGCAAACCGCACGAAGTGACCTATACCATGCTGGTGCGCGATGTTGATCGCGGCGTGGTTTTGGATTTCGAGCCGATCGGCGCGCTGCTGGATAGTCAGGTCGTCAATATGAAAAAGGTCGGCCTGGGCGATGTGCGTTTGATGAAATGCAGAGATGTCTTCCGCGTAGCGGTCAACGCGATGAAAGAACACGAAGGACCAGGCCTGACATATGTGATCGAGACCCCGGACAAAGCAAGGGACTGGATTCCCGAGATGAAACCCATCAGCAGCCTGAAAGACGTGCTGGCCGAGATCGTGCCGCTACACCGCACCCTCGCTTCAGACGGGACCGATGCTGCTCTCGATATCATCGGCTCTTATCTGCCCGAAAACGCCAACTACCAGATCGAAACCTACGAGCCGCTCCAGCCGGTCTGGACCTGGTACGTGCCCGAGCGCTATGTTGTCCACGAAGCCTATCTTGAGACGGAAGATGGTCAGCGCATCGTGGATTTCAAAGATGACCCGTTGCATCTTGTTTCCTATTCTTTGCCCATTGATCAAGTGCTTACCTGGGATGAACTCGTCCCGCATCTTTATTACAACGAAAAACGCCCGCATACCATCCCCTGGAAATTCAAATATTACGACCGCGATTGGGGTTTCTGCCTATCGAAGAATGTATTCGATACACTTATCGCACGACAAAAAATATCATGCTGTCATCAAATCTGAATTTGTGACAGATGCAGAACAAGGCTTCAAAGTTTCCACTGCGCTCATGCATCCGTTAGGTGGATGAATGAAGCAGCAGGGGAAATGCTCATCATGTCGCATGTCTGCCACCCGAACCAGGCCAATGACGATGCAGCCGGCGTCATCACCGCCCTGGAAGTTGCCCGCCGTTTAGCAGCCGATCCCTTGCCTGCTGGCTCGATGAGCATCCGCTTCTGGTTCGGACCCGAGACGATTGGTACCATCGCCTATCTTGCCCAGCATGAAGACTTGATTCCGACATATCCGGGGCGGGATATTCGTTGAAATGACCGGCAACGACAACACCATTGCCCTGCAGCACACCCGTCAAGACACACACATGCTCGACCGCATCGGGCAGTATGTTCTTAAGAAACGTGGCGGAGAATTCCGTGAAGGCACCTTCGCCGACATTATCGCCAACGACGAACGCGTCTTGAACGGACCGGGAGTGAACGTGCCCTGCCTGTCGATCAGCCGCTATCCTTACCCCGAATATCACACGTCAGATGACAACCTTGACATCATCCACGAGGAAAAATTACAGGAAGCCGCCGATGTAATCGAGAAAATTATTCGCATCTATGCCACCAACTACCTCCCGAAACGAAAATTCCGGGGCCCTGTTTTCCTCTCCGGCTACGGGCTATGGGTCGACTGGCAGGACAACTGGAAACTCAACCGCGCTATCGAGAAAATGATGATGCGTTTTGAAGGCAAACAAAGCGTATTCGAAATCGTCGATGAACTGGAATTGGATTACTGGGATACGCGAGATTATATCGAACGTTTCCGCAGCCTGGATTTGATTTCTGCGCTACCTTTGCCGGAAATTGCAGAGAAGGCATAATTTAGAACGGAGCCTACATTAAAAAAGTGGAGAACAGTTTTCTGCTCTCCGCTTCCTGTTCTCTATTCTCTACTCTCTATCTTACTCATCGCATACTCTGCCAATGCTGTAATTGTCAGCGAAGGGTTGACACCCGGGATTGGCAGGCATGATCGAGCCGTCCACAATATACAACCCAGGGTAACCGTGGATTTCAAAGTTCTCATTCACCACACCTTCGTCCGCATTTTTCCCTATCAGGTGCACCACCCAGGATGTGGGCTGTGGTCGGTAAGTTGAGCAGGTTTTCGCCCAGCGAGCCCATTGGCACACCGTTCGTACGCGTTGCAAAATCGCGCGTGATGTCGTGGCCCACATCCACGCGGGCAGCCGATTTTGTGGTCGATGGTCGGGTCGGCTACCAATCCGCGCCGGAAGAGCGTCAACAGGCTGCGCCCCAGCCGGAACTTCATGTGATTGTCGGCGTGCTGCATCACCAGGATGATAGTCACATTATGCGCCCAGCCGGGCAGGGCCATCGACCTGAGATAATCAAGCGGATGGGTCAGCGCCCACCCCAGCGACTTGAGAATGCGCACCGGCACCGTGTCTCCGTGCGAGATGAGCGGCGCAGACACAAAGCGCATCAGCGATGAACCGTCCGGGTAGCGTACCGGTTCGACACGCGTGATCTCATCCGCGTTGAAAATGGATGAAATGGCGATGCCTTCCGAGAAATTCCACATCCGAGCTGCGGGCTACCGAGCCCAACAATGCTTCGGAATTGGTACGAACTTTTTCGCCGAGACGTGGGGACATGTTCGGGAGCGACGACTCTCGCAGGTTCAGGAGCAGCTTCATCGTCCCCATCACGCCCGCGGAGAAGATCACGCGTCGCGCCCGGACCGTCTGCTTGCTTCCGCCAAACCAGCGGGTCGACGACTGGTACGTCACCTCGTATTCCCTCACCCGACTATGCCCGTTACATCTCAGAGCGTCCATTGTCCGTTGTCCACGGTCTGATGTCTATTACTTCTGCTTCTGCTATGATTTTCGCCCCCTGCTTTTCCGCCAAATACAGATAATTCTTCGGCAGGGTATTCTTGCTGTTGTAGCGGCAGCCAACCATGCACCCGCCGCAGTGACGGCAGCCCATGCGCTCGGGGCCTTTCCCTTCAAAGAAGGGATCGGGCACAGTCTCCTTTTCCGGGCCGAAGAAGACGCCCACGTCGGTGGCACGGAAGGTGTGGCCCAGTCCACGCTCTTCGGCCTGCTGGCGCATGACTTCGTCAGCTTTCCACAGTTTGGGATTGCGGGCCACGCCCAGCATCTTCTTGGCCGTCTCATAATGCGAATGAAGCACCTGCCCCCAGGCGACCGGCTGGTTCCAGGCCGGAGTGGCGAAGGTTTCATCGCTGGGCACTTCCAGCACGTTGGCATAGCCCAGGCTGCCGCCGCCCACGCCCGCGCCGTGCAGCACCATTGCGCCTTTGGTAATGCTGATTTGCAAAATCCCGAACGCGCGCAGCGCCGGCATCCACAGATACTTCCAGAACTGCCAGTTAGAGGTAGCGAAGTCGCTGTCTTTGAAGCGCTTGCCCTTCTCCAATACCAGCACGGAATAGCCCTTCTCGGTCAGCCGCATAGCGGAAACGGAACCGCCGAAGCCGCTCCCTATTATTAAGTAATCATAGATTTTTTCAGTCATGGAAATCCTTTGGCGAAGAATTGCCTGTATTATAGCTTTTTATAAAGAGCCGCCAGCTTATATTGTTGACGGCTAAAAGCTGAAAGCTAAACGCTAAGCGGCTGCGACATCGTGATCAACTCCACCCGCTGTTGCCAGCCCAGGCTCTTCCAGAATTCCAGCCCGGCCTGGTTGTCGCCCAGCACGAACAGGTGACAGCGATGGATGCCCATGCGCATCAACGCGAACATGCAGCGCCCCACCAGCGACTTGCCGATGCCTTGCCTGCGATGGGATTTAGCCACAGCCAGGTTGTGGATGTAGCCATGTCGCCCGTCACTGCCGCACAACGCTGCAGCGACAATCTGACCCTTGTCGATGGCAACATAGCTCAGGTCCGGGTTGCGCTCCAGGAAGCGTTTGATGCTCTCATGCGAGTCGTCCTCGCTGTTGAGTTTCAATCCCTCGCTGTCCTTCCATAGAGCATAAACCTTTTCATAATCGTTCATGTTCATTTCACGCAGTTCGAATTTCATGGTGCCCTCCAATTGCTAAAAAGACCCTAAAGGTTCAGCCTCTGCAAGACCTTTAGGGTCTGATAATCAATCGTACTTATAGAAACCCCTGCCTGTTTTCCTTCCTAAATAGCCTGCATCCACCATCTTTTTTAACAGATACGCCGGGCGATATTTATCATCGCCGATATCTCGTTGCAACACTTCCATCACGAACAAAACCACATCCAGACCAATCAGATCACACAGGGCCAGCGGCCCCATAGGATGGTTCATGCCCAACTTCATGACCTGGTCGATGGCTTCCGGGGTACCCACACCTTCCTGCAAGGCAAAGATGGCCTCGTTGATCATCGGGCACAGGATGCGGTTGGAGATGAAGCCCGGCGAATCGTTGGCCTCGACTGGTTCCTTGCCCATGACCTTACAAAGCTCCAAGACGGTCTGCGTGGTCTCATCGGATGTGCCCAGCCCGCGGATGACTTCGACCAGCTTCATCAATGGCACCGGGTTCATGAAGTGCATCCCGATGACCTTGTCCGGGCGGGAGGTGACAGCCGCAATCTTGGTGATGCTGATGGACGAGGTGTTGCTGGCCAGGATGACACCTTCGCGAGTCTTCTCATCCAATTCTTTGAAAATCCTGAATTTCAATTCGGGGTTTTCGGTCGCGGCTTCGATGACCAGATCCGCTTCACCGATGGTGGAGAAGTCGGAGACGAAATTGATTGCTTCCGTTGCAGCTTTTTGATAGAGGCTGATGATCTCTTTTTCGAGCAATTTAGCGGCGGATTTTGCAATCGTGGCTTTAGCCTTTTCCACGGCAGCCGGCACAACGTCCATGCAGGTGACGCGGTAACCGGACGTAGCTGCCACCTGGGCGATGCCGTTTCCCATGGTCCCTGCGCCGAGCACGAAGATATGTTTGATGGTCATAATGGTCTCCAATTTTCACTTGTCATTGTCCCGCCACAAATAGGCGGGATTGCGAGAGACCGAAGGGAGCGCGACAATCTTATGTTCACAAGTTATTTAAGATTGCTTCATCGCTTTGCTCCTCGCAATGACATCACTCTAATTCAATTGCCATCGCCACAGCTTCACCGCCACCCAGGCACAGGCTAGCCAATCCGCGCTTCAGGCCGCGGTCTTGCAGAGCATAAATCAGCGTGGCCAGGATACGCGAGCCGCTGGCGCCAATCGGGTGACCCAGCGCGATCCCGCCGCCATTGACGTTGACCTTGCTCCAGTCCCAGCCCTGGTCGGTCAGTTCGTAGCCGTTGGCGAGACATTGGGCGGCAAAGGCTTCGTTGAGCTCGATCAAATCGACATCTTCCAGAGTCCAGCCGGCTTTGGCGAGCACCTTTGGCATGGCTTTGGCGGGCGCGGCGAAGAGCCATTTGGGTTCGAGCGCCGCCTGCCCGTAGGCGACGATGCGCGCTAATGGTTTCAGTCCATGCGCTTCGGCGTAGGCGCGACTGGCGACAACCGCTGCTGCTGCCCCATCGTTCAGGCTGGAGGAATTTCCGGCAGTGACTCGGCCGTCGGCGCGGAAAACAGGCCGTAATTTTGCGAGCGATTCGACCGTGGTGTTGGGGCGCGGGCCCTCGTCTGTATCGAAGATCGTCACCTGGCCTTTACGCCCGGGAACTTCTACGGGCACGATTTCCTTTTTGAACTTGCCGGCCTGAATGGCTGCAACTGCTTTCTGGTGGCTTTCCGCCGCAAAACGGTCCATGGCTTCGCGTGTGACCTCGTACTCTTCGGCGATGAAGTCGGCTGCGTTGCCCATAGCCCAGTCCTCGAATGGGTCCCAGAGACCGTCGTTCAGCAGGGAGTCTTTGAGTTCCACATGTCCGTAGCGCAGCTCGCCCGTGCGGCCGGGAACCAGATAAGGCGCACGGGTCATCGATTCCATGCCGCCTGCCACGAACAACTGACCGTCACCGGCCTTGATGGCCTGGGCCGCCAGCATAGCGGTCTTCAGCCCGGAACCGCAAACCTTGTTGAAAGTGGTCGCGCTGACGGTGGGCGGCAGGCCAGCGAAGATGGCGGCCTGGCGAGCGGGTGCCTGTCCCTGCCCGGCGGGGACAACCATCCCCATGAACACTTCGTCGATTTCTTCTTTATTTTCAATGCCTGCTCGTTCTACTGCTGCCTTGACTGCCACTGCCCCCAGTTTTGTACCCGGTATACTGCTCAAACCTCCCTGGAACCTTGCAATCGGCGTGCGCACGGCAGAAAGGATGACAGCCTCATTCTCTTTGTTCATAAATTGTCTCCTGTTTCATCTCTTGTGGCGATTGTGTTATTGTTATTATAGCGTTTCTGACCCCGAAAAGTACACTGGAACAAGTCCAAATGTGGATGGACAGTTGTCATCTTCTAACGTCCAGCCTGGTCATCGGGGCTCTGGCGTGGCGGTGGACGTGATTTCGGGCTGTATAGTGGGCTGGCAGGCGTACAGGAAAATCATCCCAAGGATAAAGAACAGTTGAAGCTTTTTCATTTGTTTAAATTATAGTGCCCATCCCCTTTCCGGTGACGGGCACTTTTTGCATCCGATCCTCGCAATGGTAAAGACTTTGCTAATAAATACCCTGCCCCGGGTGGGGAATAGATTTGGAATTTCCACTTTCCGGGCTCGCTCTGGGAATAATCGGAATAAGGGGTTGCGATGATAATCCACGTTTTTCCAGGTCGCAATGGGAAAGGGTTGCCATCCTTATCCAGGAAGGCGATCGGACGGCGCAGTCCGGTCTTTTTCTCGTAATCTCCTGAACGCGTGCTCCACTTCAGGTCATACATTTGCCCGTTGCGGAACGCAAAGCCGTTGCCTTCTTCGCCTTGTTGCAGGTACATGTCGATGATCTGGGGAGCCAACACTTCGTGTTCCACGAACAGGACCACTACGTTGTCGAAGAAGATCTCGCGGCCCGACAGGCGGTCTACATCCACGTGGAATTCGGTCTGTTCGCTGGCGTTGTCCACATAGCGCAGCCAACCCTGGTAAGAGGGGTCGTAAACCCACTTGCTCTGATCCAACTGCGAGAAGAACACGTCCAATTGCGTGGCAGGTTTGCCGCCTGTGGGCGGCTCTTCCGTGAAGAGATTGTTTGCGTAGTTGAAATTACTACCCTTTTTGCGGGCATTCTCCTCCGAGATCGCCACCATGCGCGAGATATCCAGCATAGCGCCTGCCCCGCCGTCACCTTTCTTGAAAACCGTTGCGCAACCGGGGATGTCCTGTTCGATCTGATCTGTCGCCCCGGCGTAGATCAGGCAGCTATCCTGAAGGAAGTCCACCAGGTGGATATGGATCAAACGCGCGGAGCGCACCGGACCGACTTGCGCGGGCGGGAGGTCGGCGGGATCAGGCTCGACCAACGGGATCAGACCGGCGTCCCAGAGACGATCGTCAGAGTTCGACCTGGATCGCTTCGGTCCGCCCTGTGGTCTGGTCGGCGTCGCTGTCGGTCTCTTCGTCCCCGACGTTTGGTTCCGTGAATTCGAAGCCATCGGGTTTGACGAATTCGATGGTGTAGGTTCCCGGCTCTACGTTGAAACCGTAATAGCCATTGGAGTCGGTGCTCGTTTTCTGGATAAGTTTTCCGTCTGCATCGTAAAGATTGACACATACCCCGCCCACGCCCTGCTCCTCGGGCGATTGCACCCCGTCAGCGTTCTTGTCCAGCCAGACGCGGTTGCCGAGCAGGATGCCATCTTGCACGAACGGTTCCATGCGGACTTCGCATTCGCCGGTCAGCGGTGCTTCGGGGTAGGGAACCTGTCCGTGGAAAACGGCTGCAAGACGCGTAGTGCCGGTGGCGATCAGATACTCGAACACCCAGGGCGCAAACGACAGGCCTGCCTGCGGACGTACTTGCGGCGGGAAGTGTGGGATCGAGATCAGCAGGGCAGGTTGTTTGAGCAGGGACGGATCGGCGACCGGCAGCCCGGTGAAGGGGTTGACGTTCGCCGGGAAATCAGCCTGGTCGGGCCCATACGTGACAGGCGCCAGCGTCGGTTGTGGAACGGGAGTTGGTGGCTGGGTCGCTTCAGGGACCGGGACGCTTACTTTGTTGGATTGTGTAGCAACTGACAGGCTTGTTCGGTGGGGGGCGATGGGGTGCTATTTGTCGGGATGCAACTGCTCAAAAGAACGAGGACGATCGTTCCTGTTAATAGATAAGAATGTACTCGCTTGAACATACTTCTCCGTGGGTTAGATTGAGGAAAACAGAGGGGACTAAAGGATGGGCTCGAAAACTTTTTACCACAGAGTTCACAGCCCGTCCTGGCCGACGGGCCAGGGAGAAAATTAAAGGGAAAATCTCCGTGCTCTTTGTGGTCTCGGTAGTGAACCGTTGGAAGTCCACGAAATTATCCACTCCTGGAAAACCGGAAGAATCAGGCTTCGAAGCCAGCTTTGATGCGATTGTAGGTTTCTTCCAGCGATTCGGGCAGGACGCGCGTTTCAGCCAGGGTGGACATGAAATTCGTATCCCCTTCCCAGCGCGGGACGATGTGCAGGTGCACATGATCCGGTTCCCCGGCTCCGGCTGCTTCCCCGATGTTTGCGCCGACGTTGAAAGCCTGCGGGTTATATACTTGTTTCAACACTACTATTGACTGCGAAACCAATTCCATCATCTCAGCGCGCGAGTCGGGATCAAGGAATTCCAGCGACGGCTGGTGCGCCATCGGCGCCACCATGATGTGCCCGCTCGTGTAGGGGTACAGATTCAAGATGACGAAGGCTAACTCACCGCGTTTGATGATCAGGTTTTCGGTGTTGTCAACGCGTGCCAGGGCGTTGCAAAAAATGCAGCCCTCTTGCTTTTCGTTGTTTTCGATATATTTCATACGCCAGGGTGACCAGATACGTTTCATGATTTGGGGATTGTAGCAGAGATGGGGGAAAAGGTCTAATAGGTCGATTAGTCTTAATGGTCTTACAAGTTAAAAAGTCTTAACAGGTCTGACAAATGTGGCTGATCGACCTGTTAGATCAATCAGACCTGCCAGACTTGTAAGACTTCTAAGAATAGAGTATCCTTTCGAAGATGTCCCAACCCTCGCTTTTTACTTCTGTCACCTGGACAGTTTCGCGTCTGACACAGCACATCCGCACCTTGCTTGAAACGGACGTGACCTTGCAGGATGTCTGGGTGCAGGGTGAGATTTCCAACCTGGGACGGCCGGCTTCCGGACATATCTATTTCACGCTCAAGGATGCGGGCGCTTCGCTGCGGGGTGTCATGTGGAAGGGCGATGCTCGCCGTTTGACGCTGCCTTTGCAGGACGGCATGCAGATCGAAGCGCATGGCCGCATCGGTGTCTACGAGCCACAGGGACAGTACCAGTTTTATGCCGACATCATCCGCCCGGTAGGTGAGGGCTTGCTCTATCAAGAGTTCCTGCGCTTGAAAGCCATGCTGGAGGCTGAAGGTCTATTCGAGGCCGAGCGCAAAAAGCTTATCCCTGAGTTGCCTCGTACGATTGGTATCGTTACTTCTGCTACGGGTGCGGCCCTGCGCGATATGCTCAATACACTGCGTCGTCGTTTGCCGCTGGTCGAAGTCATTCTGGCGCCCTCGCCTGTGCAGGGCGACGAAGCGCCGCCCGGAATTGTTGCGGCGCTGGTGGCTCTCGATCAACTCGAACCGGATGTCATCCTGCTGGCGCGCGGCGGCGGCTCCATCGAAGACCTGTGGGCCTTCAACGACGAACGCGTGGTCAGGGCTGTGGCGGCTTCCAATGCCCCGGTCATCAGTGGGGTGGGCCACGAAACCGACTTTACCCTGTGCGATTTTGTCGCCGACCTGCGCGCTCCCACGCCGACCGCTGCGGCTGAACTCGCGACGCCGGTTACGATGACCGATTTATTGGCGTATTTACAGGGGATGAAAACCCGCCTCGCCACTGCGACCCTCAGCCTGCTGACCGCGCAACAAAGCGAACTGGCTGCCCTGACCGCCAGCTTACGCTTTGCCTCGCCCCTGCGCCGCATCCAGACCGACCGTCAGCGCCTGGACGATTACGCCCGGCGTGGGTTGTCAGCCTTGAAGCATCGCCTGGCTTTAGACGAATTCCCGCTTAAAAGGCTTTGAACGTCGGCTGGAAGCCCTCAGTCCGCTGGCCGTTTTAGGACGTGGCTATGCCGTGGTCACACGCCAGGCGGATGGGAAAGTGGTCAGCCAGGTGGAGCAGGCGAAACCCGGTGATGGAATACAAGTGCGCGTCAGCAATGGCGCGTTTGGTGCAGTTGTTTCAGAAGATAAGGAGTCTAATGTCAAAAACAGCATCTCCTAAACCTGTTGAAGAATTGACGTACGAAGAAGCCTTTGTCGAACTGGAAACCATCGTCAATACGTTGGAGGGGGACGCTTCGCAAAATCCGCTCGAGGCTGCGATGTCGTTGTTCGAACGGGGGCAGGCCCTGGTCAAGCGTTGTAGCGAATTGCTCGATGGGGCGGAATTGAAAGTCCGTCAGTTGTCCGGGGTCGAACTGTCCGATTTCGAAGCCGGAGAATAGTCCATGAAACTGGGTGCACTTTTCCAAAATCGTGTCTTGATCACGATGATGACAGCCTGGCTGCTGGCGCAGATAATCAAAATCCCACTGGATTTTCTCTATTCGCGCCGTTGGAATTGGGCTTTGTTGCTAAGTGTGGGCGGCATGCCCAGTTCACATTCGTCGCTGCTTACGTCTGCCACCGTTGCGATTGGTCTGTATCACGGTTTCGATAATCCGTTGTTTGCGCTGGGCGTGGCGATCACGATGGTGGTGACTTATGATGCAGCCGGTGTACGGCGGCAGGCCGGCATTCACGCGCAACGTATCAATATGCTTTTTGATGAACTGCTACGCGGCCACCCGGTCGATCAAAACGAGTTGCGCGAGGTGCTCGGGCATACGCCCCTGGAAGTCACCGGCGGCGTGTTGTTTGGGATTGTAGTGGCTACGGTCATGTGGCTGATCTGGCCGCTCTAATCCGAAACTTTGCTACAATAGAACCAGCCAAAGCCAAAGGAGTGGAGCTATGCCTGATTCTTTTGAATTCGGGGGGAATATTGTATGGGAACCAACGCCTGAATATGTGGAGCATGCCAATTTAACACGCTTTATGCGTCAATATGGGATTTCGGATTTTCCCGAATTGATGCGCCGTTCTACAGAAGAGGTGGGTTGGTTTACGGATGCTGTTCTGAAATTCCTGGATATTCAATTCTATGAACCTTATTCTCAGGTTGTTGACTTAAGTGATGGTATCCAGTTCCCGAAATGGTGCGTCGACGGGAAAATGAATATCGTCCACAACTGCGTGGATAAGGTTCAGGGTTCGGCGATCAGCAATCAGCCTGCTGTTGTTTGGGAAGGGGAAGAAGGCGATACGCGTTCCTTGACCTACAGGCAATTATTCGAACAAGTCAATAAGGTTGCCAACGCCTTGCGCTCGCTCGGGCTGGGCAAGGGCGATGCGATTGGTCTGTTCATGCCGATGACGCCCGAGATCGTGGTCGCGATGCTGGCGGTTGCCAAGATCGGAGGCATCATCCTGCCGCTCTTCTCCGGTTATGGTGCGGGCGCGGTGGTCACTCGCCTGGCGGATGCGGACGCTAAAGCGCTATTCACAGCGGATGGATTCTTCCGGCGCGGCAAACCGGTCGCGATGAAGCCGGTCGCGGACGAAGCCGCTGCGCAGGTGCCGACGCTGCAACATATGATCGTGCTCAATCGTGCGGACATCCCGGTCGAGATGCAGGCCGGCCGCGACCATTGGTGGACGGATCTGATCGACCCGCAGCCTGCGGAGGCCGCCACCGAAGTGACCAGCGCCGAGGACGTGCTGATGGTCATTTACACGTCCGGGACGACGGGCGTACCCAAGGGCGCGGTCCACACCCATTGCGGATTCCCGGTCAAGGGCGCGCAGGACATGGCCTTTGGTACGGACGTCCACACAGGCGATGTGATTTACTGGATGACCGACATGGGCTGGATGATGGGCCCCTGGCTGGTCTTTGGCGCGCTTATTTTGGGCGCGACACTGTTTATTTACGACGGTGCGCCCGACTATCCCGGCCCGGATCGGCTGTGGGCGTTGGTCGAGCGGCATAAGATCACGCAGCTGGGCGTCTCGCCGACGTTGATCCGTACGTTGATTCCACACGGCGAGGAGCCGTTCAAGAAGCACGACCTGTCTTCGTTGCGATTTTTTGCCAGCACCGGCGAGCCCTGGAATCCTGATCCCTGGTTATGGCTGTTCCAGCAGGTGGGCGAGTTGAAGCGGCCGATCATCAACTACTCTGGCGGGACTGAAATCTCCGGCGGCATCGTGATGGGCAATCCGATTTTGCCGCTCAAGCCCTGCTCGTTCTCGGCAGCCTGTCCCGGCATCGCCGCCGATGTGTTTGACGAAGACGGGCAACCGTTACGGAATGCGGTCGGGGAACTGGTTATCAAGTCGCCCTGGATCGGCATGACGCGTGGTTTTTGGCACGATAGACAGCGTTATCTGGATACCTACTGGTCGCGCTGGGAAAACGTTTGGGTGCACGGTGATTTCGCCGCGATTGACTCAGACGGCCTATGGTATATCCTGGGCCGCTCGGATGATACGCTCAAGATTGCGGGCAAACGTCTGGGCCCGGCGGAAGTTGAGTCTGTTCTTGGTGGCGCACCCGGATGTGGTTGAAGCGGCGGCTATCGGGGTGCCGGATGAAATCAAAGGCATGGCGCTGGTCGTTTTCGCGGTGCTCAGACCCGGGCTGAGTCCGACCGAGGCTCTCCGTCAGAAGCTGCAAAATATGATCGTTACCGAGATGGGCAAACCGTTGGCGCCCAAAGCCATCCTGTTCGTGTCCGATTTGCCTAAAACGCGTAATGCCAAAGTCATGCGACGAATGATTCGTTCGGCTTATCTCGGTCGCGACCCGGGTGATACCAGTTCGCTGGTCAATCCCGAAGCAGTAGAAGAGATCAAAAAGGCAAGATGAGAGACAGATTAGCCCCCGCTCACAGACGGGGGCTTCTTCTTGTATAATGATGGGCGTCCTGTGGATTCCACCTGACAAAGGAGATGTAATGAACATTCGTTTCAAGATGCTTATGCTGACAGGCTTGATCTTGATGCTGGTGTTGGGAGCCTGTGCAGGGAATGCTCCCGCGACTGAACCGCCCCCCAGCCTGCCAGCGCCCACCCAGCAGCCTCCTACGCCCGAACCGCCTACCGCTGTCCCCAGCCCGACCATTGTTCCGGTCAAGTCTGGCCGGGCCTGCCACTGGCTCGGAGATGGCCTGGGTGGATGGAAGCGTGCTGGACTTTGTGCCTGCCGGAAACTTCACGATGGGCTCGAACCTGCCCGATGCCCCGCAACATACGGTTTCTCTCGGAGATTACTGGATCTATAAAACCGAAGTGACCAACAGCATGTACGCCTTCTGTGTGTCGGTGGGCGCCTGCGCCCCCCCGGCGCAGGAAGTGGGCGCGCCGGTGTACGATAACCCGGTGTATTCCAACTATCCCGTAGTGGGTGTCACCTGGGATATGGCCGCCAACTATTGTTCCTGGGTTGGTGGCAGTCTGCCGACCGAAGCCCAATGGGAGAAAGCTGCGCGCGGGTCAGATGGAGCGCAGTATCCGTGGGGCAGCGCAGACCCAAGCTGTGACGTGGGCAATTTCGCCGGTTGTGTGGGTGCGCTCACAGACGTGACCAAATATGCTGACGGCGCCAGTCCTTATGGTGTGTTGGATATGGCCGGCAATGTCTTTGAATGGGTAAACGACTTTTACGGCGAAACCTACTACAACAATGCGCCTGCGGAAAACCCCACCGGACCTGACTCCGGTGAACTCCGCGTGATACGCAGCAGCGGCTTTGAAACCGATCCCGGGCAGGCCGCTTCGGCGGTCCGGCACCCGGCCGGGAACGCCTATCACAGCCGTGACCTGGGCTTCCGTTGTGTGGTCCAACAACCTGCGGCGCTGGCTCCGATGTGCCAAACGTCTTCCTACATTCCCAGCGCAGTGGTTTCCAGCGGCGAATGCCAGGTGCCGGATGTCAATGTCGGTGCTTCTTACTGCGAATATAATCGTCCTTTCACGACAATCGATCTCTCACCTGGCGCGGTCTATAGCGTCCAGACGGACGGCTACAAGTGTGAGGAAGCAGTGATCGACGGGCAGCGCCGTCTGACCTGTAATGGCCCGGACGGCACGACAGGTGAAGTGACGGTTTGCAATTCTGCCTGCAGCAGCCAACCGGATGTGACCGGTGCTGCCCCGGTATGCGATCCCGGCTATGGCCTGGATGCCGGTACTGGCTCCTGTCTGTACTCGCCGGTCTCTCCTGATTTTGGTGTGGCCGGATGCCCGGCCGGTTATACGATGATCGACCGCGGCGGGCAGACTACCTGTGCGCCCGGCCTGGCAGGCAATGGTCTGTGCCCGGACGGTATGTATTTTGACAGCCAGTATGGGGCCTGCGCATCGCCCGCCGTGGGAGCCGATGCGCCCTACGGTCTTAACAATCCCGATCAGGCTTCGAGCACATATCAGGGTTGTCTGGCGGGATTCTCCTATTCGCCGGAATATCAGTGCTGCCAGCCTTCGCAGGGCGGGGCCTATCCGGGCTGTCCGCTGGGTACGCGCTATAATGCTGACTCGCAGACCTGTGTTCCGGACCAGTTGCGCTTGAGCGGCCCTGGCTGCGTGACCGTTTCAGTCAATATGTTGCAGTGCAATGAACCGTTCCAGATCGAAGTCTGTGGCAAGATCAAGAACGAGACCAGTTGTATTCAAAATCAGGTCTATAGTTGTCAGTGGAACGAAAATGCGAATCGCTGCGAGTATGTCAAATAGTATGCAGTAGAGTTTGAACTTGAAAGCATCCCTGCCAATGGTAGGGATGCTTTTTTGTACACAGTTCTTAAAAGGGGTAAATCTGGGTGAATTGCTTTAAGTCTAACTTTGGTCAATAATAGACATACTGCTTCTTGCATAGTATCCTGAACTTCCATCTAACGAATAGTCTTCAAAAACCAGGATTTTAGTTCGGATATTTATGCAGCACACTGTAATTCTATGAAGGAGAATGCAATGAAGAAAATCCATCCCGTCCTTTTCGTAACAATGATATTTTCCATAATGGTAGCAGCCTGTGGGGGCGTGACCGAAACGCCGCCGTCCCAGGATCAAGCACCCGTTGAACCTGCTTCGCCACAGAGTCAGCCGGTCGAACCGGTGGTGGAGACACCTTCTTTACAGCCGATCAACCTGGCCGGCCCCCCGGCTGGTACGCCGATGGTGTGGGTCGATGGCAGCATTCTGGTGCACGTGCCGGGCGGGGAATTCATCATGGGTGATGGAGGGGATGATGATCCAATCCATACGGTGGGTTTGTCTTCCTTTTGGATATATCGTACAAAGGTTACCAACCGCATGTATTCCATTTGTATTGCTGCCGGGAAATGCGCACCTCCGCAGGATGAAGCTGCGGTACGGGCGCTGTCCGATCCGGCCAAACGTGATTTCCCTGTGGTTAATGTTGACTGGCAGCAAGCTGATACATACTGCAAATTTGTGGAGGGGCATCTCCCGACCGAAGCCCAGTGGGAAAAAACGGCGCGTGGCCCGGATGGGAATATCTATCCCTGGGGCGAGGCTGCCCCAACCTGTGACCTGTTGAATTTCAAGGATTGTGTCGGTGATAAAAGCGACGTGTTTGATTATCCGGTCGGCAAGTCCTATTATGACGCGCTGGATCTGTCGGGAAATGTTTTCGAATGGGTCGCGGATTGGTATACCCCGCAGTATTACAAAGAATCTCCCGGGGTCGATCCGCTGGGACCTGTTCTTGGCGAGGTTCGTTCCGTGCGCAGTTCCAGTTTCAACAGTGAGGCGGGCACTGTTTCATCCGCGCGACGGTTCTATTTGAAACCTGAAGAGCAGCGCCTTGACCTTGGCTTCCGTTGCGTGGTGGAAAACCCGGCAGAATATGCACCCTATTGCCAGCAGGTATCCATCCCTGGGTACCCAGAAAACGGTCAAAATAACGGAGGAACGCCCGCTGCAAATTGTCCTGTCCCTGTGTTTACTCCTTACGTTGGTAAATGTGTCGACCAGACGGCGCAACTCGGCAATGGCTCGGTCAAGATCGAAGGCGGGGAGATTGTTTCGGTGGTTGGCTCGGATTGTTCGGAAGCCTCGCCGGGTATATGGTTTTGTACAGGTCCGCAGGGGACCAGCGTATCACTCACTGCCTGCCTGGCCTGTGAGACAGATGAGAATCACAAGTTCCAGCGGTGTAAATTGTCCGCCCGGAACTTACGATGATGGTCAGGGCCAATGTGTGGGACGCGGCGATTCCGGACTGTGCCCGAACGGATATTCGTATGATGCGTCCACTCAATGTTGCACGGCAGAACCCAAATATCCCGTATCCGGGTTGTGACCCCGCCAGCGAATTTCTGACCGCCCTGCATACCTGCCAGCCGGGCTCTCCGCCGTTAGGAGATTCCTGCGGCGTGGTATCGGTTCCGCTGGGGTATTGCCGGCAACCGGATGGTGGAGGACAGCCAGGAGGTGGTGAACCATGTAAGGGATTGGACATGTATGCCTGTTTCGATCAGCAAGGGGTGTGTCGTTGGGACAGGACAACGAGTCAATGTATCCCTGTGCCTTAGGTGAACATCGTATTTTCGGTTTGTGGTTTGCCCCTGTTTTGTTACAGGGGCATTTTTGTGATAGCAAGTTCATAGGTGTTTATCGGTAGTTAGGTAACGTAAAAGTCACAAATAAGTCATAAAAATAACACCCCCCATTGGTCATCGCAGCTTTGGGGGATTAAAAAATGTGACCAAATAAGATATAGTCGAAATATATAGCGCTGTTTTTCTGCGGGAGAATGTCCTGTAGGGATGGCGCAATCCTGAAAGGAGAAGATATGAAAAACGTTCGTTTCCTCTTTGTATTTGTCGCTGTCATCGCCGTTTTGCTGACAGCCTGTGGTGGCCTGCTCCCGCTGCTGAACCGGCCCCTGTTGTGGAGCAACCGCCTGCAGCCGAACCAACAACCGCTCCGCCCGCTGCGGCACCGGTTGAATCCGCAGCACCCGCTGAGCCCGCCCAACCGCAATATGCCCCCTTCTGTGAAGCAGCTGCTGCAACCGGGTGTGAAGCGCCGGCCGTTCAAATGCTGGACAACAAATATTGTATCGAAAGAGTTCCCTATGCAATCATGTCTGTTCCGGCTGGTACAACCTATGAAATCCCAAGATCCTGACATGGAATGCGTCGACCAGATGCAACAGCGACGGTAATTTGCGTGTAACCTGTCACTCTAGTCTCAGGTAAAGAGCTTATGGTCGTATGATCTTAAGGTCTGTAATGGCGCTTGCAGCACTCCTTCCTTGGAGATGGGCACCGGTCAATGCCCGGAAGGCTATGGTTACGATGCTGCCAATCAGTGCTGTTCTGCGCCAGCTCCTTCCGGCAGCGATGGTTGCACAATTTACAGGGTTGATCTTGGCGTTTGTCAGGGTGCACAATACAAATTGAGCGTTCGGTCGAAAGAAAAGTCCCCACTTCCTTTTAGAGGCTGGGGGCTTTTTTGTTATAAGGCAAGCTTGCGTTTGTGCCATTCGGTCGCCTGCTCAAAGGTGTGGCCGGCGCGTAGCAGCCTGGCTTCCTGCCAGGGCCCGGAAACGATTTGCAAACCAATTGGCAACCCCTCTTTGGTGAAACCACAGGGGAGCGACAGGGCCGGTAAACCGGTCAAATTGAAGGGCGCCGTGAAACGTGTCAACGCCGGAGCCTGGCTGGCTGAGTTTTCGATGTCATCGAATGACAGGGCGGGGACAGGTGTGGACGGCAGCAGCAGGGCGTCATATTGACGGAAGAACCTCTCGCTTCGTCGCCGGAATTCAACCTGCTTCCGTCTCGCCAGCGCATACGCGCCCGACGACAGATCGCGTCCCGTTTCCAGCCGTCCGCGTACATCTGCGCCGAACAGTTCGGGATGCTGTTCCAGTCGTTCGCGGTGATACGCGGCTCCATCAGCCTGTACGATTTGACCGTTTGCAAGCGCGGCTTCGTATAACCATGATATATCGACTTCTTCGACCTGCGCGCCCAGGTATCCGAAATAACGCGCCGCCACACGGACAGCGGCCAACACCTCCGCATCACTGATTTCGACGAAATCCCCAACAGCCAGGGCAATCCGCCAGTCTTTGATGCCCGCTTCGATTTCTCTTGAATAATCGGCCAAAGGCATATTCACCGACGAGGGATCTTCATCGTCATATCCGGCCAGCACCTGTAGGAGCAGGGCGGCGTCTTTCACGCTGCGCGTCAGCGGCCCGGCGTGGTCCAGGTTCCAGGAGAGCGGGAACACCCCGCGCAGACTGACCCGTCCGTAGGTGGGTTTGAGCCCAACCACGCCGCACAACGAAGCCGGGATGCGGATCGAACCGCCCGTGTCGCTGCCCAGCGCGGCCATACACATGCCGGTTGCCACGGCTGCTGCCGACCCACCGGATGAGCCGCCGGTGATGCGGGAGGTGTCCCAGGGGTTGCGTGGGGAGCCATAGTGCGGATTGATGTTGGTCACACCCAGGGCGATCTCGTGCGTGCTGGTCTTGCCGACGATGTCCGCCCCGGCAGCTTTGAGTCTGCTGACTGCGACCGCATCTTTTTCAGGGATGTAGTCTTTGAAGAACAGCGATCCGGCTGTAGTGCGCACGCCGGCGGTCTCGTACAGGTCTTTGACGGCGATGGGAACTTTGCTCAAGGCTCCCTTCGACTGTGCCCCTGCGGAACTTTGCTCCGGGGGAATCACAGTGATGAAGGCGTTGATGCTCGGGTTGAGACGCTCGATTTGGCGGTAGCAGGCCTGGGTGAGTCCGAGGCGCGTTTCTTTGTCTTCCAGGGCTTGTGTGATGGTCAGGGAGGTGGTGTCGATTTCCATAATCCTTATTATAGTAACAAATTGACTGCATGGTAGAATCTGCGGTCGATGCGAATTTCCAAACCGTTTTTCTATTATTTGCTCGTACTTTCGCTGGCCGGGGCCGGATTGGTGCTGCTGGCGACCTCGCTCTATGGGGCGGGCGTTTCAGCGGATGCAGCCAAGAATATGTCCACAGCTGCGAGTTTGCTGGCCGGGCATGGCTTTTTCGATCACTCAGGTCAGGCGTTGGTGTACTGGCCGCCACTTTATCCGTTGCTGCTGGCGGGCATCAGTTGGCTGACCGGTTGGGACGTATTTGTGTCTGGCTGGTATCTCAACGTGCTGGTGATGGCGGCGAACGTTTTCCTGGCGGGATGGCTGGTTTACGAAGCCTTGCGCGAAAAACTCATATACGCTTACCTGGGCGGACTATTTGTGCTGGTTTCGGAGTCGGCGGTACGCATCCACGCCAATGTGTCTTCGGATCCCGCTTTACATCACGTTTTCACTGGCCTTCCTGCTGGCGGCCAACCGTTACATGCAGAAGAAATCCGCGGGCGCATTGTGGGTGATGATCGCATGTGCGGCCCTGGCTATGTTGCAACGCTGGTTGGGAGCCAGCCTGCTCGCCATGGCCGGAGTGGTGATCCTGGTCGCGCGTTGGAAGGAGTGGTGGTGGCTCGTGCGTGATGGGGCGTTGATGGGTCTTTCACTGCTGCCGGTGGGGAGTTGGATTTACTTCCACAATATCCGCATGTATGGAACCTTTTGGGGTAACGATTCCCCGCCTTTGGATCCCTGGGTGAATTTCGACTACTCCCTGACCAAGATCATGCATTGGTTCCTGCCTTATCATCCGCGCCTGGATGTGATCCTGTACCATCCGCTGACTGTGCTGGGCGTGGTCGCTCTTATATTGGCTTTAATCGCACGAAGGCAAGACTGGGCCAACTGGTGGCGGACATTGTGGCGGCCGAACGTGTTCCCGGTTGTTTTCTTTTTGCCGCTTTCATTGGTTGGCATCGCGCTGACCATTGTAACGGGCGACCACCTGGACCCGTATTCTGATCGTTATTACGTTGGCTTTCTCGCATCTGTGATTGTGCTCTTGTTTATCACCCTGGATACGCTGGTGCTATCCCGTTTACGGGTTGATTTATCTAAAAGTCGTGTGGCGTTTGCAGCCCTGTTCGGTATCTGGCTTTTGGTGTATCCCACCTTTAGCATGTACAAATACATCTCTGCCTCAATGAAAGATGGGGAAGCCAGCAACTATAACTATTACAACAATCGCACCTTCAACGAAAACCCGGCCATTCCGGTCGTGAAAAAACTGGCGGCAGAACACCCGGATGCGTATTTTTACAGCAACTATGCCGATGGGATCTGGTTCCTGACGCGTCGTTCTGCCCCGTTGATGCCGCGTTCCAACATTGACATGGACCCGGCTGAGATCCGCCAGGAGTTCAGCGGCTGGCCCGGGGACAAACCGGGTTATATTCTATGGTTCTTGCCGAATGAGTTCAAGTACGTTGTCCCACCGGATTTGCTAGTGGAGATCGCCGATGTGCAGTTGATTTTTCAGAGTGAGCGGGGAATCGTGTTTTCTGTGAATGCAAAGTAGCAATAAGTAAAAAACGATCTGAGCAAGCCGTTTTTTGCGTTTTGCTGCTAATAGCGTCTTCTCTTTTCTCTCACTCCTCGAAGACAGCGATAGCCCGCACAGGTGAGCCGGTGCCTCCACGTATCTTGAGTGGCAAGCCAATAAAGCGGAAACGCCCTCGACCGACCAGTTGGTACAAGTTGATCATGTTCTCGTAATGCGTAAAGCCCAACTCCCCACAAATGTGATGAACCTCCTTGTTGGAAAGGTGGCGCACCCCCGGTGACATCGTTTCGACGCCGAAAGCCGCGATTTTCTGCTGACCCAGCCAGCGTGCTGCGTCAATGCTGATTCCGGGCCCGTTATCCCAATCATCCGTTCCAAATGCGCGTCGATAATGATCCGTATACAATAAAACCGTATCTCCCTGCTTGATTTCAAGTCCCGCCTCGGAGAGGGCGTGTTCCAAATCGGTCGGCTCGATCAACTCACGCAGACCTTTATAAGACAGGTCTAAACAAATGCCTTCTGTATAGAACATTGTTAAAGGCATTGTATCGATGGACTGCCCCCGGAACTGACGTGCCATATGGTTGATGGCATCCACATGCGTACCCGTATGCTCGCCCAATTCCAGCCGGTTCACGGCAGGGGAAACAATGTCACTATCGGTAATACCGTCCCACTGTTCATGCGATACGTGCATCGTGATCTTTACTTCCGGGAGGCCGGGAAACACCGACATATCCGAGAAGATTTCTTGACTCAAATCGATTATTTCAAGCATACTTGTTGAACTCTTTCGTGTCATCCGGCATCACATCGGACAGATTTCTTTTAGCAATACAACGGCTTGCGTCCGCGTGCACCCACGTATGATAGCGGGCCATCATTTTTCCTCGAGGGAACAGAGCTGTTCATTAGAACGCACTGTTAGGCCCGACCGTGTTAGATGTCGGGGCTGAGCTTACTCTTACCTGACTATATCGACCGAGATCTCCACCGCCGGAATCGTTCCTCTGTTCTCAAGCCAGTGTGTGGTGTTCCTATCTTCGGGCCAGCCCACTCCCGGCCCATAGTCCGTAGCGACTCCATTTCGATGGTCAGTGATCGTTCCTTGCAATATGTAGACGATGCCTGGTCTGTCTATATGGTCGTGAATCGGGCCGAAGACGCCTCCAGGCTCGAAGGTCACCATACGCATTCGAAGTTGGCGCCCTGCCATGCCCTCGATCTCAGGGCCAAGGTCAACCGTTGCAAGTAACTTCACCGTAACACCTTTCGTCTCAGGTGCCACCTGTTCGTTGCTCATTGTTCTCTCCTTTCTGTACTTCCGGGGCATAACGGGGTATATAAAGAACCCTTCTTTACTAAGTGCCCGTAATGGTGACACTCTACCGAAGTATTCCGCTTAAGCACTGATAGGCAGCGGATACGATAACCTTGTTTTCCAAGCCTTAAAGCATTCCAACTGCCTATATTTTTGCCGCTTCTACTATACTACTATCTCATTGCCGAATCAATAGAAATCGTTACTCGAATTTAATCCTTCCCCGCCCTCTCCAAATTCAAGGCCAGCAACTTCTCTAAAATCTCCTCATCCGATAAATCGCTCGGCCAGCCATAGGCGGCGAAGACAGCTTCATCCAGTTTCTTGTGCGCCAGTTCCAGCCAGGTGGGACGGGCGTTGTACAGGTTCGTCAGCGTGCGTTTTGGCCCTCCGCCCTGCGGGCACCTCCCCCAAATCCGACGATGTAGAGGTTGAATCCGCATTCAAAGTTTAAATCGTCGGATTTGGGGAGGCTGGGAGGGGCCAACCACCTCTCTCTCTGCTCGACCAGTTCCTTTACGGCCCGGGCGATGACCACCACCGCGGATCATCTTGCGGCTCTGCGCCCGGCGGCCACGGAAGGGACTGACCCGCCAACAATTCACACGCTACTACCTGACCCTGGCACCGCCCGCCACCGTTCGTGCCGCGAGCACGCCGGTGCGAGACGGCAGGGCAGGTGTGCGGCTGGGGATCGGGCATGACCTGGAACGGATCGCGCTCAACCCGAGATACAAGCGTAGATTGGCCAGCGAGGCAGAAGTTTTGGCATTGAGACCGGAACTGAACCAGACCGAGTAATCCTTCTGGCTTTTCCTGCTCGACCGGCAAACCCCAGCACAAAACTGGTGCGTGGGGGTCTGGAAGGCTACCTATAGACTGAAAACCTAATGCATTTCAGCTTCAAAACCACCCTAAAAAGAAGAGCCCCGGCAGGTGTGCGGCTGGGGATCGGGCATGACCTGGAACGGATCGCGCTCAACCCGAGATACCCGCGCAGGCTGGCCAGCGAGGCAGAAGTTCTGGCATTGAGACCGGAACTGAACCAGACCGAGTAATCCTTCTGGCGTGTTCCGTTCGACCGGCAAACCCCAGCATGAAAAAAAGTGCGTGGGGGTCTGGAAGGCTGCCTGTAGACTGAAAACTCGATAAATTTCAACTTCAAAACCACCCTAAAAAGAAAAGCCCCAATGCCTTTTTCAAGGCACGGGGCTCTTTTCATCCAATTTTCTATCAACCCTTGACAACTGCTGCTTATCGGTAGGCGCACATATTCATTCTTATCAAGGTTTATTTGCCACTATTTTTTATTGCGTTGGCAAGAGCCTCAACAAAACGTTAAGAAAGGTTACCCTCCGAGTTATGTTTGTCGCGTAGTGTCGGGATGATTTACAGACGGTTTTTGAATAGCTTGCTCTGGTGATGAGAGAAGTACCATTCCTGTCTTATTCGATAATTTCTCCCGTGCCTTTGAGTGTTGGAAAGTACCCCATACTCGAATCCACACTCACAGAAATCTTTTTTTCATCGAAAACATAAGTCACAGTGAAGAACTGAATATCGGATGACAGGTCTAAGTGCTGCTCTTCAATAAAAGTATGCTCATCCCGCCAATACCCCCTAAAAGGTATTAGAGTTTTACCCTCCGGCCCGAGCTTATTCATATAGAACACATTTCTCAAACCGCCGGTGATTGTGAGAATTTCGCCATTAGCTGTCCGCGTTGAGGTGCTATAAGTGTCATCACCAGAAAAAGTAAAAGTGATTTCTGTAGGCCAACCCACCGGTGGTATACCAACAAGGCGGTAGGTTTTGCCTGAGATTTGTTTGGCTATTTCGGGCAGGGGCATGTCCGGCTTTTCCGCGTTTTGAATGTTCGTCATCTCTGTCGTGAGTTGGTCGTCCATTTGCGGATTAGTTGCCAAAGGTTGCGCTGACTGCGCGGCCGGCAGAAGATAAGTTTTGATGAACTGATGCGGGGCGGGGAAATTGGGGTCGGACAAACCACCGGTAAATACAACCACCATATCCAGTTTGGGTAATATAAAAATATATTGCCCCCCAAACCCATGAGCGGAATAACCGCCGGAAGACTTTATCCACCAATAGTAGCCATACCCATCGTCTTCAGCAGCATTCATCTTATCTTTCGTTTCCATATGCTTGGTCGTGGATGTCTGCACCCATTTAGCTGGCAACATTCGCTTTCCCTGCCACTGGCCGTTATGCAAATAAAGATAACCCAGTTTTGCCATGTCTTGCGGCATGGAGAAGTCTAGTCCATCGTTTCCGTTCGTTATACCTTGCGGGTCAGACTGCCAGCTAAAATCCGTAATGCCCAATGGGCTGAACAAGTTGTGTTGGGCGTAACCTTCCAGCGTTAGTCCGCTAGTCTTTTGGATGATCGCTGACATCACATGCGGCAGAC
>CAWHJM010000029.1:0-27677 GCA_963829615.1 uncultured Chloroflexia bacterium
CTTGTCCATTGCGGCCGGGAAAAAGGAAACCGGTCTTCGTGGCGATTGAGTTTGAGAAATGGATGAGTAAAAAGTGGTGAAAAATGTTTTGTGGGTTGTACTTGAAACTCATCAATTAAACTTGTATACTGTTAGTGGAATAAGTTACACGCCGCCATCCAAGTCTTCTAAGTAAGCGGAATTCAGAACGACACCGTAATTCATCTTCAATTCAATGTAAAACATCTAAGCCGCTGAGCAAGTCTCAGCGGCTATTTTTATTCTGGGGAGGTTGACTTGGAACATAGGTTAGGAGGAAATTTTGAACGATACTTCTGATATTCAACTTTCAAGTATCAAACACTTCCCCCATTCACACAATCATTAATCTAAGTTATCGAAGGGAGGTGAGGCTATTACGGTTCAAGCATTACGCGAGTTTCCTTTCATTTTAATGACTTCTGAAACTATGCTGATGACGTAGCAGCAATGAGTTCAAATAAGGAGTAAAAATGAGTAAGTTAATCAGGCTCTTGATAATCCCCATGATGATTATTGGGATTACGGGAGTGGCAATATCTATGCCGGGCAGTGTTGCCCAGGCCGCGGGTGGGCCACCATCCGTAGTTAATGTGCCAGCTTCGGCTCTCAACCCTTCCGTCCTCATGATACCTGGAGCGGATTGGAAATCACCCTCAAAGGGACAGCCCATGACCCTGATGGCGATGGTACGCTTGCAACGTACGCCTGGGACTTTGGGGATGGTTCGCCTACTGAAACTGGAACTATTTCCGATCCTTATGCCATCGAGGCCAGACATCTTACACTGGCAATATCGGAGATTTGTTCGTTGCCACACTGACCGTGATAGATACAGGCGGTGAGACTGGCAGCGACCATTATCTGGTCGAGATCAAGGATGGCACCAAACTGTCAGTACAGGTCAATGTAGCCATTGATGAGGGGTTATGGCGACTACACAAAGACCAAAATCGCGGTACTTTCTCAGATGGGGCTTCTTATGGATACTGGCCCTACGGAGGAAATTCTGTTGCCTCGACCGGTGCGAGCACCGAAGCCTTCGAGATCAATGGTAGTCTGCCAGGCGGTGACCCTGATAAGGATCCATATGTCGAAACAGTGCAACGGGGCTTGAATTACCTGCTGAGCCAGTTGTTCTGGGAGCCGATAGGTCAGGATTCGAATAATTGCCCACTTGGTGATCCGGATGGTAACGGTAACGGGTTTGGGCTAGCTGCCAACGGAAATATAGTGTATGAAAGCGGCATTGCCTTAATGGCTCTGGCCAGCAGTCGCTGCCCGGATTGCATCGCTACAACAGGTATTCCTGAGGTAGTAAATAGGCCCTATCTAGACATAGCCCAAGATATGGTCGATTGGTTCTCCTATTGCCAAACCGATCCACACACCGGGAATTACCGGGGAGGCTGGCGCTATGGATGCAATTCGGGGGACTCGGACAACTCCGTCTCACAGTGGCCCGTGATCGGCATGGAATCAGCCGAAGTGAACTTTGGTCCCTATGGCCTTTCTACACCCCAATTCGTCAAGGATGAACTAAATCTATGGATCGATTACATCCAGGACGATGTGGATGGCGATTGGGCCGATGGCGGCGCGGGGTATACGGATCCGGGCGGGCCCAACATTGCTCGGACAGGCGGGCTCCTGGCCGAGATGAAGTTCGTTGGTGACACACTCACATCCTCCCGTCTACAAGCTGCTACCGACTTCATCAGCAGGCAATGGGAAACTGAAGGGGAACATTTCCCGGCACACAGCTACTATGCCTTCTATTCGGTGATGAAGGGCTTCCGCCTCTTGGGAATCCAAACGATTGATCCCATCAATGATCCTTCGGGGTTTGATTGGTACAGTGATCCTGACTGGGGTTATGCCCAGTTCATCGTAAACGACCAGGATATCGATGGGGCGTGGTACTGGGGAGATTGGACCAGTCACCCACTCACAAGTGCCTGGGCCATCCTGACCTTGAGGAAGACCGTCGTTCAACCCGGACCGGTGGCGGATGCCGGCCCCGATGTACCCAATCATCCCCCCATTATCGAGATTACCTTTGACGGTACTGGCTCGTATCACCGCGATGCCAGCCGCAACATCGCCCAATACATCTGGGATTTTGGTGACGGCTCTCCACCAGCGGAAGGCCCAATTGTGACCCATGCCTTCCCGGCCGTCTACAATCCAGATGGCTCGATCGATTGGGATGCGACAACGCGTGACTTCGTTGTCACGCTCACTGTCGTCGATGATAGCACCCCGCCACTTTCTGACACAGACACCGCCGTCGTGCATATTGGTGCACCCCCCTGGCCGCCGGTCGCGGACGCGGACGGGCCTTACACCAGTTATCCATGCTGGACAGTGCGGCTGGATGGCTCCGGTTCGTATGATCCGAATGGAGAGCTATATCCGGATCCAGAGAATCCCTGGCACGGAGAACTCGTAAGCTGGGAGTGGGACCTGGATAACGATGGAGCGTATGATGATGCAACCGGCGAAACAGCCATGTGGTCAAACTGCAACGTTGGTGTGTACGTGGTTGGTTTGAAGGTCACCAATTCGTTCGGCGAAACTGACGAGGTGGATACGGTTATTCACGTTGCCGTGCCACTGCCGGCTGTGCCAGTGGATATCAAGCCCCAATCCTGCCGAAATCCGCTTAGTACGAAAGAGAAAGGTGTGTTACCGGTTGCCATCCTCGGTACCGATACCTTCGATGTATCCCAGGTTGACCCGGGGACAGTCAGGCTGGAAGGCGTTGCCCCGCTGCGTTGGTCGCTGGAGGATGTGGCAACTCCGTATGAGCCATTTACCGGCAAAGAAGGTGCTTACGACTGCAACGACTATGGTCCGGATGGCTATATGGACCTTACCCTGAAATTCAAGGCACAGGAGGTGGTCGCAGCTTTGGGTGAGATTAACGATGGAGATGTGTTGGTACTGCATCTGCTTGCCAATCTGCGGGAGGAATATGGGGGCACCCTTATCGCAGGCGAAGATGTAGTTGTAATCCTCGCAAAGTGACAGGTACCAACTTTAGGTAAGATAATAAGGGGCCGCTAATCCAGCAGCCCCTTATATAGTTTTAAAGTCAGGAATTTGTGCCCTTGTTTTTCAGGAACTTGCTCGCGGTTTTTGGCGTCCTTTTAGCAAACGAAAGGACAGCACCATGAAAGACAAACTCTTATTACTCACCCTCCTGACCGTGATCCTGCTCTCCGCTTGCAGCGCCGTTGCATTATCCGCAGACCCTCTGGATGGAACCTCTTGGGAACTTTTTGCGATCAGCAAGCATCTACCCCTTGAAGGAACGACCATCACCATATCTTTTGAAGATGGACGAGCTAGTGGCTCAAGTGGTTGTAACTCGTATGGAGGAGCCTACCAGGTAAATGGGAGCAAGGTCAAATTTCAGGAGTTGGAATCGACGGTGATGGCCTGTTTAGAACCATCGGGTGTGATGGAGCAGGAAACGGCTTACTTGCAGTCCCTGGGGAAAGCCCAAAGGTTTGAACTGACTGATGGTCAGTTGCTGATCTACTGGTCTGAGCACGAAGCGTTAACATTTGTCCCTGTTGAGCAAGACAGTTGAACTTCCTCCCCGACAGGTTTCATAGTGAGGTTCTTTTTAGCACGCGGATCACCATTCCCCCTTGGGAACCAAAATATGCTCTCCTTCGTCCTGGTAGCGGACGAAAGGAATAATATGAAACTCATCAACACGCTTACATTAATTACATGGATCTGCGATGCTGGTCGCTTGTGGCGGTACCAGCGGTGACCCGTTGAACCACACCACCTGGGAATTGTATTCAATCGGCAAATATTCCCCCATTGCAGGCAGCAAGACCACCATTCGCTTTGAGGGCGGCCAGGTCAGCGGCCTGGGAGGCTGCAACCAGTATGGCGGCGAGTATAAAAGCTCCGGTCAGACGCTTTCTTTTAGTGTGCTGCACATGACGGAAATGGCCTGCATGAGTCCCGAGGGAATCATGGATCAAGAGCAACTCTTCTTGCAATACCTGGGAGATGCCCGCAGCTTTGAAATCGTGAATGGTCAGTTGCAGATTTCCGGGTCCGATGGCGAGGCGCTGACCTTCGTCCGCGTTGAATAAATCAGTCGAAGCGAAGTTCCAAACCTGTCAGGTCTTGGTTATGCCCTACCAGCCGCGCACTTTCGTCGGTGTGACCCGGATGGCAACCGAATATTCCCGGCTGAACTCCCCGGGCGTCATATTCAGGTCTGCCATGCCCGTCCGATATTTTTCGAAATAAGCCGGGACTTCGTGCGCGGGCGACGCGTCCGAAACGATTTGCGCCCGGCCGAGGAAGACGATCACATCCTGGTCGCCGGTTGCGTCTGTGTTGAAGTGCAAGGCCACATTGGGATGCCCCTGCACATGCGTCACCTTGTGCGCATCCGGGCGGCTGAAGATGAGAAAAGAACTGCCCTCCCAGATGAACCAGACCGGCCGGGGCTGTGGGGTCAGGTCCGCGCCGACGGTGGTGAACCAGATGAAATATTCCTCTTCGAGGTGTCGTTTGGCCTTACGGCCCAATTCGGTGTTGAAGTCGATCATTTGAACTCCAATTTTGTTCGGGATTGTATGTTCACGCTGTTCGCGCCAAGCGCACTCCATTATCACCGGCATAGTTCATGCTATCAAAGCTGCGTGAGCTAACGCGGATGTTCTGCGCATCTTCGCGCCAACTGCCGCTGCGTCGCACACGGATAAATTCCCAAGGGGTGTTGGTTTGGGGTGGCGGCGGACCCAACGGATCGCTGGCAGGAGATATGGCGTAATAACCTTTGGTGCTAGTTTTAGAGGCTGAAGGGAGCCAGAGAAAAGTGGACATTGCCGAGTTCATCGACTTGAATGTCATGCCACTCAACCAAGATATTGAACATTGCCATGGTAAAAGCAAGGCGGCTCTTAAGATATGCCCATTTGCGATGCATAACCTTCTTGAAATGACTGACCAAGGTGAGCATAGAAAGAACAGTCTCGACAATCATGCGCGAATTCCACTCACCTCGTCGACAAATTTTCAGATTTTCAGGATGCCAATCTATTTTTGCGAAACCTTCATCCGAGAATAAGGCCATAAAATCCTGATTTCGCTCAACAATCTCTTGAAAGGCTGTCCCGTCATACACATTGGCAGTATTAACATCCCAATCCACAATCAACCCAAGATGGTTGATAACATAACACAGTTTTGCACCAACAATCCAGCGCTTATTGGACAACCCTTTTTTGCCAATTTGCGCTTCACTACGACCTTCACGTCTTGGATGGATGAGTTCAATGCCGTAAGTGTCAACCAGACCTATCAAACTATGTTCCGCCATGAAAACCTGTGTCCAATGGCGGTGCGTGTTGAACAAACGAAAGAGGCGAGTTCGTTCTGGTAGGTTTGGAAACAAAGGTCGATAATCTCTTTCCAACCATCGATAGAATGCTCGATTGCCAACACCCTTCAAGGCGAACAAGACTGCCAGCGTCACTACTTCACTGGGCCGTAGATTGGCTTGAGAATGCTTTTTTGCAGCTGGCATTGCGTCATCAATTCGACAAAAAAGCTCGGTGATAAAATCAATCGTGGTCATGGGGTGTCTCCTTTTCTGTTTGACTTTTCACCTATCAGATTAAAACACCTCTTACCTTTCGTCAACTAGCACCAATGGTTAATAGTCTTCATTGTACCAATCCCAGCACCACTCGAAAATATTCCCACACATATCGTACAGGCCCAACGTATTAGGCAATTTCTGCCCAACCGGGTGCAGGCGATCGTTCGAATTTTCCGCGTACCAGGCCACTTCATCCGGGTTATCGCTTCCGGCATAGAGAAAGTCCTGGCTTTTATGGCCACCGCGCGCAACATATTCCCATTCCGCTTCGGTGGGCAGGCGATAACCATCCGCGGAGAAGTCGCATTCGGTCAATTTTCCTTTCCCACTGTAGCAAGGCATTAGGTCTGCTTTTTCGCTCAACCAGTTGCAATAGTCCACGGCATCGTACCAGTCAATATGGACAACGGGTTGGTTGCCCCGCCCCCAACCGCGGTCATCCGGCCGGGTTTTGTGGGCATCATCTGCAAAGCGGTCATATTCCTCGAAAGTCAGCTCATACTTTGCAATGTAAAAAGGCCTGGTGATCTGCACCGTATGGACCGGTCTTTCACTTACGTTGCCAACCATCGAACCCATCTCAAAGCTGCCCGCCTCCACCAACACCATCTCCGGGAAAATGGCTTCGATTGGCTGACTGGTAGGCGTGCTGGTTGGATGCGGCGTATTGGTAGGCGGCACAGGTGTAGACGTAGGTGGAACTTCAGTGGCGGTTATGACTTCTGGTGCGCAGGCATCCAGGAGGGCGGCTGAAAGGAAGAGGCTGCTCCATTTCAGCCCACATTCCGCACCCCTGAGTAGCGGATTTTGGGAATATTCGGTAAGCTTGGATGATGGAGAAAGAGCAAAAATTTGAAACACAGCGAATGGATCATCTGGGCATAGTAGCAGGGATCAGCCAGGAAATAGAATTGGTAGAACTCATTGATAAGAGAGTTGGTAAAGTTGAACGCAACGTCAGTTGTGGTCAAGCAGTGCGGGCGCTATCGGATAAACCTGTTCACTATATGCTGAGTATCCCATTCGTCAAATAAATCCAACAAGGTGACAGGTCTCTGCATATCGGACCGTCACCTTGTTTAGGTTATGGCACTATTTACCTAGGGAAATTATATCGAAATCAAATATCGTATTCAATCCCGGTCAACTCTTCCGAAACCTCCCACAAACGCCGCGCGAGGGCTTCATCGTGAGAGCTTTTACTGGAACGCGCCAGGTGCGGGTACCCGCGTTGCGCCAGGAAGCCATCCGGGCCAACGTATTCCCCGCCTTTGATCTCAGGGCGGGTAGCGGCATACAAGACCGGCAGGGCACCCATCTCCTGGCTCTGGGCCATGATTAGGTTCAGGAAGCTGAACAGGGTGGAGTTGTGCTGCAAATTGGTCGCTGCATAGCCGGGATGGGCCGTCACGCTGATGGGGTTTTGCCCGTTCCGAGATAGTTTGCGCTGCAACTCATACGCAAACAAAAGATTGGCCAGTTTGCTCTGCCCGTAAGCCAACCATTTCTGATAGGACTTCTGGCTGTTCAAATCGCTAAAATTGATCCGCCCAAAGTAATGGGCGTAGCTGCTGACCGTGACGATGCGCGCATCCGGCGTGTGCATCAACACATCCAGCAGCAAGCCGGTCAGGGCGAAGTGACCGAGATGATTGATGCCGAACTGCAACTCGAATCCATCCGCGGTCTGGCCATAAGGGGGCGCCATCACACCGGCATTGTTGATCAGCAAATCCAGATGGTTGTACTCGGTGCGGAATTCCTCTGCAAATCGTTTGACAGACCCCAGGTCAGCCAGATCGAGTTGCATCAACCTGACCTCCCCTTTTGGGTGCTCATCCCGGACTTTGGCAGCCGCCTCTTCCCCCTTCTCCAGGTTGCGACAGGCCATCAACACAGTCGCGCCCTTGCGCGCCAGCGCACGAGTCACCTCATAACCCAACCCGCTGTTGGCCCCGGTCACCAGTACAAGTTTGCCGCTTTGATCGGGGATATTTTCATTTATCCAATTGGTTGCTTCAGACATATTATTTTTCCTTCGATATTTGACGAGTGTTTTGGAGTGAACATTCATTCCGCATGACACAAAGGAATTTGATTCCTACTTCGCTTTGACCACATCCCAACAATCCTGGATTACAACATGCAGCATCGCTTCACCCGTGACCATGATTCCTGATTGGTTATCTGGCGTTATAAAAAGGCAGTTCCCTTGATATCGATGAACTTTCCTTTTTATATCAGAATTTGCTACACACTTAGTTCCACAGGCACGTCCAGCGTTTTCAAATTCCGCATCTCCGGCCAGACTTTTGCAATGGTCAGCACCACCAGGATCGTGCCAATCCCGCCTGCTACCACAGCAATAATCGGCCCAAAAAGGGAGGCGGCCATGCCCGACTCAAAAGCTCCCATTTCATTGGATGTCCCCACAAAAATACTGTTGACCGCCGCCGTGCGCCCGCGCATTTCATCGGGCGTGAACGTCAATATCAGCGTGCTACGAATGATCACACTGATATTGTCCAGCCCACCCAGCAGGGTCAGCATGGCCACCGATAACAAGAGATTTTTCGAAAACCCGAAGATAATCGTAGCCGCCCCAAAACCCGCCACAGCAATCAGCAGGGTTTTCCCGGCGTGCTTGAAGGGCGGCAGATGCGCTATCGCAAAGGCCATCATGATCGCGCCAATGGATGGCGCGGCGCGCATGACGCCCAATCCCTGTGGCCCACCTGCAAAATATCGGTCGCGTAAATCGGCAGCAACGCCACCGCCCCACCGAACAGCACTGCGAACATATCCAATGTAATCGCCGCCAGGATGACTTTCGTGCCCCGAATAAAGCGAAAGCCTTCCATCAGTGAGTCCATTGTGGCGGTCTTGCGTGATAACGCCAGAGGGCGACCTTTGATAAATCCGAGCAAGACCAGAAAAATAATCGCCGCCAGCGCATCGAACAAGATAAATGACCGTGACATTGTTCCAGAGCGCTATGATTATGCCCGCTGCCGCCGGCCCGGCAATGGAAGCCAACTGCCAGGCGCTGCTGGTCCAGGTGGCCGCGCTGGCAAACAATTCCGGCGGGACAGCTTCCGGCACCAACGTAGAAGCGGCGGGGTCGTTGAAGGCCCGCGCGATCCCAAGCCCCAACAGGCAGACATAAATCAGAACGAGCGAACCTTGAAAGTACGAGAGCAATCCCAGCCCAAGTGAACAAAGCGCGAAGGCAACCTGCGTGATTCCCACGATCCGCCTGCGGTTGTGCTGGTCGGCCACGTGCCCGCCGGGCAGGGACAGCAGGATAACCGGCACTACCTGCACCAATCCGACCATCCCCAGGGCAAAGGCGCTGCGCGTGCGCAGCCACAATTCCCAGGCGATGGCAAAGGTCAACATTTCGTTCCCAAAGGAAGTAATAAAACGGCCCGTCAGCAACAGGCGAAAATCCCGTGATCGGAGCGCCTTGTACGGGTCGTGGCGTCCGTTTGCCGGGAGATTGGATTGACTTTCTGTTACCATGTTTGTATCGTTAGCAACTTTCCGATAGAATTGAGCGAAGATGCGATTATACTGCTCTTACCATCGTCCCGAAGGCATTGCTATGCCCGCAGCGAGAGTCGATAATTTTGCGGAGCCTCGTTTCGCACCACGTGTTCACGAGCACCGAACTTTCATGTGTTTATCCTGAATACAAGCCTGAAACACAGTAACCCTTCGGGACGTTCTGCATAAAACAGGATAATATCATGACCCCAACGATCAACAATCACATGTACAACGAACTGGCCAATTCCTGGTGGGATGAAAACGGTATGCTGCACCTGCTCAAGGTCATGGTCAATCCCTGGCGCGTGCCCTATTTTGCGGAGGCGTTGAGGAACCATTTCGGCGCGGACCTGAGCCATGTCCATCTGCTGGACATCGGCTGCGGAGGCGGCGTACTGGCGGAGGAATTTGCCCGCCTGGGATGCCAGGTGACGGGTATCGACATCTCGGCTGAATCCATCGACGTTGCGCGCGCTCACGCCCGGACCCAGGGCCTGCCCATCGACTACCAGACCGGCTCGGCGGCCCAACTTCCCTTTGACGGGAGCAGCTTCGAGGTCGTCAGTTGCTGCGATGTACTCGAACACATCCCGGATTGGGAGGCTGTCATCGCCGAGGTCAGTCGCGTGCTCACACCGGGCGGTCTGTTCTTGTTCGACACCATCAACCGCACGCAGGAAAGCAAAGTCAATTTCATCTTTGGTCTGCAAGATTTCGCCTTCACCAAACTCTTCCCCAAAGACACGCACGTCTGGGAAATGTTCATCACCCCCGATGAATTGACGTCTGCCGTGGAAGCGCACAGCATGGAGATTCAAGGTTTTCGTGGCGGTGAGATTGCCACAGACCCGCTCACCACGCTGCGGGAAGTACGCCGCCACAAGCGCGGCCAGACCAGCGTGGCCGAACTCGGTCGCAGGCTGGAACTCAAACTGTCTGATAATCTGTCTTTGAACTATCTGGGATATGCGCGCAAGGCAGGATAAATCTGAGAGGGGCAGCGAGTTTTTATCTTGCTTCTACGGCCCTGCAATACAATAAATCAAACGCTCGGGCTCCAAAGCATCGGAGGCCCGCACCAGATAACGCGCTTTGAACATCGGCAACCAGAACGGAATCTGGAACACGTCGGCCAAACGATCGCGCGGATCGTAAGCGATACCCAGGCAATTGCCCCGTTCGCGCAGGTCATAACGCAGCGTCTGCCAGAGATAGCGCGCGGCCTCCAACTCCCCCTCCCGGAACCAGACTCGCCGCACCGTCAGCGCATCCAAAATGCCGGATGCAGGCAGCAGACCCAGCCAGCCACCCAGAGTGCGGACGTACCAGGGCGCGCGCTCCAGACGCATACGGACTAGTTTCGTCCGGTCAGACAGGCTCAACCCCGCGATGACCTGACCGCTTCTCACTGCGACGTAAAGCTGGTTCGGTTTAACTTCGTCCACTTCCTGCTTCAAGAAATCTTCCAGCGTATCGACGTTGACCGGAATCCACAAATTGTGTTCGCGGTAAAATGCGTTCATCCCTTCAGCGATAGCAGGCAGCTCTTTCTTTTCTGCTATGCGCACTTCCAGGTCCGGGATAGCAGCGGGCGGATCTTTGCGCATCGGTATGATTCCACCCTGGATTGGTTTCGTAGCCTGAAATCCATACTGGTCTGCCAGTTTCAAGCTGACATTTTCCGCCATGATCGCGCCGTACATGACCATATCTGAACGCATCAGATCGGTGATATATTCCAGCGCCCAATCCGAGAGCTCTCGGGCAATGCCCTGACGGCGATGCTCCGGGTGGACGCGCAGGTGGGAGATATATACGCCGGGCACCTCCTGACCGGCATATTGCACCCAGCGCACCTCGCCAAAGACCATCCCAACGATCTTGTCATCCTGCTCCGCAACAATAGCATGGAACTCCTCCGCCAGCCCGCGATGGACAGCTAACAGGTCAGCTTGATAATCGTCGGTAAACCCAATGCCGCCACCATCTGCGGTTGCGGCAATAAGGCTTTTCAATTTCGAGCTATCTTTTGGGGTAACGAGGCGGTAGGTAATAGGTTCTGGCATCTTAGTTTCCTTTTTAGAGCTTTAATTTTACCAGAAGCCCGTTGTTGATAATTTGGGAGGAGCGGTACTGGAAATCTTGAGATTACTTCACCAATGTTACGCACCGTCCCGAAGGTTTGGAGACGGTGCAAGCCTGAACTACTGGAACCTTCGGGACGTTCTACGTAAGGTGAGCTTTACTTCAAATACTGGTCAAAGAAAGCAATCGTACGGTCCATGGCGGTGGTGAAATATTTGGAGATGTTGTGATTGTCGCCATCGTAGGTGTACAGGTCAGCGATGCCGCCCACGGCACGGACTTCTTCTGCCAGGCGGATGGAGAAGGCCAGGGGCACGTCTTCGTCCGCAGTGCCGTGGTGCAGTTGTAAGGGGCCGGAAAGATCCGCCACGTAGGTGTTGGCGGAGATGGCGGCCCAGAAAGCGGGATCCTGTTCGGGAGTGCCGTAGGTTTCGATCCAGCGTGTCCGCCAGCCGCGACCGCTTGAACTGGGCGAGGGCGTAAAGTTGCCGGTACGCCGCCAGTTGTAGATCAAATCAGGATAGGAAGCCACCACCCCGGCCCAGATGACACCTACCTTGATATCCTTCGAAATGACCATGGCGCGTAAGGTCAGGAAGCCGCCCATGGAATGGCCCCACATGCCGATCTCATCGGGGTTGACTTGAGGAAACTTCTTAAGCGAAGCGACCGCATTGAGCACGTCGATGGTATAGCCAGGGTCACCATACGCACCGTTCGCTTCGCCTTCCGAGCGGTCATTCCCGCGATAGTCGATGCGATAAACGATATAGCCGGAGCGAGCGATGCGGTCTACATAAGCGATGTAACGCTCAGTGGTGCGGTAGACGTCCGGCGGGATATAGCCGTGGTTGAAAACGATAGCAGGCCAGCCGCCTTCGGGCATTTCCCCGTCCGGGATGGTCAGCAGGCCGTAGATCTTCAGGCCTTCAAACTCGTACCAGGCGTAGTAACGACGATAATTTGCGCCGCGTTCCAGTTCGCTCTGGATTACGATGTCACTGCCGGGATACTCCTGCGCGCGCATGTACAGGATGCTCATCGGGTCGGGGATAGGCGTGGCGGTAGGCGTTAATGTTTGGGTAGGAGACAGGGCTGGGCGTGGGCGTGCTGGTAGAAGTTTCAGTCGGAGGGGGAATTGTCGCCGTTGGCGTGGGGGGCACAACTGAAGCTGGCAGGCAGCCAGCCAGTAAGATCAGCAAAAGTACCAATAAAAATGTATGTCTCATATCTTTTTAGAAAAATTCCAGGATTCAGGGAGTCATCTGGATATTCTTATTTTCTTTCGATCAACCAGGAATTTTTGCCATCCGGTTGAACTTCGTCCAGGCGGTGTTGTTCAGCAATTTACCGAACTGTTTTGCATCCGGAATTTTTTGTACGCGTTCCAACCAGTCTTCTTCGGCCAGAGCAGCCCGGTGGAAACATTCGACGGAGAATGCTGCCCGGTCTTTTGCTGGAGCTTGAGCCATGTCTAATGCGCCCTGGACGAATTCGTTTTCGAGCGCATCGCGGTCAGGGGCGTAAGCGGCAAGGCGTTCCGGGAAGTTGAGCAGAACCGTCCGGTGCAGGCGCTCATGAGACCAAAACAGGGAGGCGGGATCGTATGTGGCCGTGGGAGCAGGCCCAGGCGCAGGAAGAGGCGCGTCGACCCATAGGGGTTTGAAAATGCTGGTGCAGGGCGCGGACGTCCCGGTGGCAAATACGGTCGGACGTTCCTTATCCAGAAGAACTACCATAGAGGCGGTGCTTTGACTGGGTCGAAAAGGCCGAAGCCTGCATGCATACAGACATCCACAAGGTTGATGTTATTACCTGGGGATTTTCCGTTTTCGTGATGACGGAGGGTATCCATCAGGGTCTGCACTGTGACGGCGCCCGCGTTTTCTTTGATGTTATTTGCGGTTGTCGCCCGCCGGTGGTGACCTTTTCCGAAGGTGGTAAAGACAAAATCGGAATATTTTTTGGCGTAATCGAAATGGCCTTCCTGTGCCGTTAATGCGGCCAGGCTTTTAGAAGACATATCCCATTCGTTTTGAATGGTCAGGCAGTTCGAAATACTGTAGACATCCTTCACCTGTTTAGCCACCCAGTGTTTGTCTACGGCTTCGAGCACCCAGGCATCTTCATAGTTGGCGATGATGAAACTGTTGTGATAGTAAAGTTCGCCATCCTGCACACAATTACCACCCTGACCAAATTGCTCGATCAGTTCTACCATGACGTTCAGCGCTTCACGCGGCGTAACGGCCCGTTCCAGCCCCAGGCGTAGCAGATCCATGCCAAGCAACGCGGGGGTTTTGTTCGCCGGGACATTTGAGAAAACCGCCTCATTCCCGATGACAAGGCCGTGTTCATTCACCCCCATCTCTGCGCCCCACATCCAGAAGGGTTGGGACAGCAAGACCGCGTGCGTTTCTTTCACCTGCGGAATGCTAATATACGTGCATTGGAGGCTGCTACCCTGCTCATGCACTTTTGCCGGGAACCACGTAAGCATCTGCCCCTCGTTGGGTTGGCGGTCTGAATTCTTGGCAAAAATAGACTTTCCCTGGGCGGTGACAAGCCCGGTGGCGATCATAGTGTCACACATAGATGCTACCTTTTTCAACCTTATAGGATGCGATAAGCATTGTTCTATTCTACCCTTTTCCTATATCATCTCCATTTCCACAACAATTGGGTAAGCAAGATTGTTAAACAGGCCTGAAAGTTTATTTTGAAATCAGCCGCTCCACCCTTTCAAAGGCTTCAATCGTATCGTTTCGCCCAAGTGCTCTTTTTTCCGGATTAAACATCAACCAGCCATCCCCGTCCGCAAGGTGCATCACCAGTAGTGGCAGGACCAATTCCTTGTCAAAATAGCTTTTTACCTCTTCATTCGTAAGTGGTGAGGTCGGGGGCCAATAATCCATATCAACTGAGAGGTGAAATAGTATTGTCTTGATGATTAAAGTTGCTGGCGTGTTGTGTCCGAACATGTGCTCGATACCATTTATGATGACCGGCAATTTGCGATTGTCTTGTGTGTAATCTGAAGAGTTTTCAAGTAACCTGATCGCAGAACGGGTAAACTCACTCCATCTGGACTTTGCCCATTTTAAGGAGTTGATGGGATGGCATGAGCCACCTGTGGTAATGTAGAGTTTGACCCAACTACATACCCAGGAGGCATCATGCCAAGCCCATCACCAGAGATTATACAATTACTATCAGTTTTTTCAGTGGTATTCACAGGGCCGACATTTGCAAAAGTGTTGGTTCTTATTTTTGGTACGATTTTGGCTCCCGGTCGCCGCACGGTGACCGCAGCGTTGCGGATGATGGGGTTGGGAAATGACCCGAACTATAGCAAGTATCACCGGGTGTTGAACCGGGATCGCTGGTCACCTTGGGTGGTGAGTAAGATTTTGCTGGGTTTGATCATTTTGATCTTCTTGCCTTCAGGGGTGCCATTACTCCTGATGATCGATGAAACTTTGGAACGACGTCGTGGCAAGCAGATCAAATACAAGGGCTGGTTTCGAGACCCGATCTTGTCGACCAAGAAGCATGTGGTCACGTCGTTGGGACTTCGTTGGATTTGTCTGGCAGTGCTGGTACCCGTGCCCTGGAGCCAACGTACCTGGGCATTACCCTTTATGACCGTATTGGCATTAGGAGAGAAAACCAGCGCCAAGCTCAACAAACGTCATCGCACGATCGTGCAGTGGGCCGAATTTATGATTGACAAGGTGCGGCGCTGGCAGCCAGATCGGGAGATCATGCTGGTTGGGGATGGCAGTTACGCTGCGATCGTGCTGGTGCAACGCTGCCAGCGGCTCAAAAAGCGTGTCAGACTGGTTTCTCGTCTGCGCTTGGATGCCCGCTTGTTCGATTTTCCGGCTCCACAGCCTAAGACATAAGCGTGGTCCAAAACCGAAGAAAGGCGCACGCCAGATCCAACTCTCTCAACGCCTGGAAGACCCGGAAACCAATTGGAAGAAACTCAAGCTCATTCTTTATGGTGAGGAACACTTCATCGAATTCATCACCGGTATATCCCTTTGGCATACACCAGGCCAGGACCCGGTCACTATCCGTTGGGTGTTGGTGCGTTGTCCAGAGGAAAGCTTCGAACCTGCCGCCTTCTTCTGCTCCGATACGCACATTTCTGCCAAGCAGATCATTATCTGGTTTGCTTGGCGCTGGAATATCGAAGTCACTTTCGAAGAATTGCGCGCTTTCCTCGGCTTCGAAACCCAACGCCAGTGGTCTGATCGGGCTATCGAACGCACCACGCCCTGTCTCTTTGGCATTTTCAGCCTGGTGACGATCATGGCCAAGCTGCTTTTCCCAACTGAACTGCCTGTACGTCAAACCAGTTGGTACATAAAGGAAGAAGCTACTTTTAGCGATGCTTTGGCAGCTGTTCGCAGGCATTTGTGGAGCCACTTGAATTACGAAAGGTCGTCCCAAAACCCCGACCTGTTCCTAATTCCACAGGCTGCCCTCTTTTCCCTTGTCGATACAGCCTGTTACTCAACCTAAAATGGGCAAAGTCCAGTAAATTCAACAATTAGTAGATCATATTCGGATGTGGTGGGAAAACCAAGGCCTGGCAGTGTTTGTGCTGCCCCAACTGCCGAGCGAAAAGCATGAGCGTAATCTCTTTTCCCGTCCGGAAGTTCTTTTTCGACATCGTGAAAAAGAATGACCCATTTCATTAATTGTTGTTGGTAACTCGACATGCTCATAAATTCAGGCAGCATGTATAACCCCAGGAACACACACATCACATGGACAAGTGTAAGCCCGTCCGCGTAAGATGCCATTTTGTGCCAGTGAGGGACAAGTGACTCTGTCTGGTTCATCTGTTCGGGTGTAAAGAAAGCATCTACCCTCTCTTCTAGATCTTCCCATGACTTTATTTTTCCCGTTTTGTATTCTTCGACCAAATTCAAGATAAACTGGTCCAAGTCTGGCAGAAGTACATCGAAGGATGGAATTTCATGTTGTGTATTCATAAGATTTCGACCGTCCTATTTAAGAAGTTCTCCAATCAAGAGCCTTCAAAACACCCTGCTGAAGAAACGATAAATCCCGATAATAACCAGCATCAACCCACTCAACATTACCAGCGAATTCAATCCCAACCAGACAATATCCGGTCGCGTCAGGGATGCCCAGCGGCGAGCGCCCAGTTCGTACAGGATCACGTTCAGAAAATTGGCAGCGGCGCGCGAACAAATGTAAAAGCCCAGAAAAACAGCCAGCAGCCCGTCCACTTCGGGGCTGCCGGTGACCCGCGGCCAGATATAAAAAACAAGCCTCACTGCGATTGCTGCCAAAATCAACCCCCACAGGATTTTCGAATTCCGCTCGTTGCGAGGCTGAGACATTATTACGCTCTTGAAAGCAGGGCGATCCTGCCCAACAGAAGCATGGTTACTCCAGCACCAGTCCCCCGATGAATTCCCGGATGACAAAATCTTTCGGGACCACGCTGTTATCGTCTATAGCGGTAACAGCCTCGAGCAATTTATGGATGCGGGAGGCCCGCGTAAAGGCATCCTGGTGGAGCGGATCATCCCGATATTTTTCCACCCATTTGGTAAATCCATCGAATAATTTATGCTTGTAAAGCGGTAGCTCGTATGGCATCCCACTGTTGATGATGTAATCTGCTGAGCCGATGTAAGGGATGATGCCCCGCAACTCACCCGCGCGCACGTAATGCCAGTGCGTGAGCGTCATTTCATAATCGTAGGCCCGGTGGACAGAATCCCGCAGCATCCTGCGCATCAGGCGGATGTCGGTCCAATGGACATATTCGCCATCCTCGTCCTTCATCTGTAACAGGGGCTCGATGTAGATGTTCACCTTGTTGTCAGCAATGCCATCCGTCAGCGGCGGATACAAACCGTACAGACTATCGATCAGGATAATATCGCCCTCTTTCAGCTTCATCGGGGTGCGGTCCGGATATTGTTTGCCGGTTTTGAAATCATAATAAGGCAGCAGCACTTCTTCGCCCGCCAGCAGCCGGTGGAGGTGCTGGTTGATCAAATCGATATCCAACGCCTGGGGCGTCTCGAAGTCATAATCCCCAAATTCATCTTTGGGATGCAATTCCAGATCGAAATAATAATTATCAAGATTCAGTTCGACAAATCGCAAGCCCTGCTGGCCGAGTCCCAGGGCGATTTTGGTTGTCGTGGTGGTTTTCCCGGAAGAAGAAGGCCCGGCGACGGTTACAATCCTGACTTCATTCCTGCGTTCTTCGATCAATGCAATCACTGTTGCAAAATCCTGTGCATAGGCCGCTTCAAACTCCGCTACAACCTGCGCAAACTCCCCATTCTGGATACGCCCATCCAGTTTTTCTACCGTATTCAATCCGTGGTCTACGCTCCAGTTCAATACATGCCAGATCTTTGCCCAGGGGATAAATTCTGAGCGCTGAGAAGCATTTGATTTTTCCTTGTTCCTGCGCCGGGTACGCTCTTCCCGGTAAAGAATATAGTGCTTCGAGACTTTGGCATGCCCGTTTTCGATCAACACCTTTTCGACAATATCCTGAATTTCCTCCACGGTTGGATACTGGTTGGGCTCGAATTGGCTTTCCAGGATTTCCACAACCTGTTTGCTCAAACCTTCCGCGATCTTTTTATCCCTGCCTCCAACAGACACCGCGGCACGATAGATCGCATTGGTGATCCTGCTCTTCGAAAATGGAACGGTAGCGCCGTTTCGTTTGATGACATATTTGATCTTGGCCATGCGTACCTCCAGAGTTAACGGACAATTATTATATCCTTTTCCTTATTTCCATCACAATCCGCATTGTGATATAGTAAAAGAAAATTGTAAGACATATTCATAAAAAGAGTATCTATGACTGACAACAATCGTAACCCCGGCATGCCCCTCGACCTGGATTGGGTCGCGGGCGCGCATGTCAACAAGAGCGCGGTTGAGCGGCGTGTTGCTACGCTGCCCCTGCGCCGTACCGTTAAAAAGGAATGGCAGGCGGCCTGGCTGCTACGCGCCGTCACCTGCATCGACCTGACCACCCTGTCCGGCGACGACACGCCCGGACGGGTCAAACGCCTGTGTGCCAAGGCTCGCCAGCCCATCCGCCCGGATATGCTAGCTCGTATGGGACTGGATGGCGAGAAAATCACCGTTGGCGCTGTCTGCGTTTATCCCAATCGCGTGGCGGATGCAGTTCAGGCGCTGCGTGGCACGGACATTCCAGTTGCTTCCGTTGCGACCGGTTTCCCCGCCGGACAGACTCCCCTGCCCCAGCGCATCGGCGAGATCGAACAGGCCATCGAAGCGGGCGCAAAAGAGATCGACGTGGTCATCCCCCGCAACTTCGTCCTGACCGGCGACTGGGAAGCGCTCTACAACGAGATCGCCCAGTTCCGCAAAACCTGCGGCGAGGCTGCCCACATGAAGACTATCCTCGCCACCGGCGACCTGGGCACGCTGAAGCAGGTCTACCAGGCCAGCCTGGTCGCTATGATGGCCGGCTCGGACTTCATCAAGACATCCACCGGCAAGGAACCAGTCAACGCCACGCTGGAAGTCAGTCTGGTGATGGTGCGTGCCATCCGTGAATACCTGGAGCGCACCGGCTACAAGGTCGGATTCAAACCGGCGGGCGGCATCAGCAAAGCCAAGCAGGCCATGGCCTGGCAGTCGCTGATGAAAGAAGAACTGGGCGATGAATGGCTGACAAATGATCTGTTCCGCATCGGCGCTTCCAGCCTGCTGACGGATTTGGAGCGGCAGTTGTACCACTACATCACCGGTCACTATGCTGCCAAGCATCATATGCCGATGGGATAAGAGCCTTGACCACAAAGACACTAAAACACAAAGGCACAAATTTTTATTTTCCTTTGTGTCTCCGTGACTCCGTGTCTTCGTGGTAAGGAATCGGAGTTTATTATGAGCACACTACTTGAAATCTTCAAAACCATGGACTACGGCCCTGCACCCGAATCCCCATCCGCCGTGAATGCCTGGCTGGACGAGCACGGGCGCAAGTTTGGATTGTTCATCAACAACGAATGGGTGCATCCCAAGGATGCCAAAACCTACCCCAGCCTCGACCCGTCTAGCGGGGAAACCCTGGCGGAAACCGCCCAGGCGGGCCAAAAGGAAGTCGATGCGGCTGTGGCCGCTGCCCGGGCAGCCTTCGAAAGCTGGAGCAAGACGCCCGGCGTGGTGCGTGCCCGTTACATGTACGCCATCGCCCGCAACATCCAGAAGCATCACCGCCTGCTGGCCGTGCTCGAGTCGATGGACAACGGCAAGCCCATCCGCGAATCGCGCGACATCGACGTGCCGCTGCTGGCCCGTCACTTCTACTATTACGCCGGTTGGGCGCAACTGATGGAAACCGAACTGCGTGACTACCAGCCGGTCGGCGTGGTCGGGCAGATCATCCCCTGGAACTTCCCGCTGCTGATGCTGGCCTGGAAGATCGCCCCGGCCATCGCCATGGGCAACACCGTGGTGCTCAAGCCCGCCTCCTACACCCGCCTGAGCGCGCTGCTCTTCGCCGAGATCGTGGCCGAAGCGGGCCTGCCGCCCGGCGTGGTCAACGTCATCACCGGCAGCAGCAAGGCCGGTTCGATGATCGTCGAGCACCCCGACGTGGACAAGATCGCCTTCACCGGCTCGACCGACGTCGGCCGCATTTTACGGCGGCAAACCGCCGGGTCCGGCAAGAAGCTGTCGCTCGAGCTGGGGGGCAAGAGTCCCTTCGTCGTGTTCGAAGATGCCGATCTGGATGGAGCAGTCGAGGGCGTGGTCGATGCGATCTGGTTCAACCAGGGTCAGGTCTGCTGCGCCGGGTCGCGTCTGCTCGTCCAGGAAAACGTCGCCGAGAAGTTCATCCGCAAGCTCAAGAACCGCATGGGCAAGATGCGGGTCGGCGATCCGCTCGACAAGGCCATCGACATGGGCGCCATCGTGGACAAGTCGCAATGGGAGACGGTGGACGGTTGGGTGAAGACGGGCGTGAGCGAGGGCGGGGACCTGTTCCAGCCGGACATCAAGCTGCCCGAAAAGGGACTGTTCTACAAGCCGACCCTGATCACGGGGCTGGACCCTGCGGCTGCTACCGTGCAAGAGGAGATCTTTGGCCCGGTGCTGGTCTCGTTGACCTTCCGCACCCCGGCCGAGGCCGTGGCACTGGCGAACAACACCCGCTACGGGCTGGCCGCCAGCGTGTGGAGCGACAACATCAACCTGGCGCTGGACGTGGCCAGCAAGATCAAGGCCGGGTCGGTGTGGGTCAACTGCACCAACCTGTTCGACGGCGCTTCGGGCTTTGGCGGCTACCGTGAAAGCGGATTTGGCCGCGAAGGCGGCAAGGAAGGCTTGTTCGAGTACGTGCGCCCGGTTTGGATGGATCGCCCGCGGCCAGAATTTCGTAAAACCGAAAGAAGGACGAAAAATGGGGCGAGCACTGTGCCCGCGCTTTGCCTGCTATGCCATCGACCGACCGCATACGAACGGGCACGAACTCCCCCGAGTGGACCGCACGCCCAAGATGTATATCGGCGGCAAGCAGGCCCGCCCGGATGGGCATTACACCATCACGGTGTTGGGCGCGAAAGGCGAGATCGTCGGCCAGGTCGGCGACGGCAACCGCAAGGACATCCGCAACGCCGTCGAAGCCGCCCATGCGGCGCATACCGCCAAACCCGGCTGGGCCATGCGGCACGGCTTCAACCGCTCGCAAATCCTGTACTTCATCGCCGAAAACCTGGACGCCCGCAACGCCGAGTTCGTGGAGCGCATCGTCGAGTATGACCGGTCGCACGAAGAAATCCGCCCAGGCCGAAGTGGACGCCGCCGTCGAGCGCCTGTTCACCTATGCCGCCTGGGCTGACAAGTACGGCGGCACGGTGCAGGAGACCACCCTGCGGGGCATCACCGTCGGCGTGAACGAGCCGGTCGGCGTGATCGGCATCGCCTGCCCGGACGAATACCCGCTGCTGGGATTCGTCTCGCTGATGGCGCCGGCCATCGCCCGTGGCAACACGGTCGTGATGATCCCCAGCCCGCAGTACCCGCTCAGCGCCACCGACTTCTACCAGGTGCTGGATACGTCCGACGTGCCCGGCGGCGTGGTCAACATCGTCACCGGCGACCGGGACCACCTGATCAAGACCCTGGTCCAGCACGAGGACGTGGACTCGGTCTGGTACTTCGGCTCGGCCGAGGGCAGCTACCACGTTGAGTTCGAGTCCGCTGCCAACATGAAGCGCACCTGGGTCGGTTACGGCCTGCCCCGTGACTGGATGTCCCGTGAGCAGGGCGAAGGTCACGAGTTCCTGCACGAGGCCACGCAGGTCAAGAATATCTGGGTGCCGACGGGAGAATAGGCCCCTCCCGCCCTACGGGCACCCTCCCCAAGTCCGCAAGTGACAATTTCTACTGACAAAATATTGCGCATGCGGATTTGGGGCACCTGACGGTGTGCTACACGAAGGGCTGGGGTGGGGTTGCTGTATAATTAAAGAAATGGCTACAAAAAATCCTTCCCGCGTAAAGATCAAAATTCCCAAAAAGGAATTGAATGATTTCTGCCTTCGCTATAAGGTGCAGCGATTGGCTTTGTTCGGTTCTGTGCTTGGAGATAATTTTCGCGCGGAAAGTGATGTGGATGTGCTGGTATCCTTCCAGCCTAATGCCAAAATAGGATTTATCACATTTTCTCGTATGCAGCGCGAGCTTGCAGAGTTGCTCAACCGCCCTGTAGACCTCGTTCCAATGGACGGGATAAAGCCTGTTATCAGAGAATCCGTCCTTGCCAATACCGAGGAAATTTATGCGGCCTGAGAAGCTATATCTAACTGATATGGTAGATGCGGCTCAGGCGATTGAAAGATTTGTGATGGGGAGAGAAGAATTTCAGGATTGAGCAATCGGAGGGCAAAATGGAGTTCCTGATCGATCCAAACATCGCCTATTTATCCATCGTGGGAGCGGTCGCATTCGTCTTATTGACCTTTGTCATGCCCCGCTCCAGGATTCCGATCGTGGGGGTTGTTGTTTGCCTGGCGCTGACCTGGTATGAAATCTCGCAACTCAAGGCAGATCCCTGGCCACTGATCGTGGCAGTTCTCAGCCCGATCCCGTTTTATATTGCAGTCCGCTCGTCACGCTTGCATTTCCCCCTGCTATTGCTGACGATTGTGATGCTCACCATTGGCTCTTACTTTATATTCACGGACCAGAACGGTACTCCCACGGTCAACCTTAATTTGGTTATGGGGGTTTCCTTTCTCAGCGCTTTATTTGCCTGGGCAGCCTATAATCGTCAGAACCAGAAACAGAATGAAGAGGGCAACTACGATCCGGACTCCGTAGTCGGGTTGATCGGGGAGGCGCGCACCGAAATCGACTCAAGTGGCTTGGTATTCGTCGAAGGGGAGCTATGGAGAGCCCGCAGCAAAACCCCTATTCCCGCCGGCAGCGCAGTACGTGTTATTCGATCCGGCGGGGGGTTGCTGACCGTCCAAAAGGTGGAAAGGTTGACTAGAGAATAAGCCCTTCCGATCTGCGAGCCACCGGACGAAGCGCTGTACAAGCTGAAGTGATTTCATTTGTCAGTTGGAGTTTGTCTGTGTACCAGCAAAAGGTATTCAGTTTGAGTATATACAAGCGGATAACCGTTATTTACTTTGAGGAGGGGTTTTGCAAGCTTCTTATTATAAGCAATTATAGTGGACATTAAATCAACCCTTGGAAAGGAGATTATGAATGCATTGGAAACTTGCTTTCGTTACCATGACTTTGGCCATGCTGGCTTGCGCCGCGATAGGAACGCCTCTCTCCCAGCCCGAAGCTGCTCCTGTCCCTGAGACGGAAACCGCAATCCCTGCCAAAGCCCCCGATACCCCCGCTCCTTACGCTGACGATACACCTTCCCCGCCGACCATCGCTGCGCCGATTGTATCCTCGCCAGGCATCACTTCCCTGCACATGTTCAACGAACTGGATGGCTGGGCTATCACCGATAATGCCATCCTGCGCACCACCGACGGCGGCCTGACTTGGTACAACGTCTCTCCGCAAGGCGTGACGACCCTCGGCTACGGCACCGCGAACACCTTCTTGAACGCCTCGCAGGCCTGGGTTCTGGTAGCGGATGCGAACGATCCGATGGGCTCTGGGCTGCTGTATCGCACCAGCGATGGTGGTCTCTCGTGGACGACCTACCCCGTTCCCTTCGGTGGCGGTGCCTTGGCTTTCACGGACGAGAACAACGGCTGGATGATGGCTTATCTGGGCGTTGCCGCCGGTAGTATGGGTGTCTCCATCTACCGCACCAGCGATGGCGGCGCAACCTGGACACAAGCCTACACTAACGACCCCAACCTCGCCAACGCGGGCAACAGCCTGCCGTTGGGTGGTCTCAAGAGTAATTTGACGCCGCTGGATGCGAACACAGCCTGGGTGGGCGGCGTCATTTACGCGCCCGAAACTTTTTACTTCTACAAAACCAGCGATGGCGGCCAGACCTGGGCCCCGCAAACTCTTCCTGCCGCGCCCGGCATGCAGAACACCGAAGTGTCGATTGATAGCGGCCCGATGTTTCTCTCAGCGAGCGATGGCGTCTTGCCCATTCGCTTCACGGGCGATACTGCGCGCACCGGCTTTTACGCTACACACGATGGCGGCCAGAATTGGGAATTTATCAGTTTCATGCCCGGCGCCGGCTCAGTCGATTTTGTCTCGCCGTCCGACGGTTTCTTCTGGACCGGCGAGCAATTCTTTGTCACCGTTGATGGCGCCCAAACCTGGACGACTGTTAACGCCAACACATCTTTCAAGGATACATTTGCCGGCATGGACTTTGTCAATACGCGCACCGGTTGGGTCTGGACCTATGACCAAAACAGCCAATACGGCCTGTACAAGACAACTAACGGTGGCGCGACCTGGACGCCAATGGGCAACTAGATGATACGAACCGAACGTTTTCTCCTCTTGATCGGGATCTTGTTCCTGGGAGCCTGTTCCGCTTTACAGACGCCAACAACGGATCAGACCTCGCCCGAATCTGCCACCGTTACATCCGCATCTCCTACATCTAAAACGTCAACCCCTTTCCCCGCAATCCCGGGCATTTCGCCCGAGCAAGTGCGCAATTCTGAATACCATCTCGGTTTTCCCGATCAGCCCCGCACCGTGCAATTGACGGATGGACAATACCAGGATGGCGCTCCCGGCAGCACTGACTATGTCTCCGTGCGGGTAACCGATTTCATTGCCCTTGGCGACCTGAACGACGATGGCGAAAATGAAGCCGCTGCGCTCGTGGCCGAAGATTACGGCGGCTCAGGTACCTTCGTCTTTCTGGCGGTTTACCAATACGTGAACGATGGGGCACAATTCCTGACATCTATCTTCTTGGATGATCGCCCGACGATCAATACGCTGGCAATCGCAGACGGCGCGATTTTTGTTGACGCAATTATCCACAGACATGACGATCCCATGTGCTGTCCCAGCTTAGCCACCTCACGACACTACGTGTTGAACGGCGTCAACCTGATCCTGACCGATTACAGCACCCTGACGCCAACGGGTGAACCGCATACGATCACCATAGAAGCGCCGGTTAATGGTATACAGGTTTCGGGGATCGTACGTCTTACGGGGAATATCTCCATCTCGCCCTTCGAGAACAACCTAGCTTATCACATTTACGACCTGGGTGGCGTGGAGCTCTCTGCCGGGCCGATCACGGTCGAATCGACCAGCCCAGGCGCGTCGGGAACATTCGAAAAAGCGGTCGACCTGGGAAACATCCTGAACAATACAACCATTCGTATTGCTGTAGAAGACAGAAATGCCGCGGATGGTTCATTGTTTGCAATGGATTCGGTTTTTTTGCAGATCAAGTAAGGAAACGGCTATAATTGAAACATCGTATTATCAGTAGATTACGAAATTTCGGGTACCCTCTCAATTTTCGTGAGGTACTGATTGTTACTGTGTGCTGCGTAAATAACTGAACTCAAACACTTGTTTTCTCGGTACGATCCGGTGCAAAAGTTCGTTTATTTATGCAAGAAGCAGTAGAATTATGAGGAGGTAAACATGCCACATACCGTTCGCGATTGGATGAGCAAACCGGTCATTGTTGTTGACCCTGATTTGAGTGTCTCTTACGCGATGACGTTGATGCGCCGTCGTAGCATTCACAGCGTGATTGTAAATATTGGGGAGGATAACCCGTCCTACGGAATTGTCACCACAACCGACATTCGCGACAAAATCGCAGCCGCCGACCGCAACCCGGCGGAGATTACGATCCGCGAGATCATGTCTGGACCGTTGATCCTGGCAAATCCCGATTGGACACTAAAGGAATGTTCACAGATCATGCAGAAACATGATATCCATCACCTGCCGGTGGCGGATGAACATGGCGCTCTGGTGGGACTGATTTCCGTGACAGATATTTTTGTTGCCGTGGAAGAAGGCGGTTGGGGCGAAGGAAGAACATAAAGCTGGCATTCTATTATTTGAGATTAGACTTCCGAGTCTTGTGCGAAACATCCGGTAACCAATTGGATGGGCAAGGACTCGGATTTTTTGTTTCTAATGAAAGTGTTCGGTAATTCACCCCCCTTCTTTTTTATGTCATTCTGAGCCGCGTAGCGGCGAAGAATCTCGGTTCTTCAATGTCCCCAACCAGTTGGTGACAAATATTTATGAAAAAAGTGATAAAAATCTTGTCAAAACCGATGGGTGCGTGATAAAATCTTGATAAATCAGCCTATATTTGGCTGATTTTTATTTCAATTAGTCTTACTCAGTTTGCAAAAAGATACTGGAAATAAGGGGGCATGCTGCGCATGCCCCCTTATTTCCAGACCTCTTCCATTCAACTGTGTAACTGCCATCAATATTTACTTTAGTGAGGTGTTTATGCTTCCCAGTTACCTGCTTTCTCTCAGAGAGGGCATCGAAGCCGCTCTTATCATTGGAATTGTCCTTGGTGCTCTGCGGCAAATGCGCCGCACGGACTTATCGTCTGCTGTTTGGCTTGGTGTGATCGGCGCAACTATACTTAGTGTGCTGGCCGGCGTGCTTCTGACGGCTATTGGCTTGAGCTTTGATGGTCAGTCAGAACAAATCTTTGAGGGCGTTACCATGTTGCTTGCGGCGGGTATATTAACCTGGATGATCTTCTGGATGAGCCGACAGGCGCGTAATATCAAAGGAGAATTGGAAAGTGGCGTGAACAAAGCTGCTTTTGAAGGTGGCAAACGTGGTTTGTTTATATTGGCGTTCCTGGCGGTGTTTCGCGAAGGCATTGAACTGGCATTATTCCTGGTCGCCTCAGTGTTTGCTTCAGACGTACAACAAACGTTGATCGGCGCATTCTTGGGAATGGGAACAGCCATTTTGTTGGGCTGGTCGTTTTTCGCAACCAGCGTACGCCTCGACCTGCGCCGTTTCTTCCGGGTGACTGGTTTTCTGCTCATCCTGTTTGCTGCGGGTTTGGTTGCATCCAGTGTGCATGAGTTCAATGAAGCTGGTGTGATCCCGGCGGTGATTGAGCACGTCTGGAATGTCAACCCGATCCTGGATGAAAATGCCACGCTTGGTTCGATGCTCAAGGCCTTGTTTGGTTATAACGGGAATCCATCTTTGACCGAGATGCTATCCTACTTTATTTACTTTGTGGCGATATTCTTCGGCTTGCGGCTGGCCGACCGGCGGGCGGAGACAGCAGCAGTCCAGTCTCAGGCATAGATCTATTGCTTAAATGGATGTTCCCTGCGGGGATGATACAGGTTCAGGTGCGTCTTGAGGTGGGGAAGGGCTAAATTCTGGGCCTGTTTTTTGTATAGACAAAATCTACCAATCTATTACAGGGTTGCAAAGTTAGACAATCACCTGTATAATCCAATCTACATTTCTGAAAGTGGAGTCGTATAACGTGATGGATCAAAATGAGACCTTGTCCGGGCAGGGGGCTGAGCAAGAGAACCTGCAGGGTGAGCCGGTAAATCAAAACAACCAGAGTATGGAAGCTTTGTTGGAAAACGATGCGTTCAGTGTCGAGTTGCCCCAGGGGGGTGAGATTCGGCAGGGAACGATTGCCAGCATAAGTCAGGGACAGATTCTGGTTAGCATTGGGGCCAAGTCAGAAGGCGTAATTTCTGGCCGTGAATTGGAAGTGATCGACGCCGAAGAACGCGATGCGTTCGAAGTAGGGCAGGAGATTCCGGTTTTTGTTGTCAGCCCTGAAAAATTCCAATGGCAATTTCGTGCTTTCTTACAAGCGTGCCCAGGAGCAAATGGCCTGGAATCCGGTTGAAGAACAGATGGCAGACGATGTCGTTATTGAAAGTAA
>CAWHJM010000030.1:0-5756 GCA_963829615.1 uncultured Chloroflexia bacterium
CGTGTCCCTCGATAGAAATTTTGGGCGGCAGGTATTTCAGCTTGCGTCGCCGGGCATTGATCACGCTCAAAAGCGGCATGCCGAAGAACATGAAAGCGAAGAAGCCGCAGCAACCCAGGTTGATCAAGGTATCAAAGTTAATGGACGGAAGCGAAACAACCGGTTCCGTTTGGATAGCGGAAGCAGGCACATAGGTCTTGGGGAATGAAGCGCCGAATTTGTACTGGGTGTGGGCATTGGCGCTCGGGTTGTTCCAGGTGTAGGTCACCCGCCCGTTGCTGTCCAGCGCTGTGGCAGGTTCGGACGGGAATCCGGAGGGCGCGCTGTGCCATTTGGGTTCCTGCGTTTGCACGCCGGGCGGCAGATGGAAGACGACCGTCATATCGGTGCTGCCGGTGACGTACTGGCTGCCAAAATAGGTCGGCGAGAAGACGGCGCTGGCATAGGTATTATCCTGGCTGTCGGTGTACAACACGTTGCTGATGGTCCCCACCCGCACGTGGACCGTGCCGCTCGCTCCCGGAGCGATGGCCTGGCTGCCCATGACGACGGCAAACCCGGAGCCTGTGCCCTGGTAATCGGAACGCGAGACGCTGACAGATGAGCCGTTCACATCGGCGCTGACGGTATTCATATCGAAGGAATTGTTGGGCATGCCCATATCCACGAAGTCGATGGCGTGTGCGCCTGGCTGGTTGTTGAAGACAAGGATGTAGTCGAGCGAAAGCGTCCCATCTTCATTCCAATAGACCTGGACGGTCTCTTTCTCACGCCGAAAGAATAATCCTGGGCCAGGACACTGGCAGGCAGAGCCAGCGCCAGAAGTACAGTGATACAAGAAACTAAGAAACGTCGAAACATGAGCCCTCCTCGCACCTCATTAACGCATTCAGGAACGAATTACCACTTGGGATCTTCGGTAAGTTGATAGACAGTATTACAGTAGGGACAATTGACCATCGGCGCGCCGTTGACCAGCTTGATGTCGTTGGCGCTCAACACGCCGCCGCAGGATTTGCATTTCATCTCTTCGATCTTGGTATCCCCCGGCAGGTCTACATTCATCGTCACCTGTTGCACGACTTCGGTCTTCTGTCCGCGCATGGCCAGTAACCAGACCTGCCGCCGCCACCCAGGAACAAGACACCTACACAGCTTAGAAAACCGATGCCAAAGGTAAGCCAATTGGATTGTCCGCTGGAGCATGTGGATCCGATCAAGCTCAAAACCGCCAAACCCGACCAAACACAATCCAATCAGAAATAAGATGCCTGCTCCGATGATACAGCAATGTCTTCGACATAGGGCCTCCTGGTCAATAAAGTTCTATAGAAATATACGCTAAATCTTATCTAATGTAGCATTTTCCCCCGATTTAGGCAATTGACTTTTGTCTTGATTTTGCACTATTTTGGTAAGAAAAGAAAAAACAATTAATGTCAAATTCGGCGCTGAGCGGAGCGAGTTTCATCTCGAGCGTAACGACAACGCAGTGTAGTCGAAGGGCGCACGCTTCGACTACGGCTTTCGCTACACTCAAGCCTCCGCTCAGCGCGATATATCTTACAAATTCTTCTCCAACCCGTACACCTGCGCCGTGGGCAGCACCACCAGAATACCCGTGTTGGACTTGTTCAAATCACCGACCACGCTCTGTGTGGCATCCACGATCTTATTCAACATCTCGTCGTCCTTCACGATAGTGAACAGCGTACGGTGATAATCTTCGACGCGCTTGTAGAAATCGTCCAGGCCGGGCATAAGCGGGATGTCATCGCGAAAGCCGCGATTTAACATCCGGTTCATCCCGGTGCTAACCATCACGGTTGCGCCACCGGTTCCGGTCTCCTCCCAGGCATTCAACAAATCTTCGAGTTTATCGGGGTTGTCCAATACAAACAGGATCAGGTACATGACTAAGCCTCCTTCCCTTCTTCGGCAGGTTCTTCTATTTTCTTTTTCGGTTCGGCAAACAGGGCACGCAACATCGGCGGTGTGACAATCGTACTCGCCAGCACCATACCGACAATGGCGGAAAATTCTTCGCCCGTGACCATGCCCGCGCCGATGCCGACATTGGCAACGATCAGGCCGACCTCGCCACGCGAGACCATGCCCGCGCCCAACTGCCAGGATTCGCGCCAGCTAAATCCGGCCCAGCGCGCACCCAGCCCGGAGCCAAACAGTTTGCTGGCAATGGCTATCACGATGATCACAGCGGTCAACAGTAAGGCTTCCCCTTCCAGGTCACGGATATTGACCGCCAATCCAATGCTCACAAAGAAGATCGGCACGAACAGACCGTAAGCCAGCGCCGAGACGCCCTGCTCGAGGCGTTCCTTTTCGTCACAGCGAGCAAACATCAGGCCCGCCAGGAACGAACCCGTGATAGCGGCCATCCCGCCGACCACTTCCGCGGCCACACCGTAGAACAGCAGGATAACCATCCCCAGCGAGAGCACGCCCTGGCTGATGGGCAGTCCTCTGGTGATACGTACCAGCTTGGGCAGCACGTACAAGCCAAAGGCAGCCGAAGTGACCAGGAAGATGACCATGCGCAGCAGGATCAACAAGATGCCGACTGCGCTCGTCCCGCCGGCCACCACCGCCAGGGTGATCGACAGCAGCAGGATGATCAAGACATCATCGAATACCGCTGCCCCCAACAGCCCCAGGCCCACGCGCGTGCGCAGCACCTTCAATTCCATCAACGTCTGGGCGGAAATGCTGACGGAGGTGGCGCCAAGCGTCAGTCCGAGAAAGAGCGCGGCTTCCCATCCGAAGTGGAATAAAAGCCCGGTCCCGGTCCCTAACAACACCGGCGCCAACACACCCATGATCCCCGCCAGCGCAGAGACTTTGGTGTTGCGCGTCAGTTCGTCCAGATGTAGTTCCAAACCGGCAATGAACATCAGCAGCAATACGCCGAGTTCACCCAGTTCTTTGATCGTCTCACCCAGTTTCTCCCCTTCGATAAAGGGCAGGTGCAGCAAGTTGAGCAGCGAGGGTCCAAGCAGAATGCCTACCAGCAGTTCCCCCAGTACCGAGGGTTGGCCGAGACGCACGCTGACGTAACCTGCTGCTTTCGCTGCCAAAAGGATGACGGCAATCAGAAAAGCAAGTTGCAAAAATACGCTCATCGGTCTCCTTCAGAGTTCAGATTTAGGGCATTGTAGTCGATTTTGCTATCAGGGTCTATCAAGAGGCTGTATACTTAGAAAAAATTAAGCTCAAAGACCTGACAGGTTTTGGCACAGCACCCTGTAACGAAGTAGAAGGGTCGAAACCTGTCAGGTCTGATAAATCGAGGACATCATGACTTCAAAGACGAACTCAAACGCTGGGGTGAAACAATTTCAAAGAAGACGTTGGACCGCTTCCCGGAACGAGGGACAAGTTCGAGACATCTTCCGGCATCCCCATTCCCCGCCTCGGACTGCCATCCGAAGCCTGCCCTCCACTTCGGGGACGATGCCCGATTACGAGCGACTCGGTTTCCCGGGCGAATATCCGTTTACGCGCGGCGTGCAGCCGACCATGTACCGCGGCCGCTTCTGGACCATGCGCCAGTACGCCGGCTTCGCCACCGCCGAAGAGTCGAACCAGCGCTACCGCTACCTGCTGGAACACGGGCAGACCGGCCTGTCGGTGGCCTTCGACCTGCCGACCCAGATCGGCTACGACGCCGACGACCCGATCGCGCAGGGCGAAGTCGGCAAGGTGGGCGTCTCGATTTCATCCATCGAAGACATGGCGCGGCTGTTTGACCAAATTCCGCTCGACAAAGTCTCCACCTCGATGACCATCAACGCCCCGGCGGCCGTGCTGTTGGCGATGTACATCGCCGTCGCCAAACGCCAGGGCGCGGACGTGTCGAAACTGCGCGGCACCATCCAGAACGACATCCTGAAGGAATACATCGCGCGCGGCACCTACATCTTTCCGCCCGCGCCGTCGATGCGCCTGATCACGGACATCTTCTCGTACTGCGCCAAGGAAGTCCCCAACTGGAACACCATCTCGATCTCGGGCTATCACATCCGCGAGGCCGGTTCGACCGCCGTGCAGGAAGTCGCTTTCACGCTCTCCAACGGCATCGCCTACGTGGAGGCCGCGCTGAAAGCCGGTTTGGACGTGGACGATTTCGCCCCGCAGCTGTCGTTCTTCTTCAACGCGCACAACAACCTGCTGGAAGAAGTCGCCAAGTTCCGCGCCGCGCGCCGCCTGTGGGCGAGGATCATGCGCGAGCGCTTCAAGGCCAAAGACCCGAAATCCTGGGCGCTGCGCTTCCATACCCAGACGGCCGGTTCCACGCTGACCGCCCAGCAGCCGGAGAACAACGTCGTGCGCGTCACGCTTGCAAGCGCTGTCCGCCGTGCTGGGCGGGACGCAGAGCCTGCACACCAACAGCATGGACGAGGCCCTGTGGCTGCCGACCGAGAAATCGGTGCGGGTGGCGCTGCGCACCCAGCAGATCATCGCGCACGAGTCGGGCGTGGCCGATTCGGTCGATCCGCTGGCGGGCTCGTACCTGGTCGAATATCTGACCGATGAAATCGAAAAGGGCGCGGACGAATACATCGCCAGCATCGACGAGATGGGCGGCGCGCTGAGCGCCATCGAGCGCGGCTACATCCAGAACGAGATCCAGGACGCGGCCTACGCGGCCCAAAAAGCCATCGAAAACAAGGAAGAAATCGTGGTGGGCGTCAACCAGTTCCAGATCGACGAGAAGATCGAACTGGAACGCCAGAAGATCGACCCTGCCATTGAAAAGGCGGCCCATCAGCGTTTGGCCGATTTGCGTGCCAATCGTGATAACGCCAAAGTAAATGAATTACAGGAGCGATTGGTCAGCGCCGCCAATGGAGACGAAAACCTGATGCCGCTCTTCATCGAATGCGTGGAGCATTCCATGACCCTGGGCGAGATTTGCAATACCCTGCGTGGGGTCTGGGGTGAGTATGTGGCGGAGGGGTTTTAAAGATGAAGGGAAGAGAGATAGATGTGATGAACATTACTGAGCAAGAAGGCCTGCGAAAGCTTTTAAGTGTTGAGCAATTCAATCACCAAACACATGACAACCATATGTCTGGATTTGTTTGGCAGGCTGTTTCGATGGAATTATATAGACCCCAGAGGAAATTAAGGAAAAAAATAGTTCTCTTTAAAACTTCCTAATCAGACAATCGAGATGTTAAGTGAAATTGAATTTGGTACAAAGGTCAGTTTACCTAGGGAAGAGTGGGACAACTTCCGTGTAATGCTTATTGACCAACGAATACGCTATCCATCCTATCCTAGGCGTAACTGCACTCACACAAGAAATGCATGAAATAACATTGGATATCGATGTAGCTTATAAGGTATTTGATGTCAATTACGTTGCCTTTGGCGGCCTGTGATCCTTTAGCGCTACTTCAAGATACTGTAATGAAAATTGCCCTAAATCGTGTTCAAAACATCTCATATAACGAGATGACTCGTCGCAGTGAGGACATTGTTAAAGTAATAGAGGAAATTGGTCGTATGGAAGAACGGTTTAGAAGTAATCGATGCAAGGGTCAATGTACTTCTTCCTGATGATTTGGTTGACAGGACTTCAAGAACAAATCGTGCTGTTCAGGACGCTGAAGCTATGCTTGCAGAGCGGGAAGCCAGTGCTAGAGTACAAGAGCGCATCGACAAAATAGACTTACGATGCAGAGTTACGGAAAATACAAAATCGACAGAGCATTTCAAAAGAATTACTTTAG
>CAWHJM010000031.1:0-32234 GCA_963829615.1 uncultured Chloroflexia bacterium
GGCACACCTCCCCCAAATACGACAACAGAAATTATGGATGCGTATTTGACTGTCGAATCGTCGGATTTGGGGGAGACTGTGCTTTGGGAGCTTTCTGTTCGATAGGCTTTTAGTCTACTTTCAATAGATAGGATTAAAAGCCTCCCCATTTTGGGGAGGTTGGAGGGGTAGAATAAAAACCGACAAAGACAGGCAAATAAAACATAACGAAGAGCGGCCTCATCTGTCCTTCCCCCTGCGGGGACCTTCGGCGGACATCTACCCTAAAGGGTACAAGGAACAATGGATGCAGCGCGCCACTGGGAGAGCAAGATCTTTCAGCAGGTGTGCATGTCAGGGCAACGCGAGGCAACCGAGTACTTAGCACTGCTAGATGAGAGCTTGTTTGTGCAGTGTCCAGTGGGAATGAATATTCTTGTATAAAAACAGATTGTCCTGTATTATGTTTACAAATCTTAAATGAAAATGTTCCGCAAGTAGTCTTTTAGAAGTACAGGGAGTATGAAAATGGACACACATTTTTGGCTCGAGATGATCGGCTATTTGGGTTCGGTGTTGGTTGGCATTTCGCTCATGATGCCTTCGCTTGTGCGTCTGCGGACAATCAATTCCATCGGATGCCTGGTATTCGTGTTATATGGAATCTTGATCCACGCTTATCCAGTAGCTATCTTGAACGGTTTCATTTTTGGAATCAACGTTTTCCATCTAACGCGCATGTTCCGCCAAAAGGATTATTTCCAACTGGTTGAAATCTCCCATGACAGCACATATCTCAACAGTCTTCTGGAATTCTACAAGGATGAAATAGCGCTGATCTATCCCGATTATGATCATCACATGGAGATGAACCAACCCACCTACCTGGTATTGCGCAACATGGTACCCGCAGGTGTGTTCGTCCACCAGAGGAATGGCGCTCAAGCCCAAGTCCTGTTAGATTATGTGATTCCCATGTATCGTGATTTTCGCGTGGCGCATTTCTTGTATCACGAGAAAGCCGGATATTTTCATCAACAGGGTATCGAACGTTTTGTAGCTGCACCGGGTAGGCCGAGCCATGCCAAATACCTCGAGCGGATGGATTTTCATCTTGAAGACGGAATGTATGCCCTTGACCTAAGGGGAGAGGTGATGAAAGACATGCAGATATAGGTAAGCATGCAGCATAGTGGTTCAATAGATAGGATTAAAAGCCTCCCCATTTTGGGGAGGTTGGAGGGGGTAAGAATGCCCCCTCTGGCCTCCCTCTGTCCTTCGGACATCTCCCCCAAATACGACAATCTAATTGTTTGGTTGGCATAATAATTTTTCATCGTCGTATTTAGGGGAGAATACATCTTGGGAGTTTTCTGCCCGATAGGTTTTTGGTCTACTTTCAATAGATAGGATTAAAAGCCTCCCCATTTTGGGGAGGTTGGAGGGGTAGAATGGAAACCGACAAAGACAGACAAATCAAACACAACGAAGAGCGACCCCCTCTGTGCTTTGGGAGTTCTCTGCGCTATAAACCAGTATTTATTTTGAGGAGATGTGTGATGACTGAGATCAAATACGAAATTGTCAGAAAGATCGGCGTGCTGTCTACATCCGCTTCGGGATGGACGAAGGAACTCAATCTGGTCAGTTGGAATGATAGAGAGCCAAAATACGACCTGCGCGACTGGTCAGCGGATAGACAGAGGCGGGGCAAAGGGGTGACCCTGTCCGTGGAAGAGTTGTCCGCGTTGAAAGAGTTGCTGAATGGCTTTGAGATGTAATGACAGCCCCCCAACCCAATAACCCTTTACATGGCATTACACTTGAAATGATCCTGAATCAATTGGTTAAGCAATACGGCTGGAATGAATTGGGAAAGCGTATCCCCATCAAGTGCTTTAGCGACAAACCCAGCATCAAATCCAGTTTGAAGTTTTTGCGCCGCACTCCCTGGGCGAGAAAGAAAGTTGAAGACCTGTATCTGGAATCTCTCTCAAACCCATGAAACCAGAAATAAAATTAGGGTCAACCGATACTCCGGACGGCGGAGAGATGGGGCTTTATCAGCATGACGGTGATTTTGCGATCAAGATTTAATGGTCAGCAATTAATGAGTAGTCGCCAGCATGAGTTGGAACTGGTTCTAGCGCAGCTGGGTTGCGCGCATCTGTCTAAGCGTAAAGCCCCCCGCGTACTGATTGGCGGATTGGGAATGGGCTATACCTTGCGCCAAACGCTAGATATGCTGGGTCAGGATGCAAAAGTGATTGTCAGCGAACTCCTGGCCCCTGTGGTTGACTGGAATCGTGATTTTCTAGGAGAACTCAACGGTCAGCCCCTGGAGGACAAACGCACTGAAGTCAATATCGGCGATATCTTCGCGCTGCTCTCCAATTCAATGGGCAGCTTCGATGCAATCCTGCTGGATGTCGATAATGGCCCCAACGCGATAGCCGTTTCAGGGAACGATCAGCTATACACGCAGGCGGGAATTGAAATTTGCCGCCGCGCTCTCCGCAAAGGAGGATGCCTGGCTATCTGGTCTGCTGAGCCAAGTAAGGATTTCGAGCAACTCTTGATGAGTTGTAACCTCCACATGCGAAGTTACAAGATCCCCGCCTACAAGGGAAGCAAGAGAAAATCACACTTTATTTGGGTTGCTGCAGAAAGCAAGAAGATCCTGCCACCCAGTGGAGGCGAGCCGCGCCCGCCGCAAAAGAAACATCGGCGCGGGTAGGGAGCCAAAATACGACCTGCGCGACTGGTCAGCGGACCATGGGAAGATGGGGAAAGGGGTAACCCTGTCCAAGGTGGAGCTGCTGGCGTTGAAAGAGTTGTTGGATACAATGGATTTGTAATTGCTAGGAAGATTTCCAAAATGAAAGCCACATTCCGTGCTGGATAGGGCGTTTAAGCCCTTACCCCCTACGGGGACCTACGGCAGGATGCTTCCCCCTTCGGGGACGATGTCGCGAGGTGAGTTGTGACCCCCATCCCGTCCTTCCCCCTGCAAGGGGGAAGGTGAATGGAAAGTATGGATGAAACAAAAGAAAAGAAATTCTGATTGGTTTCAAGAACAGCGCCGCATCGTGGCCTACCTCGATGGGCTGCCCCCTGGCGGGGATCTGCAAAGCGAGCGGGTCAACAAGTTGCCTGTCCGCCTGCCCGACGTTCTTTGTCGGGGGCGTTTTCGGGGCGGCGGCCTAATGGATATAATCTGAAACATCGGAGTGTATAATAAAAAGAGGAAAGTATTTAACGGTGTGGGGAATACTCTCGGGGAATGAATTTTAGTGTTTTCTGGCGAAAGGAACAACCAAATCTGATCTGGTAACCAATAGGAGGTCTGATGAAAACGAACATTGTAACCTTGCGATGGGTTGCGATCGGGGGCGTATGTCTAATGCTGATGCTGGCCTGCGGTCTTGCTAGCAGCCCTACAGCGATCCCTACCATGCCACCTACAGTTCCACCGGAGCTAACCGCGACTTCAATTCCCACACCGACTCCGTTGCCCGCCACTATGGAGCCTGCCCTGCCACAGGAAGATGACCTTGTCTTCCGGGATGATTTCGAAGCTGCAATGGATGAAGGCTGGCAATGGACGCGTGAAAACAAGAACACCTGGAGCTTGAGCAAGGAACCGGGATGGCTGGAGATCATGGCCGGAGCGGGGCATGTGGGTGATGGTAGTGTCGAAAACCTGCTTTTACGACCTGCACCGGAAGGGAATTTCGAACTGGAAACCAGGCTGAAATTCCAACCGAGGGTCAATTTCCAAATGGCGGGATTGCTCATTTTTGAAAGCGGGGCAAACTACATTCAGTTTGGGCGCGCCTTCTGTGACGTCCCTGCCCCCACCTGTGCTGGCGATGGGTTTTACGTCGATATGGTTACGGGCGGGGATTCGAACCCTGAGAACTTTTCAGTCGCTGCTCCTGCCACCGATACAGTACTACTACGCCTGCGCCGCGAAGGCAGCACCTTTACTGCTTACACCAGCGAAGATGGGAAGGAGTGGAAATTGATCGGCACACATAATGGCGAGATCGTTCCCCTGTTCATAGGAATGGTTTCTGGCCAGAGCAGCTCGAGACCAATACCAGCGCAATTCGATACCTTTATGATCCGCGAATTGCCCACCTCTGCTGAAACAACGGTTTCCACACCCGAGCCATCCTGCTATCGTTGGGATGAGATCACGCTGGACATGGCCGGAGAAGTGGTTTGTGTCTACGGAGTGGCATACTCGCACCAGGGCCAGAGCCGCATCGACTTCTCACCCGAAAAAAACTCGTTCTTCCTGATTGACTCAGTCTACTACTACCCAAATCTGACCGAAGGATCCTGTGTTGTTGCAGAGGAAAAAGTTGAAATCTTTGACAACAAAATCCCCTTCATGACGATCCATGGCAAGCTGTTTAAGTGTAAACCGTGGATGATGGAGTAACGGCCATAAGCATTTTCAGTGTTTGAGGGGTGCTTCCCCTACCCCTATCGGGGGCCTTACCCCATGCGGGGCACAAGTCGGCGTGGATGATAGCGCGAGATGTGCTACTGCCATCCGTGCCTGTCCTGAGCCGTCGCACTGAGCTTGCCCGCCCCGGTAAAGCGGAGCGGGCCGGGGTCGAAGCGGAAGTCGAAGGGCTGGATAGGGCGTTTAAGAGAGAGTTGTGAGATAGCCCCCACCGCCCTATCGGCGACATCTCCCCCAACTTCTACACCAGGTCTGCCTCACAAAACTGTAGGCCTCTGCCACCGAGGGCAACAGTATAATTCGCCTTCGGAGGCTATCATGACCAATACCTTTACCAAAGATGCATATCTGTAAAAACTGTGGTTTTATGTCCACCCGAGGAACCTGTTCCTTGTGGTGGATGGGCTATTGCAGTGCATATTCTGTATCGAGCAATACACCGAACTTCTATATTCTTTGAAGCCGACCAAGACTGTCTAAAAGCAGAGAGCCAGCACGTTGAAGAAATGAACTGTAAGGTTTCAGATAATTACGCAATGTGGGGCACTTTCCCCTTTAGACACTGGGGCGAGTCGCAGGCAGAGTTAATGGACATCCTAAAGGTCTTGGCCCCTCCACCTCGTTACCCCGTCAAGGACCTTTGGTGGGGTCGCATCGTCGGATTTGGGGGAGAATACATCTTGGGAGTTTTCCGTCCGATAGGCTTTTGGTCTACTTCCAATAGATAGGATTAAAAGCCTCCCCATTTTGGGGAGGTTGGAGGGGTAGAATAGAAACCGACAAAGACAGGCAAATCAAATACAACGAAGAGCGGCCCCCTCTGTCCTTTGGGCGTTTTCTGCCCGATAAACCAGTATTTATTTTGAGGAGATGCATGATGACTGAGATCAAATACGAAATTGTCAGAAAGATCGGCGTGCTGTCTACATCCGCTTCGGGATGGACAAAGGAACTCAATCTTGTCAGTTGGAATGATAGAGAGCCAAAATACGACCTGCGCGACTGGTCAGCGGATAGACAGAGGCGGGGCAAAGGGGTAACCCTGTCCAAAGTAGAATTGCTGGCGTTAAAAGAGTTGCTGAACACAATCGAGCTATAAATATGTTGTTCACTGTAAGAAGCTATCAGGTTTCTTGCATAAGTGCTCTCGTTGCCGTACCCCATTTGGGGCATTTTCCCCGGCGGCGAGGAAGGTGCCCGTTAAGGGTACGCCGCCTAGAGTAAGACAAATATTGACTTTTGCAAGAGGTCTATTCAAAATGCAAGCCGCATTCCGTGCTGGATAGGGCGTTTGAGGGAGTGCGTCAAGATCGTGCTAGAAACGACGCACGCCCAGGGTCTGTACTTGAAGCGCGGCTTCCGGTCCGTGCGAGGGCAGGAGCGCGGGGTCAGGTTGGAGGTACTGGAGATGCATCTTGTCTGTGGAGGAGTTACTGAATACAATTGAGTTATGAAGGAGAATTTATGACTGGCAAATATGACCTGCTTGAAAAATACTTGCGCAGTCTGCCTGCTGGTCAGGACCAGGTCACATTATCATTTGAGAGCATCGAACAGATTTCGCGCGATCGATTGCCGCCAGAAGCGCATGAAGATCGTGCCTGGTGGGGGAACCAAAAGCAAGGCACGCAGGTCGAATCCATTTCCTGGATGGATGCAGGCTGGATGGTGGACACTGTCGATTTCAAGGAGAAGTGGGTCCGTTTTGTACGGCAATAAACAAAAGAGGGGAGTGGTACACAAGTGAGTGATGTGGTGCGGACACTTGCACCCCGTTCGGGCCGTGAACCCGCCGGGGCGAAACGGCCGAACGCAAGTGCGGTGATGGCATCCACAGGCTCGTAATTTGGCGGGATTCCAATGTGCCCTGAAGGGGTATCCCACCCCACGAAGTCCATCACTCCTGGGTGGGTTTCGCTACGCTTTCCTTTTCCTCTTTTTCTTGTGTGCATACATGGCCTGGTCAGCCTGAGCGAGCAAGGCATCTACAGTGAAGATGGAATTCAGGTCAACCCGGATGATTCCCATACTAAAAGACAGGCTGTAGCTGCGAACGGCTTCAAGGTTATGATTATCCACATTGCTTTGCAAGCGTTCCTTAATGACATTGAGGCTGCTTTCCGTTGCGGCAATGGTCAAGACTGCAAACTCGTCTCCGCCCATGCGCGCGATAACATCTGAATCGCGAAAGGTCTGGGTCAAAATGTGGGCGAAGTGAGTCAAAGCGATGTCCCCTTGAGCATGACCGAAGGTATCATTGATCATTTTCAGGCTATCCATGTCAATATACATCAAACATATCGGATGGTTGGCACGTTGCGCAAATTTCAACAGCCCATTGGCCAGGATCATAAAGCCGCGCCGATTATTCAAGCCGGTGAGTTCGTCGGTGAGCGAGAGATTGCGCAGGCGCTCGTTGGTTTTTTCCAGCTCCAGATTTTTTTCATAGAGCTTGTCCGCCAGCAATTGAAGATGCTCACGCTGGAGTTGCCCGGTTTGAGGCAAATTGGCGGGCTCTGTCCCTCGTTTGAGAGACTCATTCACTGCCTGCAATATTTCCTGAGGCTCGGCGGGTTTTCCAAGGATATGCTTAATGCCACTGGCGGTTGCCAGTTTACGCACTTCCGCTTCAAGATAGTGAACTGTTTGAAAAATGACCGGCACACCTGCCAGAAGCGGTTCCGCACGCAGGCGACGCGTAAGGGTAAATCCATCCATGTTGGGCATGATAATTTCGGTGATCACCAGATCAGGAAGTTCGGTGCGTGCAAGCTCCAATGCTTCGGAACCATCACCAGCTTCCAACACGCGATACCCAAAAGAGCTCAATAAGGTAGTATACGGTTGCCGGTCGGTTGGGCGGGTATCAACAATCAGGATGGTTGTCATTACGGTTTGTCTGTTGTAATTGATATGAGCATATATACTTTGTATGAAATCCTGGTTCGTTCCTCAAGGGACATAACTGGAGGTTCACTGAGAAACACCTCAAGTTTATCATTAAGATGATAGCACAATTTTAATCAGTCACGAACGGAAAAATCAGCATACAGACCACGCTCGTATAAGAAACACCTCCTTTGCAAGAGAAAGGAGGCGAAGCAATGAGGGTATCAAAAATTAATAAGAAGGTTCTTGTGAAAATGGAAATTGATCCAACAATTCCCAACTTTCCGGTCCTACCTGAACTGTCCACTCTAATTGTCTTACTGTGAAAGCGATTCCACTACCAATTCCGAAAGTTGGATCTTTTATCTGGGTGGTTTTGTTTTCCGGAAAATCAACAATCTTTATATGCGGCATCCAGTTCCGGGATTTATAAGGGTAACTCTCATAACCCATTTCACTTGCGATTTGGCCGAGATCATCATACATGTTTTCAAGGTATGTGTTTTTTTCTGCCAACAACCATAACCTCCCCTGTTGATTGTTTACATTCATCCTGGCAATATTCCCAGCCTTTATCTCGAACGGGCGCAGTGTCGCAGCATATTCTTCAAGTCGCTTTTTCAAAACAGCAAAATCGTCCACATTCCGAATGGCCTGGACGGTTAAGTGCAAATCAATGATCGGCGCTCCGTCAACAACACGAGCTTTTTCTTCCGAAAGCTTGAACAGAGCGGGGTAATCCTCGCTTTCCGGCCGGACAATGATAAAAGTTGATGTGCGACTTGATATCGATTCTTCCATGATTTCCGTTTCCTTAACTCTGTTTCTATACAGATCAACATGGGCTTCGCTGTCATTTCTTCCTACACCGTAATTCCATGCGAGCAACCCGCGATGTAAATCCGTTTGCCAAACAGTCCGAATCCTGTTCTCAAGCTCTGCAAGACTATCTTTGGTGGATGTTATTTTGAATTCATCGCCGGCGCGTTCAGAGCGGATCAGTAAATAACCTTCATTTTTCAGGAATTGCTTGTAAAGTACATTTGAAAACCGCCTGAGGTCCTGATCTATCGCAGCACTTCCATAACGGGTATTGCCTTCGTGCATATTAAGCATATCTGTCAATGCTATGCTCTTGACAACCGCACGATCCAGGTACCATTTTGCTCCAAGTCCATTGAGTGTGCCTGTTAAAGCATCTTTGGTGGCAATGTTTTCTACTATATTCTCGGTAACCCGTATCTGCTCAACTGCCTGTTGCTCTAATGTGGCGGGTAATCCTACATTACAAATTTTATCTATAAGTTTTTCATAAGGCATATTAAACTCATTCCAACTTTGGGAGCTGTTAATCTCTTCCATGCGTCTTGGGATTTCCGAGTGACTCTCCAAAACGGTTTGTCGGAGTACCACCGGTCTGAAGGTCTTGCGTTGTTTTTGAAGTTCATTCTCGGCCTCGGTTTCCGTGAGACCTACACCAAAATCCCAGGGCAATAATGAGGTCGATTCCTGGTCGTTGTAGAGCCTCGACAACCAACGCTTCATCATCTGAGGGGGCTTGGAAGTGGATAGTATCCTGAATTCGTCACTGCCCGGAGACCTCTGAACATAATCACCCTTGTCCTGGGTGAAAATGGACATCAATTGAAATGCCAATTTGTGCAATTCCGTGTCCACAACTGGAACACCATACACCTTGTTCGCCTGTCGCATGTCATAGATATCGATCTTTGCCATGCCTTTAATTTGTTCGTCAGGCACCAGCCACTTTCTCGCTCGCGCATTAAGAGCATGAGTAATCGAATCGAAAAGGATCAGATCCTTGGCATTCTTTAGAATGCCTGAAAGAAAATCTTTCAACTGTTGAAATTGAGTTTCAGTGATTGGCAGTGCGCGAAACAGATTTTCCAACTCCTTAAAGGATTGCAGGAAAATCTTTAGCTCATTATCCATTGTTATTATTGAGGTGATTTCAAGTCGGCCTGTGCGTTCAGGATCTTCTCATGAAGCGCCTGGCTTTTTTGAATTTCGTATTGCATTCCCTGGTTTTGAAAACTCTCAATCGATTCATTAACGAGTATCAGGGCCATTTTCAAATCAATGGCTGTTTCAAAGTAAACAGACGCCAATCCAAGCTGTCCTCTTGCGAGTTCATCGACCCTTCCGAACTCTTCCGCCGACTGAATCGCATCCATGAAAAAACGCTTTGCGTCGTCAAACCTTTTTTCCGACAGTGCAACAAAGCCCAGTCCGTTGAGCGCGTAACTAATGTGGCGCACCGGATCTTTACGGATAGGATCCTGCCAGGTATCCAACGCTTTTTGATACCATTCCCCGGCCTTCTTGATGTTTCCACGCTCGTATTCAAGATCGCCCAGACCATATTGCGCAAATCCCTTACTGTATATTCCGTAGTCGTCCTTGGAAAACTTTGCGGTTGTTTCAACAACATCCCTTAATAGTTTCTCGGAATGGTCAAAGTTCCCAAGGCGCATCTCAACTGTTCCCAGGGATCTGTTTGCCGCAGCGATCAGGAGTTCATCTTCCGTCATTTTTGTTGCTGATAAGGCTTCCTCGGCCCACTGCAATGCTCTCAAATAGTCACCCTGATAGAAATAAATCCAGGATATATTCCTGGCAAAGGTGCTTACAGATTTCCAGTCAGACAATAGTTTGGCCGCATTTAAAGCCGCGTGCGCCAGGGTCATTCGGTCATACCAGTATGCCCGTTGCCACAACACACTGCCAAACTGAACACCAATCTGGATCAGAATCTCTGCACTGGTCCTGGTTTTCTTTGCCAGGGAATTGGAGCGTACCTGTTTTTTTTGCAGGGATTTGTAGCACCACTGTGCTACACCCAGTATATTATTTCGATCCAATAACAGTTCGTCATATCCACGCCATTCCTTGTAGCCACTTTTCTTCGACACAAGCTTCGTATAATATTGAGCCGTCTTCAACTCAGCCCGCTTGATGAAAGGGCGGTCAGTGGCGAACTGAGTACGGATATATTTGCGTGTCAGCGGCAGGATGCTAAAATAATCTTTGTCCGGCTCATGTTCGATTAACGTTAACTGTAGAAGATCACTGATCGCAATATCAAAACTATCGTCATCATCGATCTCGGTAATTTCCTTCAGGGCTTTCCTTGAAACCGCATCGGGTTGTAACGTGAGAACGAATAGGAGTCTTTTTTCGTTAATACTCTGCAACAGATTCCAACTGTGATTGAAGCAGTATTGTAGTATGGGTATATCTGCATCCAGGCTTAATTTGTCCAAGACCTGTGTTACCGAATAACCCAGAACAGCGATTTGCCCATGGACCCACAGGAGCGCCAGCGGAAGACCTCCAGTAATGTCAGCCAGATATTTGTTCTGATCCGCGGTAAGCTGGATGTTCTTTTGCTGGGCATCCCACTCCAACAAGGCATTACTTTCCACAAAAGATAAACCTTGTAAACGGATAATCTGCCCTTCTGCAACCCTCTCTCTTGATGTAATAATGATTTTAAGATTAACAGGTGATCTTCGTAAGAAATCGAGAATGTCTGACTGCTCGTTTTTCGATAGAGATTCAAAATTATCAAGGACAAGGAGGGTCGTGCGTCTGGCAAGGAGATTATAGGCTCTCCTGATTTGATCTTGAATCGACAGGTTCCCGATTGTAAGATTCCCCAGATTTGTACCGATTGTAATGAGAATGTCCGATAGAGATTTAGCTTCTGGAATAATCGGTTCAATTCCGTGAAGGGTCAGGATGGATTCCTTAGCTGAAATCCAGATAACGGATTCAAAGAGATCGTTTTCTATACAGCGATAGCTCACCTCGATGGCAAGGGCAGACTTTCCCACTCCTCCAATACCTTCAATGCCGATAATGAAAGTTCTACTGTTTGGTTGTAAAGATTGAAGGACTGAATTTAATTCAGCCTCCCTTCCCACAAAGTAAGGTCGTCTCGGCAGGTTTGCCAATAAGTTTGATTTTTCGCGTTCCTTATCGCTTGATGTAACGCCCTCGATCTGTTTACTATATCGGGCGATTGCCTCCTTTTCCATCGTAACACTGTTGATGAGATGTAGGGGTTGATCGGCGCCATATTTTGCCAGCATCTCCTCAAGAGCATACAGGTTTTGTTTATGTAATTCAATCATCCTTTCCAAGTGAATAATTTCTGCCTTATTCATATTACATCCCGCGTTCTATTTGATTGGGTTAATGTCTTTTTTGTAAACCTTCGACAGAACAATTTCAAGCTGTTTTATGGTTTCAATCATTGAATTTTCTGCATCCTGCATGTTGTGGACAATAATTGGAGGCACAAGCGCGTCTCCCCATTTTGCATATTGTTCCGTGGCAAGATGATAATTGCGAGAATAGGTTTCCAGTAGTTTGACCAGATGCTGGATTTCCAATTGATGGTTTTGCCACAATAGTTCATCTACTTTTGAGGTAAGCAGGTCTTGCCTGATTTCTTTTTCATCTTCAGGCTCAGGGAGCACAAGTTCTTTCGCTGGTCCCGAATCTTCACTATTAGGGGGGGCATCATTCATCTTTCTTCGTTCACGACGCTCTTCCAGGATTTTGCGTCCCTCTTCGAAAACGAAATCTATGGCTTTTAGAAGCAATGGAAGTTGAACAGGATCTATCATAGATTCTCCTTCTTCTGTAGTATAGCATAATCACCTGCCAGAATGACAACGTATCGAACACGGAGCGACATGTCCCCACCATCACTCATCAACTCTTTATACTGCCGTTATCTTTAACCCACCGAGTGCATAATACCTTCTCATTCTTCTTTGTACACGGTTTAAACACTGAATAACAAGCCCCTGCTGGCTGTATAATTGAGACAGACAGCCTGTAGACATTGAAGAGGAGTTCCCCATGCGCCAGTCCGTACTCACTAATGAGCAAGCCCAATTCCTGCGCGAAGAAAAAGAAGCCCTGGCCAAGATGCAAGTCACACTTACCGGGCTCGATCTTCCGCGCGCAGCTCTGGACAGGCTGCAAAAAGCCATCCTGCAACTGGACGAACTGTTCCTGATCGTCATCGCGGGCGAGTTCAACGCGGGGAAGAGCGCGCTGGTCAACGCGCTGCTGGGGCAGAATGTCCTGGCTGAGGGCGCCACGCCCACCACCTCGCGCGTCACCCTGGTTAAGTGGGGCGAGCAGCCCGCCGAGCAGGTCCGCGACGAGGGCTTTGCCGTCTACACCTATCCGCTGCCGCTGCTGAAGGAATTGAACATCGTGGATACGCCCGGGACGAACGCCATCATCCGCCGCCACGAACGGCTGACCGACGAATACGTCCCGCGCAGCGACCTGGTGTTGTTCGTCACCTCCGCCGACCATCCGCTGACCGAGAGTGAGCGCCAGTTCCTCGAGCGTATTCTCACCTGGGGTAAAAAAATCGTTTTTGTGATGAATAAACTGGATATTTTGGAGGACGAGGCCGCCGTGGAGGAAGTGCGTGCCTTCATCGTAAAACACGCTGCGACGATTCTCGGCGATCAACCCCAGCTCTATCCTGTCTCCGCCAAACTGGCCCAGCGTGCGCGCTCCGAGTCAAACTCAGAAGAATATTCCCGCCTTCGGGTACTCAGCCGTATGGACGACCTGGAAGGCTTCATCAACTCCACGCTCGACGACCGCACTCGCCTGGAACTCAAGTTCAACAATCCGCTGGGCGTGGCCGAAAACCTGATCGAACAGGCCGCGCAGGGTCTCGAAGCCCAGTCCGAAGCGCTGGAGGAAGACAAAGTGACCGCCACCTCCCTGGAAACGGTCATCACAGAGTACGAGCGTGAATTGCACAGCGAGCTTCCGCCGCGCCTGGCCGAAGTGGAGAACATCTTGCACCGTCTTGAGCAGCGCGGCCTGGACTTCTTCGACAGCACCCTGCGCCTGACCAACGTGCAGAACCTGATGCGCGGCGACAAGGTCCGGGCGCAGTTCGAGAAGCAGGTCCTGGCCGACGTACCCCAGCAGATCGAAGAGCAAGTCCAACGTCTGATCGACTGGCTGGTGCAGAAAGACCTGCACGAATGGCAGCAAGTCATGAGCTACCTGCAACGCCGCCGGGCGCAAAACCTGGAGCACCTGGTTGGCGAAGGCTACGGTCCGCGGGAAGCCCGCCGGCGCGAACTGATCGACACCGTCGGCAAGAGCGTCCAGACCATTGTGAATACCTACGACCGTAACCAGGAAGCCCGCGAACTGGCTACCAGCGTCGAAACCGCCGTAGCCCAGACCGCCCTGCTGGAAGCAGGCGCTGTTGGCCTGGGAACGCTGGTCTCTATCGCCGTGCTCTCCTCTACAATGGATATTACCGGGATCCTGGCCGCTGGTACACTGGCCGTGCTGGGCTTTTTCGTGATCCCATTCAAACGCAAACAGGCTAAGGACAAGTTCAAAGAGAAAATGCTCTCCCTGCGCACAAAACTGCTTAATGCGCTGACGACACAGTTCAACAATGAGCGAGAGAGCGTTATCTCCCGCCTGAAGGACGGCGTTGCCCCCTATACACGCTATGTACGCAGTGAGCGTGAGCGCATCGAGACAGCCGAGACCAGCCTGGCTGAATTGCGAGACGGTCTGTCTGCGCTGCGCGCTCGCAGCCAGGCAGTATTGAAGAAACAATAGCAAATTTAGAGGAGCATGGAGTTGGACAAATTGCCAACCTGTGCCGCGAAGCGGTATTTGTCCCACATATTGAAATACATACTCCCGAATATAAAAAGGAGGCACGATGCGCACGCGTAGCACCTTGATCCTATCCGGCCTGGTTCTACTGGTTCTTCTGGGAGCCTGCAACCTGCCCGGGACGCAAGCAGAACCACAAGACACTGTCGCCACCTGGGTGGCATCCACTCTGACCGCCATGAGTGCATCCGCACCCGGCCTGGCCTCGACGCCTACTCCTGCGGCGAACGCAACCGAAACCCCGATCCCGCTCGATACTGACACGCCCCAACCCAGCTCCACACCCCAGAACCCGCTGGTGCTGGACACCAATTTATGTTGGAAGGGCCCCGGCTCGCAATACGAAGTGGTCAGCGCGTTGAAAAAGGACGAACGCGTCGAACTGATCGGTCAGGGCAGCATCGCCGGTTGGTGGATCGTGAATAACCCGATCTATCACGATCCATGCTGGGCGCAGGCCGAATACCTGAAAATCGATCCCGGCTACAACACGGCCTCGCTGCCGATCTATACGCCGCCACCTTCCCCCACTCCCACACCTACGGATACTCGCACCCCTACGGTTACACCCACGGCTACCAACACGCCGTAGATTTAACCGCCATGACGCCAGGTCGCCAGGGGCTTTGAAAAAACGCCAAGAAAAGCGCTGGCGATTGGAGCAAATGAGCCTTGCGAAGTTCTCCTAAACGACTTCGCAAGGCTTTTTCATTCGTTAGGGAAATGTAAGGAGCGCCTTTCAAAATTGGTAATGCACAAATCGTCAGTTCGTATATAAATATAGTGTGGGATATCGAACACGTCCGAACCCAACCAAAGCTGGAAACTTCATCGTCACGGAGAAGGCAAAGTATGGAACTTGTGCAACATACATCAGCATCATTTGAGATAGCGCCAGCCTCTTACGATTTTTTCTTCAAGAACCTGGATTACAACCTGAGCAAAGGCCGGGGCTTTTCGCTCTTCAATGCGGATGAGACTGCCATCAAGAGTTTTGCGGATCAGTCTGCGCTACAGGGTTGCTCACCCTCTACGATCAGACTCTCGTCCCTGGGCGATACCCTGCCCGAATTGCCCGGCCCGCAGAATTTCACTGTTATCATCCAGGACCTGCCCTTCCCCGAATTCCTGGAGCGAGCCGCCTTTATTGCCGATAAACTCATCTTTCCCCTGTGGTTCAAACGCACATCGATATGTTTTTTCTCCATCTCCGGGCGGGGTGCTTATGATGACTTATCCCTGGGAGGAAACGAGCTGCATAGTGACTATACGAAGGTCGTAAATTCCTTGCTGTGCGAACAGGTCTTCGTGCTGCTCGAGCGAGTCAATTATCAATTTTCATCACCTGATTTCCTCGACCTGCCCGAGCACAAAACTATCTTCACGCCCATCGAAGAAAAGATGATGCAGGCGTTGAACGAAAACAAATTATCCTACCAGCCCCAGGTACGGCTCGGACGTTATACAGTTGATTTCCTGGTAGCCCATGAAAACAAGAAGATCATCGTTGAATGTGACGGGAAAGCCTACCACGATCCGCTCAAAGACCGCAAGCGCGACAAGGTGCTGGCGTCCGAGGGCTATCCCATCTGTCACTTCTCGGGAGCGGAAATTACCACCGATGTAGAGGCCTGTATTGAGATCATCCGGAAAACACTGGAGCACAGCTCAGCCCCTGCTTATCCGCTAGACGAGGATTTGGACGCCAGCCAGATGGCAGCAGTCGACAGCATCGCCGGACCGATCCGGGTGCTGGCTCCGGCCGGCTCCGGGAAAACGAAGACGCTCATCAACCGCATCCTCAATTTGCTCAACCAGGGCATCCCGGCCGAAAAGATTCTGGCACTGGCCTTCAACAAGAAAGCGCGGGACGAAATGCAAGAACGCCTGGAGCGAAAAGGTATTCACGGTATCGAGATTCGCACCTTCCACTCGTTAGGCTATGAAATCGTGCGTGGAAGCCTGGGCTGGAGCTTTTCCGGCTCGGCCCACAAACAGGTCTCGCGCGAACTGATGCGAGCGGCCATCCGCCAACACACCGAATTACCGCCTCTCCGCAACAAAGATCCGCTGGATGCCTTCCTGGATGGCCTGCGCAAGGCGAAAATGGATTTACCGGCCTTGCCCACTTTGACGGTCGAATATGGCGAGCGGGTCTATCCGTTCGAGCCAATCTTCTACAGTTATCTGAAAGCCCAATTAGACAGGAACTTCCTGGACTTCGACGACATGATCTACCTGGCACTGCGGGTATTGTTGGAAAACAGCACACTGCGCCATGCGTATCAATCGCGCTTCGAATTTGTGCTGGTAGACGAATTCCAGGATTTGAACCAGGCCCAATTATTGCTGCTGCAAGTGCTTTCCCTGCCGGAAAACAATGTGTTTGCTGTCGGCGATGACGACCAGATGATCTACGGCTTTCGCGGAGCCGAAGTGAAACACATTATCGAATTCGATAAACGTTTCCCAGTTTCATCCAGCCACGTTCTCAACACGAATTACAGGTCCAGCCGGATGATCGTACGTCATACCGGCTGGTTGATCGACCACAATACGGATCGGGTCAGCAAAAATATCCAGCCGCGCCAAGGCGCGCAAGCTGGTAGTTTTGAAATCTCAGGCCATCGCTTCCATCTTTGAACAAGCCAAATTCATGGGGCAATGGCTAGTCGAACATAAAAAGAAGAATAAGTTGAAATGGAGCGATTACGCCGTCCTGTACCGCTATAACGCATTTCAATTCCCGGTCGCCCTGGTTCTGGATACGTTGAACGTGCCGCATACGCCCTTATCAGGGCAGCATCTTTTCCAGACCCAGGTTGGTAAAGATATGTATGCCTATCTACAAGTCATCCTGTCGCCCACCGAGGCTGCCCCGGCAGATTTCGAGCGCGTTCTGAAGCGTCCCAACAAATATTTCACCAACCAATTGATCGCAGCGGCGCGAAACTGGAATTCCTTTTCTGCGCCTATCACAAAACCCAAATTTGAGAGGCTGGGAACGAGAAAAATTGATTGATCTCACCGTTCGGATCGAAAATTTTTCCAAGCTGGCAGGCACTCCTGGGACGTTGCCGGTCGATTTTATGGGGGCCCTGAAAACAGACTTCGGTTTATCAGACTTCTACCGCGATCAATCGCGGCTGTCCGATGATCTCGACCAGGCCAACGAAGAAGATTTGCTGGAAGTGATTATCGCCTTATCAGAAAACTTCCAATCGCTGCCAGATTTCTACCAATTCGTGTGCAAGTCGATTGACAACGATAATGCAGAGTCACAGACCCATCCCGGCGATGATGACAACAGGAAGGATGAAGTCTATCTGGGGACAATCCATCGCGCCAAAGGCAAAGAGTTCCAAAATGTGGTGTACTTCAATCTGAGTAAAACAGGCGCAGCCTCTGAGAAATTACGAGAGGAAGAAAGGCGAGTGGCTTACGTGGGAGCCACCCGCCCGAAAGACAGTTTGTTAATCACGTTCTCGTCCGCAAAACCATCGAAGTTCCTGACAGAAATCTCACTCAATCCAAAGTTCGAGGGGTTCGAAGACCGAAGAGCTCGAACGCAAATCCGATGCGGTCAAGCTGCGCATTAAGAAAGAGAGGTCGAAACTGCGGCAAATCGAACTTCAAAAGGAGTAAACTGATTGTCCAGTTCGAGCATTTGACGGAAGATTCCTCACACTGAAAAACCAGCCTTGTTACTGCGCTTGACCTGGATGATTGCAAATTGGCGCATCCCAGAAAGCCCAGGAAAAGATCGAAGATTTGAATCAGACGCATCAAGAAAGCAAACGGAAATGGTCATCTGATCCTTTGCAGGTTGAATTAGGTGACGTGGAAGAGGAGATCAAGCTCAGAAACGAGATCAAGCCAAGTGCGCAAGAAGACATGCAAAAATAGAGAAATCCAGGGTCTGAGACCCCTGTCCACAACGGAAAACCAAAATCGGGAGATTTTGGACTTCCACACATCCAGAACAATCGGGGGATTTTGGAATCCGTATATACAAAAAGCCGGAAGCAAATCTACTTCCGGCTTTTCTTCAATCAACACGTTCGTATTACCCTTTCGGCATCCCCAGGAAAATGGTCCCGTCTCGCACTTGTACGGGATAGGCCGGGATGTCCACTACGGCAGGCATGGACACTACCTTCCCGGTGCGGACATCGAACTCCGCGCCGTGCCGGGGACAGATGATGTTGAAGCCTTCGATGTCGCCATCTCCCAGGGGACCGTCGTCATGCGTGCAAACATCGCCAATCGCGAAGAGTTGCCCAGCAATGTTGAAGATCACAATGGGTGTATCGCCGATATCAACGAACATACGCTCGCCGTTCGGCAATTCGCTAACCGGCGCAATTTCCAGAAAATCTACTTTTTCTTCTTCAATTTGTGTGTAGTTGAACATATACCCTCACGCTTCGACAGGCTCACCCGTGCCTGCGGCACTGGCGCGGGCAGCGCGACGCCTGGCCCTCAAGCAAATATTTTCTTATTCCACCAAATCATCACTGGCTTCGCCCAGCCCGTAGACGCCCGCCTTAAGCACTTTGAGCGAAAGCAGGGCGCATTTCAGGCGAACCGGCCCCAGGTCAATGCCAAGCAGGTCAAGCACGTCTTGCTTATTCATCTGCTTCACTTCGTCAAGCGGCTTGCCATGAATGGCTTCCACCAACAGGTCAGCGGAGGCTTGCGAAATAGCACAACCCTTGCCGTCAAAGGCAGCTTCGGCAACTTTGTTGTCCCCATCTACGCGGATGGTGATTTCGATGTGATCGCCACAAAGCGGGTTATCATCCTCGAAATGGATGTCGTTCGGGTCAAGATGACCGCGATACTGCGGATTCTTGTAGCGTTCGATGATTTGTTCGCGGTATAGATCGTCCATAAGCTTCCAATACCATCCAGGTGGCTACGTGTCAGGTCTCGATACTTCGTCCTTCGACAGGCTCAGGACGACTACTCGACCAGCGCTGGATAGTTATCCAAAAATTTCCTTTACTTTGTAAAGCCCCTCGACCAGCTTATCCACTTCTTCCCTGGTATTGTACAGGTAGAAGCTGGCGCGCGAGGTGGCGGTGATCCCAAATTTCTCGTGCAGAGGTTGGGCACAATGATGACCAGCGCGCACAGCAATACCGTCCCGGTCCAGGATCTGGGCCACATCGTGCGGATGCACGCCATCAAAGGTGAACGCAGCCACCCCACCCTTGTGCTGCGCGTCAGGCCCGAACAGCTTCAGGCCCGGAACCTCTTCCAAGCGCTCAAGCGCATATTCCGTTATCTCGTGCTCGTGCGCGGCGATGGCATCCATCCCAACCGAAGTCAGGTAGTCCACCGCCGCCCCAAAACCGACCGCTTCGGCGATAGCCGGGGTTCCGGCTTCGAATTTATACGGCAGGGAATTGGGGACAAACTCGCGCAGGTGGACGGTTTTGATCATGTCGCCGCCACCCATGAAGGGAGGCATCTCTTCCAGCAATTTGGTTTTACCGTACAATGCGCCGATGCCCGTCGGACCAACCATCTTGTGCGCTGAGAAGGCCAGGAAGTCGGCATCCAGCGCCTGCACATCGACAGCGAAATGCGGCACGGATTGCGCGCCGTCCACGAGTGTGAGCGCGCCGGCTTCATGCGCCAGGCGGATGATCTCTGCGGCCGGGTTGATTGTGCCGAGGACGTTGGACATGTGCGTAAACGAGACCAGCTTTGGGCCCTGGTCCAGAAGCGCACGATAGGCGTCCAAGTCGAGCAAGCCGTCTTCGGTCACCGGGATGAATTCGAGGCGGATGTCCCGCTCCGCTTTCAACATATGCCAGGGCACCAAATTGGAGTGGTGCTCCATCTCGGTCAGGATGACCAGGTCTCCCGCTTTGAGATTGGCGCGCCCCCAGGTGTAGGCCACCAGGTTGATGGACTCGGTGGTGTTGCGCGTGTAAATGACCTGCTTCGCAGAAGGCGCGTTGATGAATTTCGCTATCTTCTCGCGCGCATCTTCGTAAAGCGCGGTCGCTTCCTCAGCCAGGGTATGCACGCCGCGATGGATATTGGCATTCGACCGGCGATAGAACACATCCATAGCATCGATCACAGCGGCAGGTTTCTGGGCTGTGGCGGTCGAATCGAGATAGACCACCGGGACGCCGGGCCGTGTCTCGCGGCTCAGGATAGGGAAGTCAGCACGGATGCTAGTTACGTCAAAGCCCATGATTGTAATCAGTTCTAATAATCGGGGAGTTCTTTTTCTTGTTTCTTGGGCTTCTTGCCTGGCAGCGCGCGGATGTGCTCCGAATTGACCGGGTACCACAGGATACGGTCAGGCACCATCCAGCCGTCGGTCAGGAAAACGTCGCTGCGGAACTGCACTGCGATCATCTTGTTGTCAATCTGGACAATCATGCCTCTCAGCCAGCCACGTATGCGCTCCTTGTCTTTCTCATGATCGCAATAGACCTCAACAGTTTCCCCGACTTCAAAGGAATGCTCAAGGTCTGGATCACGCATATACGAAATTTGTCCCATTCGACCTCCCCGCGTCGAGCGCCGGCTAGCAGCACCCCGCGTATTCTGATTTGAACGTATTGTCGCCATTCTCTTCCTTATCATTATAGAATAATTCTTGATTCGTGCACAAAATGGGATTCAAATTCAGAGACTGGCACCCCCGCCAGAGACTACTCACCCATCATTTTCTGAAGAATTGCAGCCTGAAAGCGTTCCCTTACACCTTCAAAAGGGATACGCTGCATAATCGGGTCAAAGAAGCCTTCCACCATCAGGCGCTCCGCTTCCTTTTGCGGGATGCCGCGCGACTTCAGGTAGAAGAGCGGCTCTTCTTCCATCTTCCCAACCGTTGCGCCGTGCGTACAGCGGACATCATCGGCCAAAATTTCAAGGCCAGGAATGGAATCAGCGCGGGCGTGCTCGTCAAGGATCAAGTTGCGGTTGGCCTGATAGCCATCCGTTTTTTGCGCACCAGGCGCAACGTAAATCATGCCCTGCCAGACCGAACGGCTCTTGCCTTTGAGCGCACCCTTGAACAGCAAGTCGCTGGTAGTGTTGGGCGCAAAATGGTTCTGCTGGGTATCGTGGTCGAGGTGCTGGTTGCCATCGGTAAAGTAGAAACCGGACATACGGCCCGTTGAACCCTGACCGGCCAAGTCAAGCTCGGTAAAGTTCTTGGTCAGATGTGAGCCGATGGCACCAAAGATCCAATCCAGGTTGGCATCACGTTCTACGTGCGCGCGCTCATGGCTGAAGTTCCAGACGTGCTTGCCCCAGGACTGCAGTTCAACAAATTTCAGACTAGCGCCCTGCTCGACCTTGATCTCGACGATGCCGGCGTGCAGGGTATCCACACCGGTTTCGGTCGGCGAGGCGGACTCGTGAACATAAGTCACGGAAGCGCCTTCATCTACAAGCACCAGCAAATGCGAGATGTGCGCAAAAGCCCCGGGTCCCCACAGGATGCTGTGCAACGGCTGTTCCACCTGTGCGTTCTTTGGCACATAGAGAAAAATTCCATTTTGCGCCAGCGCGCCTGCCAGCGCGGCAAATTTTCCTTCTTCCGGCTTGACGACTTCGCCCAGAATACGCCCTACGAGTTCGGGGTATTTCTCCTGCGCGGTCTTCAAATCGGTGAAAATGACACCTTGCTTTGCAATCAACTCATCCAAGTCGATTTGAGCGCCGCCGGGTGTAAGCACGATCTGTCCGCCATGCTGATCGGCGACCAGGGGCTTGAGTAAATCTGCGGGCACGGAAGGCAGGTCATTATACGCACCTTCCCGTGGTAATACAAATGAATCGACCGGCAGGTTGCGCAGGTCTGTACGACGCCAGGCTTCTTCGGTCGTCTTCGGCAGGGACAGGCGCTTAAATGCGTCCCAGGCCTGGGTCCGGTAAGAAGCGAGCGTGGGGTCGCCCACAGCAAGGATGTCGCTCTGCGTGAAGTTAAAGTCACGGGTGGCTGAGTCTGTCCGTCTTGTTCTTGATACAACTACTTTGGGTTTGTCTGTCATGTATTATCTCCACCGCTCATTGCGCGGAACGCAGTGCAGCCGGCGCTCTACGTGACCCTTGATTGCGGTTTCGAGACGGCGCAACGCCGCCGTTCGAGGCTCCGCTAATGGCGAAAATTATCCTATACTGAACCTTCCATCTGCAACTGGATCAGGCGGTTCATTTCGACGGCGTATTCCATGGGCAGTTCTTTGACCAGCGGTTCGATGAAGCCAGAGACAACCATGGTGATCGCCTCTTCCTGGCTCAAGCCGCGGGATTGGAGATAGAAGAGCTGCTCATCACCTACCTTGGAGACCGAGGCCTCGTGACCAATGGTGACGTCGTCTTCGTCAATTTCGATATAGGGATAGGTATCCGACTGTGATTGCGGGTCAAGCAGCAACGCATCGCAAACCACATTGGACCTGACACCCTTGGCTCCTTTATAAACCCTGATCAGGCCACGATAGGAGGCACGCCCACCAGCCTTGCTGATGGACTTGGATGTAATCTTGCTGGTGGTGTTAGGCGCAAAGTGATACATCTTGCTGCCAGCATCCTGCGTCTGTCCCGCGCCTGCGAAGGCCATCGAAAGCATTTCGCCGTGCGCGCCCGGCTCCATCAGGTAACAGGATGGGTACTTCATGGTGACTTTGGAGCCCAGGTTGGCATCCACCCATTCATGCGTACCGTTTTCGAACACTTTGGCACGCTGGGTCACCAGGTTGTAGACGTTGGTAGACCAGTTCTGGATGGTGGTATAGCGCGAACGCGCGCCCTTCTTGACCACGATCTCGATCACGCCGGAGTGGAATGAGTCGGTAGTGTACTGTGGAGCGGTACAGCCTTCCACGTAATGCACTTGCGCGCCTTCATCCACAATGATAAGCGAGCGCTCGAACTGTCCGACGTTGGCGATGTTCAGGCGGAAATAAGCCTGCAAAGGCAAGTCTACTTTGACGCCTTTGGGAACATACACGAACGACCCGCCCGACCAGACAGCGCTGTTGAGCGCGGCCAGGGTATTATCTTCGATCGGGATGACCGTGCCGAAATATTCACGGAACAGGTCAGGGTGCTGGCGCAGACCATCTTCAATCGAAAGGAAGATCACGCCCTGCTTTTCAAGATGTTCCTGGATGGAGTGATAGACCATCTCGGATTCGTACTGCGCGCCCACGCCTGCCAGGAATTTCTGCTCGGCTTCGGGGATGCCCAGTTTGTTAAAGGTGTTCTTGATGTCATCGGGCACATCATCCCAGATTCTTTTCGCTGCCCTGGGTCGGCTTGACGTAGTAAAAAATATTTTCCAGGTCCAGGCCGGAAAGATCGGGCCCCCAGGTGGGCATCGGGCGGCTCCGAAAATGCTCATAGGCCTTCAAGCGGAAATCGAGCATCCATTGCGGCTCGCCCTTCATGGCAGAAATCTGTTCCACAATCTCACGACTGAGACCCCTTTTGGCTTTGAAGATATAATTTTCTTCAGAGTCGTGAAAACCGTATTTATATTGTCCAATATCTTCGAGGAGTTTCTCGTCACTCATTGTTACCTCTCAAGTTTTTACCACAGCGTACACGGAGTATCTCTTAATAAATCTCGGTGAACTTTGTGGTCTCTATGGTGAATTACGCTGCTACATCCTCATACTTTTCGCGCACCCAATCGTATCCCTGCTCTTCCAAATGCAAAGCCAGGTCAGGACCGCCGGATTCGACGATCTTGCCGTCCAACATGATATGGACGAAATCTGGCTTGATGTAGTTCAGAAGACGCTGGTAATGCGTGATGACCAGCACGCCCATATCCGATCCCATCAAGGCATTGACGCCATCCGCGACGATGCGCAGCGCATCAATATCCAAGCCTGAGTCTGTTTCATCCAAAATGGCGATTTCTGGTTTAAGGGCAGCCATCTGCAAAATCTCGGCCCGTTTCTTTTCACCGCCTGAAAAGCCGTCGTTAAGATAACGCCCAGCTACGTTGTAATCCATTTTGAGCAGAGACATCTGCTCCTTAAGCATCTTGCGAAACTCGGGAATGGGAATTCCTTTGTCTTCCGGGTTTTCAGCCTTTCGACGAGCATTCAAAGCGGTACGCAGGAAGTTGGCTACAGTCACACCAGGGATGGCCACCGGATATTGGAAAGCCAGGAACAGGCCCATGCGCGAACGCTCGTCCGGCGCGAGTTCGAGGATATTCTGACCCTTGAACCAGGCTTCTCCGGCGGTCACTTCATAGCTGGGATGTCCCATCAACGTATAAGCCAGCGTAGACTTGCCCGTCCCGTTGGGACCCATAATGGCATGAATCTCACCCTGTTTAACAGTAAGGTCAAGACCTTTCAAGATTTCCTTGTCTTCAATATTGACGTGCAGGTTCTTGACGACCAGTTCAGACATAGATACTCCTTGCAAAAAAATCGCCGCCAGGGGGCGGAAGTTGTCACAAGACAGATTATAGCAAAGTGGATGGAATATGTCAATATTTATGATATTTTTCTAGTATATTAATTGGGCAATTTTGGCCTTTCTGACATATTATTTACAAAAAGTCGATGTTTTTAACGTTCGCAGTTCAAACTAAGGCCATGGACAATTTTAATCTCAATCGTCGTCAAAGCAAATTAGATATAAACCCTACTTTCCAGGTCAAGGCATCCCAAATTGGGGTGCCTTTTTTCGTTAATCACTTCAATCCTTGATTACGAGAGCCACCCTCTGTGAGGCAGACTTTTTATGTAACAAAAATAATTACAACCAGTACGATTTCTTGTATACTCAACCTATATTTGAGTTGGAGAGATGCGATGAAATCAATGTTGAAATGGGTCGGGATCGTGTTTGGTGGATTAGCAAGCGTTATCATTCTCGTCATTTTTGTTTTTTATATGCTCGGCGAATCGCGCTTGAAACACGTTTACCAGATCTCCGAAGAATCGGTCGCAATTCCCACAGATCAAGAGTCGCTCGTTGAGGGAAAGCGCATTTTCCAGTATCGCGGCTGCGAGGCCTGCCATGGCGAGCAATTACAGGGACTGGTTTATATGGACAATCCAGCCATCGGGCAGGTTATCACGCCCAACCTGACAACCGGTAAAGGCGGCATCGGCACGCAGCGCACGGACAAGGACTTGCTTCGGTCCATCCGGCATGGCGTCCGTCCCGACGGGACACCGTTACTCTTTATGCCCTCTACAGAGTTCTATTACTTGAGTGATCTGGATTTGGGGAACGTGCTTGCCTACATCCGCAGCGTCAAACCGGTAGATAACGAAATGCCGATCAGCAAACTATCGATCACGGGACAAATCGTAATGAGCATCACCAAAGAAATTACCTTCTTGCCGGCTGAATTGATTCCCCACGATGCGCCACGCCCGGTCCCCCCGCAGCCTGGTATTACCCCTGAGTATGGTGAATATCTGGCCCTATCCTGCAAAGTCTGCCATGGTCTGACGTTGTCTGGCGGGGAAATTCCCGGATTCCCGCCAGAATGGCCGTCTGCCCCAAATCTGACATCCGGCAAGGGTAGCCGTCTTCCAACCTGGGGAGAAGCAGGCTTCATCGAGATCATCAAGACCGGCAAAAAACACGGGCGTACCATTAACCCGGATTACATGCCCTGGAAATCCTACCGGCACATGTCTGATGACGAATTGCGCGCAGTATACATTTATCTGCAGTCTTTACCACCCAAGAATTTCGGCAACCATTAAAGTTTTAAGATTTATGCAGTTTGTGAAAGGATACCGAAAATAAGGGTGGCGTGCTACGTACGCCACCTTTATTTTCGGGCTTCTCTCTTTCAAGAGTGCAACTCCTGATTTTTATGATATTTATCTATAATATTGACAGAACAAAAGGGGACTGATATACTCGCAATTAGGTCCTAACCCTATCTTTCCCCTACCCCTTGGGAAAGGGAAAAATCAAAACCATGAAAAGTACAAGAGATCGAATTTTACAAACTTTGCTCAGAAAGCCTGGCTCAACCATTAATAACCTGGCCGAGGCTGTTGGAATTAATCCCATTTCGGTGCGTCACCACCTGACCAACTTACAGGTCGAAGGTCTGGTTGCCGCGGAGGAAGAGCGACACGGTGTTGGGCGTCCGCGTTTGATCTACTCGCTCACCGAGCACGGCATGGAAAAATTTCCTACGCGCTACCTGCGCCTGACTTCGCGGCTTCTCGACCAATTAAAGTCAACCCTGCCGGGGCCGATGGTTAGCAAACTGTTTGCAGAAATGGCCACAGGCCTGGCTGCTGAATATGCCGAGCAAATGCAAGGCTTGAGCATGGAAGAGCGACTGGAACTGATCAGCAATTTGCTGGCTGAGGAAGGCTTCACCGTTGAATGGGAAAAGGATGGAGGACAATATAAAATCCATGAGATTACCTGTCCTTATTTGCAAATCGGACAGAGTCACCCCGAAGTCTGTACTGTAGACCAAACCTTGATTTCAAAGATGTTGGCCGTTCCTGCAGAGAAGGTGCAATGCATTCTGGATGGTAGCACTCAATGCACCTATATTGTTCAACCTGCTGCTACGGTCAAAAATTAGTAGAGGTACCAATGAGTGATGAAAAGGAAACCAATCAAATTACCTGGACAATCCACGAGACGCATCCTGACATTGTCGAGCACGTCCGAGAAAAACTATCAGAAGTGGTTGACCCCGAAATTGGAATGAACATCATCCAGCTTGGTCTGGTGCGAGATGTCGAAATTGAAAATGACGTCGCCCGGATGAAGATGATCCTTACCACACCTTTCTGCCCGTATGGTCCGGCCATGCTTGAAATGACTCGCGAAAAAGCCGTGGAAGCATTGAACAAGCCCGTCACCATTGAGATGGGCATGGAGCCATGGGATTTCTCAATGATGGAAGACCCGTCCGCTCTTGACTGGGGTATGTACGCCTGACACTCTCTGAAACTCGGATCCCAATCCCCCGCTGATAAAAAGACGCCGCTTTCGAAGCAGCGTCTTTTGCATTTTCAACTACCCTTTTTCCAGTGCATCACATGCGGTAGTTCATCTTCAGAAAATCCAGAAAGAACGACAAGGGCATTGGTCACCATTCCGCCGGGGTTGCGCCAGCGGTGGTTCAACTGAGCTGCAAACAACAGGCTATCACCGGGCCCAAGTGTGAAAACTTGCTTCTCCACAAAATACTCCAATTGACCCCGTATGCAGAAAACGAATTCGTGTCCACTATGAGTTATGGTGTGGGGACCACTACTGGCCCCGTTTTCAAGCGTAAGCATGAACGGTTCAACCCGCCCCGAAAACTGCTCGCCACCAAGACCTTCCCATACCCCTCTCGAAAAGGATACACGAGGGCGCTCCTGTGAACGAATGAATATAACCTGCTGTTTAGTGGTTTGTTCCCCAAAAAAAGTGGTGATTGGCACGCCCATGGCATCAGCCAGTTTGTACAACGTACTCACCGAAGGCGAGGTTTTGCCACGTTCAATCATACTTAATGCATTGGCCGATAAACCACTTGCAGTAGCCAATGAACGCATGGACATATTTCTCTCCTCACGCAACTGGCGCAAGCGAGTTCCCACGTCTACAGAATAAGCCTCTCGATTATATATATCCATAATTACCTCTTTTTTGTCCGAAACATTATACCCCACATATTTCACGCCCGAGACGCGCAAATATCCAGTGGATCGCCTTCTTCGGCGCAGATGAGCCCAACATCGAGAGCAAGGCAGCCAGTCCGATAAATGATCATATGAAGCTTGTTTGAACGGCGTTATTCGAGCTTGTCAGTGAAAACAGTCAGCAAGGCTAACTGCTCTTTTTCCAGGAAACCCAAACCACGCCGGAACCATCCATCTACCTCGCCAAATTCTTCCTTAACCTGCTCCAGAGCAGCATCTAAAAAATCAGCGCGCGCGGCAAATAGCGGGGCATACAGTTTCTTCCAGGGGACACCAAAATAGCCCAGTTTGCTCAGTTTCCGAAATACATCTTCTTTATAAGCGTTTAGATTGTCATTGGTCTTCAGATAATCATCCATCACAGCTTCGAACGGGACCCCCAATACCAACTGTATCAGACTGGAGACCACGCCCGTGCGGTCTTTACCCGCTGAGCAGTGGATCAGCACAGGCAGGTTCACGGGGTTTGAGATGCGCTGAAATAAGGCTTTTAACTGAGGAAGATAGTAGGTGGCATACTCACGGTAGGCTTGATAAGACTCAGCCACATAGTCCACCTTGCGCTCGCCGCCGAACATCAGAGAAAACAGGCGTCGCAGGGAACGCCCGTGGTAGTCAATGATTGGGCGCATAGGGATGTTGAAAAACGTGAATGGCCTGGCAGTCGGGACTCGGTCCGGCTCTTTCCGGCGTTCAAGTTCTGAACGTAAATCACAAACCGTTTTAATCCCCAGTGAAGCGATGTACTCGAGATCTGCATCTGTGGCTTTTGAAAGATCACCGCTGCGGTAGAGCAATCCTTCTTTTAGACGAGTCCCGTTTTGAGTCCTATAACCGCCGAAGTCGCGAAAATTGTTGATGGATTCCATGTAGTTTGTTAGCTGCCTTTTCCATAAAATTCCAAGTACAATGCCTGCGTTGGTTCCCAACAATATCAAACAGTTATATATGTTGTCAATTTATTCAAGAACAAACAGTTTACGCATTTCAAGGCATTTCCAAACACAAGTAAACAAAACAAGGAGAATTTCCCGAATGTCCATCCTCGACCACGCCCCAGCCTTCAGCCTTGACGATGCTGTCCAACTCGCACAAACATTATACAACTTGAACGTATCTGCAAAATCCTTGCCCAGCGAACGCGACCAAAACTTTCTCCTGCAAACTGAAGCCGGTAAGCGCTTCGTGCTCAAAATTGCCAACGGGACAGAAAAACGCGCCATGCTCGAAGCCCAGAACCAAGTCATGGGATATTTGGCAAAACACATCTCATTTTGTCCGCATATCGTGCAAACCGCAAATGGCGAGGAGATCACAATCGTGAAGTCGCAGGATGGTAAAACACATTTCATCCGGCTGGTGACCTACCTGCCCGGCACGCCGCTGGGAAATGTCAAACGGCATTCCAATGAACTGCTATATGATTTGGGCTACAAAATCGGTCAACTCACTAACGCCTTAGCATGGCTTCGATCAGCCTGCCCTGCACCGCGATTTCCACTGGGATTTGGTCAATGGACTGGAAATCGTCCACAAGAAATGAAAACTTATCCAGGATCGAAACACTTCGCGAAACCGTTCTCAAGCTTGCTTCCGATTTCGAACAACACACTGCTCCCCTGCTGTCCACCTTACCCAAGAGCATCATCCACAACGATGCCAACGACTACAACCTGATCGCTGGCGGCGGGGATGACCGTACACCAAAAATCAGATCCATCGTTGGCTTGATCGACTTTGGCGACATGGTCCATTCCTACACCGTCGGTGACCTGGCGGTGGCCATCGCCTATGCCATCCTTGGCAAACCCGATCCGCTGGCAACCGCCGCGCACATCGTCCGGGGTTATCACAGCAGCCCATCCGCTCACGGAGAATGAATTGGCTGCGCTCTTCGGTCTGGTCAACATGCGCCTGTGCATGAGCGCCTGCATCGCCGCCGAGCAGCAGGCCGGCCAGCCGGACAATGAATACTTGGGCATCAGCCAGACGCCCATCCGCGAGACACTGCCCAAACTGGCCGCCATCCATCCACGCTTTGCGGAAGCCGTTTTTCGGGACGCCTGCGGCCTGACACCCTTCCCCGCCAGCGAGAAAATCGTAGATTGGCTGACTTCCCATGCAGACGAGTTCGCATCGCCCCTGGACTTCGACCTGCAAGCTGGTCCTATCACGGTCCTCGACCTGAGCGTTTCCAGTCCGCTGCTGGACAGTGACCCCGCCAAAAACACTGCATCGCACCTGACGCCGCGCATCAATGCCGCCATCGCAGAAGCAGGCGCGCAGGTTGGCATCGGTCGCTATGACGAAGCACGTTACTTCTACACATCGCCCGCCTTTGCCACCGGGGACAAAGTCACTGACGAATACCGCACCATCCATCTGGGCATCGACTTATTTGCTCCGGCGGGCACACCCGTCTACGCGCCGCTGGCAGGGACGGTGTATGCCTTCGCCGATAACAACGCGCCACAAGATTATGGCCCGGTCATTGTTCTGGAGCACAAGAGCGAAGAACATCCAACCTTTTACACGCTTCTACGGACACCTGAGCCGCGAATCCTTGAACGGAATCAGCTCTGGGCAAAGGATCAAGAAAGGGGAACGGCTGGCAGCTATGGGCGAGTCCGATGCGAATGGGGGTTGGAGTCCGCACCTGCACTTCCAGGTCATCACCGATCTATTGGAATTGGGCACCGATTTCCCCGGCGTCGCCCGTCCAAGTCAAAGAAATGTTTGGCTAAGCTTGTGTCCCGATCCAAATTTGATCTCTGGGCATCCCGTCTGAAAAATTCCCGCCGCGCGAACCGGACAAAGCTGAAACGCTGGCAAAGCGTCGCCAGCGACTGGGACGCAACCTGAGCATCTCGTACCGCCAGCCGCTCAAGATCGTGCGCGGCTGGAAGCAGTATCTGTTCGACGACGAGGGCCGCAAATACCTGGACGCGTACAACAACGTGGCGCACGTGGGACACAACCACCCGCGCGTGGTGGCGGCAGCGCGACGGCAGATGGGCGTGCTCAACACCAACACGCGCTACCTGCACGATAACATCCTGCGCTACGCCGATAAGCTGACCTCCCTGCTGCCAGAGCCGTTGAGCGTGTGCTTCTTCGTAAACTCGGGCAGCGAGGCCAACGAACTGGCGCTGCGCCTGGCGCGGACCTACACCGGCCAGCGCGACATGATCGTTCTGGAGGCGGCCTATCACGGCAACACCAACACGCTGATCGACATCAGCCCGTACAAACACAACGGCCCCGGCGGGACGGGCACGCCCGACTGGGTGCACATCGCGCCCATCCCGGACGATTACCGCGGCGCATACAAACGCGATGATCCGGAGGCAGGCGCGAAGTATGCCCGGCACGTGCTGGAGATCACCGAAAGGTTGAAAGCGAAGGGCCGCGGGCTGGCAGGCTTCATCGCCGAGTCGCTGCCCAGCGTGGGCGGGCAGATCGTCATGCCGCCCGGCTACCTGGCGGATGTCTACCGCTACGTGCGCGCCGCGGGTGGGCTGTGCATCGTCGATGACGTGCAGACCGGCTTCGGGCGCGTTGGCACGCACTTCTGGGGCTTCGAGATGCAGGGCGTGACACCCGACATCGTGGTGCTGGGCAAACCCATCGGCAACGGACATCCGCTGGGCGCGGTCATCACCACGCCCGAGATCGCGGACGCCTTCCACAACGGCATGGAATACTTCACCACCTTCGGCGGGAACCCGGTCTCGTGTGCGGTGGGGCTGGAGGTGTTGAACGTGGTTTTGGATGAGAATTTGCAGGAACACGCCCGGCAGCGTGGGCGAGCGCATGTTGGCAGGGTCTGCGCCCCTTCGTAGAGCGTTATCCGCTGGTCGGCGATGTGCGCGGCTCCGGCCTGTTCCTGGGCGTGGAACTGGTGCGCGACCGCGAAACACTCGAACCCGCCGCCGAAGAAGCCGCCTATGTGATGAACCGCATGCGCGAGCACGGCATCCTGCTCGGCACGGATGGGCCCTATCACAACGTGATCAAGATCCGGCCGCCGATGCCGTTCGATGAGGAGAATGCAGATTTTTTGGTGGAGGTAATGGAGAAAGTTCTATCTGAGCTTGAATGCTGAACCTTCGTGAATTTTTGAGAACTGAACCGCAAAGCACGCAAAGTGCGCAAAGTCTTTTCTTTTTTCTTAGCGATCTTGGCGCCCTTTGCGGTGGATTTGTATTAATCCTGCAAGTACATCTCCCGATAATCGATCAGCGCAATGATCAAACTGGCAAACAGTGTCAGAAGAAATGTAAACAGCATCGAAAGCCCCCAACCATCCATACGGATGATAGTAGCGCAGTCCCAACATAATGACCGGGAAAGCGACCATCATCGCCGCGCCGTGCAGGAACATACGCGACTTCGGCCCAGTCCAGTGGGTGCTTTGGACAAAGGTTAGCAATAGCCCGGCAGCCAGCCCGCCGAGCAGGTCGGTCTTCCAGTTGAGCCAGGGTGTATCC